>JBEKNV010000019.1:0-58550 GCA_049522395.1 Methylovirgula sp.
AATTCGATTTTGCTCGTGACCTTCGCGCGCGAAAGGCGCAAGGAAGGCATGAGCGCCCTCGATGCCGCCCGCGCCGCCGGCCGGACGCGTATCCGCCCCGTTCTGATGACGGCCGCGGCCATGGTCGTCGGCATGGTGCCGATGGCGCTCGGCGCGCCGGGAGAGGAACAGAATGCGGTTCTGGCTCGCGCCGTGATCGGCGGCGTCATGGTTGGCACGCTCACCACGCTTTTCTTTGTGCCCTATCTTTATTCTCTGCTCGGTCGCTATGAGCGGGAAGAAGAGGAGCCGGTCGGTTACGAGACTTAAGACTTTGAACATCGAGTCCGGCTGCAAACGCGGCTCATGAGAGTGCATTAGGACATCAAACCATGCGCGATGAGATCGACGCGGCCGAGGCCGCAAAGATAAAAGAAGAGGAGCGGCTGCGCCGCGGCCCTAGGCTCTTCGGCATCGGGACCATCGTTCTCGTCGTCGCCCTCGTCGGCTATGGCGCCTGGGGCCATGCCCAACGCCGCTCGGCTGCTTTGGAGACCCTCAATCAACAAGAGACGACGGTCGCGCATGTCCGCACGGCTCAGGTGAAGGTTACCAGCGCACCGCGTGTGTTGAGCTTCCCGGGCAATATCCAGGCTTTCGACAGCGCCACCGTCTTTGCCCGCGCGACGGGCTATATCGCGACCCGCAACGTGGACATCGGCAGCCGGGTGAAGGCGGGCGATGTGCTTGCCGTGATCGCCGCGCCAGACCTCGACCAACAACTTGTGCAGGCCCGCGCGCAGCTTGTTCAGTTGGAAGCCTCGATCAATCAGGCACGCGCCAATCAGGACTTGGCCCAGCGCACCAATGTGCGCACGACCCAACTCGTCGCGCAAGGCTGGCAGTCGAAGCAACAGGGCGATCAGGACCGGCTCACGGCCGACGCGCAGACCGCCGCACTCGGCGTCGCGCAAGCGAATTACAAGGCGCAGCAGGCGCAGGTCTCGCGCCTCGAAGAGCTGACCGGATTTGAGAAAGTCATCGCGCCGTTCGATGGCGTGATCAGCCAGCGCGAAATCGATGTCGGCAGTCTCGTCACCGCGGATGTCTCCAGCGGCACGCCGATGTTTTCAATTGTCCGCAGCGACGTGTTGCGCATCCAGATTTACGTCCCGCAGGATTCGGCCTTCGGCGTGAAGGACGGCGAATCCGCCGATGTTCTCGTGCCGGAAATCCCCGACCGCGTGTTTCACGGCATCGTCGCCCGCAACGCGAGCGCCTTGCAGCCTGGGACGCGCACCCTGCTGACGGAAGTCGATGTCGACAACAAGGATGGCAGCCTTTTGTCGGGCGTCTATTGCACCGTTCGCCTTGCCATCCCGCGGCCTCAGCCGGTGATCACGGTTCCGACGCAAGCGGTGATCTTCGACAAGACCGGGCTGAGCGTTGCGGTTGACGAATATGGCGTGGCGCGGATTCGGCACATCGACGTTCTGGCCGATAATGGCGCGGAGGTCGAAGTGCGCGCCGGTCTCAATCCCGACGATCAGATCATCCTCAATCCGCCGATCGGCCTCGTCGATGGCATGCGCGTTTCGACGACGGAGCCGAGTGAGCGGCAGGTCACGCAGAACGATCGGTGAAAGATCGCGGTCTAATCGACCGCGATCATCACGTCGGAGGCTTTGATCAAGGCATGGCAAGGCCTGCCCTTCGCCAGTTGCAAATCGTCCACGGCCTCATTGGTGATCGACGCCGTGAGAATGATTCCACCAGCGATCTCGACATGAACATGCGCGGTCGTCGAGCCCTTTTTGACATCGACGACCGTACCTTTGATAAAATTGCGGCCTGAGATTTTCATCGCTTGGTTCCCTTCGTTCAACCCTTCGATTGCGCCGGAAACTCCGCCAGCGTCGCCATGACTTCCCGATCCGAAATCTGATGGAAATCCGCATAAAAGATTCCGATCGCGCCAAAGATCTCATATTCCTCGAGGCAGACGACGACATCGGCCTCGCCCTGCATGGCTTCGATCGTATCGGTCGGGCCCACGGGCACCGCAAGGATCAGCGTCTTCGGCTTGCGCAGACGCAAGGCCTTCAGCGCGGCGCGCGTCGTTGCCCCCGTCGCAATCCCGTCATCGACGACGATCACGACGCGGCCTTCGATCTCCGCCCGCGCGCGATTGCCGATATAATTGGCACGCCGCCGTTCGATTTCGGCAAGCTCGCGGTCGCGCACGACGGCGAATTCCGCCTCGTTCACGCCGGCGGAGGCGATCACGTCCTCATTGCGAACCGTGATGGGGGCACCACCATCGACGACCGCGCCCATGGCGAGTTCCTCCTGCCCCGGCAGACCGATCTTCCGCACAAGAAGCAGATCGAGCGGCGCGTCCAAGGCTCGCGCGACTTTGGCCGCGACCGGAACGCCCCCGCGCGGCAGAGCCAAAACGACGGGACGCAGATCCTTGTAGCTGCGCAACGCCTCGGCGAGCTTGGTGCCCGCATCCGCACGATCTTTGAAGGGCATCGCATTTCAGCCGGCTGGCGTGAGTCGCCGCTTATTCTCCCCAAAACCCGACGATCCGCAATCGCGAAACGTGGCTGAAGAACTGTTAAGCGCGGCAGACTTTTATGGAGGAACCTCCTCGGCGTCTTGCATCGCGAGAGGGTCGAATCACTCTTTTGAGAGATACAATCGCTGAATTGACGGGACGCATTTCCGGCCTGTACCACTGCTGCATCGCATCGCGCGCCAGCACCGATCACCAACGACGGACATAACAATGATTTACACGAAGCTCGGCCGTAGCGGCCTTGATGTTTCCCGCATCTGCCTCGGCTGCATGAGTTATGGCGATCCCAATCGCGGCAACCACAAATGGACTCTTCCCGAACAGGAGGCGCGGCCCTTCATTCGCAAGGCGCTGGACCTTGGAATCAATTTCTTCGATACGGCGAACGTCTATTCCGCTGGCTCAAGCGAAGATATCCTCGGCCGCGCGCTGAAGGATTTCGCCAAGCGCGAAGAAGTCGTGGTCGCGACGAAAGTGTTCTTTTCGGACGAGCCGGGTCAAAACCGCACGGGCCTCTCGCGCAAAGCCATCTTTCAGGCGATCGACGCGAGCCTCAAGCGGCTCGGCATGGACTATGTCGATCTCTATCAGATTCATCGCTTCGACTATCACTCGCCAATTGAGGAGACGCTTGAAGCTCTTCACGATGTGGTCAAGGCCGGCAAGGCGCGCTATCTCGGCGCCTCGTCCATGCATGCCTGGCAATTCGCCAAGGCTCTGGACTTGGCGCGATACCGAGGCTGGACGCGCTTCATCTCCATGCAAGACCATCTGAATCTCCTCAATCGCGAAGAAGAGCGCGAGATGCTGCCGCTCTGCCGCGCCGATGGCATCGGCGTCATCCCCTGGAGTCCGCTCGCGCGCGGACGCCTGACGCGCGATCCCAAAGAGAAGACCGCGCGCACCGAAACGGATGAATTCGGCAAGACGCTCTATAATTCGAATGTCGAGGACGATCTTAAGATCATCGCGCGCGTGGCCGAGATTGCAGCAAAACGCGGCGTTCCCCGCGTGCAAGTCGCCCTGGCCTGGCTCCTGCAAAAGCCCGGCGTCACCGCGCCGATCATCGGGGCAACGAAGCCGCAACATTTGGACGATGCCGTCGCGGCGCTGTCCCTCACGCTGAGCGAAGCGGAGATCAAGGCGCTTGAAGAGCCCTATGTGCCGCATCCGATCGTCGGCTTCGAATAGCTTTTATGCACGCACTTGAGCCAGTTCAGCACGCCATTTCGCGATCTCGGCAAGCTCGGGCGGCAATTCCTTCACGATGGCGCGCTCGCCGAGGGTGATTTCGCCGCTGTCTCCGTTGAGCGACAGCCAGTCGCCTTCGCGGATGGGCGCGCCAGCGAGTGTCGCAACACGATTCGCTTCATCGATTTGGAGCGCGCGGCAGCCGACGAGGCAGACTTTGCCGAGTTGGCGGGCGACGACGGCGGCATGGGCCGTGCGACCGCCGACCGCGGTCAAGATTCCCGCTGAAAGCGCGAAGCCTTCGACATCCTCCGTCGATGTCTCCTGCCGCACCAGAATGACCGGCAGGCCCTTCGCCGCCAAATCTTTGGCGTGTTGCGAGTCGAAGGCAACGCGCCCGCTCGCAACGCCGGGCCCGGCGGAAATCGCCGTCGCAATTGCTTTCACGTGCGTCGCGAAGCGACGAATCACAAGCGCGCCTTCGTCGATCGCATCAAGTCGTGCTAGCGCCGTCTTGCGATCGAGGAGCCCTTCATGCACCAGATCGAGCGCGACGCGCAGCGCGGCCAAGGGGCTGCGCTTGGCGGCCCGCGTTTGCAGGAAAAAGAGACGGCCGTTTTCAACCGTGAATTCGACATCCTGCGCATCGCGCATTTCGGATTCGATCCTGCGCACGCCTTGGGCAAGGGCCTTCGCAACCTCGGGCAGGCGCGCAGCGAGCTTTTCTTCATGGCTTGGCGTGCGCCGGCCGGAGACGATGTCCTCGCCCTGGGCATCAAAAAGAAAATCGAGATAAAGCTCTTTCGTGCCCGTCGCGGGATTGCGGCTGAAGGCGACGCCCGCCCCGGAACTGTTGCCCGAATTGCCGAAGACCATCGCCTGCACGGTGACCGCCGTGCCCTTCAAGCCCTCGAGGCGATTGAGCCTGCGATATTCGACGGCCTTGGCGCTCACCCAAGATTCATAGACGGCGATCGCCGCGCCATAAAGCTGTTCGCGCGGATCGTCCGGGAACGGATGGCCGCTCGCATGGAGCATGAGATCGCGAAATTCCGCGCTGAGACGATGCAAGGCTTCGGGGTCGAGCGCGCGCTCATGGGTGACACCTTCGCTCTTTGTCATGGCAACGAGCCGCCGATCGAAGAGGTTGGCCGGGACATGGGCGACCGTCTCGCCATAGCTTTGGATGAGGCGGCGAAAGCTGTCATAGGCAAGCCGCGGATTTCCCGTCATGCGAATGAGGCCGCGCAGCGTCTCATCGTTGAGACCGACATCGAGAACGGTTTCCAGCATGCCGGGCATGGAAACAGCGGCGCCCGAACGCACCGAGACGAGCAGAGGCGCACGGCTGTCGCCGAATTGCCGGCCGGTCTTCTCTTCGAGCCACGCGATGCCTTTTTTCAAGCCCTCGTCAAGCGCCGCGCGAGCACCCTCCTCGCCCGCGTTGATCGATGCGCAGAGCGTCGTCGGCAAGACGAAGGCCAGCGGCACGTCGAGGCCGAGCTGCGCCATCTGCCAAAGCTGCGCCGCCTTCGATCCCGCAATCTCCGCAGTGACGGCTTCCGAACCGCCGTCGCGCGCAATCAGCAATGGATCACAATCCGTGCTCATGCCGATAAATCCTCAAGCACAAGATCGCGCAGCGAAAGCGCCGCATGCGCGAGATGATCGGTTGCCGTCTCGAGCGCGCGGGCAACTTCGAAGCCGAGCATCAGCGCACGCGGATCCGACTGCGTCGGGGTTGCAAAGGCGCTGAAGGCGGTGCGTTCGGCGGCGTCCGCGCGCCGCTCGGCACTGAGAACGAGATCGATCGCCTGCAGCGCGTCTGCCGCATCGGTCTGCCGTCCCTGTGGCAGGCATGAGGCCGCCGCGACCGCGCGGGTGAGATTGCCGATACTCTCAATGACGATCTCCGCCAAGTCGGCAAGCGCGGTGACACTCGCCGAATGATTGCCCGTCGGCAGAAGACTCAGGAGAAAGGCGCCCTCGTCCAGCATGTCGGTCGAATTCTCGATCGAATCGACCAGCCGCATGATGAGGCTTGAATTCTGAACCCGGGCGCAAATCTCCCGCGCCTCCAAGGTCAGGCGATCGGCCTTTTCCTCCATGCGCTTTGAGTCTTGCGCGAGCGACGCGCGATCCGCCGTCGCCTCGTTTTCGCGAAGCGCTTCCGCGATTTCGGTTGAAAGCATGCGCGTGATGCCGAGATGGAGGAGCAGAATAGCCAAGACAGAGGCCTGTGCCGTCTCAAAGCGTTGGCCAAGGTCAGCCTGGATTTGATCGCGGATCAGCCGTGTCGAGCGCCCGGCTTGCAGACCTTCGCTTGTCTCACGCAAAACAAGGCGCAGGAACTTCGCGCAATCCGATTCCCCCAGCGTCTCGTCAAGTCTGGCGCCATAAGGAATGCGGCCGGACGCCGTGCGCCGGATCGCCTCAAAGAGGAGATTGGGGCCGCCCAATTCGAGAAAGGCGCGATGGCCGTAATCATGCGCGGCCGCCCATGTGAGGCACGCGATCGCAGCGTCTTTGCCGATGAAAGTTTGGAGCGCCTTGCGCGCCTTGTTCCAATCGATCAGGAAGACGATGCGCGAGCCGAGAAAGTCGAGGAAGCGCATCAGCGCTGCGGTTTCAGGCGCGTCATAGGTGCCGTTGACGAGATAAAAGGCGTTCTTTTCGCCGGCGCCCGTCGTGCTCTCTTCCGCCATCGGGCTCCAAGTGACATTCTGACCAGCAAAAAGCGAGATAAAGAATTTCGCACGCTGCCAGTGCACATCCGTATAGGTGACACGGACGCTCTTATTCTCGACATGAATAACAAGCACATGCGCATCGGTCGTGCCAATATCGTTCTGAATCGTGAGCCTTTGGCCGACGCGCACGGCTGTCGTGCCGAGACCCGGATGGCCGAAGGCAAGTGGCGCGGTGCGGTTGAGCCCGGCCATGAAGGCTTTGATGCGGGCGCGATCGTCATCAGTGACATGATGGGCGCGGGCACCGTCGATTGTTTCAACCGCCGTCTCCGCCGCAAGTTGATTGACCGCCTTATGCATACCCATCACGAGACGATGAACGCTGTCGCCTTCCTCTTGCCGCGCGGAGGTCATGGCATCGATGGCATGGGTATCAAGCGTGTCGTTGGCGGCGCTTGGCAGTGAGGCGATGAGAGCGGACAGCCGCGCCTCGAAGGCGCTGGCAGTGTTCGGATTTGCCGCCTTCAAAGGCGCTAGCATCAGCGCGAGATCGGCGGCGATGCCTTTGATCAGCGCCGATGCCCCGGGCGCGGCGAGAAGATTGCCGGCCGTCAGTTGCGCGCCGGAGATGATCCTGTCGAAATTGGGATCGGCCAGCCCCACGGCGTGGCGCTCGGCCTCGAAAGAACGCGCCTCCGCCTGCGGATGCCGGCCGTGCGCAAGCGCCTCCTGCAGCAGGCTGAGCCGCAGTTTCAACCTGTCGTTGGCGGACAGCGCCTCGGCGAGAAGGTCCGGCAGAAGCAGAGCCTTCTCGCCAAGCTGCTCAACGATTTCAACCTTTGCAATCATGATGGCGTAACCGGCCTCGGCGGGAATGCCACCATAAAAGCGCAAGCACCGCGCCGGCGCTTTGCGCTAAATCATTTATAAAATTGTCATATTAGCAGTTTTCACGGGCTCAATGCCCTTCAGCCCTAAGACCGATTTCCGGCAGACACTCCGCCAGGACCGACTCGATAACCCCAGTCGAGAAGACCGTGCGCGCATGGTGGACCGCCTTGCGCGAAACGAAGCCCGCTGCCTCGCAGGCTGTCATCAGAGGCTCGACAGACTCCTTGGGCATGGCGTGCCCGAGAAAACGCGCCAGCATGGCTTGTTCCAAACTGCCGGGCGACGCGCGCCAAATCTCTTCGAAATGCAGCAGCTCGAAATCGGTGAATGGGGCATCGAGCGCATGCGCGTCGCCGCGCTTCGCTAAGGCCGCGGCGCGGACATTATGAAGATCCAAGAGCACGAGACTATCGTCGGGGCCTGTGAGGCCCAGGACATGAATCGCATAAGTGAATTCGGCCAAGGCAAGAACTGCGTCGCTTCTCACGATACGAAGGATTGCCTCGTCTTTGCACGCACTCTCTTGGACGAGACGATCGAGGATGACCGATCTCTTCCGCCCGATCTGGTCGAGGGCGAAGAAATTTCTCTTTGAATCCTCGCGCATCGTCAGCATCCGGGCATGCACGAGAAATCCCGGCCGGATTAGGGCGCGCGCCGTCTCGGTCGATGCTATCTCGGCTGTCCGCTTCGGCTGCACCGGCGCCTCCAGCCAAAAACTCGCACTCTGTTTCGGAGCGCTCTGGCGGTCGCTCATGGTGCGCTCTCCGGCGCATTCGCGTGATGCATGCCGTCCGATTTTTCCGCGCGCGCGTTGGCGCGCACGCGCGGCGGGCGAAGCATAAAGGCGAGGAAAGCAAGCCACAGCAGCACGCCGGTCAACCGCAGATCCCATAGACTGGCGAGCCATTGTAGGCTCGATCCGAGCGCTTCAGCAAAAGCGAAGGACGCGCGATCGACGTTGCCGCTTTGATCGCGCGGCGCGTCCCAATCGGGATCGATCGTTCCGCGTGCCATGAACGCGATCTCGTCATCGGTGAGAACGCGGATCGTCTCATGGTCTCCGGGTTCGGAAAACGCGCCGCCGGAACCTGCGCCTTGCGCCGGAAAGGCGAAAGCGCCCGGCAGATCGAGACGCGCGAGGCTGCCCGACAGCGGATAAAAATGGCTCTCAGTGGCAAAGGCGGCGACAACGAGCGCCAAAAGCAAAGCCAGACCGGCAATGAAAGAGGCAGAGGCGCGAAGCATGGCGGGACCTTCCCAAGGGCCGGCTAGAGCGCGCCGGTCGCAAGAGAAGACGGACAGGCGGTCGGTTTTCGCGAGCGCCGCCCCCGCCTTGCCTACTGCTTCGACAGAGCCTCGATCTGCTGATCGAACCACACGAGGTCTTTTTGCCATTGCGCGGAATCAGGCGCGAGCTTCGTCAGCGCAGCGATCAGCGCCTCTCCCTGGCGCAAGGCGTCGAGCGCTTTCGTCTTGTCGCCCGTTTTCTGATAGACGGCGGCGAGCCTCGCATAGCTCACCGCGAGATCGCGCTGCCAATCGGCATTGCCGGGATCGGCCTTCGCCAGACGCTCTCTGATGGCGGTACTCGCCTGATAGGAGGCAAGCGCCTCGGGGAGCTGGTTTTGCGCCAGTTCCGCATCGCCGACCTTGTTGGTCGCGACCGACAATTCGCGCTGCCAATCTGCGTTGCTCGGATCGGAGTCGCTCAAGCCTTTCGCGATGGCGAGCGCAGCCTGATATGATTTGAGCGCGCCGCCGCCATCGCCCTGCATCAGCAGAACATCGCCCATTCTCTCATTGGACAGCGCCAGATTATTCTGCCAGTCGCTATTGCCGGGATCTGATTTCGCCAAGCGTTCGCGAATGGCGAGGCTCGCCTGATAGGCGCCGAGCGCGTCCGAGATATGGCCCTGGGCCAGATAGGTATCGCCGAGTTTCTCATCGGCAATCGAGAGATCGCGCTGCAAATCCGGATTGCCCGCATCAGCCCTGGCAAGACGTTCGGCGATGGCGGCGCCCGCTTGAAACGACTTCAGCGCGCCGGCAAGATCGCCTTGCGCGACAAGCACGTCGCCGATCCGCTCATAGGAAAGCGAGAGATTGCGCTGCGCCTCTGCGTTGCCGGGATCGGCCTTCGCCAGTCTCTCTCTAATTGCGAGGCTTCTTTGGTATGAGGCGAGCGCCTCAGCCAAATGCCCTTGCGCGACGAGGACATCGCCGATCTTGTTCGTCGCAACCGAGAGATCGCGCTGCCAGTCGGGATTGCCGGAATCGACTTGGGCAAGACGCTCGGCGATGGCGAGGCTCGCGCGATAGGCCGTCAAGGCGCCATCAAGATCGCCCTTCGTTTGCAGCACATCGCCGACCTTATGGTAGGAGACCGAAAGATCGCTCGCCGCCTCCGCATCGCCTTTGTCCTTGGCGAGCGCTTGCGCCAGCGCGAGGCTCTGCTCGGCCGCGTTCTGCGCGTCCTCGAGATCGCCGGCCTTGAGATAGGTTTCGGCGAAATTGCCGAGCATGGTGAGCCGGCTTCGCTGCAAATCCGTGTCACCGGGCTCCGTCGCGGCGAGCGATTCGATCGTCGTTTTGACCGTGTCAAGAATGTGATGAATGGTCGAGACGGGCAGCGTGCTGCTGTCATAGCCGAGACCTTGCGCGATATTGAAGATGAGATCGTTGACCGCACCCTTCGCCGCGCCGAGATCCTTTTCGGCGCGCTGCTTCTGCGCGATCGCGACGCGCTCCGCCTCGACCGCCGACTTCCATTGCCAGGCCGCCGCACCCGTAAGCGCGATGAGCAGAGCGACAGCCGACCAGGCGAGCGTCAGCGCGCGGCGCTGTTGGCGCACCTCCTCGGAGAGAAGATCTTCTTTCGGAACGCCGCGAATGGCGGCGGCGAAATCGGCGGCAAGCTCCATGAATCGGCGGTCGCTGCGATTGACCTCTTCGCGATAGGCGCGAAGATCAACCCATTTCGGCTCAGCCGCGAATTTCCCTTTGAGACAGGCGGGCAACGGCGTGCTGTCTGACCAGAGGAAATCGCCCTTCTCCGTGTCCCAGGCGAGCGTGCCATCGGTCGCTGCGATGAGCAGAGTCTCGGCGGACTTGTTAGCGAGCCAATAGGCAATTTCCTTCTCCACCCATGGAGATTGCGCCGCGTCCGATGACGCAAGCAAAATCAGAAAGTGCGATTGCGAAAGCGCCAATTCGATCGAAGGCCAGAGATGCGGCGTGGCCGAGAGGCTCGTATCGTCACGAAAGAGCCTCAGGCCGCGCCGTTTGTACCACGGCTTGCCGAGCGTCTGGACGACACTCTGCAAAGCCGCGGCAATCTTCTTGTCGCGCGCGTGGCTATAGGAAATGAATGCGTCATAGATCATCATGGCAAGGATGCCGCAAAATGCCCGCGCAGACGCCCCAAATCAAAGGCAGAATAGCCTATTGCGCTGCTTTCGCCACATAACTCCGCAGCACCCAGGAGGCGTCCGCGCGGCGCGACTCGATGAATTGCATGGCGGGGCCAATACGAACGATATCGGTGTTCGACGCGTCGAGCGGCCTTTCTTGTGCCGGCCCATAGGCATTGAGATCCAAGACCTTCTGAATCGCATCGCGCGATGGCGCGGGCGCTTTTGCTCCCGTCTCGGTCTCGATCGCCTCCGCCGCGCCAGCGCGCAATTCCTTCTCCCACATAGCGCGGAAAAGCGCATGCGAGGGATAGATTTCCGCGTTGCTCACATGCCCGTTGACGACGACAACGAAGCCGACGACATCATTGTCCTTAAGGCCTTGCGGAGCGAGCGTATCGACGAAGCTCTTTTCCGCCGCTTGCAATTTGTCGGCATTGAGCGACAGCGCGAGGCTCGTCGGCGAAGCGGGATCGGATGCATTGGCGTGCAAATTCTTTCCGAGATTTGTCTGTACGGTTGCGGCTTCGTCCCACATCTTCTGTTGCAGGGAGGAGCCCGAAAATTCATTGACAGGCGCAGGCTCGATGGCGGCTTCGGTGAGGATCGTCCGTGCCGTCGCTGAGGGAATGGCAGCGTCCGCTGCGACAAAGCCGGCCTCATCATTGCTGGTCCGCGATGTCCAGCGCCCGGGTTCGACACAGAAGACGGCGAGCGTGACGTCCTTCGCGCCCGGCGGCAAGACGAGGCTCGAGATGATGACGCGATCCTGCCGGCCGCCGGTGACGATGTCGCCCGACTGGATGAAAAGCTCGCGGCTTGAGAGATTATCGACGGTCAACTGATCGACGCGGCCGATCTCATTCACGCGCACGAGTTTCTTTTCAAATGCTTCCTGCAATGGGATCGGTACGGGACCAGGCGTGGAACCGCCATGCAGCAAATAGATCGCCAAATTGGCATGGACGAGAGGACCCGAAATTGTGATCCCATCCAATCCAGCAGCGAAGGAGGACGCCTGCGAAAAGAGGATGGTCAGGACAAATGCGGCCGGCCCGACGTGTCGTTTGAGCATGGAAGTCTCCCCTGTCATTTGCGACGCCCGGCTGGGGGCATCTTCGTTCGAGACGGACAGGGCTGCCATTTTGGAGTTCAAAATTCATCGCTTTGGCGTGTCGCCGAAATTGCGCGCTCGTCCGTCTTCTGGGGCACCAGGCCGCCCGTGGTGGGCGTTCCTGTCATTCGCGC
Source organism: Methylovirgula sp. (assembly GCA_049522395.1). Taxonomy (GTDB): domain Bacteria; phylum Pseudomonadota; class Alphaproteobacteria; order Rhizobiales; family Beijerinckiaceae; genus Methylovirgula. Next base: position 11,994 of record JBEKNV010000019.1, read on the forward strand.
ATCTCCGCGCGACCCCCATTGTGAGGACATTGCGCATGTTCCATTCGACAAAATTGATCGCCGAAGCTGGCCTTCCCTCGGCCGAGGAGCCGCAAGCCGCAGCCCCTCCCGTGCCGGAGGCAAAGCGCCCGCGCCACACTCTTTGGCTCACGTTCGGAGGATTGGCACTTGTTGCGACCGCCGGTGCCGGATGGTTGACGACCCGTCCGGTCTGCGGCTGCGCCCTGCAACCGATCAGCCAGGAAACTTTGATGATGCTAGGGCTGCCGCGGCCCGTGACGCTCACAGGGCGCGCGGCGCAGGCCGTGCCCGTCGGTTCCGCACTCGCCAATAAGGGCAGCGACCCGGGTCACATGGCAATTCGAGCGGATTCAATGCGCCCTGGCGCCGTTACGGCGGTGCTCTCCCAACCGGTCCATGCGGGATCGACCGTTCCGCACTGAGATCGTTCATCAGCGGCTGTCTCATCCGCGGTCCAGGTCCCAGGTGAGACAGCGCTCAGGGTTCGATCGCCTTAACCTTGAAGAGCCGCGACCAGCCTTCGAGATCTTGCAGCATCAGAGTCGCAACCGCCTGCGTTTCCGCGCCGATATCTTCCGCGGCCAAGGCGCGGGTGAGATTGATTCTGTTGATCCGCCGCTTGGCGTGCAAAAGCTCTTGCAGCATGTGATGCGACTGCTCGGCGAGGAGCTGAAGTTCGGCATAGCTCCTGATGCCCAGCGCCGCGGCGGAGACTGCCGGCAACACGATCGCGAGCCACGTCAGCGTCAGGTAGAAAATCTCCCATCCCGGTAGATGCTCCGCGGCAGGAATGAGGAGTGCGACACCCTGCACCAAAAGTTTGACCATGACGCAGACGCCGACGGCGATGAAGCTCTCCTGACCGATGCGAAAAAACGTCTCGTCCGCCCGTTCGGACATGTCGGCGCGGCCTTGATGATAGCGCAACTGCTCGTCGATCAAGCCTTCGAGGACCTGCTTGTTGACGATCTCGCTCAGCGCCTTGGCGATATGTTCGACAGGAAGCGGCGCCGCGCGTTCCCAAGCGGCGAAGAGCCAAGCGACCCAGGCCGCGCGTGCCCGCATTTCCGCCTCGTCGGCCTCCGCGCTTGTTGGAACTTTTTCAGTCTTCGCATTCTCCATTTCGCGCAGAACCATACGGCGCACCGCGACGAGCGAGACGGCGCGTCCCAAAGGCGCCAGGAATTGCTGTTTGCGGCAAAGTTCCGCCAGCAGACGATATTCGATGAACCGCTCGTGCCATTCGCCACGGATCGCCGCGCGCACGAACATGCCGATGAGAAACAGAGTACCCAACTCCAACACGGTCATGATGATGCCGATAGGGCGCAACTCCTCATGCCCATGCGTCACGGCGGCAGTCGTGGCGAAGGCGAGAACCAGAGTTGCGAGCAGGAAAAGCCAGACATAAGTCGAGCGATAGCGCGCCGCATATTCGCCCGCCCGCGCATCGGCCGGCCTATAATGATCGTACCAATAGGTAGCGACGGGATCGTTCGGCCGCGCGGGATCCGACCACGGCAGATGGCGCCCAGAAGCCCAGCGCATCATCATGCCATAGAGCTTCGACCAAGCGCCCGATGACGAGCCTTTCTCCGCAAAATAATCAGCGATGGGGGAATCTGTCGGGTCCTGCCCACGGCGCGCAATGGAACCGATGAATCCGTGGCGATCGCGTTCGACCGATCCGGGCGGACGGATATGTTTATTGAGGTAGGTCTCTAAGGTTGCAAATGGAGGCTCTGACGGCAGCGGGATGGGATCGCGTAGGTCTTCGGAATCGATAAGCAAGACCGGGACGTGCGGCTCGGTCGCATGTATCCACCACACCGGAACGCCGTGAAACGCCGCATATTCGACGATCTGCGCCGTGCCGCCCCGACGCTCCCATGTCTTGCCGTCCCAGATTGCAATCAGCACATCGCTGTGACGGGTGACGAATTCGCCGACCGCCTCATAGGCGCGGTCCTGATCTTCGCGATCCCCGTCGAGCGACAGGCAGTCGCCTTTTGCCTCGGCGAGTAGATGTCGGAACTCTTGGAGATCGGCGTCCGAGGGCGAAACGTCCGGGCCGGCCGATTTGAAATCCTGCTCATACTCATTCTGCGGAAAGGGCATCGGCACGTAAAGCTTATAGTGGAGGCCGAGGGCGGCCTGTGCCGCCAGACGATCGGCTCCGCGCGCAAGCGGCGAAATGAATCGCAGCAGAGGCGCCTGCGGCTCTTGCTCCAGGCCGGAATAGCGAGCGACAACACCGCCTTCCTTCGCTAGGCGCTCCATATTGCTTTTGATTTCCTTGAGCACCGCATTCAGCTGATCGCGCAGGCGGTCGATGTTTTCCGGCGCGAGATTGCGCGCACCCGTGATCCCGACGCGCAAGGCGAGGCAGGGAAGTTCAGGACGGTTCGAAGAGACGTCCGGCTTTGCCGCAGCGTCACCGGCTTCAGGCGCTGGCGTCATGGATCATTCCCAGTCCGAGAGGCTCAGGGCGTTATAGCAATGCTCGTGGGAATCGTCGAAGAATTCGAAACCGGTGCCGCCTGAATGGTCAGGATTTCGCTGAGCAATGCGAAGTTCTGTTTCGAAATCCGGTCCGACGCGGCGATCGAATACCAGCGGCCGTCCTTGTAGACGCTGGCATAGGCATCGGCTGGTCGCTGATCGCTTTGCTCGACAATAATGTAAACGCGTCTTTGACCCAGAGACCGGAAGAATTCGCGGGATGTCTGCGAGGAATCATTATGCAGATAGACGGCGTCGAAATGCTGCTTCCACAGTGCGTCAACCTCCGGTCCATAGTCGCCGATCGGAACGGATGAATCCGGCGCATAATAGAATTCGCCGAGACTGCATTCGTCGGCATCATTTGCTTGCCGGATCGCTTCGGCCGTATTGCCATCGGTAAAGAGCATATGATCGGTTTCGGCCTCCTTAAGCGCGCCGAGCCCCGAGCGCGGAACGACAACGTTGCTCTTTCCCTTGATCTTGGCCGACGTCAGCACAATGGTGTTGCCGGACCCGCCGCCATAAATCGATTTCAATTTGCTCCATAGCTCATGAACTGCAACCGTGGACGGCCAGGGCGGAATGCATGGCAATCTCTTGCCACTTCCATCCAATGTTTTGCGCCAATTGCCTCCCGGCGTGCGCAAATTTCCTTGCGGATCGAAGGCAATCGTCAATTCGTAATCGGCGGAGGATTCAAGCGTGATCGAGCCATAGGAATCGAGCGCCAGGATCGTGTCGAGCGCCCGGTAGAAATCGAGATAGGCCGGCGTCAGCCTCTCGAAGCTGTAATAAAGCAATGTCGAATCGGGCCAGCTCGAATTGGTGAACTTCGCGATCGCGCCGAGGCTGATTGGCGATGAAATCTGCTGGATGAGAGGATAACCGGAGAGCGGGACATATTTTGCGATCGGTTGATCCGAAACCGATGCCGACCCAGTCACCGCGCCGATTGTACCGAACAGGGAATCCCCGATAGTGCCGGCTTTGGCGCCGATGTTGCTGGGGCCGCCCGAGATGCCCGCGCCGACGCTGTTCGCCTCATCGAGTTCCACCATGTCCATGAAGGTCGGTATTTCGGAATCATGGACGCGCACGATGTTGAGCAGAAGCTGCTCGACATTGGTGTCGTTGACCGCCTCGTTATAATCCGTGCGGTTCATCCGCATCGCGGTGCCGCCAACGGTAACGCAGCCCGCCAAAATCAACTGCAAGCAACAAGGCCAGACAAAGAATAATTTTCTTACCCTGGACACGACGCAACGCCTTTTAATATTTCCCCATCGAACTATGGCGAAAAAAGACTGTCAACCGCGTGTGGCACAATGAGAGTCTGTGTGGCGTCTCAGAGACTCCTGGGGTTTCACAGCCTTCGCGCCGCACCCCAAACGAAAGCGCGTTCGGATTTCTCCGAACGCGCTTGCGTCGCATCGATCAGGCCGGGCTTTTGAAAGCCCGATACCGGAGTCACTTAGGCAAGGGTTGGGCTTGTTCGCGCTTCATCGAGGTGGCGTTTTGAGAGCCGGTGGGGCCAGGCTGCATGGCCTTCACATCAATGCCGCCTTGCGATGATGCAACCGAGAGATTGCCCGCCGGCCGGAAGACATTTTGTCCAGGATTGCCCTCATCCGACGCCGCGCGCGACGCTGCGCGCGAGGCCGGCCGGAGCGACAAGACTTTCATCTGCGGCGCAATCGATCCGGGACCTACGCCGGTCGCGGAAGCCTGGCTTGAGGACCCCTGCGTGAAGCTTGCCAAGGTGGACGACGGATTAGCCGCCATATTGGGCGAACCTTTCAGCACCACTTTCGGGTGCTCCTCGGCGCGGGCGCCCACGCTCGCTATGGCGAAGACCACAAGAAGGCCCGCAGAAAGCACCTCGCGCGAACGCACCAAGCCGGCCCTTCTTCTCCGCGATGAACATGCCATAGCAATCTCCTTCATATTTCTCGGCACATGAGGCGACGCTCACGCACAGCGCCGAGACCAGCGTTTTGTGCCCCCTCAGAGCGGCCGTTTCATGACCGCAACTCGACGGGGCGCCTGTTCAAGGGCTCGCAGCCTTGAAGAACTGGAATTTCTGAAAGCTGAATGTCGCGTTCACGCCGTTTCCGGACGAGGCGCCGAGTCCGATGAGACCGCCGCCATCCGGCGGATCGCCGTTCAGCTGATTAAGCTTCTTGCCGTTGATGATGATGCTCGCCGTGTGGCCGGCCATCTGCACTTCGACCGCGTTGAAATCGCCAAGCGCGAATTTGATCCCCGGATCGGCCGTCCAGGGGATCGGCGTGAGCCAGCGTTTGTTGGAAAGCTTATCGACCTTGTAGAACCCCTGCTTACCGTCGGTGCCGAGGTTGAGAGCATACATATTGGCGTAATCCGACGTCGCCCAGAAGAGCACCAGTGGCTGGACCTGATCGACGGCGCTCGCTTCGGTGATCGCCGCCATGACGCAGATGCTGCCGTCGCCATAATAATCGCTCTGGCTCAAGGCCCAGCGAATGTAGCCGGGCTGCGGCTTGATGAGCAGCGAGCCGTTCTGCACGAGCAGGGTCGCATCAGCGGTGCCCCAGCTCGGATCGAGGGTTTGGAAATCGTCCTCAAAGGATGCTTTGCCCGTACACGCAGCAAGAGCGGACCCCGAGAGGAAACTCAAAGCCGCAAAGGCAAATAAGCCCATCATGACATGCCGAATACGCATTCTTAATCTCCCCGCCTGATAGAAAAATTTATCGAGATACCAGCCCTCAATCTCACGAGCTTGACGGCTTCCATGTGTAAACCCTCGTCGTATAGGTCGTGTCGGCGTCGGGACCGACGACGACCAGCGACCAGTCGCCCGTCGTTGGCGGCACGAAGGAAACGCTCGGATACCAGCCGGAATTGGTGTTGTTCGCGAGCGTATTGTTGTTCGCGTCTTTCAGATAGATTTTGACGTTCGCGTCATTATCCGCATAGACGAAAATGAAGTAGGATGTATTCGCCGTAAGTTTCAGCGTCCCGACATTGATCCTGATCTTCTGCTTCGTATTGGGGTCGATCCGCATTTCGTCGGAACCGAGTTTGCCATGCGTCTCGGTGATAAGCTGCGGCGTCGCATCCGAGCTGGGCTTGGACCGATCGAGGAGCCACGCGCCCATCACATCGATGCCGCGCTGGAAATCGGCGACCTGACGTGTCCAATAGGTCATGTCCGACTGGAACGCGGAATCCGCGCGGCCAACGTAAAGATCGGCGATGAAATCGGCCCGCTGCGCGTAATTGATCTCGGCGCCACTCGGCGCGCCGCGCACCCATCCCGCCGCCGCTGGTCCGAAATTCGCAGAATTGAGCAGGCCGACGACATGACCTGAAACGCTGACGACGGGACTGCCGGATGAGCCACCGGTCATCGGCACCGAGTGCTGGATCAGGAAATTATGCGCCGGATCGGTCGGCAGGAACAAGGAATCCGTCAACGCGCTGATGTTGCCGTAATGAATCTGCGGCGTCGCCGCGACGGTGAGGACATCGCTGTTATAGATGTTCTCGCTCGGATAGCCGGCCGATGCCAAAGGCGTTCCGGGCGTCAGCGCCATAAGCTCCTCTTTCGAGGCGACCTGAAGAGCGAGATCCGGCGGAAAGTGTGCGTTGACCTTTAAAAGCCCGACATCATAGCCGTCGCTGCCGACCTGCGTCGGGCCGCCAGTGGTCGCAATCGCCGGGTCTTTGCCCAGCACGTAACGCGGGAAGGCGACATAGCCCGGATGATAACTATGACCAATGACTTCATAGACGGCGCCATTCGGCCCGGGCGCCTTCACCAGCAGTTTTTCGCCGGGACTGAGATCGTCGCAGGAGGCGAGCTGCTTGTCGGCCTCGGTGAATTCGCTGCAGAGCGCCGCAATATGGGCATTGGTGGCCAGGACGTCGGGGCCGATCACCCACGCGGTGCCGTCGGCAAATTGGCGACCTTGCGCGTCCTGCTTATAGACGAGGAAGGTCGCGCGGATCAGATGATCGATGATTTTCTGATCGATGGTGGCCGCCGCATTGGTGCGCAAATGCGCGAGCGCATTCGCGGCATCTTCCTGATCCTTGGTGAGGCTCGCGAAGGCGGCAGCCGTGCGTTGCTGATCGTTCAAGTATTTCGCGATCCAGCCTCCGAGGACAAGAATGATCGCGACGGCGACAACCCCGCCGACAAGAGCGAGACGCCGATAGAGCACGCGCATCGGCGTGACATGCGCTTGCGCAACCGTCGCAGCCATTCCATCGGCGAATTTGGGCTGAGCGAAGCTCACCGAGAAACTCGGCCCATCCTTGCGGCCAAGATGAAAGACAGAACCGGACTTGAATATCTGGCCGGACTCTGCGGGCACGCCGTCGACGCTGACAAAGTGCGGGCCGCGAGGCCCCTCGTGAATATGAACTACCCAGTCGTTGAGTTGGCGCACCAGCGCAAGATGCCTGCGACCGACAAGAGCCTCGTCTTCCGGATAGACGATGTCGCAATCCGTTTCGCGGCCGATCTCGATGGTTGTCTTGTCGTCGTCGAACTTCCGCGTTTCGCCTTTGAGAGGCCCCGATTGATGGCTGATCGTAATCATCGCGACACCCTAAAATTGATGCCCACTGCCGGGGCTGGAGAACCTCTTCAGAACCTGACTTCGCACGACCCTGTGTCGCCCGCATGAGCAAAGCTCACGCTGGAGCATGGCCTCTCGGCTTGGCCAAAATGCTTTGGCCAAAATGCAAGAGAGTGATGAATTTGATCTGCTGATGGACTTCGGCCGCCGGATCGCGTCCTAATGCAAATTGACGAGGGCCGGCTGTTTTTTTGTCTTCCGGAACGCCCGCGATGCATGTTGCATCGCCGCCAAATTCAATTCTCGCATTGGCGTCGTTAAATTGTCGGCTCTGTCCATTCGAAGGACCCAAAAATTGGGTAATGGTAATCATCGCCAAGCTCAAACAACGAAAGAAAATCGACGCCCACACCCTTCGCCATAGTGTCCGGGCGATCGCAAAAAAGCAAGCTATGTTTCGCTATGGGGCACGACGCTGCACGCGCGTTGCATCGATAATGGTCTGAGCAACATCGGTAGCGGAGGCCGGACGCAGCCATTGCATGGGCGCCACCAAACCATGCATGAGATCGATGCATGGTTCATTGAGGCCGGCGGATAAGAGTGCCGATTTAATCCCATTGTCATGAAGCCAGAACTTCTGCCCGAGCGCCGGTTTGACGCCGAACATTTCCAACGACATGACGCCCAGCTGATAGAGATCGGTGCGCGGGCTGACCCGCCCGCCCCGCCTTTGCTCGGGTGCCATATAGGCGCGCGTGCCGGCTTGGCTGCGCCGACCCGGGTCGAGAACCGCAATCCCAAAATCGATAATGACCGGCTGCGCGGTGCCGGCGAAGACGATGTTCTCCGGCTTGAGATCGCAATGCACGACCTTCGCCGCGTGAATGGCGGAGAGCGCAAAGGCGACCTTCTTGATTGTGTCGAGCCCCTGATCCACGGGCATCCGGCCGCCTTGCATGAGATTCCGCAACGTCGGGCCTTCGATCAGATCTTCGATCAACCACGCGTCGCCGCCCGCTTCGACAATCAGCCCGCGAATGCGCGCGACGCCAGGATGATCGATGCGGGAAGCGGCAGCGATTTCAGTTCGCGCCGTCTCGATCGCGAATTCCCTTTGCGAAGGATCATAGAGCGCCGCGAGATTGACGCGCTTCAAGGCGACTTCGCCGCCGAGTTCGATGTCATAGGCGCGATACACGCTGCCCTGCCCGCCCGCCCCCAAGGCTTTGCGGCGGACGAAACGCCGGCTGAGATCTTGCGCGGCGGGGCTGGCGGCGAGCGAATCCAACGCGGTCATGTTTTCCGAACCGCCGCTTTCCGCCAAAGCGGCGCGGACCTGATCGGCATGGCCGATCAAGCCACGGATGACGGCGCGGCGCAGGGCTTGTGAGAGGTTGCGTTCGGCTTCATCGCGCCGACCGAGCGCATCGAGCGCCTTCGCCCATAACAAGCGCGCCTTGACTTCGCGGCCGGCGAGATCCTGATCGACAAAGCAAGCGATGACGAATTTGATTTTTTCGTCGGCGTCTTGGTATTTGCCCTCGGCCAGCGCCAGTTCCGCCTCCACTTCGGCGATTTCAAAGGGCTCGAAAGCGTCAGGATGCTTTGGCAGAATTTCCTGCTGCAGTATGTCGGTCGCCGCTCCGACATGGCGGTGTGCTGCATCGAAGTTTTTCTGCAAAGTAGCGCAGCGCGCCTGTTCGAGCGCCGCGAGGAGGCGCAAACGGGGCGCGGCCGTCGTCAGGCCTGGTTCGATCTTTTGATGAAATGCGAGCGCCGTCGGTATCAGGGATGAATTTCTGCGCGCCTGATCGACGATCGCTTGCAGTTGATTAACTTCGGTGCGCCGCCTCTGCAAGTCGGGCAAAAGCGCGCCGTCCATCGCGAGCGCTTTTTCGAACAAAGGCGCGGCGAATTGCGGCCGGCCCATTTCGATTTCGAGGCGCCCCGCTTCGATCGCCGCCAGCGACGCGCCGGTCATATCTTTCGCCGCGATGCTTTCCGCCATGGCGCGCAAAAGGTCGAGGCCCGCTTCGCGGCCTTCGCCGCACCAGGCATGGGCGACGGCGGCCTCGCGCTTGGCTTCGGCGAGATGGGCGGCATCCCCCAAGCGTGCGAACACGTCGGCTGCTTCGCTCAGATCGCCGAGCGCTTCGCCGCGAAGCCGCATGCGGTTGCCGGCAATTCCCTTGGCAAGAAGCCATTGCCCATAAAGCGCCGGATCGGAACGGACTTGGGACTCGATGACGCGCAACCGCTTGACCACATCTTCCGGCGGGGCATAGGCTGATAGGGCTTCGCGGCAGGCCTTGATTTCGGAGAGCGGCAACGGGACTGGATCGGAGGTCTGCGTCATCGCTTCTGCTCTCACTCGCACCCGCAGTCAGATGCGGACGGCGCCTGGAGTTTAATGTTGATCGCCGCCAGAGGGCAAATTCGGCTGCGGCGACGCCGGCGCCATCCCCTGCGCCGCGGGCCGGCACGGCGCCTTGCCGACGGGAGCGCTCGGGTTTTTGACACTGTCCGCGTTTGAGAGAGCCCGCGTCGCTAACTGGTCGGTTTGCGGCACGCCGGCATCGCAATCCTTTTCCGAAGGCGCCAAGCCGCCCGTGGCACGCTTGCCCACGGGATGGGTCTTTATGATCGCTTCGCTGCGCGTCGCATCGGGTTGTGGCGGAGCTGCCGGCTGCAACGATTGCATCGTGGCACTCGGGCTCGTCGCCGGCGGATGCGAGACCTGAATGATATGAGAAATCTCTCTGCCGCCGATCAGGCCGACAAGAAAGAGAACGGCGAAAGCCGCAAGGCCTCTCGCCTGCGCAAAATTCCAACGGGGCGACGGGCCGCGCGAGGCGCGGGCCGCGACCGCTTCAGCCGGAACGCGCGGCATCTCGGGCGCAAAGGCCGCCATCGCCTCATTGAACACGGCCGAGGAGACCGGCTGCGCTTCGCCGGTGAGATCACGCAGAAACAGCGCCGCCGACTGCAAGGCGGCGCGGTCGTTGGCGCTCTTGGCCAGCGCGGCGATGAAGGTCTCGCGCTCGGCGCCGAGCGGAAAACCGTCGAGATGCGCGGCGATTTCACTGACGAGGCTCAGCCCATCGCCGGCAGCCGCCGTCTTGTGCTCCAGCGCTTCCGAAAAATCGGCGAGAAGCCGCGCGCGCAGCAGGTTTGCCTGATCCGCACCCACGTGATCGCCCTGCTCTTCCAAGGATTGGAGCAGCCGCTCGATGGCCATGTGCAATGTCTCTGTCATCGCCTAATCATATTTGGTGAGCGGCGCGCGCCCATGGTGATCCTGGAAATTCTGGCGCAGTGCCGCGAACCAGCGCTGCGTCTTTTGCTTTAGACGGTCAACATCGGTAACCGAGCAGCCGAGAAGCTGGGCAATGTCGCGACGTGCTATTTTCTCAGAAGAGCCGAAGACGACCTGAAGATAGAGCTTTTCCTCGGCCGAAAGCGAAGCCGCACTCCGGCGGACCGTTGCAATCAGCGCCTCGCGCTCGCTTTCTTCTTCAGCGAGCAGCAGGTCTTTCTCGGGGGTGCTCGAAGCATCGTCCTTCAGTTTTTCTTCGACGCCGCCGAGAATGGCATCGAGCGAGACGGTCTTCGGCCGCAGACCGTCGGATTTGCGCGCCGTCACGGCCTCGATCACGCGCGAAAGCGCGTGGCCCACGGCGTCCGGCTCCGGATCGACAGTGCGGCTTCGAAGAAACTCCGTGAGTCTCGCGGCCTCCGGCGCGCAGCCCTTCCACGCGATCGCTTTATAGACATCTTGTTCGAGCTGCGGCAGGCGCTGAATGGCGGCCGGCAGACGCTGGCGCGGCACATCGCGCCGCATCATATCGGTCAGAAGATTTTCGACGATTTCGAGCGTGAAGCCGATGAAACTTCCTTCGCCGCTGTATTTCCGTAAGCGGCGGAAATTATCTTCGATCAGTTTCTCGCAGATATCTTGATAGAGATCTTCCCAGCGCCCGCTGCCAGAATCAAAAGGAAAGCGCCGCGCGACCGCGGAGCGGATATCCTGATCGAAGATGCGCTTGAAACGAATCCAGCCGGCGTTCGGATCGTCCTTTAGCCGATCGGCGACGCGCTGCGCGAGCAATTCTCGGATGGTCAGCTTGAGAAAAGTGGCGAGCCGTGCGCGGCCTTTGAAAGCGCGAAGCCGGCGATAGTCGTCTTCTTTCAGCTTCGCCAAGACATAAAGCAGAGCGGCTTTGCGCTCCGATTGGTCTTTTTCGATCTTCTCGATGACAAGCGCAATCGGCGGGATGGCGAGCCGCAGAAATTCCGCCGCCGCGGCCTGATCGCCAGCGCAAATGCGCGCGACAAGCGCCAGCTCCGACGCGGGATCGCCGCCCGCGGAGGCGCCGGGCGCGGCCAAGAAAAATTTCGTCAGCGTATCATCGCCCATGAAATTTCCCGCGCGTCGCCCCCGACATGTTGATCCTACAGACCCCGTCCATTAGCCTTAGCTTTATAGCGCAATTGTGTGCTCATGGCCGTCTGGAATGGCTGTCTGACATTTTTCGATTCCATTGCCTAGACCATGTTTTGGGTGGGAATTGCGGGGATTTCCAATGTCCTATCACTCGATCTGCTTCGTCATCATGCCTTTTGGCCGCAAGCCCGACGCTTCCGGCCGGGAAATCGATTTCGACGCCGTCTATAAGCAGATTATCGAGCCGGCCGTCATAGATGTGGGCTTCGAGCCTGTTCGGGCGGATGAGGAAGTCAACGCCGGGCTCATTCACAAGGCCATGTATGAGCGATTGATGCTCAGCGAGTTCGCCATTGCGGATCTCACGATCTTCAACCCAAATGTGTATTACGAGCTCGGTGTCCGTCATGCGCTCCGCCCACAAACGACGGTGCTGATCGCGGCCGATGCAAGCCGCCTGCCCTTCGATGTCGGCTATTTGCGCACGCTGCCTTATGTACTCGATCAGGCGGCGCAGCCCAAGGACGCGACCGGTGCGCGCGCCGCCCTTGCCAAGAAGCTCGAAGATTGCAAAACGCATGGCGAAGACGACAGCCCGCTCTTCAAATTGGTCGATGGGCTCAAGCCGCCCGAGATCGACCATACTAAGACGGACGTTTTTCGCGAACAGGTCACCTATTCTCGCGATTGGAAAAATAAACTTACCGAAGCCCGCGCCCTCAAAGGCGACGCGCGCCTCGCCGCGCTCGACCAGATCAGAGCCGATCTTGGTGACATCTCGACCGTGCAGGCGGGCGTCGTGATCGACCTCCTTCTCTCCTATCGCGCCGCGAGCGCCTGGGACCAGGTGATTGATCTCTATCGCACCATGGACCCGGTTCTGGCCCGTTCGACTCTGCCACGCGAACAATATGGCATGGCGCTGAACCGCGCCGGCCGCGGCAATGAGGCCGAGACCATACTCACGACGCTCATCGACGAGCGCGGACCCTCAAGCGAAACCTATGGCCTTCTCGGCCGCGTCTATAAAGACCGTTGGGACGCTGCGAAGAAGGCGGACGATCTCGCCGCGCCCGCCTGGGCGGAGAAGGCTATCAATGCCTATCTCAAAGGCTTCGAGGCGGATTGGCGCGATGCCTACCCCGGCATCAATGCCGTGACGCTGATGGCGCTCTCAGATCCTGAAGATGAGCGCATCGCCAAGCTCGCACCCGTCGTGCGTTATGCGGTCGAGCGCAAGATCGCGCGCGGTGCCCCTGATTATTGGGATTATGCGACGCTCGTCGAACTCGCCGTCATCGCCGGCGATGTGAAGGAGGCGAAGAAACTTCTGCCGCAGGCGCTCGTCCATTTGACCGAAGGCTGGAATGCCGAGACGACGGCGCGCAATCTGGGTCTCATCCGAGAAGCCTGGCGCACCGCCGAGAAGGAAGACGGCAAGCTGAATGAGATCATCGCCGAGCTGGAGAAGCGGTCGCAGTAAAAGGTGAATCGGAATTGGCGAAGTCTGATAAGGCACCTGATCCGCGGAGATGGCCGTCTTCGTATTATGTTGCCTTCTCGCTGATCACACTTGGCACGATCGCCCTCATTCCAAAAATTGTCTTTCTCTATCCTTGGCTTTTTGTAGGCGATGTACCGATCCCGGCAATTGCTATTTTTGTTGGACTGGTGTTGCTCGATGTTTCCACGGTCTGCACGGGTATTGCCGTTGCAAGACAATGGGACTCCTACAAAGTCTTCGGATTGATATGCGCTCTTGGAATAACCATAGACGCCACCTCGATGTGGATTTTGGTAAGGTTTATAGCCCATCCCAACAGGCCCCAATTTTTGGGCGATCTAGCCTTCCGTGGGAATTTGTACGACATCGCATTCGCGTATGTGTTTGTGACCCAAGCGCTCTCGCTGGCAGCCCATGCTCCGAGCGAGATTTATTTTTTACGTTGTGCAAGAAAAAGTTACAGAGACAAGCCACGGGCAAACTGAAACTCTGCATTCTTCAAATCTCGATCACGATCAGCCGCTTTTTCAACTCTTTTGGCGGCGGCCTCCATCGACGCGAGGCACCGGGATCGAGAGTCGCCGGAATTGTCTTCGCGCCAGTCCAAAATGCGAGAAGATCGCTCGCGCTCCCTTTCTTGGACACGACACACAGCAGATCGGCGCGGCGCGCGAGATAGGCATCGGTGCCAAGGCGCGCTTGCGCAAAAAGCGCCGCATCGCGAAAGATCGCATCGTTCGAAGGACCGCGCGGCCCGACCCTGATCGCTTCGACGCGATGAAACTTTCGGAAGAGTTTTCGGCGCTCTGCAAAGGCGGCGTGCATTTGATGTTCGCGGGTCTCCGCGTCCGTGAACAGCGTTTTGAGGAGGATCGGATAAGGCACGCCTTCGAGCGCGATCAAGCGGAGATCGGCCTCATGCACGAGTCGGCTATCCGACCGCAGCCTCTCCCTGATCGCAATCGCTAGCGCCTCGACAACGGCGATCTCGGCGCCCGGCGTCAGACGGGAGACGAGGCTCACCACATGATGCGAGGAAAGGTGCACGAGCGACGCTGCCAACTGCTCTTCGATGCGCGGGCGGACCGCCGCAAGCGCCGCCACATCGAGATCGGGCGCGACAGCAATCCCGACCAAAAGCTCCGGCAGGAAGCGGCGCCCGTGCTCGCGCGCCGCATCTTTCATAAAGACGCGCAATTGCCTGATCTGATCGCGATCCTTGTTCTGCTCTTTAAGCGCGATGTCCTCAAAAGCGGCGAGATCGGGATGATGGCGGCGATCGTCATCCCGCGTTTTGGCGTAGGTCCACCCTTCCATCACGCGGTCGGCGATCCAGCGCCGGTGCTCGAGCTGCGCGACATGCTCAAGATCGATTGCGCGACTCTCAAGCCCCCTCTCCCATGCGGCATCGACCGTAAGGCCGCTCTCTGTCGAATGCCGCTCGGTTGCGAGCCCCAGCGACCAGAGTTTCGCCGCCATATGATCGGCCGCATGACGATTGGCGCGGCAATAGGTTTCGGCCAGCGCGGTCCAGGACGCATTGGCGGATTGCTCGTCACCCGACAAGGCCCGAAACGTTGAATGGAAATGCTTTGCGAGGCGGTCGCGTTCGCCTTCACCCAGGATTTCGATCGCGAGCGCCTCTGGACTCAACCGAATCGGAATGATCGAATCGAAAGGATCGACGATGCGGTCCCTGTCGGCGTGAAAGAATACGCTCGCTGCCGCCCCGACATCGCGCACATGCATCATGACAGGCGCGAAAAGCCGCCCGCTCCGCCGGCGAAAATCGCGCAAGCCCAAGGCCAGCATGACGTTGGCGCTGTCGCTTGGAAGACAGAGCGCGATCGCGGTCACCGCGTCCGCCTCGTCGCGGGCGAGAAGCGGCGGTCGTTCTATGCCTTTTGGAGGATCGAGGAGATCGTTGAGGTTCTCATATTCCACATCGAAGGGTAGGAAAGCGATATCGGCCGCCATGGCATGCTGCGGCTTTTCCCGATCGAACGCGCGCGCCAGCGCCTCCGCGTTCCGATCGATAATCGTGACCGAAGGTTTTTCGAGCGTTCCGGCAATTGAATCCTGGATCACCTCGTCGAGCAGAACGCGGCCGAAATGACCGAAGCCGACGATCAGCAGATGAACGCGTTTTGCGCCCTGGCGGTCGGCGGAGGCGTAAAGCGGATGGCGGGCCAGAGTGTCGCGCACCGCGAGCCGCGCCTCGTCATAAATCATAATGTCGCGCTGAACGCCGAGCAGTTCGGAGAATTCATCGGCGAGATGCGAGGATTCGATATTGCAGGAGATCGGCGGCGCGCGCTCGCCGAGACCGTGGCGGATGGCGCGCGCGAGCGCCATATTGGCGGCGATGTCGCCCGTATCGAGGACGATTCGTTTAGCGCGACGAAGGCCGGCGAAATTTTCGAGTGCATTCGCCGTGAACGGAAGCGCGATCTGCGTCGAGAGGGAGGGATCGGAGACCTGATCTTCTCTCTCGACGACATGCGTAAATCCCTGCCTTTTGCTCTTTAAATAAGCGACGAGCGCACGCGCTGGCGGCGTATCGCCGACGACGATCACATGGTCTTTGCGGCGTGCGAGCAGAATGCTGTTGATCTGCCGCGCGAAGATCGTCCAGACACCGAGAAGAATGGCGCTGAGCACGACAAGCCGCGCCAGCATCGCGCCGACGATGATGAGCCAGCCCTCGTTTTTGCCGACAAACCATGCGTCTTCGTCGAAAGACAGGAACAGAAGCGACAGCCGCTCGTACCAAGCGACTGGCTCATGCTCGATGCGGAGCGGCTCGGAAATGAGGCCGAGAACGATGAGCAGAATGGCGACGAGCCCGACGAGCCCCAAGATTTTGATCTTGAAGTTCGTCGATTTCGCCAAGCCCTCGGGAAATTCGGGCATCGCGCCGCTCCCAAACCATGCCGTCCTGATAGACCCCTGCAATTCTAGCAGGACGGCAGTGGTGAGGCACGCCCCATCCGGCGGTCGGTCCGATCCGCTCGCAGTATGCTTAGCGGATGAAGCTAATCCGCGTCACGAGCTGCACGAGATCGGTCTGGCGGCGGATGCCGAGCTTTTGGAAGATGCGCTTGAGATGCGCCCTCACCGTCGCGATCTTGATGTTCAACCGTTCGGCGACCTCATGCGGGCTGAGACCGGCACCCAAAAGGCCGCCGACCTCGGCTTCGGCGCGGGTCAGGCCCAGAGCACGCAGACAATGGGTGGGAACCTCCAGCACCCGGCGTTCGGCGACGAAGACGAGAACGAGCAGAAGACAGGGCGCCCGGCGCGCCCGCATCCGCTCATCGGCTGCGAGAAGCTGCGCGCGCAGGATGAGCGGGCGCTCGCCGCTGGGGCGGCGCAGCGCCATGCTCAGGGCTTCGTCTCCCCGGCCGAGGGCCAACGTGCAGAGCAGGCTGTCGAAATCCAACTGGCTGTTCGGCGGCGAGACTCTGAGACGGTTTCCGGTGACGGAAAGACTGTCGCCAAGAATCTGTTTGGCGGACTCGTTGATCGAGACGAGATTGCTGTCTGCGTCGAGAACGATGGCGCCGCATTCAAAATGCTGCAGCAATTCTTCGAAATCGCTGCCGACCATGATGGGCGGGCGTTCCGTCTGCGGGATCGGCGCTTGAAGCGTGAGGGATTCGGCAACAGGGATCATGGGTAAAATCCATCTTTGGCCATTGTGGCAAGCACGGATCGGCGGCTCCACGCTGGCCGGCTCCTTCATCTGGGTGAAGAAGCACGAGCTTGAGACGGACAGATGGAGGAGCCGCGGCTGGGATTACGAAACTTTTAGAATGGCCGGCGCGCACAAAGAAAAACGGGCGGCCGCAGGGGCCACCCGTCTTGTCATTATAAATGCGTGATAAATGCGTGGGGCCGTTAGGTGACGTCAGCCGCCGGCAAGGAGGCGATCTGCGCCGTCGTCAGGGCATGAATCTGTGTCGAGGTCAAAGCGCCGAACTGGGCCGTCGACAGAGCGTTTAACTGCGCCGTCGTCAGCGCCTGGATCTGGCTTGTCGTGAACACAGGGATCTGGGCGGTCGCCAAGGCGTTGATGTCGGCGATCGAGATGGCCGCGATCTGCGCGGTCGTCAGGGCCACTTGCTGAGCGGTCGAGAGATTGTTGATCTCGGCGGTCGTCAGCGCATGCACGTCGGCGGTCGAAAGCGCCACGACCTGCGCAGTCGTCAAGGCGCCCTCAAGCGCCGTCGTCAGCGAGGCGGCTTGCGCGGTCGTCAGTTTTGCGACATCGGCGGTCGAAAGAGCCACAATTTGCGCGGTCGAGAGGTTGGTGATCTCGGCCGTCGTCAGACCCGCCGCCTGCGCCGTCGTCAGCGCCGCGATCTGAGCGGTCGTGACAGCCGCTTCCTGCGCGGTCGTCAGCGCGGCAACATCGGCCGTCGTCAAGGCGACGAATTGCGCGGTCGAAAGACCCGCCACTTCAGCCGTCGTCAAAGCCGCGGCCTGCGAAGTGGAGAGTGCTGCGATTTGAGCCGATGTCAGCGCGGCCTCTTGCGCGGTCGAGAGGTTTGTGAGTTCCGCCGTCGTTAGAGCATGCACATCGGCCGTCGTCAGAGCGACGGTCTGGGCGGTTGTGAGCGCGGCTTCAAGCGCCGTCGTCAGAGCCGCGGCCTGAGCCGTCGTCAGAGAATGGACATTGGCGGTCGAGAGCGCGACAAGCTGTGCGGTCGAAAGATTGGTGATCTCAGCGGTCGTCAGAGCCGCTGTCTGCGCCGTCGTCAGCGCCGCGATCTGAGCGGTCGTGACCGCCGCTTCCTGCGCCGTCGTCAGAGCCGCGAGATCAGCCGTCGTCAGGGCCGCGGCCTGAGCCGTCGAAAGCACCGCGACTTCAGCCGTCGTCAACGAGACCGATTGGGCCATCGATAGCGCCGCAATTTGCGCCGTCGTCACTACCGCCTCTTGCGCGGTCGAGAGATTGATCAACTGCGCCGTCGTCAGCGCATGAGCTTGCGCCGTCGTCAGAGCGACGATCCCGGCCGTCGTCAGAGCACCTGTCTCTGCCGTCGTCAGAGCTGCGACATCAGCGGTCGTCAGAGCTGCGACTTGCGCGGTCGAGAGGCCTGCCACTTCCGCCGTCGTCAGCGATGAAGCCTGAGCGGTCGAAAGCGCAGCGATCTGAGCGGTGGTCAGAGCCGCCTCTTGCGCCGTCGAGAGGCTCGTCAGTTCAGCCGTCGTCAGCGCATGGATGTCCGCCGTCGAGAGCGCGACGGTCTGCGCGGTCGTCAGCGCGGCTTCGAGCGCCGTTGTCAAGGAGGCGGCTTGCGCGGTCGTCAGTTTCGCCGCGTCCGCCGTCGTCAAGGCGACGAGTTGGGCGGTCGAAAGGTTGGTGATCTCAGCCGTCGTCAGAGCCGCCGTCTGCGCCGTCGTCAATGCCGCGATTTGTGCGGTCGTCACGGCTGCTTCCTGTGCGGTCGTCAATGCGGCGATCTGCGCCGTCGTCAGAGCGGCAAAGTGTGCCGTCGAAAGGCCCGCGATTTCCGCCGTCGTCAGAGCGGCGACCTGTGACGTCGAGAGCGAAGCGATCTGCGCCGTCGTCAGCGCGGCCTGCTGCGCGGTCGAGAGACCGGTGATCTCAGCCGTCGTCAGCGCATGGACATCGGCAGTCGAGAGCGCGACGATCTGCGCGGTCGTCAACGCCGCTTCGAGTGCCGTCGTCAAGGCGGCGGCTTGCGCGGTGGTTAACTTGGCGACGTCAGCCGTCGTAATCGCGACGAGCTGCGCGGTCGAGAGATTGGTGATCTCCGCCGTGGTCAGCGCCGCGGCCTGCGCGGTCGTCAAGGCGGCGATTTCAGCCGTCGTCAGCGCGGCTTCTTGCGCCGTCGTCAGAGCGGCAATGTCGGCCGTCGTCAGCGCGGCGGTCTGCGCCGTGGAGAGGCCCGCCACTTGCGCTGTCGTCAGATTGGTCGCGAGCGCGGTCGAGAGCGCAGTGATCTGAGCCGGCGTCAGCACAGCCTCTTGCGCAGTCGAGAGATCCGAGACTTCAGCGGTCGTCAGCGCATGCACTTGCGCCGTCGTCAAAGCGACGATCTGCGCGGTCGTGACCGCGGCTTCTTGGGCTGTCGTCAGAACGGCAATGTCGGTGGTGGTGATGGCTGCGGCTTGCGCGGTCGAGAGGCCGGCGACTTCAGCCGTCGTCAAAGCGACCGTCTGTGCTGTCGACAGCGCGGCAATCTGCGCCGTCGTCAGCGCAGCGTCCTGAGCGGTCGAGAGATTGGTGATCTCAGCCGTCGTTAAGGCGTGAACATCAGCGGTCGAAAGGGCAACGGTCTGCGCCGTCGTCAGCGCCGCTTCGAGCGCTGTTGTCAAGGAGGCGGCTTGCGCGGTCGTCAATTTTGCGACGTCAGCCGTCGTGACCGCCACGAGCTGCGCCGTCGAAAGACTGGTGATCTCAGCCGTCGTCAGCGCCGTCGCCTGCGCCGTCGTCAGCGCCGCGATCTGGGCCGTTGTCACGGCCGCTTCCTGCGCCGTCGTCAAAGCCGCGATCTGCACCGTCGTCAGTGCCGCAAATTGCGAAGTCGAAAGGCCGGCGATCTGCGCCGTCGTCAGCGCGGTGACCTGTGCCGTCGAAAGCGCCGCGATCTGTGCCGTCGTCAACGCGGCCTGCTGCGCGGTCGAGAGATTGGTCAGTTCGGAGGTCGTCAGCGCATGAACATCGGCGGTGGAGAGAGCGACAGTCTGCGCGGTCGTCAGCGCGGCTTCAAGCGCCGTCGTCAGGGAGGCGGC
This sequence comes from Methylovirgula sp., assembly GCA_049522395.1. Taxonomy (GTDB): domain Bacteria; phylum Pseudomonadota; class Alphaproteobacteria; order Rhizobiales; family Beijerinckiaceae; genus Methylovirgula. The sequence goes on from JBEKNV010000019.1 coordinate 31,804, forward strand.
TTGCGCGGTCGTCAGTTTTGCGACGTCAGCCGTCGTGACTGCGACGAGTTGCGCGGTCGAAAGATTGGTGATCTCAGCCGTCGTCAAGGCCGCCGTCTGCGCCGTCGTCAGCGCGACGATCTGAGCCGTTGTGACGGCCGCTTCCTGCGCTGTGGTCAGAGCGGCGATTTGCGCCGTCGTCAGAGCGGCAAATTGCGCGGTCGAGAGACCCGCGACTTCAGCCGTCGTCAGCGCGGCAACTTGGGCCGTGGAAAGCGACGCGATCTGCGCCGTCGTCAAGGCCGCCTGCTGTGCGGTCGAGAGGTTCGTCAGTTCGGCCGTGGTCAGCGCATGGACGTCAGCCGTCGAAAGCGCGACGAGCTGCGCGGTCGTCAGCGCCGCTTCGAGGGCCGTCGTCAAGGCGGCCGCCTGCGCGGTCGTCAGTTTGGCAACATCAGCCGTCGTGATCGCGACGAGTTGTGCAGTCGAGAGATTCGTGATCTCGGCGGTCGTCAAGGCCGCCGCCTGAGCCGACGTCAGGGCGGCGATCTGGGCGGTGGTCAGAGCCGCCTCTTGTGCCGTCGTCAGGGCGGCAATGTCACCTGTCGTCAAAGCGGACGACTGCGATGTCGAAAGAGCGGCAATCTGCGCTGTCGTCAGATTGGTCACCAAGGCCGTCGAAAGCGCCGCGATCTGGCCGGAGGTCAACACGGCTTCCTGCGCCGTCGAGAGCAGCGAGACTTCCGCCGTCGTCAGCGCATGCATCTGCGCCGTCGTCAGGGCGATGATCTGCGCGGTCGTGATCGCAGCTTCCTGAGCGGTTGTCAGAACGGCAATGCCGGCGGTTGTGACGGCCGCCGCTTGGGCAGTCGAAAGCTTTGCGACTTCAGCCGTCGTCAGAGCGACCGTCTGTCCCGTCGAGAGTGCTGCGATCTGCGCCGTGGTCAGCGCGGCTTCCTGCGCGGTCGAGAGACCGGTGATCTCGGCTGTCGTCAGCGCATGGATGTCAGCCGTCGAGAGCGCAACGGTCTGTGCTGTCGTCAGCGCCGCTTCGAGCGCCGTCGTCAAGGCCGCGGCCTGCGCGGTCGTCAGCTTGGCGGTGTCCGCCGTAGTCAAGACAACAAGTTGCGCCGTCGAGAAATTGGTAATCTCAGCCGTGGTCAGCGCCGCCGTCTGCGCCGTCGTCAGCGCCGCGATCTGGGTGGTCGTAACCGCCGCCTGCTGAGCCGTGGTCAAAGCCGCAATCTGCGCGGTGGTCAGAGCCGCGAATTGCGACGTCGAAAGGCCGGCGACTTCAGCCGTCGTCAGCGCCGCGACCTGAGAGGTCGAAAGAGACGCAATCTGCGCGGTCGTCACCGCGGCTTCTTGCGCGGTCGAAAGACTGGTCAGCTCCGCCGTGGTCAACGCATGGACGGATGCGGTCGAAAGGGCGACGGTCTGCGCAGTCGTCAACGCCGCTTCGAGCGCCGTTGTCAGCGCGGGCGCCTGCGCGGTCGTCAGTTTCGCAACGTCAGCCGTCGTGATCGCGACGAGCTGCGCGGTCGAAAGATTGGTGATCTCAGCGGTCGTCAGCGCCGCCGTCTGCGCGGTCGTCAACGCGGCGATCTGGGCGGTGGTCACCGCCGCTTCCTGAGCGGTTGTCAGCGCCGCGATCTGCGCGGTCGTCAGAGCCGCGAATTGCGCCGTCGAAAGACCCGCGATTTCAGCCGTCGTCAGCGAAGCCACCTGGCCCGTTGAAAGAGACGCGATCTGCACCGTCGTGACAGCCGCTTCCTGTGCGGTCGAAAGGTTCGTCAGCTCCGATGTCGTCAGCGCATGAACATCGGTGGTCGAAAGTGCAACGAGCTGGCTCGTTGTCAGCGCGGCTTCGAGCGCCGTCGTCAAGGCTGCCGCCTGGGCCGTCGTCAGTTTCGCGACATCGGCCGTCGTCACGGCAACGAGCTGAGCGGTCGATAGATTGGTGATTTCAGCGGTTGTAAGCGCCGCGGTCTGCGCCGTCGTCAGCGCCGCGATCTCAGCGGTCGTGACGGCTGCTTCCTGCGCCGTCGTCAGAGCAGCGATATCGGCTGTCGTGATTGCTGCGAATTGGGATGTTGAGAGACCCGCCACTTCGGCTGTGGTTAATGCGGCGGCCTGGCCCGTCGACAAGGCGGCGATCTGCGCCGTTGTCAAAACGGATTCTTGCGCCGTCGAAAGATTGGTCAGTTCCGCCGTAGTCAGCGCGTGCACTTGCGCCGTGGTGAGCGCCACCGTCTGCGCGGTCGTGACCGCCGCCTCCTGCGCCGTCGAAAGGACGACAAGGTCAGCGGTTGTCAGCGCCGCCGCCTGCGCCGTCGAAAGTCCGGCGACTTCCGCCGTCGTCAGCGCCTGGGTCTGGGCGGTGGTGAGCGCCGCAATTTGTGCCGTCGTCAGCGCCGCTTCTTGCGCGGTCGAAAGATCGGCGATCTCAGCGGTCGTCAGCGCATGGATAGCAGCGGTCGAGAGCGCAACGGTTTGGGCCGTCGTCAACGCCGCTTCGAGCGCCGTCGTCAATGCGGCCGCCTGGGCGGTCGTCAATTTCGCGACGTCAGCTGTCGTGATCGCGACGAGCTGCGCGGTCGAAAGATTGGTGATCTCGGAGGTCGTCAGCGCGGCGGCCTGGGCCGTCGTCAGCGCCGCGATCTGCGCCGTCGTGATCGCCGCTTCGAGCGCCGTGGTGAGTGCGGCGATCTGGCCGGTCGACAATTGCGAGAATTGGCCCGTCGCCAAGGCGGCTGCTTGCGCCGTTGAAAGATTGGCGACCGCGAGGCCGATGAGCGCGCCGACCGACAGCGAATTCAGCTGCGAAGAACTCAAGGCGCCAATCTGCGCGGTCGTGAATGCGCCAACTTGGGCCGAGGAAAGACTGGCGATTTGCGCCGTCGAGAAGCCGTTGACCTGGGCGGTCGTGAGGGCCGCGACCTGCGCCGTCGACAGTTTGACGATTTCCGCCGTCGTCAGATTGTCGGCCGCAGCGGTCGTCAGAGCGACGATCTGCGCCGCGGTGAGCCCAGCAAGAGCGGACGGAGAGAATGCCGCGACTTGGCTCGATGACAGGGCCGCCACATTGGCGGTCGAAAGAGCGTGGAGTTCGGTCGACGTCAGCGCCGGCGCTTGTGACGTGCTAATCGCCGCAATGTCGGCCGTGGTGAGATTGGCGATAGCGCTTGTTGAAAGCGCAGCAATCTGTGCGTTCGACAATGACGAGATAAAAGAAGTCACAGTTCGACTCCGAGCATTCCGGCGTGACGCAAAACGTCATGGGACGGTGTAACGCGCCGCGACCTCTTGAGCCGGCGCGAGACCGGCACAGCAAGGCGATTCACGTTTGTTAATTTTTATGGACACCGTCGCGCCATTCATGCCCGGGGAGGAGTCGATGGTCCTCCAGGGCATCGGGAGCAGATCATCTGCTCCAAACCGACGCGAATGCTCGATCGTACATGAGACGACCTCACGGAGCCGAATCTTGCACGATCTCTTTAATAAATCATAAAATTTGCACCTTTCGTCAACCTTACCGACCGCGCCAGCCTCGGACCAGCTCCGATTGGAAGGGTGGCGGAGACCGAGTCGCAGCGGCGCCGATGTGACTCCCATAAGGGCGATGAAGGGGCGATCTCCTATGGCGAGATCACAAACGCGATCACGCCAGGGTCCGCCAAGATCCGCCGAGCGACTCTTTAAGGACGCCGTCGATCACCATCAGGCCGGACGCTTGAAGGAGGCTGAACGCCTCTATCAGCAAATCACCGTCGCGCAGCCGACTCACGCGGAAGCCTGGTCGAACCTCGGATTGGCGCTTGTGGCGCGCGGCGCCTTCGCGGATGCAGCAAAAGCCTGCCGCCGCGCCCTTGCGATCCGGCCCGAGTATGCTGACGCCCATCTCAATCTGATCGCCGCCCTCGAAGGCCAAAGACTCTACGACGAGGTGGCCGACGCCTATCGCGCCCTCATTCCGCTGTTTCCGAAACGGGCGGACCTCTGGAACAATTTCGGTGTCATTCTCGATTCGCAAGGCCGCTCAGCGCAGGCGGTCCTCGCCTTTCGCGAAGCCGTCGCGGCCAAACCGGACTTCGTCGAGGCCCATTTCAATCTGGGCCGCACGCTCGCCACGATCGGCTGGACCGAGGAGGCGATCAAATTCTACCGCCAGGTGATCGCGCTCGACCCGAAGCACGCTGCCGCCTGGTCCAATCTCGGAACGCTCCTCGGCGCAGCCGGCCATTTCAACGAAGCCGCCGCCATCAGCCAGCACGCCGCAACGCTCGCCCCCGACAGCGCGCAGGTGCTCTGCAACCTGGGGGTGGTGCTGCATCGCCAAGGCAAGGTCAATGATGCCGTCGAGGCCTATCGAAGGGCCTTGGCGGTCAAATCGGATTATGCGGCCGCGCTCGGCAATCTCGCCGCCGGCTTGCAGGAACAGTTCAAATTCGACGAAGCCGCGCTCGCTCTGAAACAGGCGATCGAACTCGATCCCAATTTCGACGCCGCGATCATCGAGCTCATCAAGATCAGGCGGCATATTTGCGATTGGAGCGAATATGCCGAAGACCAGGGGCGCCTGCTCTCTTTCATCGAGCAGAAAAAAGATGGCGTCTTCATGCTCTTGCTGATGGGCTTTGAATCGACGCCGAAGCAGCAGCTCGCCTGCGCCCGGCTTGCGATGAAGAAATATAATGAGAGCACGGCGCGCATCGGGCCCCACGCCGAGCCGAAGAAAAAGGAAAAGCTCCGCATCGGCTATCTCTCCGCCGATTATCGCGACCATCCCGTCGGCCGGCTGCTACCCCATCTCTTTGCCCGCCACGATCGAAAGCAGGTCGAGCTGATCGGCTATGCGCTCGGCACCGACGATCCCGGCGCTCTGCGGGGCCGCATTCGCAAGGCCTGCGACGGCTTCGTCGATCTGCATTCGCTGCCGAACATCGATGCCGCAAAAAAAATCCATGCCGACGGCGTTGATATATTGGTCGATCTCACGGGGCCGACGGTCGGTTCGCGCCTTGAGATTCTAGCGCTGCGGCCGGCGCCGATTCAAGTGAGCTTCCTCGGCTGGCCGGGCAGCATGGGGGCCGATTTCATAGACTATGTCATCGCCGATCCTTACGTCGTCCCGGCGGAGCAGCAAAAGTTCTATTCCGAAAAGATCGTCCATCTGCCCGATTGCTATCAGCCGAGCGATCCGCAAAGGCCGATCCCCGAAGGCCCGTCGCGCGCCGAATGCGGCCTGCCGGAGAAAGCTTTCGTCTTCTGCAGCTTCAACAATCCGAACAAGATCACGCCGGATTTATTCGACCTTTGGATGCGGATCTTGAAGCGCGTCGAGAACAGCGTGCTTTGGCTTTATTGCAAGTCGCCGCAGACGATCGAAAATCTCAGCCGTCAGCGGGAAGCACATGGGCTTTCGGCGGAGCGCCTCGTCTTCGCGCCAGTCGCGCAGTACGAGGCCTATCTCGGGCGCCTCCGCCGCGCCGATCTTTTCCTCGACAGTTTTCCTTATAATGCGGGCGCCACCTGCAATGACGCGCTCTGGGTCGGCCTGCCCGTGCTGACCTGCGCGGGCGACACTTATGTGAGCCGGATGGCGGGAAGCCTTTTGACGGCAGCGGGCCTACCCGAGCTCATCACCACCTCGCTGCGCGATTATGAAAAGCTCGCCGTGCGGCTGGCGAAGGAACCCCGCGTGCTCGCCGATCTGCGCAAGCGTCTTGTGGCAAGACGCGAGACCATGCCGCTCTTTAATATGGAGCGCTTCACGCGCCATCTCGAACGCGCTTATCGGCAGATGCAGGATTTGAGGGTCGCAGGCGAGGCGCCGCGCTTCTTTGCAGTCGAATCCATCGCGCGGTCGAAAGACGCCAGCTCTCCGGGCGCAGCCAACTCTTCGAAAAGCACCGATACCGCAAAACGCAACATTGCCGCGCGCAAGCGCTGACATTCGTTTCCCGACCAACCAGACGGAACGCAGATGACGATTTCAATCCAGGATGTCTACGACGCCTTCATCGGATCGTTCCGGCTCGAGGTGAAGCTCCTCAAGGAATTCTGCAACGTCAAAACGATCGAGTTCATGCCGAAAGACGGTTCGGCGTTATCGATCCCTTCTCGAAACGGAGAACTCCTTTCAGACGAACTGCGCGCCTGTGTGGTGCCGCTCGACTACGCGATTGCTCCCTCGGTTATCGCCGGCCATCGCTGGGATTATTTCGAGATCGAGTTCGCGTGCAGCGTCGTTCCGCCCTCGCTCAGGGCCTTTACGCTGGTTGATGTCGGCGCGAATGTCGGCCTGTTCTCGCGGCAGATGCTGGCGGCCTTTGACCAGATTCAAGACGTCTATCTCTACGAACCGGACCCCGACAATTTCAAATATATGAGCCGCAATCTCCAGGCCTATGCGAAGGCGAAACGGCGCAATTATGCGCTCGGCTCACGCAATGAAAACGTCGAATTCTACCGCGATTGGTCGAATTCCGGGAATTATTCGCTGATGAAATCCGCGATGCCGGCGGATGCCGCGTTTGACAAGATCGCAATCGAAGTGCGCAACGCAAAAGCCGAATGCAAGGACTGGCTGTCGTCAGACTTGCCGATCTTCTACAAGTCCGACACACAAGGACATGACGAGACAATTGCGACGGCGACCGATCCTGCAATCTGGAAATCCGTCTTTGCCGGAATTTTCGAGCTTTGGCGGATCGAAAAGCCGGAATTTCCGCTCCCGGCTTTCCGCGCGATCATGGATCAGTTTCCGAACAAGAAATTCTTGCAGGAACCAGATCACATGCTCACAACTGACGATATTATGACCTATATCCAAGGTCGCGACGGGCACTACCGCGACCTCGGCGTCTGGAAGTGACGCTCAAATGAACCAATCGAAAGTTTGGCGCCGTTCCTTCGGGATGCAGAGCACGAGTTCCGGTGAAAGCGGGAAATAGGGCTCGAACGTATAGTCCATCTCATCCATGACCGCTTTCACCTTCTGGCGGCGCTCAGGATCGGTCCAGACCTCGATCAGAATGATAGGGCGGCTTGCGGCAATCGTCGCCTTGGCCCCGCGCAAGACGGGGATTTCGAAGCCCTCGACATCGATTTTCATCAAATCGACATCGGTCATGCCGCGATCGTCGAGTCGCTCGACCGGCACTGTATAATGATCGATAATGTGATGCGTGCTCGCAACTTCGGTCGAGAGCGTATTGAGCCCGCCTTCATAGCTCAGCACATTGAGTGTCGCCTCGCCCCGCTCTTCGCCGAGCGCGACATGTTCGCAGAAGACATGCTCATAGGCATTGAGCGCGCGATTGCGGGTGAGCCAGCCATATTGAAATTTCGACGGCTCGAAGGCGACAACGCGGTCGAAGCCCGGGGCCAATCCCATGGTGTAGAAGCCGATATGCGCGCCGATATCGACAAAGGTACGGCCGCGGCCCGCGAGCATGCGCAGGAAATTGATCATCGGCAGTTCGGGAATGCCGGGAATGGGATCGGGCACATAGAGCAAACGCTTGGTCGGAACCCTGGCGCCTTCCCGTCCGCGATAATCATGCACGCTGCCGACGACGGCAGGGCGCGGCGGACTAAGCCGGCGCGCAAGTTCGGCGGCGGGAATGGAAAAGCTGCCGATTTCGCCGTCGTCGATTCCGCAGAGCAGACGATAGCCGCTCTTCGTCCGCTCAACGCCCATCGGAAAGATCACGCTGCCCGCAAAGCGCCAGCCGAAGCGATGCGCGCCGCTCTTATACGGCGCGGTGAGCAGCGGATGCGCCGTCTGCAAGACCGGCGCATAAGGCGGCTTGGCGGAGAAGACGCAGGCGCCGACGCTGTAAAGCCGCCGGCTGCCGACAAGCTGCGCGGAATGGAAGAAAGTGATGAGGTGATCGGAATCGTAAGGAACCGGCACCGTCCCGCCGCGGATCGTTCCATCGTCCCAAACAATGCCGGGGCTTCGATGCGCGCCTTCGAGCTGCGGCGTCGGCCCATCGACCCTGAGCGTGATGACGTCCCAAGGCTCATGCGCATAAAGAAGGCCAACACGGGCTTCGTCGATGGGAAAAGGAATCCAATTCTTTTCCCAATTCGCCTCTGAATCGGCGGCGCTATGATCCTGGATCGGGTGTTTGGGCAGGCCGAACATGGTTCGGCATGTCCACTGTCCCTTGCAGATGGAAAAGTCCGCCATCGCAACGGATGATCCGCAAGGAAGATTGGTGGCCGGATCGCGCTCGATCAGCGCGAAGAAAATGAGGACACGGTCGCCGAGTTTAATCGCGCGGGCGTCGATGCCCTGGCCGATCAGCACAACCGACTTGCCACTCGGCCGCATTTTTTTATCGACGCGCACCGCCCAGATCGAGCCCTGCCCCGGAACCGGCGGCACTTGGTAACGGCAGAAGATCGACCATGCCTCATCCGGCCCAAGCCGGACGAAGCTTGCATTCATGTCGAGAAAAAGTCCGGGATCGAAAGGCGGCCAGAGGTCGAAAGCCGCATCGCGGTTCAACGGCCAATGCGGCGCCAATGGAGCTTCGAAGGCCAAGGTCCCGTCCCTGCGAGCGAATCACGAACGAATCACTTGTCCAACGATACGATTGCGCTTCGCGGCTTTCCAGTCCGCGAAGCGCGCGCTTGCTCACGCCTGACTGTCAGGGGTTGCGCGATCCGAACAAGACCTCGCCCGCCATCAGCCCCATGACAAGGAAGATGAGGAAAATGAAGAGCGCGATCCCGAACAGGATCTTGGCGATGACCGCGGCGCCAGCGGCGAGGCCGGTGAATCCGAAAAGCCCCGCGATGAGCGAAATAATCAGGAAAAACAAAGCCCATTTCAGCATTGCATGCTCCCAAAGCGCGCGTGTTGCTGCCTTGTCAACGAGCTTGAGCGCGAAGCGTTCCACGCGCTCGCTTGGGCGCCCTGCAACGCGGCGACAGGCTGCTTAAAGGACCGATCGGCGCCGCTCAGGCCGCCTTGTTCATGGCGGAGCGGACATCTTCCATCAGTTTGCTCGTCTCGACGCCATAATCGTCGACCGCGGCGCGCACGAACTTCGACTGCGCCTCCATCACGTCCGGCATGCTCTGACATGTCCGGAGACTAGCGATGAACTCGCTTTGCGCCTGCAACCGTTGCGATGCGAAACGCAACCACTCCGAGACGGCAGTCAAGGGCAGATCGTAACAGAGCTTCTGCCAAGAAGCCTGCATGGCGGGCGATGCCTTAAAGACGCTCTCTTCCGCCTGAATGCCTTCGAAATTCTGGTCAGTCATTTCGATTCCTCCCACTGTAACACGCTTCGCTTTAGGCCGCCTGCCTCGTCCGGCGATTCAACCGGATCGAGACAGAGCGGCTTGATTTGAATCATTTCGGTTTGCATACTGTCTTTTATGAGTCCCTCTCCATGAGACATAGACTCGGTGTCTGCCGGCCCGCACAAACCCAGGCAGATTTCTAACGGTCTTTGGGAAAAACGCGCGCGAACAGCTCGCTTCAGCCGACCATGCCTCTTCCGATCATACGAGCCGGAGAATGGCGCCATAATGACAAATCCTCCCGTCAGCCTGCGCATTCCCAGACAACGGCTCGGGCGTGAGCTTGCGCTTGTGGTTGCGCTCAAGTTGGCAATCATCGGCCTCGCCGCCACTTTCATCTTCGGCCCGCATCAGCGTCCGCAACTCAATGCCGCGAAAGTCGAGGCGCATATCATCGGCTCCTCTGCGGCGCCCCCCTTTCCCCGACATTCAAGAATGAAGCCAAGCCATGACTCCTGACTTCACACCCGCGCTCGACGTCGTCACCCTTTCACGGCTGCAGTTCGGCCTCACGGCCATGTATCATTTTCTCTTCGTGCCGCTGACGCTTGGTCTCGCCATTCTGCTCGTCGTCATGGAGAGCGTCTATGTGATGACGGGACGCGTCATCTGGCGGCAGATGACGCAATTCTGGGGCACGCTGTTCGGCATCAATTTCGCGCTTGGCGTCGCGACCGGCATCACCATGGAATTCCAGTTCGGGATGAACTGGGCCTATTACAGCCATTATGTCGGCGACATTTTCGGCGCGCCGCTCGCGATCGAAGGGCTCATGGCCTTCTTCCTAGAAGCGAGCTTCATCGGCCTCTTTTTCTTTGGCTGGGACAGGCTGCCGAAGGTGGGCCATCTCGTTGTCACCTGCCTTGTGGCGTTCGGTTCGAACCTGTCGGCGCTCTGGATCCTCATCGCCAATGCGTGGATGCAGCATCCCATCGGCGCACGCTTCAATCCCGACACGATGCGGATGGAGGTGACGAATTTCAAGGCAGTTCTGTTCAACCCAGTCGCGCAGGACAAATTCGTTCACACGGTGAGCGCTGGCTATGTCACGGGATCCATTTTCGTCGCCGCGATCAGCGCCTTTTATCTGCTGAAAGGGCGGCATTTGGAGATCGCCAAACGCTCGCTCGCCGTCGCTGCGAGCTTTGGGCTCGCGTCCGCACTTTCGGTCGTCGTCCTTGGCGACGAGAGTGGCTATACGGCGGGCGCCAATCAGAAGATGAAGATCGCCGCCATCGAGGCGATGTGGGAGACGGAACAGGCGCCGGCATCTTTCACAATCTTCGGCATCCCGAATGTGACGACGCATCATACCGACTACGCGGTACGCGTGCCTTGGGTGCTGGGCCTCATCGCCACCCGCTCGCTCTCCAGGGAAGTTCCGGGCATCATTCCGCTCGTGAACGATGCGAAAGCGCGGATCGAGTCTGGCCTCGATGCCTATAAAGGCTTGCTGCAAATCCGAAAGGACCGCAACGATTCCTCGGCCCGCGATGCGATCACCGCGCACAGCGGCGATCTCGGCTATGCGCTGCTTTTGAAGTCGCAACGGCCTGACATCGAGAACGCGACAGCGGATGAGATCGACAAGGCAGCATGGACGACCGTGCCCGCTGTCTTGCCGCTCTTCTGGAGCTTCCGTGTGATGGTTGGGCTTGGCTTCTTCTTCATCGGCCTCTTCGCCGTCACCTTCTATTTCGTCTCGGTTCGCAGGATCGAGAAAATCCGGCCGCTGCTCTGGGTCTTGCTCCTAGCCCTGCCTTTGCCGTGGATCGCGGCGGAACTCGGCTGGTTCGTCTCCGAAGTCGGGAGGCAGCCTTGGGTCATCGAAGGCGTCTTGCCGACATTTCTCGCCGTCTCGAGCCTGACGGCAGCGAATGTCGTGACGACCCTGATCGGCTTCGTCCTCTTCTATTCGACGCTGCTCGTCGTCGACGTATATCTGATGGTGAAGACAGTCCGCATAGGGCCCGGTCCGCTGCCGCCCCATGCGGGAGCGCCCGTCGCTGTTCTTCCCGTCGCAGCCGAATGACCGCAAAGGATCATCACCATGCTCGATTATGAGACTTTGCGGATCATCTGGTGGGTTTTGCTCGGCACGCTGCTGATCGGCTTCGCCATCATGGATGGGTTCGATCTCGGCGCGGCCATTCTTGAGCCTTTCGTCGGCAAAGAGGATGAGGAGCGGCGCATCGTCGTCAACGCTCTCGGCCCGGTGTGGGAAGGCAATCAGGTCTGGCTCATTCTCGGCGGCGGCGCGATCTTTGCCGCCTGGCCGTATCTTTATGCCGTAGCCTTCTCCGGTTTCTATCTGGCGATGTTCCTGGTTCTCGCGGCGCTGATCCTGCGCCCCGTCGCCATCGTCTATCGCTCGAAAGTGCAAAATGCGCTCTGGCGCGCAATTTGGGATTGGGCCTTCTTCATCAGCGGATTCGTGCCGGCTTTAATTTTCGGTGTCGCGCTCGGCAATGCGCTCCTCGGCGTTCCCTTCCGCTTCGATGAGACGATGCGGATGAGCTATGAGGGCAATCTCTTCGGCCTGCTCAATCCGTTTTCCCTGCTCTGCGGGCTCGCGAGCGTCGCGATGATTACGATGCAAGGCGGCACGTTCCTGGCTGCAAAGACAACGGCGCCCGTTGCCGATCGCGCGGCACTATTCGCCCGGTGGGCTGCGATGGCCACGATCGTGCTCTTCGCCTTGGGCGGCCTGTGGCTCGTGCTCGGCATCGACGGCTATTCAATCTCGAGCACGCTCGCGCCCGTTGGCCCGTCAAACCCGACACTGAAGACGGTTGTCGTCGAACATGGCGCGTGGCTGAAGAATTATGCCACCTATCCCGCTTTTATCGCGGCACCCGTTCTCGGTTTCGTCGGCGCGACGCTCACCGTTCTCTTGCTCGGCGCCGGCCGCAACGGTCTCGCATTCTGCGCGAGCAGCCTCAGTGTCGCCGGCATTGTGGGAACGGTCGGGGCGAGTATGTTTCCTTTCCTGCTGCCATCCTCGGTCGATCCGAATGTCAGCCTCACGGTCTGGGACGCTTCGTCCAGTCAACTGACCTTGATGATCATGTTGATCGCGACCGGCATCTTTTTGCCGATCATTCTGCTCTACACGGCCTTCATCTACCGCGTGTTGCGCGGCAAGGTGACGAAGGACTATGTGTTGGAGAATTCCAAAACCGCCTATTGAGCGGCCGGACACGGAGACAAGAATCGATGTGGTATTTCAGCTGGATTCTGGGCCTCGGTTTCGCCGGCGCGTTTTCGATTTTGAACGCCATGTGGCTCGAACTCACGGATGTGCCGCCTGAGGTCGAAGCCAAGCAAGACGCAAAGCAAGGAAAACCCCGCGCGTAAGTAACGCGCGGGGCAATCATCTGTCGCGGGCCTTAATCAGCAGGCTCGCTCGCCGGATAAAGCGCCATGTGCAGCTGGCGGGCTTTCAAGAGACAGGCCACGAAGATCGTGAAGCTCACGAGATCGAGCGGCAGGAAGGTCCACCAGGCGAGGTCCGAAAAGGCAAGACCGTCCCAGATCCCGTGCAGCAGCGCCGGCAGAAACCAGCCGATGGGCAGCAGCACGAACCACGCCTTGGGGCGGATCACTGTCAGGCCGATGAAATAGCCTGAAATGCCGGCCCAGCCGAAATGTCCGAGAAAACTGTCGAGGCTGCGTGGAATGAGCGTCAGCAATTCCTGCAGCGCGGCCAGCGCATCGGCGCCAGGCTGCGCTTTCAGCACGTCACTTCCCGCGGCTGGAACATATTGAGCCGCATTCTCAATGAGCGTGAACATCAGGCCCGCGGCGACGCCCAGCATCAGACCGTCAAGCGGCGAGCGAACCCGCAGCATTTCGTAGAATTTTGACGTATGCGTCGCGCTGCCCTTTCGGAGATTGTGAAAGAAGATCGAGACGACCGCGTGAAGCGGCAGCAGCAGCAGTAAGGCGTATTTGCCAAGCCCGAAAGCAAAGAGGCCCAGGATGCAAAGAAGAATAATATTGATCGCAGCGGCGAGCCGCTGACCGTTGATGAGCAGACCCACCGGCGGCAGCATAATCGCATAGATATAGATCGACGGCACCGCTTCCAATGTCAGCCCCGCGCCGAGCAGAGCTGGAATGGCTTTCACCAATTCTTCCCGCAATCCGGGCTGCGCGAACATGGCGACGATGTTCTCCCAAAGGACGCCGCCCTTCGCTACCGGCTGGGCAACGAAATCGCGCAGCAGCGGATCGAAATAGAAGAAGCCGTTGAAGAGACGGACATGATAAATGCACATGCCCTGAAGCGGCGGCGTGCAGGCAGCATCATAGGACCAGACGGTTACCATCAGAATGATGGCCATCATAATGGGCGGGATCGCATAAATCCAAAGCGGGCGATCGGTCCGCGAATAGAAATAGATCACGCAGAACAGTGTGAACATGAGATAGGCGCCGAATGCCCAGGTGTAGACGGCAAACGACCAGGGGAAGACGAGGAAGATGATGCTGACGACTGCGAGAATGATCGCGGGCGCCATGAATTTGTTTCGCAGCAAATGAATCTTATGCGACATCACCGGCATGACTTCGGTGAGCGACAGGTCTTTCGGTACCAAATTGGAATTGATTTCGTCAGGCATTGCCGTCTTCCCTTGTCAGGACCGGCCGCAACCAAAGCGGCGCCGGTTCCCCCTCCCGATTGGTTGGACGGGCGTGACGATAGCAGACGGCGGCTGCGCCCGGAAGCGGGCTTCTCGACCATCAATTTTGGGGTGATCGGGCTTCTAGTGGCTGAGAAGACAGCAGACCGGGCTTCTCTTGATCAGCTCATAGGTGACGCCGCCGAACACCCATTCGCGCAGCCGAGCATGCCCGTAGGCGCCGGCAACGATGAGGTCCGCGTCTCTCGTCTTCGCGAAAGAGATGATTTCCGTTGCCGGATCGGATTTGCCGAATATCACCGCTTCGCCTTTGCCAGTCACGCCGTGGCGCGCAAGGAAAGACACGACATCCGCGACCGCGGCGTTCGATCCTTCGAGTTCGTCCTTGCTGCACAGCGAGATGATGGAGACCGCCCGTGCCACCTCGAGGAAGGGCAGCGCGTCGGCGACCGCGCGCCGGCATTCGCGCGTATCCTTCCAGGCGATGACGACATGATTGAAGGCGAGCGTATCGACATTGGGCGGCACGACGAGCACGGGGCGCCCCGCCTGCATCAGCACATCGCCCGGATCGAGAACGCGCTGCGGGCCGGTCGATTTCTCGACTTCGCCGCGGCCGATGATGAGGAGATCGGCGCTGCGCGCCTGACGGCAAATGAGATCGGCCGGAAATTCGAGATTGCTGCGAAATTCGACCTGGAGTTTGTGCTCGTCCGCGCAGCGTTGGAACATCTCCGCCGCGAGTTTGAGATCCGATTCGAGAATGTCGCGCTCGGAGGCGATGACTTCGGCATCGACCGGCGCATAGCCCATGGGATCGACCACCGGCAAATCCATCATCGCGGCGGCAAGACCGATCAGCCTCGCATCGAAACGCGTCGCGAGCCCGCAGGCGAGCTTGATGCGCCCCAAGGATTCCGCGTCGCGATCGGCGTGGACAATGAAGGTTCCAGACGTCATAAGGCCCTTTCCTCGGCCCAAGCCCATCGCGCCAGCGTGGTCAGCAAAGAGGCCGATTACGTCAGCTTTGTGAAGTTGACGACGTAAGCTGTTTTGGAAACGTCCACTTTGATTTAAGTCAGCGGGACTCGCTATGCCCGGGTACGACCCATGGCATGCCTTACAATGGCGCGTCAGTTGATCCACATCATCTGGTTGGATGGCATTGCCGATTATCAAGGCCTGCCCCTCCCGGAGACCTCTCCCATGCCAGAGCTTGCCCTCAGCGATATCGCGGCCAACGCCAATGCCGCCCCTGGCCCGATAACCCCGGCGCTCGGTAAAAGCCGGCCTCCGATCGCGAGCCACCTTCCCAATCCGCCGTTCCCCGATGAGCCGCCGAATGGCGGATTCGATACGCTCGATCGCACCGCCTCGGCACTCGACCACAGCTATCATGCCGCGCTCGCCAGTCTGACCGGCGGCCTCTCGCCCATGGCCGTTTATGGTGCCTTCGCCGACTGGGCCATTCACCTCGCCATTTCGCCCGGAAAGCAGATGCAGCTCGCCGGTAAAGCTGCGCGCAAATGGATGCGTTTTGTTGATCTCGCGACAGCGACACTGCCGGGCGCAAATGTCGCGTCCCACACCATCGAGCCGCTGCCACAGGACAAACGCTTCAGCGCGCCGGCGTGGCAGGCTTGGCCCTACTCGCTCATCTGGCAGGGTTTTCTGCTGCAACAGCAATGGTGGCACAATGCGACGACCGGCGTCGCCGGCGTCACCCGTCAGCACGAGAATGCCGTCTCCTTCACCGTCCGGCAGCTGCTCGATATTTTTTCGCCGTCGAATTTCATCGCCACCAATCCGGTCGTTCAAAATCGCACCGTTTCGACGGGCGGCGCGAATCTCATCCATGGTGCCTTGAACTTTGCCGATGATATGAAGCGGCAAGCCCGTTGCCTAAAACCGGCCGGCACAGAGAATTTTCAGGTCGGTCGCACTGTCGCGATAACACCGGGCAAGGTTGTCTATCGCAACGAACTCATCGAATTGATCCAATATGCGCCGGAAACGCCGACGGTGCACAGCGAGCCGATCCTCTTTGTGCCGGCGTGGATCATGAAATATTACATCCTCGATCTGTCGCCGGAAAATTCGCTCGTCCGCTATCTCGTCGGGCAAGGTTTTACGGTCTTTATGATTTCCTGGCGCAATCCGGGCGCGGATGATGCCGAACTCGGCCTCGAAGATTATCGCAAGCTTGGCGTGATGGCTGCGCTCGATGCGATTGAAGCCATCGTTCCCCATCGCAAAGTCCACGCCGCCGGGTATTGCCTCGGCGGGACGCTGCTCGCGATTGCCGCCGCCGCGATGGCGCGCGACAAGAACGACCGTCTGGAAAGCCTCACGCTGTTCGCCGCGCAGACCGATTTCACAGAAGCCGGCGAGCTGATGCTTTTCATCAACGAGAGCCAGGTGACGTTCCTCGAAGAGCTGATGCGAAGCCAAGGCTTTCTCGATTCTTCGCAAATGGCCGCGACATTTCAGCTCCTGCGCTCGAACGATCTCCTCTGGTCGAAACTCGTGCAGGACTATCTGATGGGCGACCGCCAGCCCATGACGGATCTTATGGCCTGGAACGCGGATGCAACGCGCCTGCCCTATCGCATGCATTCCGAATATCTGCGTCGTCTCTTTCTGGACAATGATCTCGCCGAGGGCCGCTACATCGCTGATGGTGTGCCGGTTGCGCTCTCCGACATCACTGCGCCGATCTTCGCGGTCGGCACCGAGCGCGATCATGTCGCGCCCTGGCATTCGACTTTCAAGATTCATCTCGAAGCGGATACAGAGGTCACTTATCTCTTGGCCTCCGGCGGCCACAATGTCGGGATCGTCTCGCCGCCGACGCCGGAGACTCCAAAAGTCCATCGCGATTATCGCGTTCACACAAAATACGCGAGCGATGTCTATATCGATCCGGACCGGTGGTATGCGAGCGTGCCGACAAAGTTTGGCTCATGGTGGCCCGAATGGTCTGCCTGGCTTGCGGCCCATTCAAGCGGGCAATTCGAGCCCGCACGCGAACCGGGTGCCGTCGCCGCAGGCTATCCCGCGCTTGGCGACGCGCCGGGCACTTACGTTCTCGCGCCTTGAACGGATAGCGGCGATGGATTTCATCGAGAACAAGACCTTTGACGAAATCAAGGTCGGCGACAGCGCGAGTCTGACACGCATCCTGCGCGAAGATGACATTACACTGTTCGCGCTGCTTTCCGGCGACATCAATCCCGCGCATGTCGACGTTGACTATGCGAAGACCGATCTCTTTCAACATATCGTCGCACATGGCATGTGGGGCGGCGCATTGATCTCGGCTGTGCTAGGCACCGAGCTGCCGGGACCGGGCACAATCTATCTCAGCCAGTCGCTCCGTTTTCGTCACCCCATCGCGCTCGGCGACAAGATCATCGTCCGCGTGACCGTGCGCGAAAAGCAGCCCGCAAAGCATGGCCTCGTGCTCGATTGCGAATGCCGCAACCAGGCGGACCAAGTTGTCATCGAAGGGGTCGCCGAAGTCCTCGCCCCGACGGAGAAGGTCAAACGGCCGCGCGCCGTCATGCCCGGAATTCATCTTTATGCGCGGGGCGAGCGTCACCGCCAGCTGATCCTTGCCGCCACTGCCTTCGCGCCTGTCCGCATGGCGATCGTGCACCCCTGCGACGCGGTTTCTTTGGGCGGCGCTTTGGATGCGCGCGATGCGAAGCTGATCGTTCCCGTTCTCGTCGGGCCGACTGCAAAGATCCGCAAGGCTGCCGAAGAGCTTGGTCGCTCAATCGACGGAATCGAGATCGTGGACGCGCCGCATAGCCATGCCGCCGCAGAGAAAGCCGTCGAACTTGCGCGCACCGGCAAAGTCGATGCCCTGATGAAGGGCGCATTGCACACCGACGAAATCATGAGCGCCGTGGTCGCCCATGATAGCGGGCTCAGAACCGAGCGCCGGATCAGTCACGTCTATGTGCTCGATGTGCCGAGCTATCCTAAGCCCCTCTTTGTCACCGATGCGGCGATCAACATCGCTCCCACGCTCGAAGAGAAGCGCGACATTATTTTGAATGCCATCGATCTCTGCCATGCGCTCGGCGTCGCCAATCCAAAAATCGCTGTCCTCTCCGCCGTGGAAACCGTCGACCCCAAAATCGCTTCGACGCTCGACGCGGCAGCACTATGCAAAATGGCCGATCGTGGCCAGATCCTCGGCGGCGTTATCGACGGTCCGCTTGCCTTCGACAATGCGATCTCAAAGAGTGCTGCCCAAGAGAAGCACATTCAATCGGATGTCGCGGGCGATGCCGACGTCCTACTCGTGCCGGATCTTGAAGCCGGAAACATTCTCGCCAAGCAGCTCATCTATCTCGCCGACGCGGAAGCCGCCGGCATTGTCCTCGGCGCGCGCGTCCCGATCGTTCTGACGAGCCGCGCCGACAGCGTGGACTCGCGCGTCGCCTCCTGCGCGATTGCGACGCTTTTCGTTCAATACCGCCAGGGCCTGCGCCCATGACGCAAGCGTTCCTTGTTCTCAACGCCGGCTCGTCGAGCATCAAATTCGCCCTTTATGATCGGACCGCGACACCATCAATGCCTGGCTCGTTGGCACTCTGCATCAGCTCCACGACATCGAACTTTGCGCGGCAGGACATCGCATCGTTCATGGCGGCCAGAAATTCTCGGGACCTGTTCTGATCGATGCGCAAGTGCTCTCCGATCTTCGCGCGCTTATTCCCCTCGCGCCCGATCATCAGCCGCATAATCTCGCCATGGTCGAGGCTGTTGCGCAGCAATGGCCAGACCTGCTGCAAGTCGCCTGTTTCGACACGGCCTTCCATCGCACGCAACCGCGCCTCGCTGAAATCTTCCCGTTGCCGCGAGCGCTGACCGACGAGGGTATAGTGCGCTACGGCTTCCATGGCCTCTCTTATGAGTATATCGCGAGCGTGCTGCCGAATTTTCTCAGTGCGGACGAGAGGAGGCGCGTCATTGTCGCGCATCTCGGCAATGGCGCGTCGCTTTGCGCGATGAAGGACGGGAAGAGCATCGCGACGACCATGGGGTTCACCACGCTCGACGGATTGATGATGGGAACACGCTCAGGCACCATCGATCCCGGCGTCGTTCTGCATCTCATCCGGGAAAAAAAGATGAGCCCGGACCAAGTCGCCGATCTTCTCAACAAAAAGTCGGGCCTCCTCGGCGTTTCCGGCATCAGCAGCGACATGCGCACGCTCGAGGCGAGCGATGATCCGCATGCACAGGAAGCGCGCGCCTTATTCGCTTATCGCGCTGTGCGGGAGACGGGCTCGCTCATTGCAGCGCTCGGCGGACTCGATGCTTTCGTCTTTACGGCGGGCATCGGCGAACATTCGACGCTGATGCGGCGGATGATCTGCGACGGACTCGCGTGGATGGGTCTCAGCCTCGATCCTGGTTGCAATAAAGTATACAACACGGTGATCAGCGCTGCAGGGTCCAAGATCAAAGTGCTGGTCATTCCGACCAATGAGGAAATGGCCATTGCCGCCGGCACGCGGCAGTTGATTGGCGGCACAGCTGAAACCGCGGTTCAGGCCGCCGAAGCGCAGCGCTGAACCGCTCTTACGGCTCAGATGCTTAAGGAAACGGCCGCGACGTCTTGGCCAAAGCTCCGTTGATCAGGATCAACATCGCGGTGCCGCAGTCCTCTATTCGTGGTTCCATGAACCGGATCGACGAGCAGAGCCCACTCATGAGGCAGGCATCCCATGTCATGCGTTGGCGCGTGGCGGGCGTTCACCCGAGAGCCCTGCTCGTTCAAGCGGTCGAACTAATGGCATTTCTTGAAATTTCCGCCCTGCCGGTCATGGATGTTTCAGGAGTGCTCGTCGGCATCGTGACGGACGGCGATGTGGTCCGCCGCGCCATGCCGGGCGACCTCAACCTTCCGAACTACAGCGTCACGGGGACCCCCGGGCAGCGGCGGATCAAGGCCCAAGACCGCCTCGTCGAAGATGTGATGACGCCCGTACTCTGTGCCGTGCAGGCCGAGGCCTCGCTCGCGGATGTGACGGCACTGATGAAGAGCCGCGGCATCAAATGCCTACCGGTGTTGAGCGACGACAAGCTCGTCGGGGTCATCCATGCCTCCGATCTCGCCGATATGCTGGGGACCGCCTTCGCGATGGAAGCGGACGCCGCAAATTCACGCGACGTGGCGATCAAGAATGATATTTGTGGTGTGTTGCGCCACCTGGAATGGATGGCCGCTCCGCTGATTGACGTCACGGTTGAGGCTGGCAATGTGGAACTCGCCGGCACGCTGTTGCGGGCGGAAGACAGGCTGCTGCTGCACGGCAAAAGCTCTACTGCTAGGTGCGCCATGCTTGCCGGCGCGTGGTGAAATTCGATTAGGGAGCCGGATCGAGCAGGTGAACGCTCTTGTCGCCGAGTTTTTGCCGAAACAATCTTCGTAATGAGGCGATCGACGCCGCCGTGAATGCCCGCTTTGGAACCCAGCGCGAACCGCGAGGCCTCACCGCAACAACAAAACCATATCGGCTCTCTTCGACGCGCCTAACAATGCTCCAAGGGATAATGCTCGTCGAGCCGGTCGCATCCCGCATCAGCACATGTTCTGAATTGATTTCATAGCTCACATGTTTCTGCGCCGCGCTGAACCGACTATGAGAGAACACGATTATGAGGACCCAAAAAACAAATAGGATCGGTATGAAAAAGATCGGCGAGTAAAAGAAATTGGAAATTGAAATTGCATTGCTGTCCGCATTCGTGGGGAGTATCTGCGCCAGAAGAAACATCCCCAACGCGATGATCAGGAGAATACCGCAAGTCCGCCAGCGACGCGGCGCGCTCCAAAAGATCGCTCGCGTCTGATCCGAAAGCAAAATGACGGTGCTTCCGGCGATTGTTTGATCTTCGGTCATAATCGTTCTATTCCGGCAATGCGAAGGGGCCGCGCATATCAAGCAGAAGTCGACCGGCGCGGCCTCACGCTAAATCGCCCTATACAGCCCGGACCCGCCGCCCTCATAGCCCCTTCTGCAAACCATTTCGCAGTCGACGTTCAAGATATAGGTTTGCGCCAAATGCTCGCGAGCCACGGCTGTTTTTCGCGTGGCAGTCCGTCTGGCCGATAATAATGCGCGAGTTCCATAAATCCCGGGTCCGTCATATAGCGCCGCCAGGCTTCGAGATCGTAGTAGGCGCCATAGCGATCGCCGTTCCAACCTTCTTCATTGTTGCCGCGCGGATTGGAGGCAAAGAGAACGCCTCCGGGTTTCATAGCGGCATAGAGCTCGCCCAGAACGCGCGGCAGATCGCGGCGCGGCACATGAAAGAGCGAAGCATTGGCAAAGACGCCGTCGAAGAAAGCCGTTGGCAGATCGAGCCTCAAGAAATCCTGATGCCAGACCTCGCAGCCGCTATGAGCGCGCGCCATGGCGACAAAACTTTCTGCCCCGTCGAGCCCGATCGCTTGATGGCCACATTCTGAAAATTGCTTCAGATCGCGCCCCGGCC
Organism: Methylovirgula sp.; assembly: GCA_049522395.1. Classification (GTDB taxonomy): domain Bacteria; phylum Pseudomonadota; class Alphaproteobacteria; order Rhizobiales; family Beijerinckiaceae; genus Methylovirgula. Next base: position 53,277 of record JBEKNV010000019.1, read on the forward strand.
CGCAGCCGAAATCGAGAAGAATTAATGGCGGCTCGCCGACGATGGCGCCGAGCAGCGCCGCTCTATTCTGCGAGACATCGTGATCGCGCGTTCCTTCCCAGAAAGTGTCCGCGTTGCGCTCGTAATGAGACAGCGTGACCGTGGTGATCTTCTCGGAATCGTGCGCAACGCGCTTGGCCAAAGCTCAGTCTCCGCAGCGCGCCGCGCTAATGCGCCAAGCGCTCCAACAAATCCCGCACATGGACCTGATCGGCTTTGTAATTGCCGGTCAGCGTATACATCACGAGATTGATGCCGCCGCGCAGCGCAAGTTCATGCTGGCGCGCGCCGCCCGGCTCAAGCGAATAGAGCGGCTCGCCATTGCCGTCGGACGCCCAGCCCCCGGCAAGATCGTTCGAGGTGATGATAATCGGCGAGACACCATCGCCCGAACGCGCCGGCCTTGCGCCATCCGCCGGATTGGCCGGCGGTAGCGCCTCGATCCAGGTCTGGCCGTCGGCATAGCGGCCTTCGAATCCGTCGAGAAGATAGAAGGTCTTGGTCACGACGTGATCGGCGGGAACGGGCTCCAACTGCGGAACATCGATGCCGTCGAGAAGCTGGCGCAACCATTGGGCTTCCGCGGTCGGCGGCCCGCTCGGACGCGCCGTCAGCGCATCGCGCGTATCGAAGATGATCGTGCCGCCATTTTTCATATAGGCGGCGATGCGTGCGATCGCCTGCTGCGAGGGTTGCGGCGCTGTCGCGACAATCGGCCAATAGAGCATGGGATAGAAGGCGAGCTCATCGCGCGCCGGATCGACCGCGACGGGCGTTGCTGGCGTCAGCGAGGTTCGCTGCGCTAAGACGAGCGACAGCGTCGTCAGGCCGTTTTTGCTTTCGTCATCGACGTCGGAATCGCCGGTGACGACATAAGCGAGCCGCGTGTTGAGCACGGAATCGAGATCGCGCTGCGAGAGCGGCTGATCCTGCTGGCGCGGGTCCGCATGCGACGGCGACGGCACAAAGGAGAATGCGCCGAACGCCAAGAGCAGCGCCGCGGCGGCCGGCCCCAAGCGCCGGCGCAAGCCGCCGCCAAGCCAAATGGACGCGAGCGCATCGACGCAGAAGAGCAGAAAAGCGAGCGCCAGCAGCGGCGGACGCAAATCGATGGGCGCCGCCTGCCGCAAGGGCCGCGCCGCAAAGCCAAGGCCGGAATAATTCGCGGCAGTCAAATGATCGTCCGCATGCAAGGCATTGACGGCCAATAGCTGATCCGGCGGACCATAGAATCCCGGCGGATGTTCGCTGTCGCCGACGCCCGAAAAATTCACGGGGATCGGCTTCGCGGTCGCCGGCGGCAGACCGAGATCGCCAAATCCATCAAGCGTTCTGAGTGGCGGCACGGTCGCGGCCTTTTGATTGTCCTTCGCCTGCCCTTCGGCCTCATCGGCGGCTTTGCCGGCTTCGTTCGAAAGGGCGACGATCTTGCGCAGCATATCGACGAACAGACCCGAGATCGGCAAATTGGACCAAGTCGTATCCGCCGTCACGTGAAACAAGACGATCATCCCATTGCCATCGCGGCTCGCGGTGACGAGGGGCGTGCCGTCAGCGAGCTGCGCCCAGGTCTTCGACTGGAGCCCCGCGTCAGGCTCGGCGAGAACCTGGCGTCGCACCGTCACTTCATCTGGAACTTTAAGTCCAAAAAACGGACTGTGCAGTTCAAAAGGCGCGAGTTTTTTCGGCGTCTCCCAGGAGAGAGCGCCGCCCAACACACGGCCGCCGCGGCGCAACCTCACCGGCACGAGATCGTCGGAGGAGGCGGCGAGCCGCGTGCCGGCAAAGCGCAACAAAAGTCCGCCGTCCTCGACGAACTGTTTGAGCCTCGCGTAGTCCGGCCCGCTCACCGTGCCGACATCGGCGAGAATCAAAACCGCGACGTGATCGTCGAGCAGACTCCCGATCGGATCGGGCGTGCCGGGCCGCGCCTCGCGGACATCGGCAAAAGGCGCGAGCGCTTTGTTGAGATAATAGTTCGGTGCCAAGAGTGGCAAGGATTGATCGGCGGTCTCGCCGCTGACAATGCCGACGCGGCGCCGTTTCCACCGTTCGTCGACAAGCGACACGGCGCCGGCAGAATGCTGACCGAGAATATCGAGCCGGGCGATCTCATTGCGCAATTCGACGGGCAGATCGAATTGCGCTTTGGTCTCGCTCGGGCTCAGCGCCGAAGCCGCATTGAAGTCGAAGCCCACCTGGCCAAGCGTCAGCCCTTTGCGATCGAGCGCGCGGACGATGCCTTGCGCCGGACCTTTGGTGGAACTCCGCAGAACGCGAATTTCGAACGAGCCGCCCTCGTTTTTCGGGCCGGACAATGCGTAGGCTGCCTGATCGCTGACGATGAGCGTGAGTTTTGGCGCGAGCTTGGCAAGCTCTTGTGCAAACTGGCGCGCATGGCCCGCTTCAAGCCCGTCGGCGATCCACACGACATCGGCCTTCGGCCACGCGTGCAGGAAATTTTCGATCGCCGGCAGCATCGCCATGTGATCGGGCAAATAGGGCTGCGGCTTGATCGCGCGCAAATGTTCGAGCGTGTGAGAGGAGTCTGAGGCGATGATTTCGCGGCCGGCTTCCGAGGTCGCCGCGACAGCAACCGTTTCGTTGTTGCGACCGGCAACATTGACCCATTGCGCGGCTGCATTCATCCGTTCGTCCCAACTGGGCGCCGCGGGCCAAGCATCGTCGATGAGGACCAGCAGAGGCCCCTTCCCGCCTTCGCCCGCGGGCAATGGATTGAGAATGGGCCCGGCGACCGCAAGAATGATCGCCGCCGCAATCGCGAGGCGCAAAAGCAGCAGCCACCAGGGCGTGAAGGCGGGCGTCTCTTCGCGCGGCGCAAGATCGAGAATGAGACGCAGGGGCGGGAACGGCACGCGGCGCGGCCGTGGCGGTGTCACGCGCAGCAAATAATAAAGAACAGGCAGGCCGGCGAGCGCGATGAGAACGGCCGGAACGGTGAATGCTAGCGGCAACCCGAACATCAGACAGCCCGCGCAAACTGTGGTTCGGTGCCGACCTCGAGCCGCATGCGCAAGGCGAGCAAGGCTTCCGACGCCGGCCGGTCCGTCCGGTTGAGAAGCAGCGTCCAGCCGCGCTTCACCGCCGCGGCGCGCACGGCCTCGCGGTGGGCGGCAAGCCGAAGCATATAGTCGTCGCGATAGGTCTCGGCGCGGCCCAAACGCAGGCGCGCGGAGGATTCGACATCCACGAATTCCATATGGCCGGTGAAAGGAAAGGTCTCTTCGATGGGATCGGCGATCATCACGAGATGACCGCGCGCACCATTGACGGAGAGATGTTCGATCTTGGCATCGATCTCCGCAGGGTCGTTAAGAAAATCAGAGATCCAGATCACCTGCGAGCGCGCCTGTAATTCGGCGTTGGGCGGGAGTTCGGAGGCGGCATAGCGCGGATGTTTCTCTTCCGTCATCAGCGCCTCGGCAAAACGATCGATGATGTTGCGGGTCGCAAGCGGCCGCGTCAGACCAAGCAGCCCCACGCGCTCGCCGCCGCGCATCAAAAGATCGGCGACGGCAAAGCCGATCACCAGCGCACGGTCGATCTTCGGTTGCAGCGCCAATTTCGAGGTGAAGCCCATGGAGGCGGAGCGGTCGATCCAGATCCAGACCGTATGCGCGGCTTCCCATTCGCGTTCGCGAACATAGAGACGATCGTCGCGCGCCGAGCGCCGCCAATCGACATTGCTCGACGGCTCGCCGGCGACGAAAGGACGGAATTGCCAAAACGTCTCGCCGATGCCGGCGCGGCGGCGGCCGTGCATGCCATGCGCGACGCTCGAAGCGATCTCGCGCGCCGCGACGACCAGATTCGGCAGACGGCGCGCAATGTCTTGCGCGGCATCCTGCGGCGCGCGCCCGGTGCGTCTTTCGGCTTCGTCGAGGAGCCGCCCATCGTTCATGATCAGCCGAGCCGCTCGACCAGACGCGCAATGAGTCCGGGCAGCGTCTCGCCCTCCGCCCGCGCGGCGAAGGTGAGCGCCATGCGATGTTTGAGGACGGGAACGGCGAGTGCCACTACATCGTCGCGCGAGGGCGACAGACGGCCGTCGACAAGAGCGCGCGCGCGCGTTGCAAGCATGAGCGCCTGCGCAGCACGCGGACCCGGTCCCCAGGCAATATGCTTTGTGATCGCAGCATCGCCCTCTTCAGGCCGCGCGCCGCGAACGAGATCGAGAATGGCCTCAACCACGGATTCACCGACAGGCAACCGCCGCACGAGCCGTTGTGTCGAGATGAGATCTTCCGCGGTCATCGCCGGTTTCGGCGAAATGTCCTTGTCGCCCGTCGTCTCGATCAAAATGCGCTTCTCCGCGTCGCGATCGGGATAGAGCACGTCGATCTGCATCAAAAAGCGATCGAGCTGCGCTTCGGGCAAGGGATAAGTGCCTTCCTGTTCGAGCGGATTCTGCGTCGCCAAAACATGGAAAGGATGCGGCAGGTCGTAGCGCTCGCCCGCGACCGAGACATGCTGTTCCTGCATCGCCTGCAACAGCGCCGACTGCGTGCGCGGGCTCGCGCGGTTGATTTCATCCGCCATGAGAAGCTGCGCAAAAATCGGCCCATGGACGAAGCGGAAGGAGCGGCGGTGATCGACGCTCTCTTCGAGGACTTCAGACCCCAAAATATCGGCCGGCATCAAGTCCGGCGTAAATTGCACGCGCCTTGCGTTGAGGCCGAGGACAATGCCAAGGGTTTCGACGAGTTTCGTCTTGGCGAGGCCGGGAACGCCGACCAGCAATCCATGGCCGCCGGAGAGCAATGTAACCAGCGCCTCCTCGACCACCTGGCCCTGGCCGAAGATGACGCTGCCGATCGCGCCTCTCGCCGCGGCGATGCGATCGAGCGCGGTCTCAGCCTGGCGCAGAATGGCAGCTTCCAAGGTCGTCGTGTTGGCTTCGGGCATTAGAAACTCGCTTTCGCTGGAGTAGCGCTCCCCTTCGAACTCAGATCATAGAGCCGAGAAGGCAATGCGTTCAATCTTCGCCGTATCGTAGCAATCTTCCTTCATTTTCACAGAAGCGAGACGCAGAAAAATTAAATTTTGGATATCAGTTAAACGTCGACCGTCTCGGATCGCAACGCCGAGGTTCGGGCGGTCTCCTCCGCTTGAGGACAGTTCCCTGCGACTATGGCCAAAGCCGCGCCGATTAACGGCAGAGCTGCGATGCGCGATACCCCTATCACCCTCGGCTGGAAAGCCACAGGGCCTTGG
>JBEKNV010000020.1:0-93725 GCA_049522395.1 Methylovirgula sp.
CAACGCTGAGTTTCGCTAAGGGGATTCGTTTTGATCCGCTGATACGTCCAGCGGAATGAAAATCATCTAGCAAATGAATTGCGTCAATCGGGTCATCACCCGAAAAAACATCAGCATGTGCGTTCACGATATCGATGACCTGAGCCAGATAGGCTTGCGTAGACCGATCCGGCGTGAAAGCGGTTTGCCGGTTCCAGCCGCAATGTGTCATTACGATCGCGTGAACCTTTGGAAGCTTAGTAATACCGGCCTGAGCATTCAGCCGTAGAAAATCCATCGTCGGGTCTTTGAGCATAGAAAGCGTAAGTTTCAACGCTTCCATCGAATGCTGATCGACCCGAACCGGGATTACTAAAGCATCGGCTGCGACCCAGCCAAGATGCGTTGCGCCACCGAAAAACGGGCTAGTGTCGATTAAAATTTTTGAAACCCGCAAATGTTTCCGCAGCGATTCACCGAGTTGCTCGACCGATTGCAAAATATTCCGGGTGGTTTCCTTACTGCGCTGGCCCAAGTTCGCCGCTGCGCTCAACTGAGTGTAGAGTAGGCTCGGAAATAGAAATAGTTCATTCGATCCCGCAACGACATGCGCCCCAGCACCGCCCTTGAACGACACACATGACGGCGGAACGCTTGTGACTAAATCGTCTATTTCTATTTCTGGAGTACCTGCCATCACGCGCGGAAGCAGCGCATCATAGATTGTATTTGAACTCTGATCGATATCGTCGCCCAACAGGGATTGGGTAAAATTCCGCTGGGGACAAAGGTCAAATAACAGGGTCCGATTTGTCCGCGAAATCTCCCATGCCAGGTTGAAGGCGAGCGTGCTTTTGCCGATTCCGCCCCGAAAATTGGTAACGGTATAGGTTGCAAACCGGGCCTTTGGCCGGTCTACCGCCCCGCCCTCGGCAACAATTTTGAATTGTCCCAACAGCTTATCTAGATCGCTCGACATTAACCGCGTTCCCTCCGGGTATGCAGGTTGACCGGCTCGACCTGCATAATATAGATCATGAGGTTTAAGCAGGTCAAGCGGCTTGACCCGCATAAATGAGTTGACGCGGGTCATGCTTTCAAGCATAAGGGTGCTTATGAACAAGCTCTCACGAGAAGACCGCGCCCGCATCCTTCACCTTCTCTGTGAGGGCAATTCCATTCGCGCTGTCACCAGGCTGACGGGCGCCAGCAAGAAGGCCGTGAGTCGGTTGCTGGTAGACGCCGGGCAAGCCGCCTCTTGGTATCAGGACCGCGTTTTCCGCAATCTCACCTGCAAGAGGGTGCAGGTTGATGAGATTTGGGCTTTTGTCCACTGCAAGCAAAAGAACGTCGCGTCTGCTAAAAAGGCCCCGCAGAATGCTGGCGACGTTTGGACTTGGACCGCAATCGACGCCGATACGAAACTCATTCCGTCATGGTTCGTCGGCGGTCGTGACAGCGACGCTGCAATCATCTTCATGGACGATCTGGCCTCGCGCCTCGCCAATCGCGTTCAAATCACTAGCGACGGGCACAAGGCCTATCTGGAGGCCGTTGAAGGCGCGTTCGGCGGCGACATTGATTATGCGATGCTGGTCAAGATTTACGGAGCTTCGTCTGAGAGCGCTAAGGGGCGTTATAGCCCGGCCGAATGCATCGGTGCTAAGAAAGAGCGGATCGAAGGAAACCCCGATATCAAGTACGTCAGCACTTCATATGTCGAGAGGTCAAATCTCAGTGTGAGGATGCATACGAGGCGGTTCACTCGACTGACCAACGGCTTCAGCAAGAAGATTGAGAACCACGCTCATTCGATCGCATTGTTTGCTATGTATTACAATTTCGTCCGCATCCATAAGACGCTGCGCACGACGCCTGCTATGGCCGCTGGCGTGACCGATCGGCTTTGGGAAATCGCGGATATGGTGAACGTGATAGAGGCGTGGGAAGTTTCCAAATAATAAGGAAGGGAAAGAAATGCCAACACCTGGGCTATCACTCGTCGGATTCATTGATGACCAACAGCAAGCGATAAATCACTTACTAAATGCATGCATCCCTGCCACTCCAGACCCGATCATCTTGGCCGCAGAGTGGACTGCGGCCAAGGCCAAATTAGGAACCCCATTCGCAAATAGCGGCAATCCAAACATTCAACCCATACCGGCATCCCATCATGCCTATATGAATCAAGTGCTCGCGTTCCCGGTATTCTCAGCGGCGTGGCCGACAGCAACGATTGAATTAGTCGAAATCGATGCGATTCTCGCCTATCAAATCACTATCGATAACGACAGGTCAGCGTATCATGGCAACACGCTTTCGAACCCCCCGACGCTCGATGAATTAATGACAATGTGTTTGCCGCTAACGCCGCCATCAGAAAACTTCAAAGTTTTCCCTGGTCAGAACTCGATGGTGCTAAAAGCAAAATGCCTCAACATCCGACAGTTACAAGGTCTCTGGAATCAAACTTTTATGGGAATTCAATTTGGCGTGTCATTGCCATTCGCGCATGTCGTTCGATACGGAGGCCGCTGCTACTTATTTAACGGATATCATCGAGCGCTTTGCGTTCGTATGGCAGGAGCTACACACATCCCATGCGTCGTTCGCGACGTAGCCGACCACAAAGAAGTCGGTCTCAATCCACCAGACTTCTTTTCTCCAGCGCTCTTAACTTCAAACAATCCGCCTACTCTCGGCCATTTCACACAAGGCCGCGCACACACAGTTAGTTTGCGGCAACATAGCCGCATAATCCATGTCAGCTGGGCAGAGCACGCAATTCCAGACGAATAATAGGAAAGTTCACCCGCCAACTTTGGATGTGCGCGCTTCCGAGTTTGAACGCGCTGGCGATGCGTCGGCAGTTGGGTTGCGTACAATCAGGCTGGATTGTTCATTCAGCGCTTCAAATCGACCTATAACCGGCGACCCATGCGACACCGCAGGCTGAGCAGGATGCACGGGGCTACTGGCACGCCCTCCCTGATTTTGATTGCTGGTCATGGTTACCTCCACTCGCGGCGAGGCGAGGCGATCCGAATCTATCGGTGCCACCCGAGCACGCAAATAATAATCGACCGTTAATCCGCGTCTTCCCCTTGAAAAGTCGATTGTTTTCTGTTTTTTCTTGACTATCGGCTCCGGGACCAATGCGCGCATAACAAGGGCAACGTACCTATTCGTTCAAAGCAAACAAGGGATCATTCATTCGGTGGCCCTATTTCTTACAAGCTGCTGACATTTCGGCAACGGGCCATCTGCCTTATTCAAAGGAGCCCACTACCGGACCCCGGCTTTCCCTCCGCTGCCGTCAAGTCCGGCGCAAGTCCGCCGGGCTAGCCTTCAGTCGATCGGTCGAGCCCGCGACTCATGCTGAAAGCGGCCTCGCCCATCTGTTTCCGTGCTGAGCGCTGTGCGTTTCTGCCGATATTTAACCCCATGTTAGGGGCCGATGCCAAAAGATTGGCGTTAACGCTGACCTTGGCTGGCGCGGGAGGATGTCATGCCGACCCACAAACTCGACCAACGCGTTGTGTTGCGTGTCCTTCTGTCGATTCTCGGTGGCCTTGTCGTCCTTGCCGCGACGCACCGTCCCGTTTGGGCGGGGGAGGGCCATACCTTCATCCTGCCGGCGAGCGATGCCTATGGCGCCTCCGATTGCGAGGGCAAGGTGCAGGGCTGCAGCGAGGTCGTCGCGTCCGCCTATTGCGAGGCGCATGGCTATGCCAGCCCGATCGCCTATGGCAAGGCGGGTGACATGACGGGCGCCATTCCGGCGACGGTGGCGAGCACCCAGCCGGTGAAAATTGACCCTAACGCCTATGTCGTGACCTGCTCGGAGTAAGGCAGGCGCTCTAGAAGAGTGAGCGCAAGGCCTCGCTGGCCAATCCGGCGAAGAGCAAGAGGCCGGCGTCCCGATTCGATCGGAAAAGCCGCAAAGCGAGCGCCGGATCGCCGACATCAAGCCGCCAGACCTGCCAGAAGAAGTGCACCGCCATAGCGATCAAACCGAGCGCCGCGATGGGCCCCATCGCAGCAGCGGACATAAGCGCGAGCGCGATCCCAATGAGGCTCAAGGCATAGCAGGCGGCAACGCCCGCTTTCACATGCGCGCCGAAGAGCCGCGCCGTCGATTTGACGCCGAGCACCATGTCGTCGCTCAAATCCTGCAACGCATAGATCGTGTCGAAGCCGATCGTCCAGGCGATCGCGCCAAGATAGAGAAAGACGGGCGGCCAGGCGAGCGTACTGAAGGCCGCGGCCCATCCCATCAATGCGCCGAAACCGAAGGCGAGGCCGAGAACCGCCTGCGGCCAATAGGTCACCCGCTTCATGAACGGATAAACGGCGACAATGAGGAGCGAGGAAAGCCCGAGCGCCACGGCAAACCTGTTGAAGCACAAAAGGACGGCGAGCCCGACAAGCGCTTGCGCGACGAGAAAGAGGCGCGCGTTGCGCGCGCTCACGCGTCCCGATGGCAGCGGGCGGCTCTGCGTGCGCGCGACATTGGCATCGATGTCGCGATCGACGAGATCGTTATAGGTCGTGCCCGCGCCGCGCATCGTGACGGCGCCTATGAAGAACAGTGCGAGATGCCAGAGATTGAGCGGCGCATGCGCCGCCGCAGAAGCGAGCGCGGAGGACCACCAGCAGGGCAGGAGCAGAAGCCACCAGCCGATGGGGCGATCAAGCCGTGCCAGCTCGATGTAAGGCCGCCAGGCCGCGGGCGTCGCGCGCAACAGCCATTGGTCGGCAACCGAATCCGGAAGCGCCTGCTCGCCTTGCGGCTCGCCGATCACAGCGGCCCGGTAGGCAGTTTCGGCCCGGTGCCGATCGCGTCCTGGCTTTTCTTGATCTGTTCGGCAACCTTGCACGCATTGCCGGCGATGACTGTCGTGTGCTTGGAACTCTCAGTGATGCTGGTGACGGCGCTATCCGGAACCTGGCACCACTCCTTATTCTTGGTCAGATAGGCCGAAAGCTCCCGCTCCGTCGCGGCGAGGTCGCGCAAGGGCCCACAGGAAGTTTCGGGGTCGAGCTGATGTTTCGGCATCGACGCGACAAGCTTGTTGAGCTTCGCGATGATGTCTTGTCGCTTCGTCATCAGCTTGCCAATGTCGGCGTTGCAGTCGCCAGCGAGGCACGGGGCCGTCCAGAGGATCGCGAAAAGACAGGCGAGGCCCGCCCCGGTCATCGTTAAACGGCGGGGGCGAGCGGCATTGTGTCGATCGCCTTCGCCGCCGCGATTTCTGCATAAGGTCAATCGCATGGCGTCACCCTGAAAAATAAAACGCAATAGCATGAAACGATGCAAATATGGCATTCTGGTTTCCTACCAAAATCCTCTGCCAGCAAGCAAGCTCGCCCAGCTTAACCGGCGTGAGCGGGCCAGAACGACAGACACCAAAGACCTTTGCCGATGGCCCGCTACGAATTCACCACCCGACGCCTTTATGTCGATGCGCCGCTCGCCAAGGACGCGCGCGTCGACCTCGAACGGACGCAGGCTCACTATCTCTGCAACGTGCTGCGGCTCGGCGAAGGCTCCGAGCTTCTCGCCTTCAATGGAAGAGATGGCGAATGGCACGTCGCGCTCACCGTTCAGGGACGCAAATCAGCCGCCCTTCTGGCCAAAAATATGACGCGCCCGCAGGAGAAGGCCGGCGATCTTCACTATCTCTTCGCGCCGCTGAAGCAGGCACGCCTGGATTATCTGGTGCAAAAGGCCGTTGAAATGGGCGTAAGCCGCCTTGAGCCCGTTTGGACACGCCATACGCATGCCGAGCGGATCAATGAGGCGCGGATGCGCGCCAATATCATCGAGGCGGCCGAACAATGTGGGGTTTTGGCGGTGCCCGACCTCGCTCCGCCCCAGCGGCTCGAGACGATGCTCGTGACATGGCCGGGCGAGCGCCTGCTCGTCTTCTGCGACGAGGACGCAGAGATTCACAATCCGGTTGCCGTGCTGGAGAGCGCGGGCGCAAAATTCGGCAGAAATCCCCCGCTTGCCGTGCTGATCGGCCCAGAAGGCGGCTTCAATCCGGCCGAACGCGCGGCTCTTCTCGCCAATCCCATGACGCTGCGACTGTCTTTGGGGCCCCGGATCCTGCGGGGCGATACGGCTGGCGTCGCCGCTCTCGCTCTCGTGCAGGCGATTCTCGGCGATTGGCGGGCCGATGCGCCCTGATCACAGTTTTCTCGCGAATAAGAGTCGCCCCATTCCTTTCACGATATTGCCTCAAACCGCCCCTAGCAAAAATACCTCGGCTGATTGGGCTTGGTCGAATCGTTGATCCGTTTCCTCGCGGCACGCCGCTTGTAAGACGGAGGCGGTTCCGGGGACGGATCACAGGGCGGACCAATGGCATCCAGCACGCGCTTCTATGTGAACCTTGTTGGAATGGCGGGCACGACCATCATACTCGTTGCCACCCAGGCGATGGCTCAGGAGCAGCTCTCCTCGCAGCCTCTTCCCTCTTCAAAACCCTGGATCGCGGAAGATCGCTGCGCCGTCTACGGGCCGGACTTCACCTCCGTCGAAGGTACGCAAAACTGCGTACGGATCGGCGGCCATGTTCGCGTCGATGCGGGCGTGCACAACGCGGTGCAAGGCGCCGGTGCGGCGCCGGCGGCGATGCGATCCGAGGAGATCGAGGGCGGCGACTCGGACCTTGGCGGCGCCGAACATCTGCGGTTGCGGCAGGATGCCGCGCCAACCTATGACGGCTCTTATCTGCGCTGATCCTTCATGGCGCTGATCTATTTCCCCGCCTCATTCAAAATCCGTTTTAAAAGGCGCATTCGCTGAACGCGGGTTGGACCGAGCGTCCCCATTCCCCCCAATATTTTGCGAGCAATGCTTCGGCCTGAGTCCGGCCGGCGACGATATTATCTAGCGGATCGAGGAAATGGCTCTCGTCGCGCCCTTGCGCATCTTTCCGCGATCGATTGACCAATCCCTGCCGCACGAGCGCCAGAACCTCGCGCGCGATGTCGCGCAAGGGTCGGCCCGCGATCTTTGCTTCGAGCGCAAGCCGCGGCACATCAAGGCGCAATGCCGCGCGCTCCTCGGCGCTCCAGGCTTTAACGATCTGCCAGGCGCCGTCGAGGGCGGCGCGATCATAGAGCAGGCCGACCGTGAAAGCCGGCAGCGCATAGAGAAACGGACGCGGGCCGACATCGGCGCCACGCATTTCGAGATAACGCTTCAGCCGCACTTCCGGAAAAATCGTGGTGAGATGATTGGCCCAATCGGACAGCTTCGCGCGCTCTCCCGGCAATTGCGGAAGTTTGCCTTTCAAGAGATCGCGAAACGAGGCGCCTGCCACATCGTGATATTTCTCGCCGCGTTTGACGAAATACATCGGCACGTCGAGCGCATAATCCACATAGCGCTCAAATCCCATTCCCGGCTCGAAGACGAAGGGCAGAATGCCGGTGCGGTCGGGATCGGTATGGAGCCAGATCTCCGAGCGCGCGGAGAGAAGCCCGTTGGGCTTGCCGTCGGTGAAAGGGGAATTGGCGAAGAGCGCGGTGACGAGCGGCTGCAGGGCCAGCGCGACGCGCAGCTTCTGCACCATGTCGGCTTCGCTTGAGAAATCGAAATTGGTTTGCACCGTGCAAGTGCGCAACATCATGTCGAGGCCGCGCGTGCCGACTTGGGGCATATAGGCGCGCATGATCGCATAACGCTGCTTCGGCATCAGCGGCACGTCCTCGCGTCGCCATAGTGGTGTCATGCCAAGCGCGAGAAAGCCGATGCCGAACGGCTCGGCCACAGGCATCAGAGCGGCAAAATGCGCTTCGATTTCCGCCGCTGTCTCGTGCACGGAGGCAAGTGGCGCGCCGGAGAGTTCAAATTGGCCGCCGGGTTCAAGCGAGATCGCGGCGCCCCGCTTCTCGTCGTAAAGACCGATGATGTTGCCTTCGTCGTCGATCGCGGTCCAGCCGAGCCGTTTTCCCAATCCTTCGAGAAGCGCGCGGATGCCGCCTTGATCGGCGCGGCCCGCGTAAGGAACCGGCGCGTGGTCGGCCTTATAGAACGGGAACTTCTCATGCTCGGTGCCGATGCGGAATTGCTCCGCCGGCTTCACGCCATCTTCGATCCAGGCGACAAGTTCGTCGCGCGACGCGATGGGGGTTAAATCCGAAACGTCGCGCGCCATACAGAGACTTTCGTTCGCATCACATTCCGTAGATGGAGTGACCGACAATCACGTGCCGGAATTGGGCTCAAGGCCACGCTTGAGGCGAGGCTGGGACATGGCCGTAGGAGATCACGCGGAGGGAGCGTAGGCTCGGCCAACGCAGACTAAATAGACGCGGCAAGCGCCGGCTGCAATCCGGCTTCATGCCCGAGCGGCAATGCCTTTTTTGCTACCCAGGCGTGTCAAGACTCGCCTGCGGGCCCGGCCTGAAGGGTTGTTTTAACTATTCATCCATCCGTCTCTGTCAAACAGGAGGCGGAGGTGGAGATGGCTCTGCTCAAACGATTTCTATCCGACTCGCAAGGCGCAACGGCGATCGAATATGCCTTCATCGCCGGGCTGATTTCCATTGCCATCGTCGCCGGTGCGCGCTCGATCGGCCTTGCCCTCCAGACCAAGTTCAACAGCGTCAACGCTGGCCTGAGCTGACGGAAGCGGCGCGCGCGCCCGCTTCCACAGTCGCATCTCGCACAATTCGACGGCCTCGCATCAAGACGAGGAACGGCTCGCGGCGAGGATCTTGCCGATCTCGTCGGGCAGACCGGATTGGATGATTTCGGAGGGAAGCGATCCCGGCTGAAACATTTTGCCGAGATTGTCGAGCGCGCTTTGATTGCCGGCGGTGCCTGATGCAGGCGCACCGCTCGACGTCGTCGCAGCGCCTAAGAACGCGCTCATCATGCCGATCAACGCACCCACAATGCTGCCGCTTCCGGATTGACTGGACGCCGATTGACCCGGCGCTGTTTGTGCCGTTGTTCCGGCGCCCGCGGCATTGGCCCCGAGCATGCCGCCCCAGCCCTGTTTCTGCGCCGCCGCCGCAATGCCGCCGATCACAATCGAGGCAACGACCGGAATCATTTGCATGATGAGGTCCGAGCGGAGTCCGGTGGCGTTCGAGATTTGTTGCGCGATCTGGTGCACGATGTGGCTCGACCCGAACATGTCGTTGACGGCGTCGGTTCCCTTTTGCGCGGCCGCCGTCGATTGCGCGGCCTCGGGATTTGCGAAGGAGGCCTGGTGCGTCGAATCCGTCACAGCGGAAATGATGCTGCCGAGCGCGCCGGGCTGACCGAGCTTTTGCATCAGGCCGGCCGAGAGGGCGGGGATGATCGCTTGAACCGCGGCCTGCGCCTGCTCCGGCGTGATGCCGAATTGTTGCGCGAGATTGTCAATCGCCTTTCCATTTTGGGCGTTCTGAACGATGTCACTGAGATTGAACATTCTCATCCCTCCCACACACGCGCCGGTGCCTTGTGGCCCGGCAGTCGAGCTTGCCGGATGAAGCTCGATCAGCTCTCCGGCTGTTGCCGATGGTGATCAACTTGTGCGCAAAAAATTCCGCCGATGGATCGTGCTCATCATCGGACCTGCCGGCCAGGGCTCGTGCCCTCATCCATTGCCAAGCATCTCGCGACGTTATGATGAAGGCCGAGGCTTGTCGAGGAAATGGCGGGGCTGATGAGGAGAGACTTCGCCGGGCGTCCGAATGGGCGTTGCGGCAAAGCGTTCGAAGCTCGGCAAAAAGCCTCTTCACGAGCCCGTGAGAGGCCAATGATCGGCTTAAAGCGCCACATGAGCTTGCACTCGCGCCTCAACGACTGCTGCTAATTTCCGGAATTACCTTTTTTTTTCCGAAGATGAACTGCTGCGGATTTTCTTCGATCGACTGCACGGCCTGATTGATTTGCGAAAGCGTCTTGCGGCCGTCGATCGCGAGAGCCTCATACTGGCGCAAGCCTGTCGTCGAGAAATGATTGAGGTTGGCCATCAATTCTTTCGTGCTGACATCGAGATCGTCGGCCAGTTTGTGGATCGATTTTGCGGCATCCGCGACTTCGCCGAAGGCGCCCTTGGAATCCTTCGTCGCCAGGAAACCGTTGAGATTGGTGAGCACGCCGTCGACCTTGTCGGCCGTCGCATTCAGCTTGGCCGACAGGGACGCCGTGTTGTTGACGATCCCTTTGACCTGGTTCGGATCGACGGCTTTGACGACGGCGTCCGTATCGTCGGAGAGCTTCGAGAGCTTGGTCGAAAGCGGTCCGACGGCTTTGCCGATGTCCGCCATGGCAGATGTGAAATTCTTGATCCCGTCGGAATTGGCCGCGAGCGCGTCGGAGAATTTCTGGATGTTCTTGGCCGAATTGGTGAGCGGCCCGGATGTTGAATCCAAGAGCTTGTTGCCCTTGTCGAGAAGATCGGAGGCTTGCCCCGCGATCCGGCGGGCGCTTTCAAGAACGTCCTGGAAGTCGGAGCGCTGCGCATAAATGATCGCGGGTCCGCCGTCGGGGTTTTTCGGCAGCGGCGCGGCATCGGGACTGCCGCCCGCCAGCGCGACGGTCGAGACGCCGGTGAAGCCTGTCGACTCCAGATGCGCTTTGGTATCGGCGCGGATTGGGACCCGAGAATCGATGTTGATGATCGCATAGACGTGCTGCGGGTCCTGTGGGACGAGATTGATGTCTTTGACTTCGCCGACGCGCACGCCGTTGAACATCACCCAGCCGCCGCGGCTCAATCCGCTGACCGAGCCGGTGAAGATGATCTTATAACTCTGCTGGCTGCCGGATCGTCCGGGGCTCGACACCCAATAGACGAAGAGAAAGCTCGCGGCGATCACCGCGAGGGTGAAGAGACCGATCAAAGCGTAATTGGCGCGCGTTTCCATCCGTTCACTTGCTCAAATTGTTCGGGTCACCGGTGTCGCGATCTCCGCTCGCGGCGCACGCTCTTTTGCATTGCCGGGGATAAAGCGGCGGGCTCTCTCGCCCTGGAAATAGGATTTGACCCAAGGGTGTTCGCACTGAAGCATGGCGGCTATAGGGCCGATGGCGACCACTTTTCCATCCGCCAAGACCGCGACGCGGTCGCAGATTGAGTAGAGGCTATCGAGGTCGTGCGTCACCATGAAGACCGTGAGCCCGAGGGTCTTCTGCAGCGTGCCGATCAGCTCGTCGAATTCGGCGGCGCCGATGGGGTCGAGGCCCGAGGTCGGCTCGTCGAGAAAGACGAGTTCGGGGTCAAGCGCCAAGGCGCGGGCGAGCGCCGCGCGCTTGATCATCCCGCCCGACAATTCCGATGGATATTTTTCGGCGGCATCGGGGCTGAGACCGACGAGAGCGATCTTGAGCAGAGCGAGTTCGTCGGCAAGACGATCCGAGATTTTGAGATGCTCACGCAAAGGCAGCTGCACATTCTGCTTGACGGTCAGGCTGGAGAAGAGAGCGCCCTGCTGAAACATGACGCCGAAGCGCCGCTCGATGCGGGCGCGTGCTTCGGGGCTCAACCGATCGATATCGGAGCCGAACACTTCGATCGTACCGCTGTGTTTCGGGATCAGTCCCAAAATTGTCCGCGTGAGGACGGATTTGCCCATGCCGGAGGCGCCGACGAAGCCCAGAACTTCGCCCTTGTAGACGTCGAGATCGAGCCCGTTCATCACGTGCTGCGTGCCAAAGCTCACCTTCAGATCGCGCACGCGGATGGCGACCCCGTTCTCGCCACCCGGGGGCTTCGGTCTCGCCGCATGCCGCCACGTCGGGAAGTGAAATTCGTGATGCTCCATGCTCAAAACCTAATCGAGGAAAAGAAGATTGAGAATATCCCATCGACAACGATGACGGTGAAAATGGCTTTCACGACGGAGGACGTAACGCGCCGGCCGAGCGATTCGGCGGAGCCTTCGACTTCGAGGCCTTCGACCGACGCGATGAGACCAATCACCAAGGCCATGAACGGCGCCTTGATGAGGCCGACGAAGAAATCGCTCAGATCGACCGAACTCTGCAGCCGCGACATGAAGCTTTCTGGGCTGATGCCGCCATAGCCCCATGCGACCAGCATGCCGCCGAACAAAGCCGCGATATCGGCGATGAAGGTCAAGAGCGGCAGAGCGAGCATCAGAGCGATGATGCGCGGCACGATCAGTACATCGACGGGATCGAGGCCCATCACGCGGAGCGCATCGATCTCCTCGCGCATTTTCATGGACCCGAGTTCCGCGGTCACCGCCGAGCCAGAGCGGCCGGCGATCATGATCGAGGTGAGAAGCACGCCCAATTCGCGCAGCGTCAGAATGCCGATGAGATCGACGGCATAGGTCGTCGCGCCGAAGCGTTCGAGGAGATAGACGCCGCGTTGGGCGATGATGCAGCCGACAAGAAAATTGATGAGCGCGATGATCGGCACGCTGCGGAAGGCGAAGGTCTCGAGATGAAAGACGATGGACGTGCCGCGAAACCGCGACGGCGCAATAACGCTCCTGCCCAACGCCGCAACCACGCCGCCGAGAAACTCGATGCCCTCGAAGACGTCGCGGCCGGCATCGACAATGCTCTCGCCCATGTCTTCGAGGATGACGCGGACATAAAGCCGCTTGTGCCGCGGCGGCGCGGGAAAGCTTCTGTAATGCGCTTCGGAGAGCAGAATTTCATATTCGGGTTTAAGGTTCTCGATGCGCGCCTCGACGCCATGCCGGCTGAGGTCCTCCCGCGTGCGATCGATCAGCCAAGCGCCGGACGTATCCAGTCGCTCGATGCCGCCAAGATCGAGAACGGCGCGCCCAACGCCTGTGGCGCGGGCGAGGAGCGTCGCGATATGGGCTTCGAGAAGGGCGGTGCTGTCGATCGTCCAATGACCGGCGAGATTGAACCGGACGGCATCGGCCTTGTGATCGAAGGAAAGCTCCGGGGCCAGCGCCATCGCTCGTTTTCCAGCTGGAGCGAATTTCGCTCACGGACTCAAGAGTTAGCCGCGCAATCCGCTAAAATCACGACTTGGTCAAGCCATGCCTCGGCACTATAGCACAGCCGAACCCTAAAGTTCGGCTGAGGCGAAGTCATGGCAAAGCTGGGATGAGGCGCCGGCCCCGCGCCGAGTGGGGTCACGGCTTCGAAAATAGGGCTTCGAGCGAGATCGGCGCCCAGCCGCCGCGCTCGACCTCGATCACAAAGGCGACGCTCCGGGCGACCAGCCGGTCGCGCAGACAGATGCCCGTGACTTCGGCTTTTGCAGCGGCAATCTCCGCGACAGGGGCGTCCCTTTCCAAAGTGGCGCCATCGCGAGCAAGCCCGCGCAGCCGGCCGACGACGGGCGCTTCGATCGCACGGGCCGCGATGAACCCTAAGATATCGCCCGGCGCCACCGTCTCGCCGATGAAACGCGCGACATGAAAAGCCCCATCCTTCGCGGAGCGGACGAACATGCCATCGGCATAAGGATCATCGCGCGCCAGCGCCGGCCCCATGCAGCCGTTGCTCAGAACGGCGCCCGGATCGCGCGCTCTCGTGTCAATCACCTTATGGCAGCTGCGGCCTGCGATAAAACCCGCGCCAATGCCGATCGTGAGGCCGGCGAGGCCCATGGACAATTGTCCGACCCGTGCATCGACGGCGCGCGCATCGATCATCACATCCCAAGGCCAGCGCGCGGTGACTTCGTCGAATCCGCCCGGAAGGATTGGAATGAACTGCCGGCTGCGCAATCCGGCGAGCAGATCCTTGCGTCGGTCGCAGCGCTTCGCCTCAACGCCTTCGAAGGTCACGCCACCGTCATACCAAGCGTCCGCAAAACCCATGCGCCGACGAATGGTCCTTGGCGCGCACGGCTGATGCATTGCTACCGCACGGCCATCGAGATGAAGCTTGCGCGCGATGGCCGAGGCTTGCTCGTCGAGACCGAGCACGAGCACCGATGTCTCATTCATTCGCCACCCCATCGCGCCACTTTGCGAATGAATGCTAGACCAGTGGCGAGGGATAAGTCCATCCAGCAGATGGGGCAACGGCTCAGCCTATTCCGCGGCGAGCGGAGTCGAAGTGGCGAGCCAGGATTCGAGATCGGTCTCCGCACGCGCGCTCAAAGCGGCTTTCTTCGCGATCGATTTATCGGCGCCACGTAACCGTTTGCCGCCGGGTGCTTGTGTTGGGAGCGGCGGGAAGAGGCCGAAGTTCACGTTCATGGGCTGAAAAGACGATCGTCCGGCCTCGATCGTTTCCAAATGGCCGCCGGTGATGTGATGGAGCAGCGCGCCGAGCGCCGTCGTCGCCGGCGGCAGCGATGGCGCGAACCCGCGCCGCTCCGCCGCGGCGAAGCGCCCGACGATCAGTCCGATGGCAGCACTTTCCACATAGCCTTCGCAGCCGGTGATCTGCCCGGCGAAGCGCAACCGTGGTTGCGCCTTCAGGCGAAGAGTTTCGTCCAGGAGCTTCGGCGAATTCAGATAAGAGTTGCGATGCAGACCGCCGAGGCGCGCAAATTGCGCCTTCTCGAGGCCGGGAATGGTCCGGAAAACCTCGACTTGCGCCGCATGCTTCAGTTTGGTCTGGAAGCCGACCATATTGTAAAGCGTACCGAGGCGATTGTCTTGGCGGAGCTGCACAATCGCATAGGCTTTCACCGTCGGCGCATGCGGATTGGTGAGGCCGAAGGGTTTCATCGGCCCATGCCGCAAAGTCTCGACACCGCGCTCGGCCATGACTTCGATCGGCAGGCAGCCGTCGAAATAGGGCGTCCCCTCGAAATTTTTGAATTCGACTTTTTCCCCTACGAGGAGGCGCGCGACAAAGTCTTCGTATTGCGCTTTATCGAGCGGACAATTGATGTAATCGGCGCCGGAGCCGCCGGGTCCCGCTTTGTCGTAGCGCGATTGAAACCAGGCCTTCTCCATATCGATGCTCTCGCGATGGACGATGGGCGCGATGGCATCGAAGAAGGCGAGTTCTTCGCCGACAAGCTCTTTCAGCGCGGTGGAGAGAGACGCGGATGTCAAAGGGCCGGTGGCGATGATGACGCTGTCCCAATCTTGAGGTGGCATCGCGTCCACTTCGCCGAGCGCGATGGTGACAAGCGGGCAGGCTGAGAGCACTTCCGTCACATGCGCGGCAAAGCCCGCGCGGTCGACAGCGAGCGCGCCGCCCGCCGGCACTTGATGCTGGTCGGCCGCTGTCATGATGAGAGAATCGAGGCGACGCATTTCGCGATGAAGAATGCCAATCGCGCTCGTCTGCGGATCGTCGGCGCGAAAGGAATTGGAACAGACAAGCTCGGCGAAATCGCCGCTCTGATGCACGGGCGTCGCTTTGACTGGCCGCATCTCATGCAGGACGACGGGCACGTCCTGTTGCGCGATCTGCCAGGCGGCTTCCGAGCCGGCGAGACCGGCGCCGATGATGTGGATGGGGCGAAGAGATTGATCTGAAGTCATGAAGTGAAATTATAGCAGATGGCAAGAGGCGCAAGGCGCGACGCAAAACAGCGGCGTCTCAGTTTCGGCAGGAGGACGCGGCAGCCATTCAGCCTCCCCTGACGTAAGTCGGATTTCCGCCAACATCGGACAATGAGAAGAGCTGAAAGTTGGCGTCGCAGAATACTTACAATACATTATTAAGGCGCAACGCCGAGGGAGCTTCCATATGAAAAAATTCCTTGTCTTGTACCTCGCACCCGTGTCGGTAATCGAAGAGTGGTCAAAGACCGATCCTGAGAAGAGAAAAGTGGCTGAAGAGAAGATGAGAGGCGACTGGAATAAATGGATGAGCAATCATGCTAAAATGATCACTGACACAGGGGCTGGTGGCAAGACAAAACGTGTTTCCTCAAGCGGAACTTCTGATACCAAGAATGATATTATGTTGTACTCTTTCGTTGAAGCGGAGTCGCATGAAGCAGCTGCGAAGTCTTTCGAAGGCCACCCGCACCTTCAAATTCCGCAATCCTCCATAGAGGTCATGGAAGTAAGGCCGATCACCGGAATGTAGCGAGAAGCATCTCGCAGCTTTGAGCGGAATTCTTTAATCGCGGCGCGCCGTGTTTCAAACCGATACGCTCATCAGCGTAGCCATCAAAGGGCGCTGTCGAGCGATTCCTTCGCCGCCCCGAGCGCATGGGTCTTCGCAAGCGCCGTCTCGATCATCGGTACTATGTCCTCGATCTTCTCGGCGACGAGATAGCGGACTTCGAGTCCGGGCTGAATGAAGCCATGCTGGCGCATATGCGCGAAGAGATCGAGCAGGGGCCGCCAAAAGCCGCTGATGTCGGCCAGCACAACGGGCTTCGTATGACGGCCGAGCTGAACCCAGCTCAATTGTTCAACGAGTTCTTCCAAAGTGCCGACGCCGCCGGGGAGCGCAATGAAGGCATCGGCGCGCTCGAACATGATGCGCTTGCGCGTATGCATGTCTGGAACGACCAAATGCGTCTGAACAGTGTCGATCATTCCCTCGCGCTCGGTGAGAAAACTCGGAATGATGCCGGTGACCGTGCCGCCCTCGGCGAGTGCCGCGTTCGCGACGGCGCCCATCAGTCCGCGGCTGCCACCGCCATAGACAAGGCCGATGCTTTCGCGCGCGAGCAATATGCCGAGCTTTCGCGCCGCCTCGATATAGACGGGATCGGCACCGGGGCTCGAGCCGCAATAGACACAGACGTTGCGAAGCCTGCGTTTGTCGGGCGCCACTTCGTTATTGTGAATCGTACTCATTGATCGTGTCATCATCCACCATTTCGCCGGGAAAGTCTCATTTCCGGCAAACGCGCATGCGAAAGGACTTTCACCAAGCGCGCGTCGTACAAATCTCGCCACGCTTCTCTGCAAATCGTATGGCGGGTTCAAGGCGGGCAGTCTATAATTGCGAAAAAGGCGAAGATCCATGTTGCGTACAAAGATCATTGCTCTTTCCCTCGGCGCGACATGCGCGGTGGTGGGCGGGGCTCTGGCGCTGACAGGCGTGCTGCCGGGCCTGCTGTCTGACCTGATGTCGGACAAGACCGCGCCGCAGCAAATCGATCGCGCGGCGCCGCCGCGCGAAAAGCTGGCCGCGATTCCCGCAGCACCCTTGCCGAAACCGAAGCCGATTGTTCCGCAATTCGACACGGTGCGCGTCGAGCCTTCGGGCGACACGGTCGTCGCTGGCCATGGCGAACCCAACGCGAAGGTCGCTCTGCTCGCCGGACAAAAAATTCTGGGCGACGCGAAGGCCGATGACGGCGGTGATTTCGTCATCGTCCCGCGGCCTCTGGCGCCCGGCAATTACGTTTTGATGTTGGGCAGCACAGCAGGAGGCGCATCCGCGGTCCTGTCGCAACAGAGCATCACCGTTTCCGTTCCGCAGAAGGGCCAGAAGGGCGTCGTCGTCGCGCTCGTTCAGCCGGGCAAGCCGAGCCAACTCCTGACCGATCCGACCGCGCAGAAGCCCGCGCCGCAACAAGCATCGAACACCGCCGCCTCCGATCAGACGAAGCCCGTCGTTTCGGCGCAAGCTTCTGCCAACCCATCGTCACAGCCCTCCGCGCAGGCGAAGCCTCGCGTCGCCATCAAGACGGCGGAAGTCGATAAGGGCGGCTTTTATGCCGCGGGCTTCGCGCCGGCCGGAACGCATGTGCGGATTTATCTGAACGGCAGCGCTTTGGCCGATGTTATCGCCGGCGTCGACGGCCAATGGTCCTTGACGATCGGCAAGGGCGTGACGGCCGGCCATTATGTTGTTCGCGCCGACGCGATCGACGACAAGGGCAAAGTCACGGCCCGCGCGGAAGTGCCTTTCGATGTGCCGGTGGCGGTCGCGCAGGCGGCTGCCCCACCGAAACCGGCGGCAAGCGCCGAGGCGAAAATCGCGTCGAACGCGATGCCCACGCCCGATCAAGACGCAAATCCCGCGCAGGATGCGAGCCATGCGGTGGTGCCCGAGATCGACACTGCGACTGTGACGCGTGGCGACAGTCTCTGGCGGATCAGCCAAAAAGAACTCGGCGAAGGCATCCGCTATACGCTGATCTATCAGGCCAATGCGAGCCAGATCCGCGACCCCAATTTGATTTACCCGGGTCAGGTCTTCGTGATGCCCCATACGAATTAGGGGCTTGCGCAATCAGGCGTTATTGCTCAGCAAACACGGACGGTGCCGCCGCTCTTCACCCTCTTGCGCCCGGGGCGAAGCTTGAGATGCGCATTGGCCGCCCGATCTTATATAAAGCATAGACCACTCGAACCGGATCGTCCGGGCTCGATCCCTCAAGCGACTGACAAGAATTTTGTCCATTCCTTCCACCTCCGCTCCCTCACAACCCGGCTCCGCGTCCCCCCTCGTGCCGCCGACGCTTTCGGAGGCGAATTTGCGCATCCTCGGGCGGGCGCGCCCCAGTGACACTTGGCATCGCCTGTGGCCTTACATCTGGCCAAGCGGGCGCCGCGATCTGCAGCTGAGGGTTTTCGCGACCTTCATTTTGATGCTGATCGCGAAATTCATCACGGTCGCCGTGCCCTATTCCTTCAAATGGGCGACGGATGCTTTGACGCATCATGGCGGCCATGTGTTGGATGGGGTCTTGCTCGGTGCTTTGGGCCTCACGATTCTTTACGGCGTCATGCGCGTGACGATGGCGCTCTTCACCCAGGCGCGCGACGCGATCTTCGCCGATGTCGGCATGCATGCCGTCCGCCGCCTGGCGAAAGACGTCTTCGTCCATCTCCATCAATTATCGTTGCGCTTTCATCTCGAGCGCAAGACCGGCGGTCTCACCCGCATTCTCGAACGCGGGCGCAATGCGATCGAGACGATCGTGCGCACGATTGCGCTCACCGCCATTCCGACCGCGGTCGAATTCATTCTTATCATGGCGGTCTTCGTCGTCCAGTTCGATTGGCGCTTTGGTGCGGCGGTCGGCGTGATGATCGTCGCCTATATGGCCTTCACCTTCGCCGCGACCAACTGGCGGATTTCCATTCGCCGTTCGATGAATGAGAGCGACACCGACGCCAACACAAAGGCGATCGACAGCCTGCTCAATTTCGAGACCGTCAAATATTTCGGCGCCGAATCGCGAGAGGCCGAGCGCTACGACCGCTCGATCGCGCGCTATGAGAAGATGAGCGTCAAGACCTATACTTCGCTCACCTATCTCAACTTCGGCCAGGCGCTGATCTTCACCGTCGGGCTGACGCTGGTGATGGCGATGACCATTCTCGGCATTCGTGCGGGCACGAACACGGTCGGCGATTTCGTTCTCGTCAACGCGATGATGATCCAGCTCTACCAGCCGCTGAATTTTCTCGGCATGGTCTATCGCGACATTCGTCAGGCCAAGATCGATCTCGACATGATGTTCGATGTTCTGGCGCAGCAACCGGAGATTTTGGATCGCGCCGACGCCAAACCGCTGCGCGTCACCGGCGGCCATGTGCGCTTCGAGGACGTGTTCTTCCACTATGATGCTGATCGCGAGATTCTGAAAGGCGTGAGCTTCGATGTGCCGCCCGGAAAGACGCTGGCGATCGTTGGCCCTTCGGGCGCCGGTAAATCGACGCTGTCGCGGCTCGTGTTTCGTTTCTATGAGCCGCATACAGGACGCATCACCATCGACGGGCAGGACATCGCCGGCGTCACGCAGGAGTCGCTGCGTTCCACGATCGGCATGGTGCCGCAGGATACCGTGCTCTTCAACGACACAATTGCCTACAACATCCGCTATGGGCGTTGGGACGCGAACGAAGAAGAGGTGCGCCAGGCGGCGCATATGGCGCGGATCGATCGCTTCATCGACTCTTTGCCCGATGGCTATCAGACGCAAGTCGGCGAGCGCGGCCTCAAATTGTCGGGCGGCGAGAAGCAGCGCATCGCCATTGCGCGCACCATTCTGAAGTCACCGCCGATTCTCGTGCTCGACGAGGCGACCTCGGCGCTCGATACGTTTACCGAGCGCGAGATCCAGGAGGCCTTGGAGACGGTTTCGAAGGGGCGGACGACTTTGGTCATCGCGCATCGCCTTTCGACAGTCGTTCATGCCGACGAAATCCTCGTCCTCGACAAGGGCCGCATTGTCGAGCGCGGCACCCATGCCGAACTTCTCGCCGAAGATGGCGTCTATGCCAGGATGTGGGCGCGCCAGAACGAGGTGCGCCGCGCCGAGGAGGTGCTGCGCCGTGCCGCCGAGGCCGAGGCGGCGAGTCTGCGGCGCGAACTCGATCGCGAATTTCCCGCAACGGCTGAGGCTGCGGGCCCAGACGAGCCTTACGACGGCCGTGACGAAGAAGTCGCGACCGGTTAGAAGAAGCCGCGAAACCCAAGGCCACGTTCTTTTCACCCGTTGCCGCAAGCCCCCATCATTCCATGTCGATCCTCGATTCGATCCGCAAGTCGCTCGTGCCTATTCGCAAGGAGGGCTACGTCTTCATCGCGATTTTCGCGGTGGTGACAGTGATCCTCGGCCTCATCTTCGCGCCGCTCTTCTGGATCGGCCTCATCTTGACGCTCTGGTGCGCCACTTTCTTTCGCGATCCGCCGCGCATGGTGCCGCTAGAAGAGGGGATCGTCGTGTCGCCTGCCGATGGCATGATCTCTTCGGTCGGGCGCTTTGCGCCCCCGCCCGAACTCGGCTTCGGCGGCGAGGCAATGCTCCGCATCTCCGTCTTCATGTCGGTCTTCGATTGTCACGTGAACCGCGCGCCGGTCGCCGGGCGCATTTTCAAGATCGCCTATCGCCCGGGCCTCTTCATCAACGCCGATCTTGACAAGGCGAGCGAAGACAATGAGCGCAACGGTCTCGTCATCGAGGGCGCGAATGGCCGTTTCGGCGTCGTCCAGATCGCCGGATTGATTGCGCGCCGCATCGTCTGCTTCGTCAGCCAAGGCGAGGCGGTGGGCGCGGGCGATCGCATCGGCCTCATCCGCTTCGGCTCAAGGGTCGATGTTTATCTGCCTGAGGCGGCGCGGCCGCTGGTTGGGGTCGGGGCGCGGGCCATCGCCGGGGAAACCATCATCGCGGATTTTAGAAAAGAGCCGCAACCCGGCTTCAAATTGAGCTAAGATGAACAGATGGGACGAGGTCTTTTGACGTGACGCGGGCTTTCGACAAAGAGCGATTTCGCCGCTCAGAGCGGCCGCTACGCGTCGCCGCGAACGACGAGGCTGCGGGCGATCTCGGCATGGTCCGGCGCCGGCGCTTCCGCGCCGTTCCGCTTCGAATCATTCTGCCGAATGTGGTCACGCTCTTCGCGCTGTCGATGGGCCTCACCAGCATTCGCTTTGCGGCGGAAGGCCAATTTCAAATTGCGGTGCTGGCCGTCATCGTCGCTGCGATTCTCGATGGGCTAGACGGGCGTCTGGCGCGCGCGCTGCGCGGCACCTCGCGTTTCGGCGCGGAGCTCGATTCGCTTGCCGATTTCGTCGATTTCGGCGTCGCGCCCGCGCTCATTCTCTATTTCTGGAATTTGCATCAGATCAAAAGCTTCGGCTGGTTCGCCGCGCTTGTCTTCGCGATCGCCTGCGCGCTGCGTCTGGCGCGCTTCAATGTCATGACCGAAGACCCGGAGGAAAAGCCGGCCTGGCATGCGCATTTCTTCACCGGCATGCCGGCGCCCGCTGGCGCGATCGTCGGCCTTCTGCCGCTCTATCTGAGCCTCTCGGTTCTGGGCGTGCCGGACACGCATTGGCTCGTGCCGTTCGAGATCGCCTATGTGTTGCTCCTCGCCTTTCTGATGGCGAGCCGCATTCCGCATTTCTCGGGCAAAAGGATTGGCCGGATTCCGCGCGAATATGTCCTTCCAGTGCTGTTCGGGGTCGTCGTGATCGTGCTGCTGCTGGCGACCTATCCGATGGAAATGCTCGTCTGCCTCAGCTTCGTCTATTTGGCGACAATCCCGCTCGCGGTTTACCGCTACAAGGCGTTCGAGAAGGCGGATGCGCGCGCCAATGCGGATGAGACCGAGCATCCTTCGCTCGACGTCCTGCGTTGAGGCAGGAGTCCCGCAGCCCGGTTTTTTCCTGTGGGCCGGAAAACATTGCCGTGCCGGCGCATTCCGCCCCCAGTTCACAAATGCGGCGTTCTCGATTAGGGTCCGGCCCAAATCATC
Organism: Methylovirgula sp.; assembly: GCA_049522395.1. GTDB lineage: Bacteria > Pseudomonadota > Alphaproteobacteria > Rhizobiales > Beijerinckiaceae > Methylovirgula. The sequence continues at coordinate 22,042 of JBEKNV010000020.1, forward strand.
GCATGTCTTCAAGATTGCGCTTGGTGCGGTGCGGTTGCATCGCTTTCCGCGAACGCGCTTGGGACCATGGCAGACCGCCTTGCGTGACAGGACTGCACCGCAAGGCGCGGTTTGCATAAAGGAATGAAATGTCGAAGGAAGAATTGCTCGAATTTCCAGGTGTCGTTTCGGAATTGCTGCCGAACGCCACCTTCCGGGTGAAGCTCGAAAACGGCCATGAGATCATCGCCCATACGGCGGGGAAAATGCGCAAGAACCGGATTCGCGTCTTGACCGGCGACAAAGTCCTCGTCGAAATGACGCCCTATGATTTGACCAAGGGCCGCATCACCTACCGCTTCAAGTAGCCGCTTGAGCCGCCAAGCCAGCCCAAACCGAAGAGCAGAGCCGTGAAAGCCGAGACCAAGACGTGGCGGCCCAAGCTCATATTGGCGTCGGCTTCGCCGCGCCGGCTCGCGCTGTTGCAGCAGGTCGGTCTCGATCCGGATGCGCTGCTGCCGGTCGATCTCGACGAGACACCCAAAAAGGGCGAGCTGCCGCGGCTTCTCGCGTCGCGGCTTGCGGGCGAAAAGGCCGAGGCCGCGCTGAAAGTGGCGGCGAGCCGGCCCGAACTCGCCGGCGCCTATCTTGTCGCGGCCGATACGGTCGTCAGCGTCGGACGCCGCATCCTACCGAAATGCGAAGTCATCAACGAAGCGGCGCAATGTCTGCGCCTGCTTTCGGGCCGGGCCCATCGCGTCTATAGCGGCGTCGTTGTCGTCACGCCCAAAGGGGCGATGCGGCGGCGCATTGTCGAGTCGCGGGTCCGCTTCAAGCGGCTGTCCACGGATGAGATCGAGGCCTATCTCGCTTCCGGCGAATGGCGCGGCAAGGCGGGAGGCTATGCCATTCAGGGTCTTGCCGGGGGCTTCGTGCAAAAGATCATCGGCTCTTATTCGTCCGTCGTCGGCCTGCCCCTTTTCGAGACCCTGTCGCTCCTTGCCGGCGAGGGCTATCCGGCCCATGTCTTATGGCTGAACCGGGTGTAGGCTTGGCCTCGCCCTCAAACGGCCTTGTCCCATGTCTCAGCCATCCGATCGGGAGACGAAGACGCGCGCTTGTCCCATCTGCGGCAAGCCTGCGAGCAGGGACGACTGGCCCTTCTGCTCGAAGCGCTGCGCCGACGTCGATCTCCATCGCTGGCTGAAGGGAAGCTATGCCATTCCCGCCGCTGCGGATGCTGAGCCCGAAACAGTGCCGGATGAAGAGGTCTCGAAGGACGAGTCTCATAAGAATTAGCTTCCTGAGGCCGCTCCGCCGTTTCGACCTCGGCCGGTGGCGTTCTTGCGCCAATTGACCTATGAAGCGCGCACGCAAGACCTGCCGATGGCGCTTTGCGAGTCTTTCGGCCACGCCGCCTTTAGGTCTTCATGTTTTTCGTCATTTCAAAAATCTTCTGGCTTTTTGCCGATCCGATCAATTTCATTCTGATCCTGGGCGTCGTCGGCCTTCTTTTCAGTTTCGGCCCCACGGCCTGTTTCGGCCGAACGCTCGCGGGCGTTGCGATCGTTCTCATCGCGATCGCCGGATTTTCGCCGCTCGGGTCGCTGCTGCTGCGCCCGCTGGAAGACCGCTTTCCGCGGCCGCCCGCCGATTTGCCCGCACCGACCGGCATCATCGTTCTCGGCGGCGCGATGGATTCGGGCCTCACCGTCGCCCGCGGCGTGCCGACATTGCTCGCCGGCGGCGCGCGCATCACCGAGGGCGCGGCGCTGGCGAAACGATTCCCGCAATCGCGTCTCGTCTTTACGAGCGGCACCGCCAGCATTTCCGGCAAAGGCATTCCGGAAGCGCGAACCGTCCGCGATCTTTGGCTGTCGCTTGGCATTCCGCCCGCGCAGATGACTTTCGAGGACAAGTCGCGCAACACCTGGGAGAATGCGATCTTCACCCGCGACATCGTCAAGCCGAAAGCGGGAGACACATGGCTCCTCGTCACCTCCGCCTGGCACATGCCGCGCGCGATGGGCATTTTCCGCAAGGCCGGGTTCAATGTGACGGCCTATCCGGTGGATTATCTGACCTATGGCAATTCCCGCGATCTTCATCCGCCGCGCCTTGCGCTTGACGAGATGGAGCGACTCGAAAACGCTCTGCATGAATGGATCGGGCTCGTCGCCTATCGTCTCACGGACAAGACCGATGCCTGGTTCCCAGCGCCTTAAGGGCGAGCGCGCGGGCCCCGAGACGCGGCGAAGGATCAAAGCCGTCCTTCTCGGCTCGCTTGGCAATCTCGTCGAATGGTATGATTTCTACGCCTATACGGCCTTCGCGCTTTATTTCAGCGGCGCGTTTTTCCCGGAAAAGGATCCTGTTGTCCAGCAACTCAACGCCGCGATCCTCTTTGCCGCGGCCTTTCTCGCGCGGCCCATCGGCGGCATTCTCTTCGGCTATCTCGCCGATAGATATGGACGCCGCCCGGCGCTGACCCTGTCGGTTCTCTGCATGTGCATCGGCTCGCTGATGATCGCCGTCTCGCCGACTTATGCGCAAATCGGCCTCGCCGCGCCGATGATCCTCGCGCTCGGCCGTCTGATCGAAGGTTTGAGCCTCGGCGGCGAATATGGCGCGAGCGCCACTTATTTGAGCGAAGTTGCCGAGCCGAATCGGCGCGGATTCTATTCGAGCTTCCAATATGTGACGCTGATCGGCGGCCAGCTCGTCGCGATCCTCGTTCTTCTGATCTTGCAGAATGTGTTCTTATCGAATGCGCAATTGCACGCATGGGGCTGGCGCATTCCTTTCGTCATCGGCGCTCTGCTCGCGATCATCACCGGCATTATGCGGCGCAATCTGCCGGAGACGGAAATCTTTGCCGAGACGAAACGCCCGGCGCCTTTAGAATCGCTGCGAACGCTGCTCGCCCATTGGCGGGAGCTTTTGATGGTCGTCGGATTGACGGCCGGAGGCACGGCCGCCTTCTATACGTTCACGACTTATATGCAGACCTTCGTGAAACTGACCGTGGGGCTCGACGACCGCACGACGACGCTCGTCATCCTCGCGACGCTCATTTTCGCCGCCGCTCTCCAGCCCCTCTACGGCATGCTGTCGGATAAGATCGGCCGCAGGCCGGTGTTGTTGTTCTTCGGCATCGCCGGCACGCTTTCGACCTTGCCGATTCTCACGACCTTGCAGCATGTGAAATCGCCTCTCGCGGTCTTCGCGCTGATCGCCGCCGCGTGGATTTTCACCGCCGCCTACACCTCGATCAATGCGATCGTGAAAGCGGAGTTGTTTCCGACGCCGATCCGGGCGACGGGCGTTGCCGTTCCTTATGCGCTTACGGTCTCGCTCTTCGGCGGCACGGCGCCCGCCATTGCGCTCGCCTTCAAACGCGCTGGGCACGAGGCCTGGTTTTTTCATTATCTCTCCGGCATGATCTTCCTCTCCTTCGCGGTCTATGTCTTCATGCAGGAGACGCGCGGCCGCATCCGAGAAATTCCCGACACAGTGCCCGCGAACTGAAGCGCCATGGCTCTTACGCTCGTCATCGCCAACAAAGCCTATTCGTCCTGGTCGTTCCGGCCCTGGATATTGATGCGGATGTTCGGCATCCCTTTTGATGAAGTGACGATTCCGCTTGGCCTGCCGACCACGCGGGACGATATCCTTCGCTACACGCCGAGCGCCAAATGTCCGGCGCTGATCGATGGCGATCTGACGATCTGGGATTCGCTCGCCATCGTCGAATATCTCGCCGAAACCAATCCGCAGCTTGCGATCTGGCCGAAAGACAAAGCCGCCCGCGCCATGGCGCGCTCGATCTCGGCCGAGATGCACGCGGGCTTCATGGGGGTACGCAGCCATTTGCCGATGAATATGCGCCGGCCGGTCGGTGAACGACTTTTGACGCCGGATGCGGCGGAAAATGTCGCGCGCATCGAAGAGGCCTGGGCGACGGCACGGAAAAAATTCGCCGGCCAAGGCTCCTTTCTCTTCGGCGATTTTTCCGCGGCGGACGCAATGTATGCGCCGGTCGTCAGCCGCTTTCACACCTATGATGTGCCGGTCTCGGTCGAAAGCCGCGCCTATATGGATAGGATCATGGCGCTGCCAGCCTGGGCCGAGTGGCTGAAGGGCGCGAACGCCGAGAGCTGGCGCATCGAGCGCTTTGAAGAAATCTAGGGCCAGCATTGGCGCCAAGCCCGAGGGCCGCGATGGGTGAAAAGTTTGGTATGGTCACGGGCGCGGGAACCGGCATCGGCCGCGCGGCTGCCATGGCCCTCATCGAGGCCGGCTGGACGCTCGCGCTCATCGGCCGGCGTCTTGCGCCGCTCGAAGAGACCGTGGCACTCGCCAAGTCCTCCCGCTCATTTTGCGTATCCTGCGACGTCTCCAGCCCGGTTCAGGTGGCGAAGACCTTTGCCGAGGTCGAAGGCCGTTTCGGCCGGCTCGATCTTCTCTTCAACAATGCCGGCATGGCGGCCCGCTCCGTGCCGATGGAGGAGTTGAGCTTTCCGGAATGGAAAGCAGTTGTCGACGTCAACCTCACCGGCGCCTTTCTCTGCACGCAGCAGGCGATGCGGATCATGAAGGCACAGAATCCGCGCGGCGGGCGGATCATCAATAATGGTTCGGTCTCGACCTATGCGCCGCGGCCCCATTCCGCGCCCTATACCGCGACGAAACACGCGATGACCGGCCTCACCAAATCGACCTCGCTCGATGGGCGGCCTTTCGACATCGCCTGCGGGCAGATCGATATCGGCAATGCGGCGACGGAGCTGCTGCGTCCGCTCGTCGAGAGCGGCGGGACGGCCGAGCCGACGATCGATGTGTCTCTCGTCGCCGCCGCGATCGTGCAGATGGCAAACCTGCCGCTAGAGGCGAATGTTCAGTTTATGACCTTGATGGCGACGAAAATGCCGCTGATCGGGCGCGGTTGAGGGCGACGGCATAGCTCTGCGGGCGCGCGCTGTGGCGGCGGGGTCACGCGAAGAGGGAAAGCCGCCGGACATTGAGGCAGGTCATGCGGCGACGATGGCCAAGTCCCTCATAATGATTCACGATGAGCCGGTACGGCGCTCGTACGGCGCTCGTTTCTGGCGCGGCGATTGCTGCAAACGCAAAGCGACCTCACGGTGAAGGTGGGCTTAAGAAAGTAAGGCGATGCCGTTCGTTCTGGCCGGATTTGTCGTCATTTGGCTCGCGCTTTATGCGCTGAGGTCTTTTGCGCACGCCAATCCGTCGATCCTCATGACGGCGCTCGGTTGGACGGCCGGCGTCGGCGTGGTCGCCCTTGCGGTGCTTTTCGGATTGCGCGGCCGGTTCGATTTCGCCGTCGGCTTGGGCCTGCTCGGCTTCTGGCTCGTCATGGCGGCAAGCCAGAAATCAAGCCAGCGGCGGACCTTCAACGTTTTTACCGGGCGGTCTGCAAGCCGGGGCCGTTCGACGCGGGCGAGCGGCGTCTCGCGCGTGCGCTCGGCCGTCATTGAAATGGAACTCGATCATGCAACCGGCGTGATCAGCGGGACGGTTCTCGCCGGGTCCGAAGAGGGGAAATCGCTCAATCGCCTCAGCCGCATGCAATGCGAGACCTTGCGCGGGCTGTGTCTACGCGACGATCCGGAGGGCGCGCGGCTCCTAGAGGCTTATCTCGACCGCCGGTTTCCCGGATGGCGTGCGGCAAGCAAGGGCGAGCCGGACACGTGGGGCCGTCGCCCAGCCGTTGCGGCGCGCTCGGGGGCCATGACCGAGGACGAAGCTTATGAAGTCTTGGGCCTTCGCAAAGGGGCTACGCGCGACGACGTCGTGCGTTCGCATCGGTCGTTGATCAAGAAGCTCCACCCCGATCAAGGAGGCTCGACCGATTTCGCCGCTCGTGTAAACGAGGCGAAGGACGTACTCATGCGACGGCACAACTCAACTCCATGACGCAACGCTGTTGTCGACTGACGCGCTTTGCGCGCGCCTCTCAATTCCTGATCGTGAAACAGGCAAAGCCTGCGTGTTTGAGCGATTTGCACGCGGCTTCGGCGGCATCGGCGTCGAGGCCGGCGAACCGCGCGCGGTAAAGGGTCTCGGTGCCCTTCTGAACCTTTTCCGTGAAGGGCTTGGCATGGTTCAACGTGCCGTGGCCTTCCGCCTTGGCGCGCTCGAGAAGATCATTGGCCTTTCCGGCATCGTTGGGGGCGCCGATCTGGATCATCCAGCCGCTCGGAAGATCGGCGACTTCATCTCCATTCGTGACCGAACCGGTCGAGTCGGGTGCTGCGGGAGCGATGATCGTCTTGTCGGCGTCGCGCTCTCGCGCGGGCGCGGGGCCCCCAATCCAATGCAAGGTGGACGGCGTCGCGGTCGAAATCGTCGAGCGCGCGGTCGTGCCGTCGAAGACGGCGTGTTTGGAGCGCGCCCATGCGGCATCGGAATCCTCATCGCTGTCATCAAGCGGCATCGGCGCCGGAGCAGCGGAGATAAAGGCGGGGCGGGGCCGCTCGATCGGCATCGGAATGGCGCCGGCGGCGATGTCGGCGGCGTTGAACATGGGCGCGCTCTTCTCGTGGTGCTCGAGACGGGCGGAAACTTCTGAGTTGTCGTCGTCTGACTCTTTGTCGGCAACAGCGGTCGCGCCGCGATGTGCCGAGCCGTCGTCGATGTGCGCCTCGATCAGATCGTCCATGATCCGGTCGCGGCTCGACGAGCTCGCGCCGCCGAGGACGACGGCAATGATGAAATGGCCGTCGCGTTTGACTGAGGTCAGAAGATTGAAGCCCGAAGAGCGCGTGTAGCCGGTCTTGATCCCGTCCATCCCATCGACGCGGCCGAGGAGATGGTTGTGGTTGCGATAGGCGATGCCGCGATAGCTGAAGCTGCGGGTCGAGAAGTAGCGATAGTAGTGCGGGAAGCGCTCCTCGATGGTGCGGCCGAGAAGGGCAAGGTCATGCGCCGTCGTGATCTGATCATCGTCCGGAAGGCCGGAGGCGTTGACGTAGGTCGTGTCCGCCATGCCGAGCGCATGCGCCTTGCGCGTCATCATCTCGGCGAAATGGGATTCGGTGCCGCCGAGCGCTTCGGCGATGGCGACGGCCGCGTCGTTCGCGGATAGGGTGACGACAGCCTTGATGGCGTCTTCGACCCGAATGCTCTGGCCCGGATGCAGGCCGAGTTTGGTCGGCGCCTGCGCGGTGGCATGCGCCGAGATCCGAATCTCGGAATCGAGGTGAATGCGGCCCTTTTCGAGCGCTTCGAACAGCAAATAGAGCGTCATCACCTTGGTGATGGAGGCCGGATGGCGTTCGGCGTCCGCGTCACGGGCGTAGAGAACCCGCCCCGTATTGCCGTCGAGGACGAGCGCCGCGAATTGTGACGTCTCCGCCCGGCCGGGGCGCATGTGGCGGAGATGAAATCCAAAGTGCAGATGGCGATGGTGGTGATGCCGGTGCCAAGCTTCCGCCGGCTGCGCCGCAACTATGATCAGGCTGAGACTGGTGATCAGCGCAGCGACGCTACGAGAGGATCGGGCCTGCGCCGGCCTCAAACGCTTGAACATCACCCGCAACCTCAATGCTTCCCGGGACCTGTCTGCCACTTTGGCGCGACCACGACCTGCCCGCGCTCACCTAACGCCTTGATCCAGTTCCGAAATCCGGATTTCTTCCCATCAGTCGGGCGAAGGCTTTGCCAAGCGCAATGGCTTGATTGTGGGCCGAGGCGCGACAGGCTCCGCCGCCGCCAACTGGCTTAAGATTCACGCTAAATCGGTCGGGTTACCCGAGGGTTAAGGCTTTGCCGGCAAGTCGCGGCATGAGTGCCAGGATGGGAATTTTCGTGTTGCAGTGCAAAAATAGTTGACGACCATTGTGCAATGCAGTATATGCACTGCCAACGCGGTCACTAAGGGCGCGTTTGGCGCGAGCGTGCGGGAGAATCGCTCGCGCGGCCCCAGATATCCCCTCGGAGGAGTAAATATTCATGGCCAACAACTTTGATGAGTTCCAAAAATTCGGCAAAGAGCAGCTCGATGCCACGACCGCTGTTGCCGCTTCGCTCGCGAAGGGCTTCCAGACGATCGCCGCCGAAGCGACCGACTATTCGAAGAAGACGCTCGAGAGCAACTCGGCCTATGTCGAGAAGATCCTTGGTGCCAAGTCGCTCGACAACGCGATCCAGATTCAGTCTGACTACGCGAAGTCGGCGTACGAAGGCTTCGTCGCTCAGGCGACCAAGATTGGTGAGCTCTACACGAGCCTGGCGAAGGAAGCGTTCAAGCCTTTGGAAACTGCCATTTCGAAGGTTCAGGCTGCCGCGGTCGATCGGTAATCGGTAATCGATTGTCGCAAGGCCGGGCCACGGTCTGGTAGAGTGAATGGCGTTTAACTGCGGTTTGCGCCTCAAGGACGGGGAAGGCTCGACGATTTGTCGGGCCTTTTGATTTTTGGGCTCCCCATTGCGCCGGAATGGCTGAGCACCAATATTCCTTATTGTGACACATTCAGGCGGCGCATGAGCGCGCCTTGCGTTTTCCCACCGATATTTCCTGACATCCCTGACATTTCCTCTGGGACCCCCGGCGCTCCGCAGCGGCAGGCTTTCCGCTCTGTATTTTTCCGCCGATTGCCTCAATTTTGCATGATCGATTCGGTGCGGACGATGGCCGTGCCGCAAACGTGAAAAACTTGGGCGCTCCGAGCCTGCGGATTGCCCAAAATCAAAGGTAGTCGATGGCGGCGAAGCGGAGTTATCATCCCTTGCGTCGCTCGGGTGCCCAGCCTCGCGCAGCTCGCCGCACATACGATGAGCCGGTGTGGCTGGCGAGTTGCTCAGCCCCGGCTCGACCGCCAAACGGCGGATGGGCGCGCGGAGCGGGAGCTATTTGCCGCGCTCCCGCGTTGGAAGCGAGCGACGGCGCGGCTTGCGGGCGTGGTTAATGCGCCCCATGTGACGAAAAGGGAGACGCAAAATATGCCGTTGTGGGCAACGAAAGACCAGCAAAAAGGCGGCGACCAAGGGTCGGGCGCCGGCACTGCGGTCATCGCGCGGCCCAAGACGCAGACGCGGCGCCCGAACATGTACCGCGTTCTGCTCCTGAACGACGATTACACACCGATGGAGTTTGTTGTTACGGTTCTGCGGAAATACTTCAACAAGGGACCGGAAGAGGCGACGCGCATCATGCTTCATGTCCATCAGCATGGCGTCGGAGAATGCGGCGTCTTCACGTATGAAATCGCCGAAACGAAAGTCACGCAAGTCATGGACTATGCCAGGAAGCATCAGCACCCGTTGCAATGCATCATGGAAAAGAAATAGAGATCGGAGTAGCTAATGCCCTCCTTTTCGCGCAACCTCGAACAAACTCTCCATCGTGCTCTTGCCGTTGCGAACGAGCGGCATCATGAATATGCGACCCTCGAACATCTCTTGTTGAGTTTGACGGAGGATGGCGAGGCGGCCGCGGTGCTGCGCGCCTGTTCGGTCGATCTTGAGGTGCTGCGTAAGAATCTGCGCGACTATATCGATCAGGAACTCGATAATCTCGTCAGCGACGGTCGCGAGGACGCAAAGCCCACAGCGGGCTTTCAGCGTGTCATCCAGCGCGCCGTCATCCATGTGCAGTCCTCCGGTCGGGAAGAAGTCACCGGCGCCAATGTGCTCGTCGCGATCTTCGCCGAGCGCGAGAGCCATGCCGCCTATTTCCTGCAAGAGCAGGATATGACCCGCTACGACGCGGTGAATTACATCAGCCATGGCATCGCAAAGCGGCCCGGCCTTTCCGATACGTCGAAGACGCCGCGCGGCGCCGATGAAGAAGAGGGGCGCGAGTCGAAGGACAAGGATTCGGGCGACTCGAAGAAAAAAGAGGGCGCGCTCGAAGCCTATTGCGTCAATCTCAACAAAAAGGCGCGCGAAGGCCGCATCGATCCTCTGATCGGGCGCGAGACCGAAGTCATGCGCACCATTCAGGTGCTCTGCCGCCGCCACAAGAACAATCCGCTGCTCGTCGGCGACCCCGGCGTCGGCAAGACTGCGATCGCCGAGGGTCTGGCGCGCAAAATCGTCAAGAACGAAGTTCCCGAGGTTTTGGCGGACGCGACAGTGTTCGCGCTCGACATGGGCACGCTCTTGGCCGGCACGCGCTATCGCGGCGATTTCGAAGAGCGCCTGAAGCAGGTGATGAAGGAAATCGAGAATCATAAAAAGGCGATTCTTTTCATCGACGAGATCCACACGGTGATCGGCGCCGGCGCCACTTCCGGCGGCGCGATGGATGCCTCCAATCTTTTGAAGCCCGCGCTGGCGCAAGGCACGCTGCGTTGCATCGGCTCGACGACCTATAAGGAATACCGCCAGTATTTCGAAAAGGATCGCGCGCTCGTGCGCCGTTTCCAGAAGATCGACGTCAATGAGCCGACGGTCGAAGACGCCATCGAGATCATGAAGGGGCTGAAGCCCTATTTCGAGGAGTTCCACAAGGTCCGCTACACGAACGAGGCCGTGAAAGCGGCGGTGGAACTGTCGGCGCGCTACATCCATGACCGCAAGCTGCCGGACAAGGCGATCGACGTGATCGACGAGACGGGTGCGAGTCAAATGCTGCTGCCGGAGAACAAGCGCAAGAAGACGATCGGCCTCAAGGAGGTCGAGACGACGATTGCGACGATGGCGCGGATACCGCCCAAGACCGTGTCGAAGGATGATGCCGAAGTGCTCGAGCATCTGACCGAGACGCTGGAACGCGTGGTCTATGGCCAGAATAAAGCGATCCAGGCGCTGACTTCGGCGATCAAGCTTGCCCGCGCGGGTCTGCGTGACGGCGAGAAGCCGATTGGCTCCTATCTCTTCTCGGGGCCCACCGGCGTCGGCAAGACCGAGGTCGCGCGCCAGCTCGCGGTTGCGCTCGGCGTCGAGCTCGTGCGCTTCGACATGTCGGAATATATGGAGCGCCACACGGTGTCGCGCCTCATCGGCGCGCCGCCCGGCTATGTCGGTTTCGATCAGGGCGGCTTGCTCACCGATGCGATCGACCAGCATCCGCATTGCGTGCTGCTGCTCGACGAAATCGAAAAGGCCCATCCCGATCTCTACAACATCCTGTTGCAGGTGATGGACCACGGCAAGCTGACGGATCACAACGGCAAGCAGATCGATTTCCGTAATGTGATCTTGATCATGACGACCAATGCCGGCGCCTCCGACATGGCGAAGTCGGCCTATGGCTTCACCCGCAACAAGCGGGAAGGCGAGGACATCGAGGCGATCAATCGCATGTTCGCGCCGGAGTTCCGCAACCGGCTCGATGCGGTCGTTACCTTCGGCCATTTGCCGCGCGAAGTCATCGTCAAGGTCGTCGACAAATTCGTCATGCAGCTCGATGCGCAGCTTGCCGACCGCAATGTCACGATCGAACTCACCGACGAGGCGCGCAACTGGCTCGTCGAGAACGGCTATGACGAGCACATGGGCGCGCGGCCGATGGCGCGTGTCATTCAATCGACGATCAAGACGCCGCTCGCGGACGAGGTTCTGTTCGGCCGGTTGAAGAACGGCGGCACGGTGCGCGTTGTTCTCACCACGGACGAGAATGGCGTGAAGAAGCTTGGCTTCGTCTTCCCCGAAGGCCCGGTTCTGCCGCGGCCCGAGCGCGACATTGTCGAAGCCGGCAAGAAGCGCGTGCGGCCGGAGCCGGAAGTGCGCCGCGCCAAGGCGCGCAAGCTCAAGACGGATGACGATGATGACGGCGGCCCGGAAGACGATGAGGGCGGTCCCGACGAGCCGGAAGCCGAGGATGTCGCCGACGAGGCGACCGCCGAAGAGGCGGAAAAGCCGTCCGGCATCGTGCCGAATGTACCCTTGCAGGGCTGATTGATTTCTGAAAATGCAAACCGGGCTCTGTCAGACGACGGAGCCCGGTTTTTTGTGCGCAGATACGCGAGACGTGTCAGCTCTTGAACCGCGCCGCTTCTTCCGATCCCTTCGTGGCATTGCCCGCACTGTAAGAATAGGCGCCGACGCCCGCGAGCTTGCCGCCCTTGACGATGAGATATTCGTCGCGGATCGGCCGGCCCTCGAAATAGCATTCGAGAATCTCTCTCACGCCTGCGGCATAGCGGGCCTGCGCCGAGAGCGAGGTGCCCGAAATATGCGGCGTCATTCCATGATGCGGCATGGTGCGCCAAGGATGGTCCTTCGGCGCCGGCTGTGGAAACCAGACATCGCCCGCATAGCCCGCGAGCCTGCCGCTTTCGAGCGCCCGCACGATCGCGTCGCGGTCGCAAATTTTTCCGCGCGCCGTATTCACGATATAGGAGCCGCGTTTCAGCTTGGCGAGCAGCGCGTCGTTGAAGAGATGTTCCGTTTCCGGATGAAGCGGCGCATTGATCGTCACGACATCGCAGACTTTCACCATATCCTCGACGTTCGGATGCCAGATGAGACCCAGTTCCCGTTCCGTCGATTCATGCAGGCGATGGCGGTCGTAATAGTGGAGATGCATGTCGAAGGGCTTCAGCCGCCGCAGCACCGCTAGGCCGATACGCCCGGCTGCGACCGTGCCAACATGCATGCCTTCGACGTCATAGGAGCGCTCGACGCAATCGGCGATGTTCCAGCCACCTTTCACCACCCATTGATAGGAGGGGATGTAGTTGCGCACCAGCGCCAAGATCATCATCACGACATGTTCCGCAACGCTGATCGAATTGCAGTAGGTCACTTCGGCCACGGTGATGCCGCGTTCGATCGCGGCCTGAAGATCGACGTGATCGGAGCCGATGCCCGCCGTCAGAGCGAGTTTCAGCTTGTGCGCTTTGGCAATGCGCTCGGCGGTGAGATAGGCGGGCCAGAAGGGCTGCGAAATGACGACTTCGGCGTCCGCCAGCTCTCGCTCCAGAACCGAATTAGGACCGTCCTTGCTTGAGGTCACGATCAGCGTGTGGCCATTCGACTCCAGATATTTGCGTAGGCCAAGCTCGCCCGAAATGCTGCCCAGCAGCGTGCCGGGCTTGAAATCGATGGCCTTCGGCGTCGGCGGCGTTTGGCCGCCGGGATAATGATCGATCTTGGGAATATCATCGCGCGGATAGGATTTCGGATATCCGTCAACGGGATCATCGTAGAGAACGCATACAACCTTTGCCATGTTCCTCTTCCCTTGAGCTAGAAGCAAAAGAGAGAATGCCCCATTTGGCCGAGTCTATATCACCTCAGCGCGGGCACAAGCCGGCGCCGCGTCTGGTCGCTCGCCATTTCTAAGCTGAGACGTATCTGTGGGCATTTCCTCGTTCGGCCATCGGCAGGATGTTTTGATTTGTTTCTCCTACGCCGAACGGGGCGAAGCTTCTCCCGGCGCATTTGGAAATTCCAATGAAAAGCTTGGAATGCTTGATAGACGGCTTTGATCAAACGCGCTTGATCGCCGTGTCGAGCTCGGCATTGAGATTGATGCCTTTGATCGAGGCCAGCAGCGCGTCGGCCATCGGCGGGGGCGGGTCTCGGTCCGACCAGACGAGGCCGATGGCCTGCGAGTGCACCGGCTCAACGATGGTGATGGCTCGCAAATCTGAGGCTTGGCCGAAGACATAAAAGAATGTGTGCGGCACAATGCTCGACCATTCGCCATGCCGCAGATGGGAGCAGACGGTGAGAAAGGAATTGCTGACGACCGTCGGTTTGATCGTAACGCCGACCGATTCCGCCAACTTGTCCATGATGCGCCGGTTCTGCATGTCTTGGCTCAGCAGGCAAAGACGATCGGCTGCCGCTTCCGCCCAGGTGATCGTCGCGCGCTCGGCCAGCGGGTGATCGCGGTGAACGACGAAAACATAGCGTTCGCGATAGAGCGGCGTTCGACGCACATTTTCGAGCGGCTCGTTGTCGAGATAGGTCATGCCGCTGTCAATCTCAAAAGCATCGAGTCCCTTCTGAATCGCGCGCGATGTCAGCGATTGGATTTCGACCGTCGCTTTCGGATGAGCGGCGAGAAAACGCGACGTGAGAAAGGAGACCGCCGGCATGGCGGCGGGGATGACGCCGAGTCTCAGCACGCCCGTCAGCCCGTGCCGCAGGCCCGTCAGATCATCGCGCAGGCTGTTATAATCGACCAGAATCTGCCGGCCCCAGGAGACGAGCCTCTCGCCTTCCGGCGTGAGGCTGATGAAGCGGTGGTTTCTCACCACGAGCCGCACTTCAAGCTCGTCTTCAAGCGTGCGGATCGCCGCCGAAAGGGTCGGCTGCGCGACATTGCAGGCTTCCGCCGCGCGTGCGAAGTGCCGCTCCCGCGCGAGCGTCAGAAAGTAGGAGGGGTGGCGAACCAACATAAAAAGCAGGCCAGGCTGACGCGTTAAGCTATTCCCTTTTGATTATAGCTTAGTTTGGCCGCCTGATGCGAGAACTGTTCGAACGTGGCTTTGTCGCTCTAAATCTCGTCGATCGCCGCCGCGATTGTCTTGGCATGCGCTTCCAGAACTTCCGGCTTCTCCATTCCGCTTGCCGGCGGTTTTAGCTCGACGCCTTCGAAGCGCGGCAAAATGTGGAAATGCAGGTGAAAGATCACCTGGCCGCCGGCCTGTTCGTTGAACTGCTGCACCGTAATGCCGTCGGCTTTGAATGCGGTCTTGGCCGCGCGGGCGATCAGCTGCACGCGTGTGATCAGCTTCGATAAGCCATCGGGATCGGCATCGAGAAGATTGCGCGCCGCAAATTTCGGGATGACGAGCGTGTGGCCCGTGATGCGCGGCATGATATCCATGAAGGCCAGCGCCACATCGTCCTCGAAGACGCGATGGCACGGCATCTCGCCGCGCAGGATTTTCGCGAAAATATTGCTGTCGTCGTAATTTCTGTCGGCGGGCGGCATGGGCGTGGTTCCTTCCCTGGCAATCTCTATGCGTAGATCGGCGAGATGTATTCTGTCCAGACACGGCCCGTTTGGAACCAAAGGGCGGCTGCAACGCTTGTCTTGCGCGGTCCCCTCTCACTTCTTCTAGCACACTCCAGCGATGGCCAAGCTCGTCCCGTTTCCGCTCGATTTTGTGCGTCCTGGCGGTTTGAGACGCCGAGCGTTCGGCGCGATTGCTGCGGCCCTCAGCGCGTTTGCGCTTGCCGGTTGCCATGACAGTCCATTCCATTCGATCGATATCGCCGGCATTTCGCCGCCGCTCGCCTTCACCATGACGCGGGCGAATGACGACAAACCCGTGACCGAGGCGGACTATCGCGGCAAGATCACGCTGCTCTATTTCGGCTACACGTTTTGCCCTGACGTCTGCCCGACGACGCTTGCCAATATCGCCGATATCGTTCGCAAGCTTGGTCCGGAGGCAAAGCAGGTTCGCGTTCTCTTCGTTACCGTCGATCCCGATCGCGATACGCTACCGGTGCTTGCGAATTACGTGCAAAGTTTCGGGCCCGAGGTTGAGGCGCTGCGCGGAACGCCGGATGAGCTTGCCGCGCTCGCGCGCCGCTACAGGGTCGTCTATTCGGTCGAGCCCGCCACCAAGGAGCAACCCTACCAAGTGACGCATAGTTCCGTCGTCTATGTCTTCGACGGATCAGGCGCCGCGCGGCTGCTCATTCCCTCGCTTCCCGGTGCAAAGCCCGATCTCACCGGCGCGACGGCCGATCTGAAGCGCCTCATCGAAGAATCCCATCGCCGGAGCCTCCTCACGCAACTCAAAAGCCTGGTGTGATCGGCGTCATTGTCCACTGATGCCGTGGACGGAAAAATCTTGGCTGAGCTTTGTGCCATCGGCGAATGTCAAAGTGACGGGCACACGCGCGCCGACCTTCATGTCTTTCGTCGGCTCCGTGCACATCAAATGATAGCCGCCGGGGCCGAACGTCACCGCACCGTTTGGCGGAACATCGAGGCTCTTCACCATGACCATCTGGTCTTCGCCGTCCGCACTCATGCTTTTATGCATCACCAGAGTGCCGCAGGCAGGCGAGGAGGCACCCGTCAGCACCCGCGCCTCATGGCCCGCGTTCGTCAAAGTGAAATAGCCGGCGGCCGGCACCGACGGAATGATGAAGCGGAACCAGGGATTGCTGATGCTGAGGTCGCCGGCAAAAACAGGGGAGGCCGCGATTGATGCGCTGCCGGCGATGAGCAGAAGCGCGACGAAGTGTCGGCTAACGCCAACTGTTGGAAAGCCGGGCCATCGACGCTTCGACATCATCATTCTCCTTCGTCGCCTCTTCGTGGAGGCGAAGATTATTTAAAACGAGCAAGACGCCGATAAGGCTTATCATGCCGGGCGGGATCCAGCTGATGATGGCACCGATTTGTTGATCGGCAAGCGGCCCGATCGACGGAAAGAGCCGGCCGCAGAGATCGTAATAAGGATAGAGATCGCGCGGCATGAAGGCGAGCAGGGCGCCGATGAGAACGGTGGGGAACATGATGGCGATCGAGAGCGCCATCCGCGTCCAATAGGAGACGGGCGCTGGCAGCTTCGGCCGCGGGTCGAGAACGAGGCACCAGAACAGGAGGCCGCCCAAAATCATCGTCCAGTTCATCACCATATAGAGATCATGATCGATCATGGTCCGGAAATGCACGCTCGGAATCAACCAGAAATAAAAAAAACCGACAAAGAGAACAACCGCGACGATGGGCTGATGCAAGGGCCGCATGAGCGCTGCGACGGTGCGTCCTTCGATCATACGGCGCAAGAACTCCGGCATGCCTGCCTTGATCGTCGCGCCGGGCCAGCCGAGCGCGATGAAAAAGGGGCCGAGATCGTGCATGGCGACGTTCTGCGCGCGGTTCAAAAAGAACATATGCTGCGACCAATATTCGAATCGCGTTTGCAGCACAGCGTAGATCAGAGCCACGCCGAGAAAGAAAGAAATCTGCTGCCACAGCGGTGGCCGGTTAGCGAGTGGTGATAACACAATGCCGCGCCAATACCAGGTGAGCGTGAGCGCGGTTGCAAGATAGACGCTCGGCGAAAAATCCCAGGGCGCCCAGAAGGGTATCAGAGAGGGATGCGCGCGCGACAACCAGAAAAGAAGCGCGCCCAGCGCTACAAGTGCGGCATAGGTTGCGCGCTCGGCCCATAAAGACGCTGCAGAGGACTCCATGACGCGACATATGGCGCGATGGGATCGTGTGTCAAAGTGGCGAAACGACCGGCCGCTTGTCCGATCTTGGCAGCAAGCGTAGGCTCGACGGCCGAACGGATGGGGGGAACCATGCTGCGTCAGATGACGCGCTTCTGCGTGCGCTATGCGGAACGCTATATTCCGGACCCTTATCTCTATGCCGTCATCCTGACCTTCATCACGGTCGTCGCGGCGCTCACCTTCACGCCGGCCGGCGCCACCGAAATCATCGATGCCTGGTACAAAGGGCTTTGGACGATCCTCGCCTTCGCCCTGCAAATGGCGCTCGTGTTGACGACCGGCATCGCGCTTGCGAATGCGCCACTCATCAAGCGTCTCTTGGAAAAGCTCGCCAGCGTGCCGCAGCAGCAGGCGAGTGCGGCGATCGTCATTTTTCTGGCGAGCGCCATCGGCTCTTGGCTCAACTGGGGCTTCGGCCTTGTGATCGGTGCCATCGTCGCGCGCGAAATCGCCAAACGCCTGCGCGATGTCGATTTCGCCTTTCTCGTCGCCGCTGCCTATATGGGCTTTATGACTTGGGCCTCGGGCCTATCGAGCTCGATCGCACTCGTCTCCGCGACGCACGGGAGCGCGCTCAACATCATCGAGAAAGACACTGGCAAGATCGCACCTTTCTCGACGACGATCTTCACGGCCTATAACCTCGTCCCAGTCGTTCTTCTCATCATCGTCATTCCGATCGTACTCATTTTCATGGGACCGCCCGCGGGCGAGCGCAAGACGGTCGATCCCGAAGCGCTGATGCGCGAAGATGCCGCCGACGCGGAGATCGTCGATAGGCCATCGACATTCGCGACGGCGCTTGAGAATTCCTGGATCGTGACTCTGCTTCTCGTCGCGATGGGCGTCGCCTACGAAGTCAATGTCGTTCGCGCGCAAAAATTTGCGCTCGATCTCAACAATTTCATCTTCATCGCGCTGATGCTCGGCCTTGTCTTTCATTGGCGGCCGATCGCTTACGTCCGCGCCTTCAATTCGGGTGCCAAGACCGTCGGGCCGATCCTGCTGCAATTCCCGCTCTATGGCGGGATCATGGGGATCATGACCGATACCGGGCTCGCGGGCGTGCTTGCACAGAGCTTCGTCGCCTTCTCGTCGAAACGAACGCTCGCCTTCTGGTCCTTCATCTCATCGAACATCATCAGCCTGTTCGTGCCCTCAGGCGGCGGCCATTGGGCAGTGCAGGGGCCTTTCATGGTGCCAGCGGCAATGAAACTCGGCGCCGATCCGGCGATGGCGGCGATGGGCACGGCGATGGGCGAGCAGACGGCGAATATGATCCAGCCCTTCTGGGCACTGCCGATCCTCGCCATCGCGCGCCTCGGCATCAGAGACATCATGGGCTATTGCGTGATCGCGCTCGTCATCGGGCTGGTGATCTATGGCGGGTCGTTGCTGGTCTTTGCGTAAGAACCACCCTCATACCAACTCCGCGAGCGTCGGACGATGGCAACGACCGAAAGCATGACCGGCACTTCGACCAGCACGCCGACGACGGTCGCGAGCGCCGCGCCCGATTGAAAGCCGAAGAGGGCGATCGCGGTCGCAACCGCAAGCTCGAAGAAATTGCTCGCGCCGATCAGTGCGGAGGGGCCGGCGACGCACCAATCGACGCCGAGCATTTTGTTGAGACCATAGGCCAGCGCCGCATTGAAATAGACCTGGATGATGATCGGCACGGCCAGGAGCGCGATGATGAGCGGCTGGTGCAGGATTTCTTGCCCTTGCAGGCCGAACAGCAGAACGAGCGTCAGCAGGAGCGCCGAGATCGAGAGTGGCCCAAGCACCTGCAGCGTCCGCTCGAGCGCCGCTTGGCCGCCGCGTGAAAGGAGCGCGCGGCGCCAGATCTGCGCGGCGATGACCGGCACGACGATATAGAGGCCGACCGAGAGAAGCAGCGTGTTCCACGGCACCGTAATCGACGACAGGCCCAGCAACAGAGCGACGATCGGCGCGAAGGCCACCACCATGATCGTATCGTTGAGCGCGACTTGCGAGAGCGTGAAATGCGGCTCGCCCTCGACGAGATTCGACCAGACGAAGACCATCGCGGTGCACGGCGCCGCCGCGAGCAGGATGAGCCCTGCCATATAGCTATCAATTTGCGCGGCCGGCAGCAGCGGCCGGAACAGATGGCCGATGAAAAGCCAGCCGAGGAGCGCCATCGAAAATGGCTTGACGAGCCAGTTGACGCCGACCGTGGTCGCGATCCCGCGCCAATGCGCGCTGACTTGGCCAAGCGCGGCAAGATCGATCTTCAACAACATCGGCACGATCATCAGCCAGACGAGGGCGGCGATCGGCAGATTGACTTGCGCAACGCTTGCTGCACTCAGCGCATGAAAGACGCCCGGCATGGCTTGGCCAAGCGCAATGCCGGCGATAATGCAAAGCGCGACCCAAAGAGTGAGGGCGCGTTCGAAGAGGCTCATCGCGGGCGGCCGGGCTTCTGCCGTGACGAGAGCCTCGCTTATGCGAGTATTCTCAAGCATCGACGGGCGGCGTCGGCGCCGAGGCGCCCGGTAGCTGGCCGATGTCGCACAAGCGCGCCTTGAGCGTCAGCCGGTCGAGGCTCGCGAGGGGCAGGGCGGTGAAGGCGGAAATTCTATTCTTGAGATAGCGTGTGGCAGCGACGAAGGCGGCCTCCTTTTCAAGAGGCGTTCCTTCGACGGCGGCGGGATCTTCAATGCCCCAATGCGCCGTCATCGGCTGGCCGGGCCAATGCGGACAGGCTTCGCCGGCGGCCGAGTCGCAGACGGTGAAGACGAAATCCATTTGTGGCGCGTCCCCTCTCGCGAACCCGTCCCAACTTTTCGAGCGCATCCCATCGGTCGGATAGCCGAAGCTTTCGAGCACTTTCAGCGCCAAGGGATTGACCGCGCCCTTCGGCTGGCTGCCGGCTGAAAAAGCGCGGAAGCGGCCGGCGCCTTCCTTGCGCAGGATCGATTCTGCGATGATCGAGCGCGCGCTGTTGCCGGTGCAGAGAAAGAGAACGTTGAAGATCGGATCTTGCATGGCTCTTCACTCCGTGCAGCAAGCGGATGGGGACGAGGCCAGCGCGCAACAGGCTGTTTCGGCCGGAGCGGGTTCAGGTGTGCAACATGCTTTTGCACGCGCAATTCTTGGGGCGCGTTCGCCACTGCCATCGCCATAGTCTGTGCTCTCGCCCGTGGTGAGGAAGGCCTCCCACGAAATGCCGGCGGGATCGTCGATCCACGATTTTTCCGATTGCGCATAGCAACAGCGTGTTTCGCCTTGCTCGATCACCGTGCCGCCCGCGCTGTGAAGCCGGCAAGTGATTTCGGCGAGCTCGTTTTTGTTTTCGACCTGAATGCCGAGATGATCGAGGCCTGGCTCGCGGCCGCGCGTCGAGATCGCGAAATTCACGCGCGGATCGTCAAGCATCCATTTCGCATAATCGTTCTTGACGACGCTCGGCTCGGCCGCGAAGAGCGCCGAATAAAAACCGATCGAACGCTGAAGATCGTCGACGGCGACATGGACATGCATGCGCTTCATGGTTGTTCCCTCATGCTGGTATTTTTGTGCGTTTGCTTCGCGCCGGCGTGGGCTTGCAGGCAGCAAGCGGAACACAAGCCTTTCCGCCGCAGCAATTCTCGGTGAGATAGGCGAGGAGCGCGTTCATCGTCTCGAAACGCGCCGCATAGATCATCGACCGGCCGTCCCGCTCAACGCTGACGAGCCCCGCCGTGCGCAGACGATCGAAATGAAAGGTAAGCGTGTTGGGCGCCAGGCCGAGTTCGGATGCGACCTCGCCCGCGGCCATGCCGTCCGGTCCCGCTTGAACCAGAAGGCGGAAGACTTCGAGCCGGCTTTCCTGAGCCAGCGCGGCGAGGGCGGTGACGGCGTCAATTGTTTCCATAGTTCAACGAATATCGAAATGAGCGGCGGAGGTCAAGGATGTTTCGATAAGGGCTGAAATGATGCGGTGGCTATCCCTCCCCTTTAGGGGAGGGTGGCCGCGATAGCGGCCGGGTGGGGGTGAGACCCCATCCGTCAGCGTCGCTTCGCGCCGCTGCCACCTTCCCCTTTCAGGGGAAGGATGAACGCCCGCAGCAAATGCGCTCACATCCCTTTCTTGAACGGCGCCATCTCGGCATAATCTTCGAGCGCGCCTTCGACCGCGGCGCGCTCGCGTGCCAGAAATTCGTCGATCGCGGACGCAAAGCGCGGGTCGGCGATGTCATGCGCGGAATAGGTCGGCACGGCGACATAGCCGCGGGCGAGCTTATGTTCGCCTTGCGCGCCGGCTTCGACACGCGCGAGCCCATGCGCGATCGCATAGTCTATCGCCTGATAATAGCAGACCTCGAAATGCAGAAAGGGATGCTCCTCGATCGAGCCCCAGTTGCGGCCGTAGAGCGCATCCTTGCCGATGAAATTGATGGCGCCGGCGATATAGCGCCTGCCGCGCTTCGCCATGACGAGCAGAATGTTTTCCGACAGTGACTCGCCAATTGCGGAGAAGAAGGCACGCGTGAGATAAGGCCGTCCCCATTTGCGGCTGCCCGTGTCCATATAGAAGGCAAAGAAGGCGTCCCAATGCGCCTCGGTGATTTCCGCGCCGGTCAGATGCTCGATCGTGATCTCGTTTACCAGCGCATCCTTGCGTTCACGCTTGATCGTTTTGCGCTTGCGCGAGGTGAGGTTGCCGAGAAAGCTCTCGAAATCATCGTAGTTCTTATTGAGGAAATGAAACTGCTGGCCTGTGCGCTTCAGGAATCCTTTGGCTCCGAGCATCTCCCATTCGGCTTTGGTCGGAAAGGTGACATGGATCGACGAGGCATCGATCTTGTCGCGCCAGGAGCGCAGGCCCGCTATCAGCGCATTCGCGGCGAGTTCGCCGCCTTCGCTTGAGACGAGAAGGCGACGCCCGGTCACGGGGGTGAACGGCACCGCTACTTGCAGTTTCGGATAATAGGAAAGGCCGGCGCGCTCATAGGCTTCGGCCCAGCCGTAGTCGAAGACATATTCGCCCATCGAATGCGTCTTCAGATAGGTCGGCGCAACGGCAATCATGCGGCCGGCGTCGTCTTCGACGAGAACATGTGTCGGCGTCCATCCCGACTTGCCGCCGACGGAGCCCGAGCTTTCGAGCGCACGCAAAAAGGCATGGCTGAGAAAAGGATTGAATCGCTCTCTCTGAAGAACATCGTCCGTCGCAACGCATGGGTCCGGATTGGCGCAGCGATCCCACTGCACTGCCTCGATCTCATCGATCGACGTGACAAGACGGATTCTGAAACGTGAGGCCATGATCTAAAAGGCGAGACACAATCGCGCGCTGGGGCGGGAAACCCATCCCTTTATGTAGGGCTTTTCGCTCGCGCAGCAAATGGGCCCAGAGCCGCGTCCGCCGTCGCGAGCCCCGTCATATAGGCGCCATGCGCGGTCGAAAAAGAATCGATCGAGCAGGCTTCGCCGGCAAAGAAGAGGCGGTTGTCGACCGGCTCCGCGAGCACGCGGCGCGCCTCCGCATGGCCCGGCAGCGCACAGGAATAGGAGCCGCAGGCGAATGGGTCTTTGCCCCAAGAGGTCTCCGAGATGCGATGCAGACGCGCGCGGAATGAACTGCCGAGAAGATCGGTCAACTCGTCCTCGGCGAATGCGAAAAAGGCGTTGGGGCCTTCGTTTTCGAGATCGGCGGCGAGCTGGCCGCCAAAATAGGCTTCGATGAGATTTCGGCCGAACGGCCTCAGATTATAGCTTGCCGTGTCCGTCCGATCGGTGCGACCGAAGAGATGGCCGTCTTTCGGCAGATTGAGCGGGCGATCAAGGCCGAGGACGGCTTTGTCGGCGAGTCCCAAAGGCAGAACCGCGGCAGCTTCGGTTTTCTCCGGCAAGGAGGGCGTGAAGGTCAGCATCTCCGACGCGAGAAGATTGGTCGGCAGGGTGATGATCGCTTTGCGAGCGGTGATCACGCCCTCGTCCGTCTCGAACCGCAGAATGGAGCCGCTGTGATCCAGCCGACGGACGCGGCAGGAGAGTGTGATGGGCAACTCCTTTGCGAGCGCGGCGATCCCGGCGCCATAGCCTTCGACAACGCGCCAATCGACTTCGGTGTCGGCGTAACGCGCCGTGTCATGGCTGGAGACCCGATCCGGTTCGACGCCGCTGATATAGGTCGTCACCGCCGCGATCAGCGGATTGAAGCGATTGCCAGGTTCGAGAAAGGCTGCAGCCGGCTTATCGGGCCCTTTCAGCGCCTCCGCATCGATCCTCTCGTCGAACCTTTCCATCGCCTTGCGGAATTGCGCCTGCTCCTTTTTGCTGAATCCCAGATCCAGACTGTGGCGACCCCAGGTGGGCAGCGTGCGGTCGATGGTGAAGCCGATGTCCTTGATCAATGGGGTGAGGGGATTGACATCAGCGGAATGAAGCCAGCCGCAGCCGAGGTCGAGGGGATATTCGCGCTTTACGGTCCAGGCGCGGCCGCCGATGCGCGCGCGGGCTTCGAGAATGCGGAATTTCAAACCTGATGTCGCAAGACGGCGCCCCGCGGCGATGCCGGCCGCACCGGCGCCCACGATAATGATGTCATAATCGGCAGAGGCCGAAGAGACGGTCGCGATGGAAGGGGTCAATGGTCCGCTTTCTGCCCTTTACGGGCGTTTCGGCCGCCGGCACATTTTTTACCGCTAAGCCATTGAAATGGATCAATTTCAGTACCGTCCCTTATAGCGGCCAGAGAGGGTCCATGCTTTGATCCAGTTCAATGCGTCAAACTGAGACGGTTCCCGCCCGTTCCCATCGGCACGATGGGTCCCATTCTCGTCACGTTTTGACGGCATGAGTTCGGTGAGAGCCGAAGCTCAGCGTCGGTCTGCCTGAATTTCGGGTTGAACTGTCAAAACCGCTGCCCCTATGCTGAGCTGCCTCATGTCTCGAAGGCGAATTTTGCGCTTATTTTCTCTGCTCCGCGTCGCGGCTGCGATCGTCTTACCGATCGCGCTTGCCGGCTGCCTGGCCGATGCGTCGGGCGTGACCGACATGTTCGGCGCTTCTCAGCCGCCGTCGCCGAACGCGGTCGCGATTTTCGTCGCCTCCGTGCGCAATGGCGACACCGGCGCTCCCAATGAAATGAGCCACGACGGGACGCATTATTCGCTGCAGTTCATCAGCGTTCCGCCCGACCATAAGATCGGGCAGATCGAACGTCCGGCCTTCGGCGATCCCGATCCCGCGCATCATTTCGTCGAGGCCTCGCGCCGCGATCTCGACGAAGATTCCTTCCGCAACGAACTCGCGACACATATTTCCGGGCGCATCGGTTCCAATCGCGACGTGCTGCTTTATGTCCATGGCTTCAACACCAGCTATGACGAGGCGCGCTTTCGTCTCGCGCAGATCGTCCAGGACGGCCGTTTCGGCGGCGTGCCGGTTCTCTACACCTGGCCGTCGAGCGACAATCTTCTCGGCTATGAATCGGCGCGCGAAAACGCGACCGCGGCGCGCGACGGGCTCGAGACTGTGCTGCGCGATCTGAGCCAACTGCCAGATGTCGGCCAAATCCATATCCTCGCCCATTCGCTCGGCACCTACCTCACCATGGAAGCGCTGCGCGAAATGGCGATTGCCGGCAGTCCCGATCTCAACGGCAAGATGGGTAATATCATGCTGGCGGCGCCCGATATCGATCTCTCGGTGTTCCGCGAGCAAATCCGCCATCTCGATGCGTCGCATATCTCGGTTCTGATTTCATCCAAGGACAGGGCCTTGTCGCTCTCGAGCTGGCTTGCGGGCGAGCGGCCCCGCGTCGGCGGACTTGATCCGCACCGCGGCGGCGACCGCGTCGCGCTCAATAAGCTCGGCGTCAAAGTCTATGACCTGTCGGGAGAATCGACGGGGCTCATCGGCCACGGCATGTATGCCGATGCGCCCGATGTCGTGCGCCAGATCGGCCAGCAGATCGGCGCGGCGCGCGTGCAGGATTCCGATGTCCAGGCCGTCCTCGGCCAACAGCCGATCGATCCCAATGTTTCCGCGACGCCTTTGCCGGCGACGGGGACCTCGGGCAATGGGACTGCGCCTGCCAATAATCCGGCGCCAGCGCCTGCGCCCAATCCCGCGCCGGCGCATTAGCGGCAAGCGTCACAGCCGCGCCGGCAAATTCTCTTCCCGCGCCAGATTCGAGAAGCGCGTCATCTCGGCCTCGAAGGCGAGTTCGATCGTGCCGGTCGGGCCGTGGCGCTGCTTGCCGATGATGATTTCGGCCTTGCCATGGACTTGTTCCATGCTCGATTGCCAGGCGAGGAATTCTTCGCTGCCTTCGCGCGGCTGCTTGTTCTTCAGATAATATTCCTCGCGGAAGACGAACATCACGACATCGGCGTCCTGTTCGATCGAACCGGATTCGCGCAAATCCGAGAGCTGCGGGCGCTTGTCGTCGCGGCTCTCGACCTGACGCGAGAGCTGCGACAGCGCCAGGATCGGCACATTCAATTCCTTGGCGAGCGCCTTCAATCCCATCGTGATTTCGGTCAGCTCTTGGACGCGATTATCGCTGCGGTTCCGGCTCGCCGACAGCAGTTGCAGATAATCGACGACCAGAACATCGAGGCCGCGTTGGCGTTTCAGCCGCCGCGCCCGTGCGGTCAATTGCGCGATTGAAATGCCGCCCGTCTGGTCGATGTAGAAGGGGATGGTCTGCATTTCCCGCGCGGCCTCCGCGACGCGATGGAAGTCGGGCTCGGAAATATCGCCGCGGCGGATCTTATGGGAGGCCACGCCCGACTGTTCCGAGATAATGCGGGTTGCCAATTGCTCATTCATGCGCCTTGGCGATGTTGAAGGCGATGTTGGTCGCAAGCGCCGTTTTGCCCATGCCAGGACGGCCGGCGATGATCACGAGGTCGGAGGGCTGTAGGCCGCCCACCATCTTGTCGAGATCGGTGAGGCCGGTCGCTATGCCGGAAAGGTGGCCGTCGCGCTCCCAGGCCTTGGCCGCCATATCGACGGCGGTCGCGAGCGCTTCGGAAAAGCGCTGGAAGCCGCCGTCGTAGCGGCCTGTTTCGGCAATCGAATAAAGTTTGCGCTCCGCCTCTTCGATCTGGTCGCGGGGCTTTGCCGCAATCGGCGCATCATAGGCGGCGTTGACGATGTCTTCGCCGATCAGAATGAGATCGCGCCGCACCGCAAGATCATGGATGGTGCGGCCATAATCCTCGGCATTGATGATCGTTGTGGCTTCCGCGGCGAGACGCGCAAGATATTGTGGGATTGTCACGCCACCGAGGTCATGTTCGCCGAGAAAGGTCTTGAGCGTGATCGGGGTCGCGAGCTTGCCGGCGCGGATCAGCTGAGCGGCGACATCGAAAATGCGGCGGTGCAGGTCCTCGGAAAAATGCTGCGCCTTGAGGAAATCCGAGACGCGGTCGAAGGCGTCATTGTTGACGAGAATGGCGCCCAAGAGCGCCTGCTCTGCCTCAATATTATGCGGAGGCAGGCGGAAATTTCGTTCCGTCAGGCGGTCTTGCGTCTTGGCCGGCAGACCGGCGTCACTCTGGCGCTCCGTGCGGCCGGCAAGTTGTTCGAGCGTGGGCATCAATTCTCAATCGCGATGGCGAATCACCCTGCATCATGATCCGCAATCTCAGCCTTGTTGCATAGGCGTTTGAGAAGCGGGAGTAAAAACGCGACGCTCGCCTAGGCGTGACCGCAATCCACAAGTGCGGCGAAGCGCCTAGAATTTCCTGGACTTTGCGAAATCGCCGCTGCCGCAGGCGCTTGCCGGAGCGCACGCTCCGATCGCGTGCGCTCCTCTTTCTGTCGCTTCGCGCAACGCCCCATTTCGGGCCAGATTTGCGCTGCGCTTTTCGTCAGCTTTGCTGCTCGCCGCCTGCTTCGGCGAGCGCCGCGCCGACTTCAAGGCCGAGATCGGTCATGGACGCCGCCTCAGGCGCGACGATGACCTCGCCCTTCGCCTGTCGCTCCGCCTCTTCCGGCGAGCGCGCGACATTGATCGTGACCGGCACCTCGACTTCGGCATGAAGATGCACAGGAATTTCGTGGAGACCCAGGGTCTTGATCGGGTTTTTGAGCACGATCTGAGTGCGGTTGGTGTTGAAGCCGCCGGTGGTGATCGCCTCGGCGACATCGCGGCTGGAGACTGAGCCATAGAGCTGGCCCGTTTCGCCCGCCTGGCGGATCAGGATGAAGCTCTTGCCGGTGAGTTTCTCGCCGACGGCTTCCGCCTCGCTCTTCAGTTCGAGGTTGCGCGCCTCAAGCTCTTTCCTTTGCGTCTCGAAGCGCTTCTTGTTGGCTTCGGTCGCGCGGAGCGCCTTGCCCGTCGGCAGGAGAAAATTGCGGGCAAAGCCGTCCTTGACACGGACTTGGTCGCCCATCTGACCAAGCTTCGCAATGCGTTGCAGCAATATGACTTCCATTGTCCAGTTCCTTTCCTACTGTTTCTTCGTTGCTGCCAAGGTCTTGCGGTCGCGCAGACCAAAGACAGCCTCGGCAAGCCCGATCAGGGCAAAGACGATCAGAGGCCAGGGCAGCA
Source organism: Methylovirgula sp. (assembly GCA_049522395.1). Taxonomy (GTDB): domain Bacteria; phylum Pseudomonadota; class Alphaproteobacteria; order Rhizobiales; family Beijerinckiaceae; genus Methylovirgula. The sequence continues at coordinate 49,670 of JBEKNV010000020.1, forward strand.
GCAGCGCCACGGCGAGATAAAGTCCAAAGAGAAGCGTGGTGCGAAATCGCATCCCGCGCGAGAGGTCGTGAAGCACGGCCAGCCCCTGCAGGGCAAAAATGACACCGAGAGACGCCGCCGCGGCGCCGGCAATGATGCCGGCAAATCCGTGCAGAAACGACAGGCCGCAGAAGATGACGAAGAGGCCCACCGCGAAGCGCGGCACGAGCAGATCGTGCGGAATATCGGGCCAAGGATGGGGCAGGCGGTTCGAGAGTTCGACGACGCGGCCGGCAAGCCAGAGATTGATCGCCAAAACGAAAGTGATGATGGCGCTCGCCACCGCCGGCATGATTTCGATGACGAGCCGGGGAAGGGAGGCGAGATCGATGCCTTTCGGCAATTCGCGCGAGCCGACCGTGGCATCGACGATCGGCTGAATCTGCGCCGAGGTCGCGCTGATCGCGGCCTCATAGCTCCCATAGCGCAGCAGCCACATGACCATCATCGCGGTGACGATCAGAAAGGCGATGGCGGCGATCGCAAGCAAGACCTCACCGAAGGGACAGGTCGGGCGCTTGCCTGCAACGGGCGGCGGAGGCGGGTTCTGATGCAGTCCAACGATCCGTGCGAGCCAAGGTCCAATGACCTTGGGCTCGCCCGATGAGGCGAGCCAAGCGAGCGCCCAAGCAGGCCCGCTCATGAAGATTGCGAAGCTGAGACCCCGAATGGCCGCGCCAAGCAGAACGTCTGGAACGAAGGGATGCATGGTGGCCGCCGCAACGAGCGCCGCGAAGGTCAGCGCGGCGACGACGGCGGCGCCGAGGCCCGGGCGCCAGCCGAAGCCCATTGTCGCAATGATGATCGGCAGGGGCGACAATCCCGCGAGAAAGAGCGCCCCGAAGGTGCTCTGCTTCCAGGCCGCGATAAAGAGCAACGCCGTCGCAAGGCCGCTGCCGACGGCGACCGGGTAGCGTAAATCGAACGCTTGCTGCTCTTTGCTTGTCTTTGCCATCGCCGAGCTGTCCCGCATCACGCGGTTAGGAGGCTTTCGCTTCCAGCCAAATCGCCGAATGATTTCGGCGACCTTTGTTCAGTGCGATCGGCCGCGGAGCTATCCGCGGCCTTTTCTTTAGCGGATCACATAAGGCAGGAGGCCGAGGAAGCGCGAGCGCTTGATCGCCTTTGCCAATTCGCGTTGCTTTTTCGCCGAAACGGCGGTGATGCGCGAAGGCACGATCTTGCCGCGCTCCGAAATGTAGCGCGAAAGCAGACGCGTGTCCTTGTAATCGATCTTCGGCGCATTGGGGCCGGAGAAGGGGCAGGTCTTGCGGCGCCGGAAAAACGGCCGGCGCGCCGGAACGGCAGGACTGGCCATCAGAAGCTCCCTTCTTCGACGATTCCAGCGTCATCGCGCGGGCGCCGCGGGGGACCACGGTCGCCGCGATCCCGGTCGCCACGGCCACGGCCGCCGCGATCTCCACGGTCGCCGCGATCGCGATCGCCGCGTTCGCCACGATCATCGTCGTCGCGCTTGCGCATCATCGCCGAAGGACCCTGTTCGAGTTCTTCGACGCGGATCGTTATGAAGCGCAGAATGTCTTCGTTGAGGCCCATCTGCCGTTCCATCTCGGTGATCGCGGCAGGGGGAGCGGAGAGATTGAACAGCGTGAAATGCGCCTTGCGGTTCTTCTTGATCCGATAGGCGAGCGATTTGACGCCCCAATATTCGTTCTTTTCGATTTTGCCGCCAAAGGACTCGATGAGAGTCTTGAACTGCTCGTTCATGGCGTCGACTTGAGGCGCCGAGATATCTTGGCGCGCGAGATAGACATGCTCATAGAGAGACATGGATTGCCTTTCTAAACTGTGCTTCGGCGCGAAGCCCTTCGAGCCTCGGAAAGGCTCGAGTGAACCATCGAAGGCGGGGACACGGGAAGGCGGATCGACGATCCTGCGCAGCGGTTAGCCGCGTCTTCCGTTCAGCCCCCAGCCGAAGCGGGAAGCGAGGTTTATACGGGGAAATCGGCCGAAATCAAGTCACAGGCGGCCGAAACGACCCAGGAGGGCAGGCCCTTTACGAGCAAGGTCCCCATTCACCGCTCGCGTGAATACGCCAGCTTTTGGCGCCGGCCTTGGCGACGACGGTGCGCCCTGCCTTGGCCATGGCGACGAGATGGTTAAAGACGATAGGCGTGCGCCAGGCGAGCGGTTTCGTCGGGTCGCAGACAGCCTGATACTCGTCCGAATCTGCGTCTTCCATCAGAATCGTTCCGACCCGCTCCGGGCGCAGTTGCGGGCCCATGCTCCGGTTGCCCTTCCATTCGCATTCGTACTCGCGGCAGACTTTGGGGCGCGCCGCATAGATGCGGCAGCCGCCGCCGTTCATGCAATCCTTACAGACAAGCCCTGCCGGCTTCTGCAATTCTTCGATTTCGAGCACCTGACAACACATGCTGCAGGCGCCGCAGCTTTTTCCCGGAATATCCATATGTGCAAAGTCCAGCGGTTCAGAAGCCAAGCACTTCCCTGCAGCTTTGCAAGCGAGGGAGGTGCCGCAAACCTCGGATTCGGAAGCGGCATGATGGCGCGCTGCCGTTCTCATGCAACCGGAATCCTTCGCAAACCACATTTTATGTACTCATCGCTAAATCGAGGCCGGCTTGACAGGAGCCGCCCGGCAGTGCCACTCGCAGCCGACCAATAACGGAGGTGGTGCAAGACCATGACGCGGGCCTATGTGTTTCCGGGGCAAGGATCGCAGGCGGTCGGCATGGGCCGGGAGATGGCTGCGGCCTTTGCCGCGGCGCGCGCTGTTTTCGAAGAAGTCGACGAGGCTTTGCAGCAGAAGCTCTCCACCTTGATGTTCGATGGGCCGGAGGACGAGCTTACTCTCACCGCCAATGCGCAGCCGGCGATTATGGCGACAAGCCTCGCCATCGTTCGTGTTCTCGAGAAGGAAGCCGGGCTCGATCTCAAGCGCGACGCGGCCTTCGTTGCCGGTCATTCGCTCGGCGAATATTCGGCGCTCGCCGCGGCCGGCGCCTTTTCGATTGCCGATGCGGCGCGGCTTTTGCGCCGTCGCGGCCAAGCCATGCAGCAGGCGGTGCCGCCCGGGGAAGGCGCCATGGCCGCGCTTATGGGTCTTGATTATGAGACGGGCGTCGCTGTCGTGGCCGAGGCGCAGAAGGAGACGGGCGGCGACGCTGTCTGCGCCATCGCCAATGACAATGGCGGTGGCCAGGTGGTCGCCTCCGGCTCGAAGGCCGCGGTCGAGAAGGCGATGGAGATCGCCAAGACCAAGGGCGCGCGGCGTTCGATTCTTCTGCCCGTGTCGGCGCCTTTCCATTGCGCCTTGATGCAGCCGGCGGCCTCCGTCATGGCCGACGCGCTGGCGGCCGTCGATATAGCGGCGCCCAGAGTGCCGCTCGTCGCCAATGTGACGGCGGCGCCGGTGACGGATCCTGCCGAGATCCGCAAGCTTCTCGTCGCGCAAGTGACGGGCACGGTGCGCTGGCGCGAAAGCGTGCAATATATGGCGGGGCAGGGCGTGACGCTGTTTATCGAATTGGGTGCGGGCAAAGTCCTCACCGGCCTTTTGAAACGCATTGTCGATACGGCGACGGGGATTGGCGTCGCGGTGCCGAGTGAAGTCGATGCTTACAAGGCGCTTGGCTAAGGGCCACGCCTCAACCGAAATTTGAGAGGAAAATTGTTCGATCTTTCCGGCAAGACGGCGCTAGTGACAGGCGCCAGCGGTGGAATCGGCGGCGCCATTGCTCGTGCCCTGCATCGCCAAGGTGCGACAGTCGCACTTTCCGGCACGCGCATGGACGCATTGACTGCGCTCGCCAAGGATCTCGGCAGCCGCGCCCATTGCCTGCCCTGCGATCTCGCCGATCCGGTGCAAGTCGAGAAGCTCGTGCCGGCGGCAGAAGCCGCTTTCGGCGATCTCGAGATTCTGGTCAACAACGCGGGGCTCACGCGCGACGGTCTTTTCATGCGCATGAAGGATGAGGACTGGGATCAGGTGATCGCGGTCAATCTGACCGCGGCCTTCAGGCTCAGCCGCGCCGCAGTCAGAGGCATGATGAAGCGCAAATCGGGGCGCATCATCACAATCACCTCCATCGTCGGCGTCACCGGCAATGCCGGGCAGGCGAATTATGCCGCCTCTAAAGCCGGATTGATCGGAATGTCGAAGAGCATCGCGGCGGAGGCGGCCGGCCGCAACGTTACGGTCAATTGCGTCGCGCCCGGTTTCATCGAGACGGCGATGACGGACGTCCTGCACGAGAAAATCAAAGAGGCAGTTTTGGCAAAGGTGCCAGCAGGCCGCTTTGGAACAGTGGATGACGTGGCCGCTGCCGTCGTCTATCTGGCGAGCAATGAGGCCGCTTACATGACCGGACAAACCCTCCATGTAAACGGCGGAATGGTAATGATTTGAAGGGTCTATCGAGTCATTGGAGGTTTTTCTCCGACCTCTCGCCAACCACTTTGAAGTATGTTACGAACCGCTGGCCAGCTGGCGAACGGGTGATTTTGGGGGAAGGCCGTGTCTTCACACGGCCTTGCGCGCGGGAGCCGCTCCGGTTTCTCTGCACCGTCTGGATCAGGATGAACCCGTCCCGGGGCATCCGACCGGGCGCTTCCGACAAACGGTGTCTTGAGTTCCCACGAGATGTCGGCTGTTTTTGAAAAGGTCAATAGGACGAGGATCAGACGAACATGAGCGATGTCGCCGAGAGGGTGAAGAAAATTGTGATTGAGCATCTCGGCGTCGACGCCGACAAGGTCGTCGACAATGCCAATTTCATTGAGGATCTCGGGGCTGACTCGCTCGATACCGTCGAACTGGTGATGGCGTTCGAGGAAGAGTTCAGCGTCGAAATTCCCGATGACGCGGCCGAATCGATCGTCACAGTGGGCGATGCGGTCCGGTTCCTCGAAAAGGCGACGGCGGCCTGATCGGCCGGCTTTTCGCCCCTATCGAGACTGTTTTCTGCCGCTGGACAGAGCGGCGCCTGCCCCAACAGCCGGATTAATTGAAATTAGCCATCGCCGGAGACCGGCGTGGCATTCTTCTGAACGCTTGTCGCAGCTGGGCCGGAATGGCTAGGATCGGGTCAATCCCGGGCATTGCGGGGCGGCTGCGACGACATAGTTCTCGCGAAATAAGCGCATTTTTTGGACAAGAGAACGTTGCCTCGAGCATGGGCGACGAAACGAAACGTGAGGAACCAATCGATCGATGCGCAGAGTCGTGATCACCGGTATCGGCATGGTTTCGCCTCTCGCCTGCGGCGCCGAGGCGTCTTGGAAACGGCTGATCGAGGGTCGATCGGGCGCTGGCCCCATCGTCGGATTCGAGACCTCCGATCTCGCCTGCAAGATCGCCATGCAAGTGCCGCGCGGCGACGGCAGCAACCATACATTCAATCCCGACCAATGGATGGAGCCGAAAGAGCAGCGCAAAGTTGACGATTTCATTATCTATGGCGTCGCCGCGGCAACGGAAGCGCTCGCGGATGCGGGCTGGAAGCCGCAGACCTATGACGAGCAGATCAAGACCGGCGTGCTGATTGGCTCCGGCGTCGGCGGCCTCGGCGGTATCTATGAGAATTCGGTCACTTTGCTGCAGAAGGGCCCGCGGCGGGTGTCGCCCTTCTTCATTTCCGGCCGCATCATCAATCTCGCCAGCGGCTATGTCTCGATCATGCATGGGCTGAAGGGGCCGAACCATGCGGTGGCGACCGCCTGTTCGACCGGCACGCATGCGATCGGCGATGCGGCGCGCCTCATCGCGCTCGAAGACGCCGAGGTGATGGTGGCGGGTGGCGCGGAATCGGCGATCAACCGTATCGGCATCGCGGGCTTTGCTGCCTGCCGCGCGTTGTCGACCAATTTCAACGATCGGCCCAAACAGGCATCGCGCCCTTATGACAAGGATCGCGACGGCTTCGTCATGGGCGACGGCGCCGGCTGTGTCGTTCTCGAATCCTTGGAACATGCGCAGGCGCGCGGCGCTAAGATTTACGCGGAAATCATCGGCTACGGCATGTCGGGCGACGCTTATCACATCACTGCGCCGGAGAGCACGGGCGACGGGGCCTTCCGCGCCATGCAGGCTGCGTTGAAACGCGCCGGCATCACGCCGCACGAACTCGATTACATCAACGCCCATGGCACTTCGACGCCGCTCGGCGATGAGATCGAGCTTGGCGCCGTGCATCGCCTCTTCGGCAATGGCGGCGGCTCGAATTCGCTGTCGATGTCATCGACGAAATCGGCGATCGGCCATCTCCTCGGCGCCGCCGGCGCGGTCGAAGCGATCTTCTCTGTTCTTGCGATTCGCGATCAGATCGTGCCGCCCACCCTCAATCTGGATGAACCCTCGGTCGAAACGTCGATCGACCTCGTCCCACATAAGGCGCGCAAGCGAGAAGTTGAATTCGTCCTGTCGAATTCCTTTGGCTTCGGCGGCACGAATGCCTGCCTCGTCTTCCGGCGGCCGCAATAGAACCTGGCCCCGCATTTGCGATGGCCCGTAGGTGCCCGCCGCTAACTAACATGTGAAGCCCTGCGCCGCCCGCTTTGCCGCCATGGTGGGGGAGGAAAGCTGTTCTCATTGCCGCCACAAGCGTGATGCAGATTTTTCCGCGATGTTGCGGGACGGCAAATTCGTGTAGAAATCGCCGACAGCGGTTCGGCGCCGCTCAAGGCTTCAGCGCCGCCGGGCGTTTTTGAGCACTATTCTTGAGCATCATTCTTGGGCAAAGTTCCCAGGGCGCATTTCCTAGGAGCAGGTAAGGCTGATGGAGGATAAGTCTCCGGACGATCACGACGGCCTGACGTACGACCCCTCAGATGAGGGGACCGCCCCGGGCAGTTTCCGCCGGCGCCGAATCCTGGCCAAAAAAGAGGCCTCCGACTCCGAGCCGCCGTCCTTGCCGCCGCCGCGCCGCAAGCGCCGGCCGACGCTGTCGGCGCTCTCCGGCTTCCTGTCCGTACTTCTCCTGCTCTCGTTCGGCGGCCTCTTCGGCGTTATCTGGGGCGCGAAGCGCCTGCACGAGCCGGGACCGCTTCCCGCCGACAAAGTCCTCTATATCGCGCCCGGCACGGATTATCCCGACATCGTCGCCCAGCTCGAATCGGAAAACGTGATCGACAATCCGCTCGTCTTCAACATCGCGGTGATGGCCGGCGGCAAGCGCTCCAAGATCAAGGCCGGCGAATATCTCTTCAAGCAAAACGCCAGCATGCGCGACGTCATCGAGATTCTGGTCAGCGGCAAGCAGGTCCTTCATTCGATCACCATCCCCGAAGGCTTGACCAGCGAGCAGATCGTCAATCGTCTGCAGCAGAATGACGTTCTCTTGGGCGAGATCCGGCAAATGCCGAAAGAGGGCAGTCTCCTGCCTGAGACGTATAAAGTTCCACGCGGCATGTCGCGCAACGAAGTGATCCGCCGCATGCAGGAAGATGAGCGCAAGCTCGTCGAGCAGGTCTGGGCGCATCGCGCGCCCGATCTCATTCTGCGCTCGCCTTATGAGCTCGTGACGCTGGCCTCGATCGTCGAGAAAGAGACCGGCAAGGCGGAAGAGCGTCCGCATGTCGCCGCGGTCTTCCTCAACCGTCTGCAAAAGCATATTCGCCTGCAATCCGATCCGACGATCGTCTATGGCCTCGTTGGCGGCAAGGGCACGTTGGGCCGGCCGATCCAGCACGCCGAAGTCGAGCGGCCGACACCTTATAATACCTATGTCATCGATGGGCTGCCGCCGGGGCCGATCACCAATCCCGGACGCGCCGCGCTCGAGGCGGTCGCCAATCCGATGCGTTCGGCCGATCTTTATTTCGTTGCCGACGGCACGGGCGGCCATGTTTTCTCCGCGACGCTCGAACAGCATTCGAAGAATGTGCAGCATTGGCGCGAGATCGTGAAAGCGGCGAAGGAGAAGGCAAACGACGGCGATGTCGATCGCGTCGTGCCGCTGGCGCCCGTGATGGGGCCCTCGCTGAAGCCGCGCCGGCGCAGCACCGATCTTGATGATGGGACGACGATCTTTGGCGAATTGCCCGATTCGCTTGCCTCCGCTGACAATAGCGTTGTCGCGCCTTCGCTTGGAATTGCCGCGGCCGACGTGCAGTTCGCCAATCTTGGTTCGGTGCCGGGCAATGCCGCGGCGCCTCTGAAAAAGCCCAATGCCGGCACGCTCAATCCAGCGGAACTCAAGCCGGACAATACGAAGGTCGCGAATTTGAAACTCGGCTCCGGCATCGATGGCATCAGTATTAGCGGCGTCAATGATGGTGGGTCAGCCTCAGCCATGCTCGATGGTCCGGTTGATTCGAACGATAGCTCGGCGCAGAACGATGATCAGGCGGCGCATGCGGCTTCGGATGCGCAGCCCCAGCCGGGAGGCGCGGCCCAACAGGGCGCCAATACCAGTCTCAATCAGCAGCTCGCCGCGGCGGCGGCCAATAATAATGCGACGACCGGCGCCGTCCTGCCTCAGCCCATGCCGCAACCCGAACCCCAACCGCAACAGACAGCCAGACCCGTTCACCCCGCCGCCTTCGATGCCTCGGAAGGCACGGCTCTCGATCCGCTTCGCGATAAGACCTATGATTTGAATTACGCGAAGACGGTTCCCAGCTCTACAGGGCTCCAGTAATTTGTATAGCCCGGCGTTCGCGCGTTGATTCTTAGGCCTCCACGCAGGTTCGCATGACACTTGCCAGCATGACCGGCTTCGCCCGCGTCGCCGGCGCCTCGGCGCATTACCGCTGGGCCTGGGAGCTGAAGACTGTTAACGCCAAGGGGCTCGATCTCAGACTGCGCGTTGCCCCCGGTCACGACGCGATCGAATCTGAAGTGCGCGCGCGGCTTTCGCAGGCTCTGACCCGCGGCACATGCTACGCGACGCTTTCGGTGCAGCGCGAAGCCGCCACGCCCGATCTTCACATCAATCAGGATCTTTTGCGCCTCGTGGCGGATGCGCTCGCCAAAGTGCCGCTCAGCGACAGGATGCGGCCGGCGTCGCTCGATGGGATTCTCGGACTTCGCGGCGTCGTTGAAATGCGCGAAGCCGTTGAGAGCGAGGCCGAATTGGCGGAGGCGCAGGCCGCGATTCTGGCGGGTCTCGACGAGGCACTCTCGGCGCTCGTCGCCATGCGGCAGGCGGAAGGCCATGCGCTTGGGCAGATTCTCTCGGCGCGCGTGAAAAAACTCACAGCACTTCAGCGCGCCGCGGAAGACTGCCCGGGCCGCAAACCGGAAGCGATCAAGGTCCGGCTTCAAGAAAATGTCGCGGCCTTGATGGGGGCGGGGCATTTCGACGAGATGCGGCTTTATCAAGAGGCGCTTCTCCTTGCGGCCAAGGCCGATGTGCGCGAAGAAATCGACCGTCTTGGCGCGCATCTCGAAGCCATCGCCATTCTATTGCTGAAGGGCGGCCCGGCTGGCCGGCGGCTCGATTTTCTGGCGCAGGAACTCTCCCGCGAGGCAAATACGCTTTGCGCCAAGTCGAATGATGCGGCATTGACGGCGCTGGGCCTTGAGCTGCGAGTCGAGATCGAGCAATTCCGCGAACAGATCCAAAATCTAGAGTGAAGACAATGCAGGCGGGGGACAAGGCACAAGCGATGTCCGCGAATTCGGAAGCCGACAGAAAACTGCCGCGGCGCGGACTGATGTTAATTCTTTCCTCGCCGTCGGGCGCCGGCAAGACAACCTTGACCCGCATGCTTCTCGAACACAAACCGCTCGACCTGACGCTCTCGATTTCGGTGACCACGCGGCCGCGGCGCTCCAGCGAAGTCGACGGCATCCATTATTCGTTCATCACCAAAAAGCAGTTCGATACGATGCGTGATCGCGGCGAATTGCTCGAATGGGCGCAGGTGCATGGCAATTTCTATGGCACGCCGAGCGAGCCTGTCGAACAGGCGCTTTCGATAGGCCGTGATGTGCTGTTCGATATCGACTATCAGGGCACGCAGCAGGTCAAATCGAAAGCGGGCGAGGATGTCGTCACCATCTTCATTCTGCCGCCGTCGATGGATGAGCTGAAAGCGCGGCTCGAACGCCGCGCCGAAGACAGCCCGGAAACGATCGAGAAGAGGCTCGCCAATGCGCGCAAGGAGATCGGCCGCTGGGAGCTTTATGATTATGTGCTCGTCAACGACGATCTGCAAAAGACGTTCTACGATCTGATCGCCATTCTGACGGCGGAGCGGCGCAAGGCGTCGCGGCAGAAGGAAGGGATTGCTAATTTTGTCGAGCGGCTTCTTCGCGAATAGTCGTCAGCCGCCGCGCTGCGCTTTCAGCGCATTCGCCATCGCGACAAATCCTTCGATGCCGATTTCCTCGGCGCGTTTGGTTGGAGTGATTTCCGCCTTTTCGAGCAAAATCATCGGGTCCACGCCCAGAGCTTTCAGACTCTGACGCAGCATCTTTCGCCTCTGGCCGAAAGCGGCCCGCGTGATCTCCGCAAGAAGCGCCGCATCGCAAAGCACCGGCTCCGCGTGCGGCACGAGTTCGACGACGGACGAGGTGACTTTCGGCGGCGGCGTAAAGGCGGCGGCCGGGACATCGAAGAGAATGCGCGTCTTGCAGCGCCAATTGGCGAGAACGGCGAGACGGCCGTAATCGGCGCGCTCGGAAGGCGTTGCAACAATGCGCAGCGCGACTTCCTTCTGAAACATCAGCACGAGCCGATCGAACCAGGGCGGCCAGGGCTCAGTTTCGAGCCAGTTCGTCAGCAGCACAGTTGCGATATTATAGGGAAGATTGGCGCAAATCCGCGCCGGATGACGCACGCCTACGAGAGCGCCGAGATTCGTCTTTAGCGCATCGCCTTCGATGATTTCTAAACGTTCCGGATAATGCACGGCGATCTCGGCGAGCGCGGCAAGGCAACGCGCGTCGCGCTCGACGGCGATAACATGCGCGGCGCCTTCTTTCAGCAGCGCGCGGGTGAGGCCGCCAGGCCCTGGACCGATTTCGACGATCGTCGCCGATTCCAACGGACCCGCGGCGCGCGCGATTTTGCCGGTCAGATTGAGATCGAAGAGAAAATTCTGGCCGAGCGATTTTTTTGCTGAAAGACCGTGGGCGGCGACAACCTCGCGCAGCGGCGGCAGAGCGTCGCTCACGCGGCCCGGCTCGTCGCCGCCTCCGTCTGCGCCAATCGCGCCGCGAGTTTCAATGCGGCGATGAGGCTCGACGGATTGGCCTTGCCTTCGTTGGCGATATCGAAGGCGGTGCCGTGATCGGGCGACGTCCGCACGAAGGGCAATCCAAGAGTGACGTTGACCGCGCTGTCGAAGGCGAGCGTCTTGATGGGGATCAGCGCTTGATCGTGATACATGCAGATGGCGACGTCGTAGCGCCGGCGCGCCGCGTCGTGAAAGAGCGTGTCGGCGGGGAAGGGCCCTTGTGCATCGATTGCGAGCCGCCGCAGTTCCGCGATCGCGGGCGCAATGATCGTGATCTCCTCGCGCCCGATATGGCCGCCTTCGCCGGCATGCGGATTGAGACCAGAGAAGGCGAGGCGCGGAGCGGGAATCGAAAAGCGGCGCATGAAATCGCGCGCAACGATTGTCCCCGTCTCGACGAGAAGGTCGAAAGTCAAAAGCCGCGGCACGTCGGCGAGCGGCACATGGATCGTTGCCGGAACAACGGCGAGGCGATCGGACCAAAGCAGCATGACGGGCTTCGCCTTGTCCGCATGAAAGAGCCGGCTCGCCAGCTCGCCCAAAAATTCCGTGTGTCCCGGATGGGCGAAGCCGGCATTCTGCAGAACCTCTTTGGCGATCGGATTGGTGACGATGGCCTTCGCCTCGCCGCGGCAGACGAATTCGGCGCAGAGTTCGATCGACTGTATGGTTCCGCTGGCGTCGGCGAGATCGGGCGCTCCCAAGGCGCCGTGAACGGGGCCCGCAAGATCGACCACGGGCAAGGCATGGGGAAAGAGAACAGCGGCTTCGGCCGGCGTCGCGACCGCGATGGGAACGGGCAGAGCGAAACGCTTCGCCAGCCCTTCGAGATGCGCCGCATTGGCCACGACGAAGAAGGCCGGCGCATTCGGCACATCGTGCAACGCCAGCCAGGCCTTCAGCGCGAGCTCGGGACCAATGCCGGAAGGATCTCCACGCGTCAGCGCCAGCGGTGCCATGCGGCCGCCTAAATCAGGGGTTGATGACCTCAGTTCATCTTCTTGACGATGACCGCGTTGGAACGCAACTCTTGCAGACGTTTTTGCGCGGCGATATCGATCTCGCCGGCGAGAATCTGCTGCGAAATCTCGGCACGAATGGAACTGTCGTCGGTCGCGGCCGACTTGCCGCAGACGGCGATCATCTCAATGCCTTCCGCCGAACGCGACGGTGGCGTCAAATGGCCCGTGGGCGTCTTGTCGAACAGTTGCTTCATCTGTTCGCCGAGCTGAAGCGAATCCCGGATGATTTCCTCGCGGACGGCGACATTGTCCATGGAACGCGCCAGCGGCAGTCCCGAATCGCAATCCGAGAAGCGGGCGCGCAATTGTTCGGCGGCCGCCACCCGGCCTTTAAGCGCAGACTGGTCTTTCGCAATGTTGGTCGGAATGACAAAGATCACCTGACGTAACCGATATTGGGTAAGGGCCGACTTGCCACCTTCTTTCGCAAGTTCCGCATCGATCTGATTTTCACTTGCTTCGACGCCCTTGTGAAAGGCTTGCATCAAGGAAAAGAAGGAAAGCTCGGCGGAGAAATGATCTTTGATATGGCCGTCGGATGCGCCCGACCTTTGCAACTCGCCAAAGAAAACCTCGGGTGCGATCTTCAGCTTCCGGGCCGTGCGCATCATCTCCTGGCCAATTTCCGCATCGCTCGGCTTGACCCCAAATTGGGATGTCTCCTGATTTTCCAGCGCATCATCGATCAGACTTTGCATGGCCGCATCGCGGGTCGTCGGCTGGCGGAGCACCCGCATGAGCTTCTCTCTTTGCGAAAGATCGAGATCGGTGATCGGCTGACCATTCACGGTTGCGATGATTTCTTGCGCCCATGCGCGGGACGGGGCGGCCGCGACGCCACCCAACAAGGTCACCGTGGTGAGAAGGATGGCTAACGTCGATTGGCCGGACTGGGAGAACAAGGCGCGGCAATTGCGCATTTTGGGTAAGAGGCCGAAAAAGATCATCGACAACGTACCTCCCTTTTCATCATCGATCCCTCGGATTTGAAACAGCGGGCTCAAATTCGACCCTGTTCTCCTTCCGATATGCATCCAAAAAATGGCGGCATTTCTCCAAAATTCAGCATCGTTGCGATTTAATATGCCTTGATCCCTCAGGCCATTGAAGAAGCATCGCCTGCGTCGAGGCGTCACGGCACCGCATCGAGGGTCTGGCCGTTCGCGGTCGACACGAAGTTATGCGAGAACGCCGTATCGCCGAGCGTGCGCAGTTGGAGATTGACCATAAAAGTCTGGTTGTGATTGAAGGAGCCCGCGCCGTTGTCGACATAGTTGTTGGTGTAGCTCAACTGGAACGTAGTGCACTCATCCTTGTATCCGCCGAGAATGCCGTAGCTCGAAATCGCAAACGGGCCGGGATTAAAGGAGACGAGCGGCGCCGGATAATACTGCCGGCTCATATCGAACGTGATGTTGCCAGCGACAAAGTAATTCGGCGTAATCGCGTAACGCGAACTCAGCGCTATGCCCTCGCGGCGGACGGAATAGCCGAGCAGCGGCTGGGCTTGGTAATCCGCAAATTGAATCCCGCCCGTCCACGGACCCAGATTTGTGTTGGCGATGAGGTCGATGCGCCGCGGGTCGAGCGTGGCCTGATCGAAGCGGCCCTTAGCGGTAAAGCTCAAGATCGAACTCGGCACGACGGTGAGGGCCGTCACATAGTCCGACCATGGCGTATCGAGCCCTGAGCTCAGGCCGACATTAGCGGCGTCCGGCGTCGCATAAGAATTGGTGCCGGCCACCTGCACGGACTGGCCACCGACGACGTTCACATAGCCGCCGTTGTTAAATCGATAGGTCGCATCGCCACCGTAGTTTGCCCGAAGGCCGGTCTCGAAGCGGTCATAGCCCGAATATTTGTCCCAGGCGAACAGGGTCGAGTCGTCGAAGACAAGGCTTTGCGAGTCCAAGTCGAGAAGGGACGTGGTTCCCAAAGGCGCATTGGGCCGGGCGATGATTTGCCCGATCGGCTCGGCGACGAAGGTGCCTCCCGGCACTTTCGTCGTCATTGGGTAGCGATATTCAAGACCCGCGCCAGGCATCGCATAGCCATAGCCCGCATTCGCGGGGCCGATGAAATTCGTCTGATTGGCATTGCTGATGGTCGCCGCGCCGAACGTTTGGCTATTGCTCGTGTTGAGGTTGATGAATTCGCCATTGACGCGGGCGAAGGCGAAAGGCGTCCAGACCTCGCCGATCGGGTCGATGAACTTGCGTTTCCAAGAGGCATCGGCGGTGACGCGCGTATAGTCGCCGCCGATGCCGCGCAGTAGGCAATTCGTAGTTGTCTTGCCGGGCGTATAGGTCGTGCAGATGTCGTAGAGCCCGAAGGCCGGATCATACTGGTGCGCACCAACGGCCTGATAGGTCGCTAGCGCGGCGGAAACATTGCTCAGATTGAAATCGATCTGCGCTTCGCCGCCGGCGCCGTAGGATTTGGCCGGATCGATATCGAAGATGCGATTGTAGCTCAGCACCGGAGCCGCAGTGGTGTTCTGCGCCGCCAAGTCATGACTGGTCAGGCCCTCGAAATAGAAGCCGCGCAAGTCGAAATAGCTGCGGTCGGACTGGCCCGTGAGATAGGCGGTCGACGTGACGTCGCTCGTGTAATAGGCGGTCGTGTTCTGGATCGGGATCTTGAAGTCGTTGTAGTACCATTTGTCGGTCATTGCGGTGACCGCCCAACCGAAGTTCCACTGCGGCGCGATCAGGAAATTGCCGACGCTTTCGACTTCGCCGCGGAACGTGCGGTCGCTGGCGCCGAACGGTGAAGCGGGGAAGGCCTCGCGGTCTTGCGGGAAGATTCCGTTTGCCCGGATGTAATAGGAGCCGCTGTCGAGGCGATGACGCCAAATGACGTCGCCGAAGAAGCCTTGCTGCGTGAAATAGGTCGGCGTGAAGGTCAGATCATAATTCGGCGCCATCGCCCAGAAGATCGGCACCGAGAATCCAGTCCCGAGATAGCTGCTCTCGACGAGGTTCGGCATCAGCACGCCCGACTTGCGTTTGACCGTCGGATCGGCTGACGAAAACAGCGGTACATAGGCGACCGGAATGCCGACGAATTCGAGCCACGCACTGTCGTAGTAGACCATGTGCTCTTCTTGGTTGTGGATGATGCGTTTGGCGCGCACACGCCACAATGGCGGCTTATCCGGGTTGTCGCGGCAGGTCTGACAGGCGGTGTAGGTTCCCTTTTCGAAGACGGTGATATTGTTGCCGATGCGTTCGGCGCGCGGCGCGCTGAAATAGGTGACAGCCGTCGTCTCGCTGCGCAGGCTTTCGATGAAGCCGTCGGCGAAGTCTTGCGTCAGGTCGAAACGTTGCGCGTGAACCACCGTGCCGTCGCGCTCCGTCAGCGTGGCATTGCCTTCGGCGTAAACGCGGTTGGTGTTGCGATCGTAGATGACCCGGTCGGCCTGAAGCACGCGTCCCTTGTAGTAGATGCGCGCATGGCCTTCGGCCGTGATGGTATTCTTGTCCTTGTTGTTGACGAGCTCATCCGCCTGGATCATCATTTTCGGCGGCGGCGTGACTGGCGCTGCATTATTCGTCGTTGGAGCGCTCTGCGCGAAAGCCGCGCTCGAGTGCATCGCCAGGCCGAACGCGAGCACGAGTGCGCAGAGAACAAGGGCGAGAAAAGCCGGCACGCCGCGAGCGTGCCGCGCTTCGCGCGCAAAGAGCAGCGATGGGCTAGAACGGCGCGCCATCACCCGTCCTCCCGCTGCAAGAGAGCCAAGCTCCCGAGCATGGTGCCAACGATTGCGGGGGACCAGGCCGCGACCGAAGTGCTCAAAAGACCGGACGAACCAAGATCGGCGACCATTTTCGTGAGCAGATACAGCACGAAACCTGCGGCCAAGCCACCGCCGACCATCCTGCCGACGCCGCCAAATCGGAAGAACCTTAACGAAAACGCTGCCGCGATCAGGACCATCGCGACGAGCAGCAGGGGCCGCGCCAGAAGCGTTTGATATTGCAGGCTGAACCCGGTGGAATCGAGGCCCGCGGCGTCGGTTTCCTGGCGCAGCCTCGGGAGCGACCAGAAGGGAACGGACTCAGGCTCAAGGAACGTTTCGGCAAGATGTTCCGGCGCGACATTGCTGGCGACCAGGAAGGTTCCGACGCGCATGGCATCTTGGCCGGGCGTCGTCACCAGGACATTTTTCAGCCGCCAGGCCCCGCCTGTCAGCTGGCCCTCCTTGGCTTTGACCTTCAGGTCGAAATGGCCATTCGGATCATAGAGATAGCCATTGACGCGGAAGATCTTCGTTCCGCCGTCGCTCGATTCGTCACCATGCAGGAAAGCCTGTCCGTCAACGCTCGGCTGGCGAACCCAGAGGCTGGTGTCGCCTTCGCTCTGGCCGTTGCGTCCGAAGATGCGTTCCTCGATGACGTCGGCCCTCTGCTTCATCTGCGCCGAGACAGGGTTCAGCGCGGTGATCGAAACGATGCCGATGAACAGCGCAATGCCGACGGGCGGCACCAAGAACTGCCAGACCGAGACGCCCGCGGCTCGCGCGACAATCAGCTCGAGCCGGCGGGTGAGATCGATGAAGGCGGTCATCGTGCCGAAAAGCACGCAGAACGGCAGCACCTGTTCGGCGACCGATGGCGTGCGCAAGAACGAGAGGAAGGCGACGAAGAGCGGGGTGACACCCGGGTGATTGCTCGCCCGGCGCAGCATTTCGATGAAATCGACGACATAGACCGTGCCGCAGATGGTCAGGAAGACCAGCATGATCGTGTTGAAAAACCGCATCGAGAGGTAGCGAGCGAGGGTGGTGCCGATCATCTCAGCCTCCCCATCTCGCGTTGCGGCAAAAGTTCAAAGAAAAACCTGGAGAAAAGCATGATGCAGACATGCGTTACCGTTCCGGCGCTCTGCTGAGCGACGGTCGGATCTGCGAGCGGCGCAGACCCTATCCTCTGGGGCCACCGTGACGGATCGAGGCTGGTGAGCCGCGATTCCCTAGTCACACTGGCCCTCCGAGGCTGTGGTGAGCCTCTGCAATTGCCACCCCCTTTCTTGCGACCGGTGCCCGGTTCCGCAGTGCGCGTTCGGACAGCAGTCTAGGTTCGAATTCTGGTCCGTTCCTGGACGACTGTCCGGGGTCCTTTTATACCCCCCGGCGACGCTGTCCGGAAACGTTCCATTTTAGGCCCAGATCGAACCCGGATCAGGCTACCCGGATTCGCTCGGCAACGGCCAAATTTCTCAGCTGAAATTGGCGCTTAAACTTGGCTACAAACAAGGCGTCGTGGGTGCAAGCACGGCTTCGGTTTTTGACCGGTTTTTGATGCGATTGAAGGGGAGCGTGGCGGGGGTGTCACTTGCACTGCGTTATGACCATCGTGCGCTGCAAATTCACGGCTGTGCAACCCTGCCGCCAAGATCTGACGCGACGTCGAAAATTCGGATGTTGGGGAGACCAAACCCCAGGTTGAACAAACCCGTGTGATGGGCGCGGCAGAGCCGTCGAAAGCGCCTCTTTTGCCGGTTTTCCAGGCCGATTGCGGATATTAGCCTAACTTTATGAAAAACATAAAGCTTTCCTGAAAGACAAGCGCTTCTGGGGGGTCGATATTGGGGCCCTGGAGGCGCCTCCGGAGGGTCAGCGTACTTGCACCCACAGGAGCGCAACCACATGATAGCTTTGAAGCCAGCACCGTCGCCCACCCGATAATAGGCGCGCGATCATTTCCGCGCCGCAGCTGCCGTCGTCGAAAATCTCAAGGAACACACCCAAATGTGGCAACCGATCAAAGTCGAATTCGTCCCTCTCGCCTCCGTCGCAGCCGACTCGCCGCCGCACCCCGGTTCGAAACGCGGCGACAAATCGAAACCGGCTCAAACTCTCGTGATCTTCATGGGACCGGACTTCGCTTTGGGCGCGGCGACACGAAAACTGATCGGATCGGAAGGAGAGGCGCTGATCAAAAGAGCGGCGGGTGCCACCAAATTCAGGGGCAAGGAGCTTTCGGCGCTCGATATCGTCGCCCCTTCGGGCTTTGTGGCCGATCGCCTACTCGTCATCGGCACCGGCGGCGAGGAAGCCAAGGCCAAATCCGGCAAGGATGACGCCGACAAGGACGAAAGCCCCGCCGCTCATGCCAAGGACGCGGTCGTGAAACCGGCCGATTACATCGGCCTTGGCGGCTATACGCTCGGGAAACTCGGCGCGGGCGCCTTGGCGCTCGTCGTCTTCGATCCGCCGCGCGCGCCGAAGAATCCCGCCGATGCGGCTGCCGAATTCGTCGAAGGCATGCGGCTCCGCGATTACAAATTCGATTCCTACAAGACCAAGAAAAAGGATGAGGACGAGTCGGCCGCAGCCGAAGTTCTCGTCGCGGTTGAGGATCCCGCCGCCGCAAAGCGCGAAGCGAAGGCGCATGATGCGGAAGCCGAAGGCGTGGCCATCGCACGCACGCTGGTGAACGAGCCGGCGAATGTTCTCTATCCGGAAGAATTCGCGCGCCGCGCGCAGGAACTCGAAGAACTCGGCGTCGAAGTCAAAGTGCTCGACGAAGATGAAATGGGCGAGCTTGGCATGGGCGCGCTGCTCGGCGTCGGCCAAGGCTCGGACCGCGAGAGCCGCATGGTGATCATGCGCTGGCGCGGCACGAAGAAAGATGAGAGCAAGGAAGGCAAGGAAGGCAAAGAGCACGGTAAGTCTCGACCGATCGCCTTCATCGGCAAGGGCGTGACCTTCGACACGGGCGGCATCTCGATCAAGCCCGCTGCCGGCATGGAGGACATGAAGGGTGATATGGCGGGCGCTGCCTGCGTCATCGGCCTCATGCACACGCTCGCCGCGCGCAAGGCGAAAGTCGATGTCGTCGGCGCCATCGGTCTCGTCGAAAACATGCCCGGCGCCAATGCGCAGCGCCCCGGCGATATCGTCAAATCCATGTCGGGCCAGACGATCGAAGTGATCAATACCGACGCCGAGGGCCGTCTCGTTCTCGCCGATCTGCTCTGGTATGTGCAGGATAAATACAAGCCGCAGTTCATGATCGATCTCGCGACCTTGACCGGCGCGATCGTCGTCGCCCTTGGCCAGGAACATGCGGGGCTTTTCTCGAACGACGACGAATTGAGCGAGCGCCTTCTTACCGCCGGCAAGGAGACGAACGAGAAAGTCTGGCGCCTGCCGCTCGGCCCCGCTTACGACAAGCTCATCGATTCGAAATTCGCCGACATGAAGAACACGGGCGGACGCCATGGCGGCTCGATCACCGCGGCGCAATTCCTGCAGCGCTTCGTCAACGGCACGCCTTGGGCGCATCTCGACATCGCCGGGACGGGCATGAATTCGCCGGCAAGCGACACCAATCAAAGCTGGGGTTCGGGCTATGGCGTGCGTCTGCTCGACCGGCTTGTGCGGAAATATTACGAGGCTTAGCGTCGAAGGCTAAGCGACAGATATCATGCCTGAAATCTGGTTCTATCACCTCCAGCATCAGCCGCTCGAGAAGGCGCTGCCGAGCCTTCTCGAAAAAGCGCTCGAGCGCGACTGGCGCGTTGTCGTGCAAGCGGCCACGGACGAGCGCCTCGATGCGCTCGACGATGTGCTCTGGACTTATGCGGAGGCGAGTTTTCTCGCCCATGGCCGCGCGCGCGATGGTGATGCGGAGATGCAGCCTGTCTATCTGACGACGGGACCTGAGAATCCCAACGGCGCGCGGCTGCGGCTTTTCATCGACGGCGCCGATGTCGAAGCGCTTGCCGCAAGCGGCTCCTGCGAATCTTACGAACGCCTCATCCTGCTCTTCGACGGCGGTGATGAGGATCAGCTTTCCTCCGCGCGCGCACAGTGGAAGGCGTTGAAGGATCAGGGCCATACGCTCGCTTATTGGCAGCAGGGCGAACGCGGCTCCTGGGAGAAACGTGCGTGAGCCGCGATCCTTCGTCGCCCGAGTTTCAGGCGCGGCGGGCAGAGGCGCGCAAGGCGCTCGATGCGATCGATCCGGCAAAGCGCGGGGGCGACGTCGATCCATTGCGTCGCGATTGGTTCGAGGCCGTCTACCAACGCGCCGAGGAGGATCCCGCCTGCGTGCCCTGGGCCAATCTTTCCGCGCATCCGCTGACGACGTCTTTCGTCAACGGCCAGATTCGCGGCATCGAAGGCTTGCGCGTGCTCGATGTCGGCTGCGGGCTTGGCGACAATGCGGAATTGTTTTCCAAAGCTGGCGCGAATATTACGGCCTTCGATTTCGTGCCCGAGGCAATTTCCTGGGCGAAGCGCCGCTTTCCGCAAAGCAAGGTCGATTATCAAACCGCCGATCTCTTCGCTTTGCCGCGCGAATGGCAACGCCAATTCGATCTCGTGCATGAATGCTATACGCTGCAGGCGCTGTCGTTTCCGCTGATCCCGCGCGCCTTGGGCGTATTCAAGAGTTTGCTCGCGGAAGGCGGAAAAGTTTTGCTCATCGCGCGGGCGAGAGCCGAGGATGAAGAGGTGACGGGGCCGCCATGGCCGCTGCCGCCGTCGGTGTTCGAGGCCGCACAGAGGGAAGGCTTGGCGCCTGTCGTCATCGAAGACATCTCCGCGACGGCTCAGGTTGGCCGACGGCATTGGCGCGCCGTGTTGGGGCGGGCAGAAGAAATGTCCTGAGTTAGTCTTGCGCGCGCATTCCAGGCACCGACGATCATTGACACAAATCAATGGGCTTCGCCCCGGAGAGCTCCATATAAAAATCAATGCCGCTTATCGTCAGCCTGGGACGCGGGGTCCCTGCAAATTTGCTGATGGCTAGGAGCGATGGCGCGGCGGAACGCGGGAGCCAGTCCCGCCCGAGTTGGGTTCCTCTGAAATATGTCACTCGTTTTCACGCTCGCATCACGAAATCTGTTCCAGGACCGGCTTCGCTTTGTCGCGTCACTCATCGGCATCGTGCTTTCGGTGGTCCTGGTGATGGTGCAGATGGGACTTTACTTCGGCTTCGGCCGCATGATCACGACCGTGATCGACCACGTCCCGACCGATCTCTGGATTGTTTCGAATGGAGTGAATTGTGTCGAAGATCTCTCGCTCCTCAAAGTGAGAATGCAAAAGAGCTTGATGGCGATCGATGGAGTAACCGAAGCCGTGCCCGTGGTGGTCGGGTTTTCCGGTTGGAGTCTGCCAGATGGCGCCATGACTCCGGTGTTCATCATCGGATCTGACGTTGCCACGGGCGGATTGTCACCTTGGGACGTCGTGGAAGGGACGGTCCAGAGTTTGACGACGCCCGGAACGGTAGCGGTCGACCGGTCCTACTCCGACCGGTTGGCTGTGTCCGGCGTTGGCACGACCTCGCGAATTCGCGGCCTGGCGGTAAAAGTTGGTGTTGTCACAGACGGCATTCGGTCTTTCACGACGACGCCCTATGTATTCACCGATCTTGACGGCGCCCGATCCTACGTCGGATTGCCGGCAAACTTTACCAGTTATTTTCTGGTTCGGCTTAAACCAAAAGCCGATGTCGAGAGGATTCGTCAGAATATTCTTTCTAACATGACCGGAATCCAGGCGCTTACTCCGGAGCAGTTCCGGCAGCGTAGTCGGTCGTTCTGGCTTTTCGGAACGGGAGCCGGCGCCGCACTTCTCGCCGGCGTCATTCTTAGCGCCATTGTCGGCACTGCGGTCGTCGCCCAGACGCTTTTTTCCAGCACAAAAGACCACCTTTACGAGTTCGCGACGCTGCGCGCTATCGGTGCCTCCAATGGTTATATTTACGAGGTCATTATCTGTCAGGCGGTGCTCAGCGCCGTCATTGGATTTGCCATTGCGGCGTTGATCGGGACCGCCATTGTCCATTTCACCGCGAAGAGCGCATTGCAGATTATGATCACGCCCGGTTTGATGATCGAACTGTTCCTGGTCACTGTCGTCATGTGCGTCGTCTCGGCGTTTGCCGCGATTCTTCGAGTCATTCGTGTCGATCCTGCGATTGTGCTGAACCGATGACCGAGCCCATCATAGAGGCTGCAAATGTCAGCAAGATTCTTGGTGCCGGGCCGGCGCAGGTGCAGGCGCTGAAGGACGTCAGCCTGACCCTTAGCAGCGGCAAATTGACGATGTTGATGGGGCCGTCCGGCAGCGGCAAGACCACGCTATTATCGATTCTCGGCTGCATGCTCGCACCGACAGGCGGGACGGTCCGCATTTGCGGCTCCTCCACCACCGGTGCGCGTCCGGATGAGCTAGCGAAGATCCGGCGCCAGCATATCGGCTTCGTGTTCCAGTCCTATCACCTGTTTTCTACCCTCACAGCCGCGGAAAATGTGCAATTGGCGCTCGAAGTGCGTGGCGAGCAGGGACCCAAAGCGATGGCGAAAACCAAGGAGGTGCTGGCCAGTGTCGGCTTAACCTCCAAAATGGCATCGTTCCCGCGTGAGCTTAGCGGCGGCGAGCAACAGCGGGTCGCGATCGCGCGCGCCATCGTAGCAGAGCCCTC
Source organism: Methylovirgula sp. (assembly GCA_049522395.1). Classification (GTDB taxonomy): domain Bacteria; phylum Pseudomonadota; class Alphaproteobacteria; order Rhizobiales; family Beijerinckiaceae; genus Methylovirgula. Next base: position 72,342 of record JBEKNV010000020.1, read on the forward strand.
AGCCGTTCTCGCTGACGAGCCGACCGCTGCGCTGGACGCCGCCAACGGGCAGACGACCATGGCGATTCTCTCGGCGATCGCCAAAGAGCGAGACCGCGCCGTTCTGGTGGTGACTCACGATCAGCGGCTGTTCGGTTTTGCGGACAGGATCCTTTACATCGAGGACGGCTTGCTCACGCGCGAAGAGCTCACCGATCCCACGGCAATTAAAGCGCAGCAGCAGCCTTAACTGCCGGCGTCCGTGTTCGAGGTTGCGCAAACCGAAGGTCTTACGCCGGTGATCGTCCAAGACATCGCGGACAAGACATCGCGGACGCAAAAGTCGGATGAATTCTACTCGTCGGGGGACTTGCCGCCAGGCGCCTTCAATAATTTCCGCCGAGCGCGTTCAGTTCGATCTTCGCGGCCCATGATGCGATGAGGCGTTTCGGACACTCGGACGCCGCCGTCTGAAAGAGCTTTTTTGCCTTCTCTTTGTCGGCGTGCAGCAGCATTTCGCCGCTGAAAAAATTGGCTTCGCAAAAGTGCATTTGTTTTTTTGTCGCATCGGGGTCATCGGTTGCGGCAAGAAGTGCCTCGGGCGTCAGTCGGCCGAGGTAGAGAGCGAGTATAGGACCTGGCCAGTACGTTCTGTCGATGTCCTTGACCGCCTGATCGAGCCTGCTTGGGAGGTTGCTGCGCTTGTCCACGATGTCGAGCCACAGCGCCGCGTAGGGATCTTGCGGATCGAGGACGGTTGCCTGATCGATATCGGCAAGCGCTTTTGGAAGCAGGCCGCCGTAGAGATCGGCCATTCCGCGGTTGAGATAGGCGACAGAATATTTCGGAGAGAGTTGGATCGCCTCGTCGAAATCGGCGGTCGCGTGGCCATAGTCGCCCTTTGCCAGGTAGGCATAGCCGCGGTTATTGTAGGCGTAGTCGTATTTCGGATCGATTCCGATCGCCTTGTTAAAATCCGCGATCGCCGGGCCGTAGTCGCCCTTGTTGCTGTAGGCGATGCCGCGGTCGTTGAAGGCCAAGGCGAGTTTTGGGTTCAATCGAATCGCCTCGCTGTAATCGGCAATCGCCTGGTCCTCTTCGTTGTTCAAGAGATAGCAATAGCCACGCCAGTAGAATATTTCGGCGTCGCTCGAATCGAGCTTGAGCCCTTCGCTATAATCCGCAATCGCGTGGCCATAATCGCCCTTCTTGCGATAAGCGGCGGCGCGGGTATCGTAAGCGGCCGAGCTTTTCGGATCGAGCCGAATGGCTTCCGTCAGATCGGCGACGGCATGATCGTAATCGTTCTTGCCGAGATAGGAGCCGCCGCGCACGAAAAATGCGGTCTGGTCGTCCGGCATCAGCCGGATCGCCTCATTGCAGTCGGCGATCGCCTTGTCGTAGTCGTTCTTCTCGAAATAGCCGAAGCAGCGGTCGTCGTAGGCGAAATTGTCCTTGGGTTCGATCGCAATCGCTTGCGTGTAGTCGGCGATGGCTTGGTCGAAATCGCCCTTCCTCAAATAGGCATTGCCGCGATATTTGAAGGTCAAACCCCATTTCGGGTTGAGCAGGATTGATTCATTGAAGTCGGCAATCGCCTCGTCGTAGCGCTCCTTGTTGTGAAAGGCATAGCCGCGCGCGTTGTAGAGGAAAGCGTTTTTCGGATCGAGCGCGATCGCTGCCGTGAAATCGGCGATGGCGCGATCATAATCGCCCTTGGTGTAAAGATAATAGCTGGCGCGGATTGAGTAGGCAGTCGAAAGGTCATGGGGGCTCAGATGGCCCGCTTGAATGAGCGCCGTGCAACTCGCGACCCGTTGTTCGATGGGTATCGTGTTGTTTTCGCTGAGGCAGAGGTTCTTCGATGCCTTTGGTTTGGCGGCGGCCGGCGCGACTCCGATGATGCTCGGAACGAACAAAGCTGCTGCGGCAAGCGTCGCGCCAACAAAGACGTGTCTTCCTAAATGTCCCATGAGCGTGAACCCCTTCAGCTATGGGCGGAAGACTAGAGGAGGCGTTCATGGGTCTCGTTGACCCTGATCAAACGCACCGGCGGGCGGCGCGGAAGGCCGCTAAGCCTCGGCCGGCATCGGCGCGCGGTGTTGAAAAGGGCGGGTTGGTGCTTTCGATTGCCCAGCCATTGTGCCCCGTCCGCGCCGCGCACGACAATTCACAACAATTTAAGCATTCCGCATAATTTCGAGTTTCCCAACAATCAAAACTGCACTGTCAAAAACTGCGGTTTCTATCCCGTAAGCGAAGCGGTGCTGTTATTCGATGCTCGCCTAACAGTTTGTTGGAGGCGAATCCATGCTCAGATATTTCCTGAAGGATGAGTCCGGCGTCACGGCCGTCGAATACGGCCTGCTCGCCGGCCTCATCGCTGTCGTCATCATCGGCGCGGTCACGGCCGTTGGGACGAATGTCGGTAACAAGTTCAACGCGGTCTCGAACAACCTCTCTTGAGTTTTGTTCGGTCGCGCTTGGCTCTCAAAATGCGGCGCTGGCGAAGGTGTCCGCTTTCAGGCCAAAACAGAAAATTCCCCTGCTGTCCGCCCTGATCGGCGGAGGCTTGGCTCTAAACCTGAAGCTCTTCACCCCGCCTGCGCTTTCCTCTCATTCGAGAGTGCCAGCCTCTCTTTTTCCGCCGCAGAAGCGCTGCCGCCGATTCATTGCCTCGCTTCGCCATGCCTCTCATCGCTCAGCGTTGGCGTAGAGCAACGTCAGGCGCGCCTTTCCAAACAAATTGAAGCATTCATAATAAGTTGGAGTTTCCCAACAATCGAAGTCGCTGTGACTGGAAGCGCAGAATTAACACCTTGTTGGGTGTTGCGCCGTTATTTTGCTGCTCGCCTAACAGTTTGTTGGAGGAGTAAATCATGTGGTCCTTTCTGAAAGACGAATCTGGTGCGACGGCCATTGAATATGGCCTGATCGCCGGTCTCATCGCCGTCGTCATCATTGGCGCGGTGTCAAGCCTTGGTAAGAACGTAGCCAACAAGTTCAACGCAGTCGCAAACAACCTCTCCTGAGTTTTGTTCGCACTCGCGTGACTCTCAAAATGCGGCGCCAGGCGAAGGTGTGCGTTTCAGGACAAACACTCCAATCCTGAGATTCTTCACCCCGCCTGCGCTTCCACCGCGCTTGAAAGCGCCAGCCATTCTTCTTCTGCCGTGGCAAGTGCTGCCGCCAACTCACTCCTTTGCTTGGCCAATTGCGCGGCCTTCACAGGTTCGTTGAGGAAGGCGGCGGGATCTGCAAGAGCACCGTCAACTCGTTTCAGAAGCTCTTGAAAACGCGCCATTTTTTCTTCCGCTGAAGCGACACGTTTTTTGAGCGACGGGGCGCCCTTCGCCGCGCGCGTCGGCTGCGGTTTTGGCGCGGATAACTCCGCCTTCGCGCTCACCGCGGTCGTCTTCTGCAGCACCAATTTTCTATAGTCGTCCATGTCGCCGGCGAAGGGGTTGACCGTGCCGGCATCGACAAGCCAGAGCCGATCGGCGCAGGCCTCGAGCAAATAGCGATCATGCGAGACGAGAATGACGGCGCCGCCATAATCGTTGATTGCCTCAATCAGCGCGGCGCGGCTGTCGATATCGAGATGGTTCGTCGGCTCATCGAGAATGAGCAAATGCGGGCCGTTAAATGTCGCGAGCCCCATCAGCAGCCGCGCCTTCTCGCCGCCGGAGAGATGCGCGATCTTTGTGTCGGCCTTCACATTGGGAAAACCCATCCGCGCGGCGCGCGCCCGCACTTTCGATTCCGGCGCCTCGGGCATCAGTGCCGCCACACATTGATAGGGCGTCGCAGTAAGATTGAGATCGTCCACCTGATGCTGCGCGAAAAAGCCAACATCGAGTTTCGATGAGCGCAGCACTTGGCCTGAAAGCGCCGCGAGCCGTCCGGCGACAAGCTTGGCGAAGGTCGATTTGCCATTGCCGTTCGCGCCGAGAAGGCCGATGCGATCATCGTCCGAGATCGTGAGCGACAGGCGTTGCAGCACGGGCTTGCCGTCATAGCCCGCCGCAGCATCGTCCATGGCGACGATCGGCGGGCTCAGCGGCTTTTGCGGCGAGGGAAGATCGAAGGGCAGTACTTGCCCATCGACGATCGCGGCGATCGGCTCCAACTTCGCCAGCATTTTGAGGCGCGATTGCGCCTGCGCGGCCTTCGTCGCTTTGGCGCGAAAGCGATCGACGAAGGCCTGCAGATGTTTGCGCTGCTCTTCCTGCTTCTTCTGCAGTTTCGCCTGCACCGCCTGTTGCTCGCGCCGCTGTTTCTCGAAGCCTGAATAATTGCCGCGCCAGAGGTTGAGCTTTGCTTGATCGAGATGAAGAATATGGTCGGCGACATCGTCCAGGAGATCGCGGTCGTGGCTGATGACGAGGATCGTGCCGGGATAGCGTTGCAGATAATCGACGAGCCACAGCGTGCCTTCGAGATCGAGATAATTTGTCGGCTCGTCGAGCAGCAGGAGATCGGGCGCTGAAAAGAGCACGGCCGCGAGCGCGACGCGCATGCGCCAGCCGCCGGAGAATTCATCAAGCGCGCGCTTCTGCGCCGCATCGTCGAAGCCAAGGCCGGAGAGAATCGCGGCGGCGCGGGCTGGGGCCGAATGCGCGTCGATATCGACAAGGCGTGTTTGAATCTCGGCGATGCGATGCGGGTCTTGCGCCGTCTCGGCTTCCTCGATCAGCGCGGCGCGTTCGCGATCGGCCAAAAGCACGAAGTCGACGAGCGCGCCGGGGCCGGAGGGCGCCTCCTGCTCGACACGGCCGATGCGCGCGTGGCGCGGCAAGGAGATCGACCCATCGTCCGGGCTCAAATCGCCGGCAATCAGATTGAACAGCGTCGTCTTGCCGGCGCCGTTTCGACCGACGAAGCCGATATGGCCGCGCTCCGGCAGCACCGCCGTGGCGTGGTCGAAGATCAGCCGCGCGCCAAGCCGCAGCGTGATGTCGTTGAGATGAAGCATGGGTGTGCTTGTGGCGGCGGCGAGAGCCTTTGGCAAGAGCGTCTTGGCCGCAGGTCCCGCGCCCACGCTGGCATTCGGCGGCCGAATTCCGTAGAAAGACGGAATGATGCCCGATGTCAGAGCGGTGATTGCGATTGGTCAGCAAGGCCAGTTCGGCCTCCACGGCCGCCTGCCGTGGGAAGGCAACCGCGACAAAGCCTTTGTCGAAGATGTCGAACGCTTCTTCGAATTGACCCGTGGCCATGTCATTATTTTGGGGCCGAAGACCTTCGCGTCCGTGCCGAAATGGGCATTCAGGGACAGGGACTTCATCGAAATCCGCTCGTCCGAGCCGCCCGAAGACGTCCTGGCGCGATTCCAGGACCGCGTCGTCTTCATCGGCGGCGGGCCACCCGTCTATGAGGCTTACGCGCCCTATATCCGGCTCTGGGACATCAATCGCCTGCCGTATGAAGGCGAAGCCGACCGCTGGTTTGATCCGCACTGGCTGTTGAAATCGCCCTCGGGCCGCATGCAGGCCGAGGTTCGAGGACGCTGATCATCCGCTTCGACGCCGCCTTAAGCCTGAGCCCAGAGCATTCTTGATCCTCCCTGTGAATTCGGGCACTAAGCTGCTGGTGTCGCCCGCGGCACGATTTCAGCCTCTCGCTTCAAGGCGTGCCTTTCATGTTGCCACCTCTGCGCGTCGGCATCGCTGGTCTCGGCACCGTGGGCCTTGCTGTCGTGCGGCTCTTGCAGCGGCGCGCCTCTGCGCTCGCCGCCATGACGGGCAGGCCGATCGAAATCGCCGGCATCTGCGCCAAAGAGCGCGGCAAAAAACGTAGCGCCGATCTCGCGTCTTTCCGCTGGTATGACGATGCGGCAAAACTTGCCGTCTCGCCCGACATCGATTGCTTCGTCGAACTGATCGGCGGCGCCGAAGCCCCCGCGCGCACGGCGGTCGAAGCCGCGCTCAACGCCGGCAAATCCGTCGTCACGGCCAATAAGGCAATGCTCGCCCAGCATGGCGTGGCGCTCGCCAAACGCGCCGAAGAAAAAGGCGTGACGCTCGGCTTCGAAGCCTCGGTTGCCGGCGGAATCCCGATCGTCAAAACGCTGCGAGAGGCTTTGGCCGGCAATACGATCGAGCGCGTCTATGGAATTCTCAATGGCACCTGCAATTATATTCTGAGCCGGATGGAAGCGGAGGGACTGTCCTTTGCCGAATGCCTCAAGGAGGCGCAGCGCCTCGGCTATGCGGAGGCTGATCCGAGCTTCGATATCGGCGGCTATGACACGGCGCATAAGCTCGCCATTCTGACGGCGCTCGCTTTCGGCACGACGATCGATCCCGACGCCATTGCCATCGAAGGCATTGAATCGATCACGCCTGCCGACATCGATGCCGCGGCCGACCTCGGCTATCGCATCAAGCTCCTCGGCGTCGCCAATCGCACCGAAGCGGGCATCGAGCAGCGCGTGCATCCGAGCATGGTGCCGCGCTCTTCGGCCATCGCGCAGGTGATGGATGTGACGAATGCCGTGACGATCGATGCCGACGCGATCCATGAATTGACTCTGATCGGGCCCGGTGCTGGCGGCGAGGCGACGGCTTCCGCAGTCGTCGCCGATATCGCCGATATCGCGCGCGGGACGCATATCGCGCCCTTCGGTCTGCCCGTTGCCTCGCTCGCGCCACTCGACCGCGCGCCGCTGCAGATGCATCAGGGCGGCTATTACATTCGCCTTTATGTCTACGATCGCCCGGGCGCCGCTGCGGCGATCGCGACGCGCATGGCCGAAAGCAATATTTCGCTCGAAAGCATCATGCAGCGCGGCCGTCCTGGCGAGAAGGCGAAACAGGCCGAGGCCGTGCCGGTCATTCTCATCACCCATGCGACCTATGAGAAAATGATTCATCAGGCGCTCGAGGCCGTGGTCAAAGACGGCTTCATTGCCGAGAAGCCGCAAGTGATCCGCATCGAACGCGATTAAGAAGAGGGAAGGGACATCAGGTGGTCGATCTCGTTGTCAGCAGCCAGGATATCGTCGATCGCATTTTGACCCTGGAGCTCGTGCGCGTGACCGAACGCGCCGCCGTCTCCGCCGCGCGGCTGCGCGGCCGGGGCAATGAGAAAGCGGCCGATCAGGCGGCCGTCGATGCCATGCGCCGCGAATTGAACCGCCTGCCAATCGACGGCACGGTCGTCATCGGCGAAGGCGAGCGCGACCGCGCGCCCATGCTTTATATCGGAGAAAAGCTTGGCACGGCCTCGGGGCCGAAGGTCGATATCGCCGTCGATCCGCTCGAAGGGACGACGCTCTGCGCGCGCGACATGCCGGGCTCGATCGCGGTGATGGCGATGGCGGCGCAAGGCTCGCTCTTGAATGCGCCCGACGTCTACATGGACAAGATCGCCGTCGGCCCCGGCTATCCGCATGGCATTGTCGATCTCGACATGACGCCGGAAGAAAACATTCGCGCGCTCGCCAAGGCGAAGGGCGTCAACCCGCATGAGATTTCCGTGCTCGTGCTCGATCGCGACAGGCACAAGAAGATCATCGAGGATTGCCGGCGGATCGGCTGCGCTGTGCGCATCATTCCCGACGGAGACGTTGCCGGCATTATTTTTACCGCGCAGCCCGAGACCGGGATCGATCTTTATCTCGGCATCGGCGGCGCGCCGGAAGGCGTGCTGGCCGCGGGCGCTCTCCGCTGCGTCGGCGGCCAGATGCAGGCCCGCCTCATTCTCGACACGGAAGAAAAGCTCGAGCGCGCGGGCCGCATGGGCGTCAAAGACCCGCATAAGAAATATGACATGAAGGAACTGGCCTCGGGCGACGTCATCGTCTCCCTCACGGGCGTGACCGACGGCCCGCTGCTGCAAGGCGTGAGGTTCGACAAGGACGTCATTCGGACTGAGACGCTGATCTATCGCTCCGTCTCCGGCACCGTGCGCAAGATCGCCGGCGAACATCGGGAGATGGGGAAGTTCAAGCTGGATTGAATGGGCGGGCGTGAGAGAGTAACAATGAAACGGCCACTGCCTCAGTGCATTTTTGCAACGAGCCTCGCACTCCTTTGTATTATTTTTGTCGGCTCCCTGCGAGCACAGGAGCTGGGCGGGGGCCTCAGGCCCGAGGATTTGACCCGCGACGCGATCGTCAACGATCCCGAGGCGCCGGTCGTCGGCAATCCCAAGGGCGATGTCAGCATCGTCGCCTTCGAGGATTATAATTGCCCGTTCTGCAAAAAGGCCGATCCCGCCTTGCAGAAACTGGTGAAGAACGACGGCCATATCAGGCTCGCCTACAAGGATTGGCCGATCCTCGCGGACACATCGCTTTACGGTGCGGAACTCGCGCTCGCCGCCAAATATGAAGGCAAATATGAGATCGTGCATCGGGCGCTGATGAATGTGCCAATGGGCGATGGCCGCGACAAAGCGGTGATGGACAAGGCCGTCACTGCCGCGGGCGTCGATCTCGCGCAACTCAAAAAGGATATGGGCGATCATATCGTCGATATCGGCACCGTGCTCCAGCGCAACAACGCGCAGGCGCTCGCCATGGGCCTTCGCGGCACGCCTGTCTTTCTGATCGGTTCCTATCTCGTTGCGGCACCGCTCGACTATAATGGCTTCAAGAAAGTCGTCGCCGCGGCGCGCGCGCACATCAAGAAATAAGCCGCAAATTCGTTCGCCGCGCTCCAGCGATCTTTGCTGATTTTCCCGATCGGACCCGCTAAGCTCGGGCGTGTCCGACTCATCGTTCCTAACAAAATCTCGCGCCTTTCTCGGCGTCGAGCGCTCCGCGCTCGGCAGGCGCTGGCGCGACCGGCTCGACGCCACGGGCCAAGCGCGCGCGCAGGCGATGATGCAGCTTCACGGCCATTCGGATCTTCTCGCGCGGGTGCTTGCTGGGCGCGGCGTTCTGCCCGATGAGGCGCCGGAATTTCTCGATCCGACCTTGCGCCGGCTGATGCCGGACCCTTATCGGCTCGCCGATATGGAGCCGGCGGCGAAGCGCCTCGCCGCCGCGATCACCAACGGCGAGACGATTGCGATTTTCGGCGACTATGACGTCGATGGCGCATGCTCCGCCGCGCTCTTCGCCGATTTTCTCGGCGCCGCCGGCACGCCGTTTCTGATTCATATTCCGGACCGCATCTTCGAAGGCTACGGGCCGAATGCGCAGGCGATTGCCGCGCTCGCGGAGCAGGGGGCAAAACTTCTCGTCACCGTCGACTGCGGCACGACGAGCCATGAGCCGCTCGCCGAGGCCAAGCGCCTCGGCCTCGATGTGATCGTTCTCGATCATCATCAGGCGCCGGAAATTCTGCCCGATGCGCTTGTCGTCAATCCGAACCGGCAAGACGATCTCTCCGGTCTCGGCGCGCTTTGTGCGGCCGGCGTCGTCTTTATGACGCTTGTTGCGGTCAATCGCATTCTGCGCGACGCCGGATTTTGGAATGCGGGCCGGCCCGAGCCCGATCTTCTCAAAGGCCTCGATCTTGTCGCGCTCGCAACCGTCGCCGATGTCGCCTCGCTGACGGGACTTAATCGCGCCTTCGTCACCAAGGGCCTCGCGCTGATGAAAGGGCGCGGCCGGCCCGGCCTTTGCGCGCTCTTCGATGTTGCCGGGACGGATGGGCCGCCGAAAGTCTCGCATCTCGGCTTTCTGATCGGTCCGCGCATCAATGCAGGCGGACGCATCGGCGATGCGGCATTGGGCGCGAAGCTGCTTGCATTGACGGACTCGATCGAAGGACGCCGAATTGCTGAACAGCTCGATCGTCTCAATCGAGAAAGGCAAGCGATCGAATCCGCCGCGCTCGAGGAAGCGCTCGCCGAGGCGCTCTATCAAGGCGCGGAATCGGAAGGCTCACCCGTGATCATCGTTGCGGGCGAGGGCTGGCATCCAGGCGTCGTCGGCCTCATCGCCGCGCGGCTCAAGGAGCGTTTCCGCAAACCCGCGTTCGCCATCGCCTTCGACGGCGCGATCGGCACGGGGTCAGGGCGTTCGATCGTGGGCGTCGATATTGGCAGAGCCGTGCGCGCCGCGGTCGAAGCGGGCATCGCCGTCAAAGGCGGTGGCCATGCGATGGCCGCGGGCATCACGATCCCGCGCGAAAAATTGGAAGACTTCCGCGCTTTTCTCACGTCGCGTCTCGCGGCGTCCATCGAGGCGGCGCGCGCGGATGAAGCGCTCATCGTCGATGCCGCGTTGACTGCTGCCGGCGCCCACGCCGAACTTTATGCATCGCTTGAACGCGCCGGACCTTATGGCGCGGGCAATCCGGAACCGATCTTCGTTTTTCCGGCGCATCGGCTGGTCGATATCGGCGAAGTGGGGCAGGGCCATTTGCGTTGGCGCGCCAAAGCGGGCGATGGCGCGAGCATTGAAGGTATTCTCTTCCGTGCCGTTGGCCAACCGCTTGGCGAAGCGCTGAAGGCGGCGCGCGGCGCGAGTCTTCATCTTGCCGGCACGCTGACGCTGGACAATTGGAACGGACGCGAGCGCGTGCAGCTTCGTTTGATCGATTTTGCCTTGAATGAGCCGGGCCGCAAGGCTTGAGCGCTTGCCAGGCGAGCCCTGGGCCTTTATATCTCACGCGTCCCCACCGAATAGGGCGTCATGCCCTCACGCGCCCATCGTCTAGCGGTCTAGGACGTTGCCCTTTCACGGCAAAAACAGGGGTTCGATTCCCCTTGGGCGCGCCAAATTATTCAAGTCCTGCGATCGAGTCGGCGTCCACACCCCGCGCCCGAGCCTAATCCTTGAGGTCGGCCGGCTCCATCACCTTTTTCGAGACCGACAACTCGCCGTCGCTGTCATAGCGCAGCACGATCACCCAGTCGTATGTGTCGGGTGGCCACTCGCCATCGGGCAAGATTTCGTCGGGGTCGGCGCCGAGTTCATACAAAAGTTTCGGCAGCTTGCCGTGATGCCAAGCGATCAGAATGGTGCGGTTTGGCTGCCCGTCTTCGAGCCAGCGAGCAAGGTCTTTCACCTCCTTGTCGGCAAAGGGCTGCTGGATCGGAATGCCGAGTGCTTTGCTCAGCGGTTCGAGTGTCAAGCGCGGGCGCGCACTGTCGTCAGAATCGGCTGTGGCGATGAGGGTGTCGATCTTGAGCGGCATTCCGTCCACTTGGAAATGGCGAAAGTAGTCGGCGTAGTCTTGCGCCCGCGCCACGCCTGCGGGAGCGAGGCCGGGGCCGCCGGTTGCTTCATCCGCCGGTTTTTCCGCATGACGAATGATGAGGATCGTCGTGCCGGCGAGCCCAGGCGCGGCGTCATCATAATCATGATGATGTTTTGCGTTCGCAGGCCACGCGATCGCAACGACCAAAGCCACGACGGCGAATCTGAGAAGCGCATGGCGCATGGTCACAGTCCGATCCTGGCTCGGAGTACCTGGGATCGATCCTATTCCATCTCCGAAGATGGAACAACGTTTCGCAAGATGGGCCTCCTTGTCGATCTTGTTTTCGGGATTTATCGTATCCTTCAACGAGACGCAGTTTTCGTGCGCCGCTGGGGGGATAGACGTGAAAGCATTGGTATTTGGGCACAATTTTGCATTGATGGCGCCCATTCCGACTTTGCTTTCTCGCGCCGGTTTCACGGTCGATCTGATTTCCGATGAAAGAATGATGACGCGGTGCCGCAACGTCAACAATTTCTGCCGTGCCCGAAATCCTGAATCTGTCGTCAAAATCGCCAACCAAAACGCCGCGCACGGCTATGATCTGATCGTGCCTAGCGACGACAGGACTTTGGCCGAAATTCTCCGCGCTCCCCTCTCCGATGACGAAAAGGCAAGACTGCTGCCCGTTGTTGCACGCGAAGACTGGGTTCACATCTATTCAAAAATAGGGCTCTCGAAGGTCCTGGCGGCGCACGGCGTCAATTCGCCCGCCTTTAGGGTCGCGCGAGACAGGACGGAACTCGAAAGGACCGCTCACGAGTTCAACCGTCCGTTCGTCATCAAGAACGACTCTTCCGGGGGCGGACAGGGTGTTTTCCTCTGCGAAACGCCGGAAGACGTCGACCACCACGCTGAGAAAATCGTCTATCCGGTTCTCGTCCAGGAATGGATCGACGGTCAGCTCCTCGATCTGAGTGGCTTTTTTCAGAAGGGTAAGCCGATCTTTTTCTCCTATGCGGAGATTTTGGAGTCGCGGCCAAATGCTTTCGCCGGGAGTGTCCTGCGCAGATACTTCTGTTTGGATGATCTCGATGCCGATTGTTTCGAGGGCATCGAAAAGCTCGGGAAAGCTCTCGGCGCCAATGGCTTCGTCAACATCAGCTGCCTGCGCGCAAAGCGCGACGGCAACCTCTATTTCTTTGAAGCTGACATGCGGCCGAACGTTTGGGTCGAGTATCCAAAGTTTATCGGCGAGGATCCGGCGCCGCGCATTGCGGATTATTTTCTTAAGGGCATCACCCTAAGCCGCGCCAACAACCGTGTCGATCAATCGACGGGCGCAGGGGAACGATCCATGGTGCTGTCTTACATTGGCCGCATGGAACGCGAGGAAATTGCCGCCAACAAATATGAGTGCCAGAAATACCGGCTTGACTATTTCGATCCGCCTCATTGGGCGCTCCGCCGGTTTTGGCTCAAGCCATTGGCGGAACTGTTGTTGACGATCGGACGCGAAGCCAGAGTCGAGGCGCTGAGTGCCGCGGGTCTTGAGCTTTGGCACCTCATGCCTCCACCGGGCGCCGACCGAGGTCTTGTGCGTTGATTGCAGAGGACCTTAAAGCCGTTCCGGCGGCTTTGATTGGGTTTCAGCTTTCTCCGGCTGTCATCGCCGGTTCAGGATCGCTCTTCTCGCCTTTGGCGACGATGCGCAACAGATCGTTCGGCGCCGGCCGTTGCAGCTTCGATGCTTCCGCGATCGGCGCATTAAGCCAGATGTCGAATTCCTCTTCGGTCGCAAAATCACAACATTGCCGCCGAGGCTACGCGGTTTCGAGGTCGGGCTCGACCGTCTTAATCCTATCGATCTCTTTGCCAATCTTCTGTTTAGCGTGCCATAGGTCAAATGTGGTTTGCATATTGATCCAGACCTGCTCCCCGTTGCCGCAGAACTTTCCAAGGCGCAACGCCATTTCAGGAGAAACGCCGGACTGTTCGGACAACACACGGTGAAGTGTCTGGCGAGTAACGCCTAACCGTTCCGCCGCATCCTTTACGGAAAAATTGAGATGGGGAAGAACTGTCTCGCGCAGAACGGCACCTGGGTGCGTCGGCGCTCTCTTGCCCCTGACCGCGGTAAAGTCTCCCATTTTCATCTCCATACTTGGTCATTGCCTCTAGTGATACTGTTCAAAGTCGACCTTCAGCAAATCAGTTCCGTCAAACTCGAACGTAAGACACCACGGCCCGTTGACATGGATGCTGTAACGCGGCGGCTTATGACCTTTCAGTTGATGAAAGTCGTATCCTGGGACGTTCAAGTCGCGCAGTGCGGCAGCAGCATCCATCACGTCAAGACGCTCAATAATGCGAGCGTGAAATGGACGATTGATATGTTTGGTTGCCCCATCTGAAAACAGTTCGGCCAACCCTTTGTGGAGAAATGATTTGATCATGCGAAACGCGAACTCTTGTTAACCACGGGCGGTTAATGAAGGAGCCTAGAATGTGTCGCGCGTCAAGTGTCTCATTACATATACGTGGCGTCGGTGAGAGAGTCAATATCAATAAGAAAATCAAGATCGATAAGAAAATCATGATCGCCACGATAGCCATTCGACGAGCGCCAGGCGAGAAGCCTCGTCAGGAGGACGATTTTCTCGCGCGGATCGGTCACAAAGGGCAAATCGCATCAAATTCGCCCGATTTGATATCGCTCAATAAGATACTTGCCGCGCCCCTCTAAAACACACTGCAACTCAGGCGCGATCGCGGCGTTGCTCGTGAGCAGCATGGACAACGCGTTTAGAGACAGAGGAGTGCATCATGGAGGTTCCCGCCCAAATCGATTTCCAGGGAATGGAACCATCACCGAAATTGCGCGAGCGCGCCGAGGAGTTGATCGGCAAGCTTGAGAAACGATGGGGGCATATCATCTCCTGCCGAGTCGCGATCAAGGCGCCGAGCGAGCATCATAAGACGAGCGGACAATATGAAGTCCATGTCGAACTGTCTTTGCCCGATCGACGCAGCGTCATCGCGGCACGCACGCCGCCCGCCGATGAGCGTTTCCGCGATGCCCGTTTCGCGCTCGACGAGGCCTTCAAACGCGCGCGCCGCCAGCTCGAAGAGCAAGTCCAGGAACTCGAAGGCGATGTGAAATCCCATGAGGCAGCGCCGATGGGCACGGTCGTCAAACTCGACCGCGACGAGGGCTTCGGTTTCATCCGCACTGCCGACGACCGGGAGATCTATTTCCATCGCAACAGCGTCATCGAACACGCTTTCGACAAGCTCGCGATCGGCAGTCGTGTCTCCTTCGCCGAGGAGCAGGGGATCAAAGGCCCGCAGGCGAGTACGGTCCGCCCCGCGGGCAAGCATAGTCTGCGCGCTTAACGCGCGTTTAAGGTCGTCCGGACTAGGGTCGGGCGAGTGAGGAATCGAGGTCCTTTGCCACCCCGTCGGCAAAGCCTCGCGCTGAGGCGGGCCGGGCTTCTGCCTGGCCCGCCTTCTTAATTTTTGATGGGGAATAATGGCTCGCCGTTCAGCCGCGGCCAAAATGGCCGAGAAAAATCTGCAACAACGTGATCAGTGTTTCGGCGAGGATGAGGATGATGATGACCGCTTCGAGCCTTGTCGAGCGATCGACATCGAGAATGTCGGTCAAGGTCTGGCCCGTCTCGACGATGACGTTCAATTTCTGCGTCACCGCCTTGGCGCGCTCGTTCAATTCATATTCGTCCTCGAGGCGCGCATAGAGCCGTTCCAGGCTCGGATGATCCCAGAGAATATCGGGCTTTTCTTCGACCGCGACGCGACCGGAGATGCGGTGCTGGGCCAGAAGCGCCTGACCGATGAGTTTCAGCATCGAGCGCCGGTTCCAGGGCGCGCGACCAGTACGCGCAAGCTGGCCCGCGAAAGGCTCGATCGTATCGAAAACGCCGCCGAGTTTTCCTTCGTCGCGGGCAAGCGACACCGTCTTCGCGAGCACATCGGCGATGACGAGAAAACGCGCCGACGACATGTCGGGCATTTCGATGGGGCCGCCGGGCGGCACGCGGTCTTCATAATCGGGACGGATTTCCAGGACCGCCGCCTCTTCATTGCGGCTGTCGCTCTTGCCGGAAATCCGCGCCGCGATCCGCTCGAGAAAAGCCGTCTCTTCCCCCGGGCTGAGGCCGGCAAAGACAACGACGCCAAAACGATAAAGGGCAACGAATTTGTGGGGCCCGAGCCTAAGCGCCAGCGGCACGGCGGCGATCATATCGGCACGCTCAAGCCCCGCGGCGTCGATGCGATCGCCGACGAGCAGGGCGCGCGCGGCAATCCGTTGCGCTTGCGGCGGGGCGGCGGCATCCTTTGGCCCCGGAGGCAAGGCGAGGGCGTTCACTCTTTCGGCCATTGGCTCGACGTCTTAAGGGTGAGCGTGACCCGAGTGGGCTCCTCGGCCGCTCGCCCTAAATATAGCGCAACGGACCGCAAACGGGGCCGTTTGACGTCAATCAATGACCGGGGAGGGCTTTCTCTCCAGGATGAACGCTAATTGCGAAACGGTCGCGAATTTTCTCGTCGAGGACACTGACATGGCATCCGAAGACAAAAACGCCGGACCTGATATTCCGGCTCCCGAGATCAATCCGGACAAGGTCTGCTTCATTATCGCCAAGGCACGCGAACTCGAGGCCGAAGACGAGGGTGTTGAGGCCGACGATTCCAATCCGACCGACGATGAAAGCCGGGAGATCCTGACCGACGAAGCCTATCCGACGATCAGGAAGGAGGTGGCCTCCTTCATCGAGGCGCTCGACGACGATGAAAAGGCTGAACTCGTCGCGCTCGCTTGGACGGGACGCGGGGACTTCAGCGCGGCCGAGTGGAAAGCCGCGGTCGCCGAGGCAAGGGCCCGGCGGGAGGCCAAGACCTCCGTTTATCTTCTCGGTATTCCGTTGCTGGCCGATTTTCTCGAAGAAGGCCTCGCCGAGTTCGATATGTCCTGCGAGGATTTCGACGCGCACAACTACGGCTGAGCGTTTTTTGATCGACATCAATGTCTGGGCAGGGCGAAGCTGTTGCATTGAATGACTTTTCCGCCGGCGCTGCCCGCGACATATGTGATCCGCCGATAACGATAAGGACAAAGACGATGCAGACGCGTGTGAGATTTGGCGATTGGTTGATCGTCTGCGACGGCCGCAAAGCGCTTTTCTTCCAAAACGAAGGCGACACGGAATTTCCGATCCTCCATGCGCATGAGGTCATGGAGCATAAGCTCGACGCCAATCGTGACATCGAGTCGGATCGGCCGGGGCGCGTACATGACTCGACCAGCGCTTCACGCAGCGGGATTGAGCCGATCGATCACCACGATCTCGAAGAGAAAGACTTTTTGGCCAAGGTCGCCAAGCACCTCGATCAGCTCGTGACCTCAGGCAAAATCCATCATCTCATCATGGTCGCGCCGCCGCGGGCGCTTGGCGCGATTCGCAAAGTCTATTCGTCCGCCGTGAAGGCGGCACTGCGCGCGGAGATCGATCAAGATCTGGTGAAACTGCCGGTCGCCGAGATTCAGGACAAATTCGCCATCCGCGGCGAAGTCTGAGGGCGGTCACCGTCCGCGCGACGCGGACCTCCTTCTTTTCCGGGACGTTTTGCTGGGCCGGAGTGGGAGCCGCGGGCGTTGTCGCGCCGTCGCTTCCGGCCTGTCCGGCCCGGAAACATGAAGTTCTTTTAAGCTGCAAGGTCTTCCGATTGTTCTAGAATAAATCTAAGCTTGGGCCTGTCATTGCCGGAGGGGCGATGGTGAGGCCAGGGCAGAGCGCAATGCGGCTGCGTGTCTTCTAGCGTTGACGACAGTGTGGGCGCATCTTGCGCCTGCGTTTGCACTGCGATAGGGATCGCGCGGCCGGAACCCGCCCACCGCCTCGCTTTCCGACCTTTTGGGGCCTTTTCCTGAGGCCCAGCTAGGCTCGATCATGCCCAATCTGCTCAGCGATTATCTACCGCTCGTGATCTTCATGGCGGTGGCGGCTTTGATTTCCGCGGCATTGCTGCTGGCTCCCTTTCTCCTCGCCTTCAAGGCGCCGGATGCCGAAAAACTTTCGGCTTATGAGTGCGGCTTCAATGCCTTCGACGATGCGCGCATGAAATTCGACGTGCGCTTTTATCTCATCTCGCTTCTCTTTATCGTCTTCGATCTCGAAGTCGCCTTCCTCTTTCCCTGGGCCGCTGCCTTCCGCACGGCGGGCAGAGCGGGATTTTGGGCCATGCTCGTGTTCTTGGGCGTGCTGACGGTGGGTTTCATCTATGAATGGAAGAAGGGGGCGCTGGAATGGGATTGACCACCGCTCTCGAGCCCGGTCCCGGCCTTGTCCATCCTTCGACGGGCAAGCCGATCCGCGGCAAAGATCCGTCGTTTCTGTCGATTAGTGATCAGCTTGCCGACAAGGGCTTTCTTGTCACGACGACGGCCGAACTCATCAATTGGGCGCGCACCGGCTCGCTCATGTGGATGACCTTCGGCCTTGCCTGTTGCGCCGTCGAAATGATGCAGGCCTCGATGCCACGCTATGATGTCGAGCGTTTCGGATTCGCACCGCGCGGTTCGCCGCGGCAGTCGGACGTGATGATCGTCGCCGGCACGCTCACCAACAAAATGGCGCCGGCGCTGCGCAAGGTCTATGACCAGATGCCGGAGCCGCGCTACGTCATCTCCATGGGCTCCTGCGCCAATGGTGGCGGCTACTATCATTACAGCTACTCCGTCGTGCGCGGCTGCGATCGCATCGTGCCGGTCGATATTTATGTGCCGGGTTGTCCGCCCTCGGCGGAAGCGCTCGTTTACGGCATTCTCCTGCTTCAGAAAAAAATCCGCCGCACCGGGACGATCGAGCGCTAAGTCCCGCGCCGGCAAGAGACAGTTATGACCGACGGTGAGCTCAAAGACTTTGGTCAGGCGATCAAGACGGCGCTGCCGGGCGCCGTGCTCGAAGCATCCGTCGCCTATGGCGAGCTGACGCTGACCGTCGAACCGTCGCGCATCATCGAGGCCGTCCGGCATTTGCGCGACGATCCCGCCTGTCTCTTCATCTGCTTTACTGATCTCACCGCCGTCGATTATCCGCCGCGCGCGCCGCGCTTCGATGTCGTCACCCATCTCCTTTCGCCGAAACACAATCGGCGCATTCGCGTCAAAGCGGCCATCGACGAAGATCAGCCGATCGAATCTCTGACGAGCCTCTATCCCGCCGCCGATTGGTATGAGCGCGAGACCTACGATCTCTTCGGCATCATCTTTTCCGATCATCCGGATCTGCGCCGCATCCTCACCGATTACGGCTTCTCCGGCCATCCGCTGCGTAAAGATTTCCCGATGACCGGCTATGTCGAGGTTCGCTACAACGACGAAGAAAAGCGCGTCGTCTATGAACCGGTGCATCTCAATCAGGCCTATCGCAGCTTCGACTTTCTGTCGCCGTGGGAAGGCCCGGTCGATTATGTGCTGCCGGGCGATGAAAAAGCCTCGCAGGACGAGGACAAGCCATGAAATTGAAGGACTGACATGGCAGAGAGCGCCGTTCGCAATTTCAGCATCAATTTCGGGCCGCAGCATCCGGCGGCCCACGGCGTGCTGCGTCTCGTTCTCGAACTCGACGGCGAGATCGTCGAGCGCGTCGATCCGCATATCGGCCTGCTCCATCGCGGCACCGAGAAGCTGATGGAAGCGCGCACCTATCTGCAGAACATCCCTTATTTCGACCGGCTCGATTATGTCGCGCCGATGAATCAGGAGCACGCCTTCTGCCTCGCCATCGAGAAATTGCTAGCGCTTGAAGTGCCGCGCCGCGGGCAGTTGTTGCGCGTGCTCTTCGCCGAGATCGGCCGCATCCTGTCGCATCTTCTGAATGTCACGACGCAGGCGCTCGATGTCGGCGCGCTGACGCCGCCGCTCTGGGGTTTTGAAGAGCGCGAAAAGCTCATGGTCTTTTATGAGCGGGCTTCCGGCGCGCGCCTGCATGCGAATTATTTCCGTCCCGGCGGCGTGCATTGGGATTGCCCACCGAAACTGATCGAGGACATCGGCGACTGGTGCGAGCCTTTCCTCAAGGTCTGCGACGATTTGCAGGAACTGTTCATCGAGAACCGCATCTTCAAACAGCGCAATGTCGATATTGGCACCGTCAGTCTCGAAGACTGCTGGGCCTGGGGATTTTCCGGCGTAATGGTGCGCGGCTCCGGCGCTGCCTGGGATCTGCGCAAGGCGCAGCCTTACGAATGCTATGAGGAAATGGAATTCGACATTCCAGTCGGCAAGCATGGCGACAATTACGATCGCCAGGTGATCCGCATGGAAGAGATGCGGCAATCCGTGAAGATCATGCAGCAATGCGTCGAGAAACTGTTTCGCGCCGATGGGCGCGGGCCGGTCGTTACATCGGATCATAAAGTCGTGCCGCCGACGCGGCCGGAGATGAAGCGCTCGATGGAAGCGCTGATCCATCACTTCAAGCTTTATACCGAAGGCTTTCATGTGCCGGCGGGCGAGGTCTATGCCGCGGTCGAAGCGCCGAAGGGCGAGTTCGGCGTCTATCTCGTCTCCGACGGCACGAACCGGCCCTATCGCTGCAAGATCAGAGCGCCGGGCTTCGCGCATTTGCAGGCGATGGATTTTCTGTGCCGCAAGTCGATGCTCGCCGACGTCTCCGCGATTCTGGGCTCGATCGACATCGTTTTCGGGGAGGTCGATCGATGAGCGTTCGCCGTCTCGCCGAAAACCAGCCCGGCTCCTTCGACTTCACGCCGGAGAATCAGGCTTGGTGCCAGAAGGAACTCACCAAATATCCGCCAGGGCGGCAGGCCTCGGCGGTCGTGCCGCTTTTGTGGCGGGCGCAGAAGCAGAACGGCTATTGGCTGCCGCGGAAGGCCATTGAAAAAGTCGCCGCCATGCTCGGCATGCCGGATATCCGCGTGCTGGAGATTGCGACCTTCTACACGATGTTCAATCTCGCGCCGGTCGGCAAATTCTACATTCAGTTCTGTGGCACGACGCCCTGCGTGCTCGCCGGCGCCGATGCGATCAAGGATGTGCTTCTCCGTCGCATCGGCCCGCAAGGGCAGGTGACGAAGGACGGGCTTTTCTCCTGGCTCGAAGTCGAATGTCTCGGCGCCTGCTGCAACGCGCCGATGGTGCAGATCAATGATGACTATTACGAAGACCTGACGGCTGAGAATTTTGGAAAACTGCTCGACGATCTCGCCGCCGGCCGGCCAGTCAAGACAGGGTCGCAGACGGGGCGTATCTCGTCCGAACCTGTCGGCGGGCTGACATCGCTGACCTCGCTTTATGGTGTCGATGGCACGAGCGGCGCGGCGTCGCAGAAGGAATGAGAGTGCAGGATGCTTGAGGACAAAGATCGCATCTTCACCAATCTCTATGGCTTCGGCGACCGCAGCCTCAAAGGCGCGCGCGCACGCGGCGCGTGGGACAACACGAAAGCGCTTCTCGAAAAAGGCAAGGATTGGATCATCAATGAGATGAAGGCCTCGGGCCTGCGCGGGCGCGGTGGCGCCGGCTTTCCGACTGGTCTCAAATGGTCATTCATGCCGAAGCCCGATCCGGCGCGGCCATCCTATCTCGTCGTCAATGCGGATGAATCCGAGCCCGGCACCTGCAAAGACCGCGAGATCATGCGCAATGATCCCCATCTCCTGATCGAAGGCTGCCTTGTCGCCTCTTTCGCGATGGGGGCGAACGCCTGCTACATCTATATCCGCGGCGAATATATTGCCGAGCGGCATGCGCTTCAGCAGGCGGTGGACGAAGCCTATGAGGCCAATCTCGTCGGCCAAGATAATGTTCACGGCTGGCCCTTCGACATATATGTGCATCATGGCGCCGGCGCTTACATTTGCGGCGAAGAGACGGCGCTCCTTGAATCGCTCGAAGGCAAGAAGGGCATGCCGCGGCTGAAGCCGCCGTTCCCCGCCAATGTCGGGCTCTATGGTTCGCCGACGACGGTGAACAATGTCGAATCGATCGCCGTTGCGCCGACGATCCTGCGCCGCAGCGCCGCCTGGTTTGCCAGCTTCGGCGCCAAAAACAATTCGGGCACCAAACTCTTCTGTGTCTCCGGCCACATCAACAAGCCGTGCAATGTCGAAGAGGCGATGTCGATCCCCTTTCGCGAATTGATCGACAAACATTGCGGCGGCATTCGCGGCGGCTGGGACAATCTCTTGGCCGTCATCCCCGGCGGCTCGTCTGTGCCGGTCGTTCCCGCGCATCAGATCATCGATGCGGCGATGG
>JBEKNV010000021.1:0-46247 GCA_049522395.1 Methylovirgula sp.
CATCGGGATCGGGAGGGACGCTGAGCGTGACCGATGGTTTGTCGGGCGTCGGACCACCCCCGACATTGACAATGAGCCACGTGTTCGCGATCTGAAGGTACCCCGGCGCGCCTTTGCTGTCGCCTCTGCTCAAAATACGGCTTCCGAAGACCGTTTCGTAAAATCGAAGCGATCGTTCGATGTCGGCGACGGTGAGAAAGTGTGCGACGGTAATGCCGCCCTGCGGCGGCATCTCATAGCTTTTCTGGTCGACTTGGACTTGGCTCATAGACGACTCCTATTTGTACTCGGGGGTATGAAATTAAGAGGCGTGTGGAATGATCTATCGAACGGTCAGACGGAATGTTTGGCTAAGAACGCGAAAACAAGCCTCGCGATGTCGTCGTTCTTCTCGTCCAGCGCGAAATGGCCGGCGTCGAGGAGGTGAATTTCGCTATCGGGCAGATCGCGCTTGAATGCCTCAGCGCCGGGCGCGATGAATGAGGGATCGTTCCGCCCCCAGACCACCAAAGTCGGCGGCTTGTGCTCGCGCAACCACGCCTGCCACGCCGGATACGAAGCGACGTTTGTCCCGTAGTCGTATAGGAGATCGGCTTGAATCTCGCGTTGACCGGGTCTCGACAGGTGGGCGTATTCGTCAGTCCAGGTGTCTGGGTTATAACGTTCGAGATGCGCGGTGCCGAGGGTGTGACGCTGTTCAGTCGCCGTGAACGACACGAACGCATCAAACACCTCAGGATGCGCTTTCGGATCGGCCCAATATTGCGCGATGCGGGCCCATTTGGCGCCCAGACCTTCCTTATAGGCATTGGCATTCTGGATGATAAGCGCCTGCAGCCGCTCCGGATGCGCCGCGATGATGCGAAAGCCGACCGGCCCGCCATAGTCGTGAAGGAAAAAGGTGTATTTGTTGATCTCGAGTTGCTCGAGAAGATCGTTGATCGTCTTAGCCAAATTGTCGAAGGTGTATACATACGACGAGGGTTGCGGGGCTTCACTCTGACCGAATCCTGGAAAATCCGGTGCTACCAGATGATAACGTGTCGCGAGCAGGGGAATGAGCGTATCGAACTCGCGCGAGGAAGACGGGAACCCGTGCAGGAGCACGATCGTCGGCGCGTCCTTCGGACCGGCTTCGCGATAGAAAATTCCAACACCATCAACCGTCACGCGGTGATAGGTCGTTGTCGCGGACGTCGACTCGAGCAAAGTACGCGGCAGCATCTGATAGCTTTGCTGCTCGACTTGGACTTGAGTCATAGACGGCTCCCATTCGAATATGGTTTCGCCGTCCGCCCGACTACGTCGGGCAGTCTCTATTAGCAACGAATCGTGATTTAGCTAAAACGCTGCCGCCCAAGCCTCGGTCAGCGCTGCATCTGCATGATCTGCTGCATCGGCATCATACTGTGATTCATGTGATCCATGATCCAGACAGAGCCGCCGACGATCAAAAGAACGATCAAAATGCCGAAGCCGAGCGCCATGACATTGTTGGTGTTCTCGGGGCCCGTCGTGATGTGCAGAAAGAAGACGACATGGATGCCCATCTGCGCGATCGCCAGCACGACGAGCGCCACTGGGATGCTCGGCTTCCAGACAATGCCGGTGCCCGAGATATAGAAAGACACCGCGGTCAAAAGAACCGCGAGGAAAAGGCCGACGCCGTAGAGCGCGAACGCTTGGCCCATGCCCAGGCCGTTGATGTACTCCTCGCCGGGTGCGCGGTCCCAATTCTGGCCGTGTCCGTCGTGTCCAGTCATGAAACGACTCCCATAAGATAAACGAGCGAAAAAATCGCCACCCAGATGATATCGAGCGTGTGCCAGAACAGTGCGAAACAGAACACGCGCCGTTCGATGTCAGGCCGGAATCCCTTGGCAAAGACCTGCGCCATCATCGTCAGCAGCCAGAGAATGCCGACCGAGACATGAAGCCCGTGGCATCCGACCAGCGTAAAAAACGATGTGAGAAAGGCGCTGCGGCTCGGGCCATAGCCTTGCGAGATCAGGCCGATGAATTCATTGGCCTCGAGAAAGAGGAAGCCGAGACCCAAAAGACAGGTCACCGCCATCGCAACGTAAAACCAGAGCTTGCTTCGCGCTTCCATCGCGAGACTGGCGAGCCCGCAGGTGAAGCTCGATGCGAGCAAGCAGGCGGTTTCGATTGCCACGCTGCCGCGACTGAAGATGTCGTGACCCGAAGGACCTCCTGCTGTCGCGTTCACAAGAACCGCGTAGCTCGCGAAGAGGCACGAGAACGCCACGATGTCGCTGAGGAGGAAGATCCAGAAGCCGTAAGCGACGACGACACGTTTCGGCGCGGCGCCGCCGCCGCCGTGACCCGGCGCATCCGGTCCGCGATAGGGCTCGGCACGAGGCCCGTGGCGATAGGGATCGACTTCCCCGGAGCTGAATGGCACGGATGTCATGTCGGCTGCCCCACGGTTTCCATTTGCGCGGTTTGCTCTCTGTGCGGGCGATCGATACGCGCCACTTCCTCGGCCGGAATCCAATAGCCGTCATGATCGCGCCAGGCGAAGACGACGAAGGTGGCGTAGGCGCCGATCGCGCCGGCCACAACCATCCACCAGATGTGCCAAATCAAAGCGAAACCCATCACGGTCGCAAAAAAGGCGCAGACGAAGCCGGTAGCCGAATTGTGCGGCATCTCGATCGCTTCATAGGCCCGCTCTTCGGGATGCACGCCCTGACGCGCCTGTTGCTTCATTTCCCAAAATTCGTCCACGGTCGTCACATGCGGCGTGAAGGCGAAATTGAAGACCGGTGGCGGCGAAGCCGTCGCCCATTCGAGCGTGCGCCCATCCCAGGGATCGCCCGTCGTGTCGCGCAGTTCGTCGCGATGACGAATGCTGTAGGCGAGCTGGAGGGCCTGGAAAACGATGCCGGCCAGAATCAAGACAGTGCCCGCCGCAGCGACGATGAGCCATGGGTGCCATTCGGCGACATCGTAATGCTGCATGCGCCGCGTCATGCCGAGAAAACCCAAAACATAAAGCGGCATGAAGGCGACGTAGAATCCGACGACCCAACACCAGAACGCCGCCTTGCCCAATCCCTCATGCAGTCGGAAGCCGAAAGCCTTCGGGAACCAATAGGTGTAGCCGGCAAAGGCGCCGAAGAGCACGCCGGTGATGATGACGTTGTGAAAATGCGCCACCAAAAACAGGCTGTTGTGGAGGATGAAATCGGCGGGCGGCACGGCGAGCGCGACGCCGGTCATGCCGCCGATGACGAAGCTTGCCATGAAGGCGAGCGACCATAGCATCGGCGTCGTGAAGTGAATGCGCCCGCCATACATGGTGAAAAGCCAGTTGAAAATTTTCACGCCTGTCGGCACGGCGATGATCATGCTGGCGATGCCGAAGACGGCGTTCACATCCGCCCCGGCGCCCATGGTGAAGAAATGATGCAGCCAGACCATGAAGGAGAGCACGCAGATCGCCATCGTCGCGATGACCATCGAGCGATATCCAAACAGAGGTTTGCGCGAATAGGTCGCCACGACCTCGGAGAAGATTCCGAAGGCGGGAAGAATGAGGATGTAAACCTCTGGATGACCCCAGGCCCAGATGAGGTTCATAAACATCATCACATTGCCGCCGGCCTCATTGGTGAAGAAATGAAAACCGAGATAGCGGTCGAGCAGCAGCATGGCCAAAGTGGCGGTCAACACCGGGAAGGCGGCGACGATGAGGAGATTGGACGCGAGCGTCGTCCAGCAGAACATCGGCATGCGCAGATAGGTCATGCCCGGCGCGCGCATCTTCAACACAGTGGTAACGAGATTGATTCCCGCAGTCAGCGTTCCGACGCCCGCGATTTGCAGTGCCCAGAGATAGTAATCGACGCCGACGCCGGGCGAGTAGGTCAATTCCGAGAGCGGCGGATAGGGCAGCCAGCCGGTATGCGCAAATTCTCCGATGCCAAGCGAGATGTTGACAAGGAGTGCGCCCGTCGCCGTCAGCCAAAAGCCGACCGAGTTGAGGGTGGGGAAGGCAACGTCGCGGATGCCAAGTTGCAGCGGCACGACAAAGTTCATCAAGCCGATCACGAAGGGCATCGCCACGAAGAAGATCATGATCGTGCCGTGCGCGGAGAACACTTGATCGAAATGCGCCGGCGGCAGATAGCCGTTGGAGTGAAACGCCACCGCCTGCTGCGCCCGCATCATGATCGCGTCCGCGAAGCCGCGCAGCAACATGACAAGGGCGAGAAGCGTGTACATCACGCCGATGCGCTTGTGATCGACGCTCGTGATCCACTCGCGCCAGAGATAGGGCAGATGACCCTTCCACACGACCCAGCCAAGCACACCGATGATGACCACCGCGACGATCGTGGACGAAATCATCGGCAAGGGCTGATCGAAGGGAATGGCCTGCCAAGTCAGTTTACCGAACATTTTGATCTCCGAATTCAGGCCTCACAGACGGGATAGGTCCGGGGCCTGGCGGCAGCTTTTGCATGACGATGGATGAGAAGAGCGTGTTGTCCGCAAGCTTGAAGGTCGCGGGCGGATCGTTGACGCTCTGTTTGAGAAGATCCCGATAGCGCGTCTCGTCGAGCGCGGATTTGGAATCCTTCGCCTTCGCGACCCAGGCCGCGTAATCGGCCGGCGTCACGACATCGACATTGAACTCCATGCCGGGAAAGCCGTCGCCGCTGAAATGCGCCGAGCGTCCATAGTAGGTGCCGGTCTTGTCGGACTGCAGATAAAGCTGCGTCGCCATTCCGTTCATCGTGTAGATCATGCTGCCAAAATTCGGCACGAAGAACACGTTCATGACGCTCGCCGAGGTGAGCGAAAAATGGAGCGGCACGCCGGCCGGCACGACGAGCTTGTTGAGAGTCGCGACGCCCTGCTGCGGATAGATGAACAGCCATTTCCAATCGAGAGACACGGCCTGGACTTCGATCGTCTTTTGCGATGACGGCAAGGGCTTTGCCGGATCGAGATCATGCGAGCCGATCCACGCGACGCCGCCCAAGAGCACGATGACGAGAAGCGGTATGCCCCACACCACCATTTCGATCTCGCCAGAATATTCCCAATTCGGCCGATAGACAGCGCGCGTATTGGAGGCGCGGAACCACCAGGCGAAGGCGAAGGTGACGATGATCGTCGGAATGATGATCGCCAGCATGATGGCGAGCGAATCGATCATGATCGAATTGTCGGCCGCGCCAACGGGGCCTGCGGGATCGACGATGCTCGGCACGCATCCCGATAGCAACAGCCCTGCCCCCGCAATCAAGACGATCGTGCGCAATGGCGCATGAAAACGGGAACGCCGTTTGGGATCGGGAGAATGTTTTTTCTTATGGGACATCACGGGTGCAATGCTTCAAGGCGCGTTAGAGCGCCGGTTGCGGGAAGACGCCGGAAGGAGATCAGCGGTTCGTTCAATTCTGCTGACGCACGCGCGCGACATCGGCAGCACTGATCGCGGGTGCTTTCGCGCCGAAGTGCTCGACGACGTAATTGCTGAGCGCGGCTAGCTCGGGATCCGAGTAGGCGTCCTTGAACGCGGGCATGAAAGCCGCACCATAAGGTGAGGCAAGATGGGCTCCATTGAGGACGACCTGAATCAGATTGGTCGCCTCAGGATCATTGGCCGTGTGGTTACCAAGCAGCGCGGCTTGCGGCCGTTCGAGGTCCGCGCCGTTCCAGCCATGACAACTCGCGCAGGCGCTCTCATACATATGAAGCCCGAGACCGTTCGCGGCGTTTTCCTGCGGCGCGGCCGAATAGGCAGTCGAGACTTTGACCGCAGGCGGATCGAGATTGACGGCCGATTTCTCGCCACTCGACTGTGGGGGAATTGTGCGAAGATAAGCGACCATGGACTCGATATCTTTGTGATCCAGATAGCGCAGGCTGTTGTCGATCGCTTCCTCCATGGCGCCTGCGGCAGAGCTGCGCCCCGTCGCATGGCCTTGGCTCAAGAACATCGCGAGCTGCTCATCCGACCAGGCGCCGATGCCCGCGTGCGGGTCCGACGAAATATTGTAAGCCTTCCAACCTTCGATCGGAGCGCCCGAAAATTTTTTGCCGTTGTCGAGACCGTAGAGAAGATTGCGCGGCGTGTGGCATTCGCCGCAATGGCCTAAGGCTTCGACCAGATAAGCGCCGCGATTCCAATCGGGCGATTTGTCGCTGTCGGCTTCCATTGGATGGTTCGGCACGAACAACAGTCGCCATCCGCGCATGAGATAAGTTTGATTGAAAGGAAAAACGAGCGCATTCGCGGGCGCTTGCGCGTTCACCGGCGCGAGGCTGAAGAGATAGGCCTTGATCGCGAGCGCATCGTCGTTGGACAGCAATGCGTAGGAAGCATAGGGGAACGCCGGATAGAGCATATGTCCATCTTTGGCGACGCCGCGATGCACGGCGCGAACGAAGTCCACATCGCTCCACGTGCCAATTCCCGTCTCTTTGTCCGGCGTGATGTTGGGTGAGTAGATCGTGCCGAAAGGCAGTTTGAAGGCGAGCCCGCCGGCATAGGCTTCGCCATTCGGCGCCGTATGGCAGGTCACGCAATCCGCGGCGCGGGCGAGATATTCGCCGCGCTTGATCAAGGCGTCGCCTTGCGGCGCTTCGGCGGAAAGCGCGACGGGCGCTTCGGACTCGGGCAAAAAGAAAAAGGTCGAGGCGGCTGCACCCGCGACAATGGCCAATCCGACGAGGGCATAAAGCCACCGCCTCATGATGCAAGCTCCGCTGCCTCAGCGAGAACGGCGGCGGGATCCGTCGGCAACAGCTCGGCGAAGACCGTGTGAGCCGCGTTCTCGGCGTGTAGCTCTTTCGTATCGAAGGGATACCGGCGCAGCCTTTTGCCTGTCGCCGCGAAAATCGCATTGCCGAGCGTCGGCGCCGCGATGGCGGTTGCGACCTCGCCGATGCCGCCCGGGGACTCAGAGCTTGGCACGATGTAGACCTCGATGGGCGGCGTCTGGTCCATCCGCATCACGCGGTAATCATTGAAATTGCTTTGCTGGACGCGGCCGTTCTTGAAGGTGATGTCGCTGTAGAGCGCGGCTGTGAGGCCGAAGATCATGCCGCCCGACATCTGCGCATCGACCGCATTCGGGTTGACGCACAAGCCGCAATCGATGGCGATGACGATCTTCTGCAGCGTGATCTCGCCGTTCGCGGAAACCGCGATGTCGATCACTGCCGCAACATTGCTGCCGAAGGAATTATGAACCGCGACGCCTCGGCCCCGGCCGCTTGGCAGTGGGCTGCCCCAGCCCGATTTTTCCGCAGCGAGCTTCAACACATTGGCGACGCGCGGCGTCTTGCCGAGAAGCGCCAAGCGATAGGCGACGGGATCGCGTCCCGCCGCATGCGCCATCTCGTCCATGAAACTTTCGACGACGAAGACATTGTGCGTCGGGCCGACACCGCGCCACCAGCTGATCGGAATCGGCGGATCGGCGCGCACCCAATCGACCTGAACGGCGGGAAACGCATAGGGATTTTCTTTCGCGCCCTCGACCGCGTCGAAATCGAGCGCGCCTTCCGGCAGGCCGGTGGGAAGAAAGCGTCCGAGAACCGACGCGCCAGTGATATGATCAACCCACACGGTCGGCATTCCATCGGGCCCGAACCCGGCGGAGATGCGGTCGTAATAGGCAGGCCGATAGACGTCATGTTGAATGTCTTCGGCGCGGGTCCAAATGATCTTGACCGGATAGCTCACCTGCTTGGCGATGGCGGCTGCCTGGCCGACCGTTTCCGCCGTGAGCCGCCGCCCGAAACCGCCGCCAATCAGCTGATTGTGGACGATGACTTTCTCGGGCGGTAGGCCGGTGACCTTCGCCGCGATCATTTGCGCGCGCACCGGAACCTGCGTCCCGACCCAAATCTCGCAGGAGTCGGGTTTCACATGGATGAGCGTGTTGATCGGCTCCATCGCCGCATGCGCGAGAAAGGGAAGTTCGTAAGTCGCGTCGAGCCGGGTCGTCGCCTGATGGAACGCACCATCGATGTCGCCCTCCTTGCGCGCGACGATTGCGTTGCCGTCCTGCGAGAAGGACTTTAGCTGATCCCTAAGTTGCTCGGTCGTGAGATCGCGATTGGCGCCTTCGTCCCAGCGGATGCGGAGCGCGTCGAGACCCCGCTGCGCCGCCCAGAAATGATCGCCGATAACAGCAACGGCATCTTCGATGCGGATGATGTCAACGACACCCGGAACGGCGCGCGCGGCCTTTTCGTCCACATCCGCGAGCTTGCCGCCGAAGACGGGACAGGCCGCGACCGTTGCGAATTTCATCCCGGGAGCCGTGCAGTCGATTCCGAATTGCGCGGTGCCGTTGATTTTGTCCGGGCCCTCGATGCGGCGAGTCGATTTGCCGATCAGCGTGAAATCTTTGAGCGACTTCAACGTCACCTGTTGCGGGACGGGCTGCTGAAAAGCCGCATCGCCGAGATCCGTGTAACTGAGCGTGCGGCCGGTCGGCTGATGCGTCACGACCGCGCGTTTCGCGGAACACTCGGCCACCGGCACATTCCATTGCGCAGCGGCCGCCGCAATCAACATGGTACGCGTCACCGCGCCGGCTTGGCGAAGGGGAAGCCACGCGGCGCGCACGGAGGTCGATCCGCCCGTCGCTTGTTCTCCAAGGAGTTGGTCGGTGTAAAGCGTGGCATCGGGCGGCGCGGCAACGACCTTGAGCTGATCGAGCCCCGCTTCGAGCTCTTCCGCGATCAGCATGGCTTCGCCGGTATAGATGTCCTGGCCCATCTCCGTGTTGGGGATGATGAGCACGATGCCATCCTGCTTCGAGATGCGGATGAAGCCGGCGGGTTTGAAGCCGTCATAGCCTGGCTTCGTTGTTGGGTTGGCGGCATGAGCCTTCGATCGCGCACTATCGGCGGCAAAGGCGAGAAGGAATCCGCCGCTGGCTTGCAGGAGATGACGGCGTGAAAGATTGGTGAGCGCCGCGGGACGGACGAGAGCATAAGCGGGACCGTGACGCGTGGTCATCAACATTCCCTCTAGCCTTCGGAGATTGCGGCCTGCTTGATGGCGGCGCGAATACGCGGATAGGTACCACAGCGGCAAATGTTGCCGGACATGGCATTGTCAATGTCGCGATCGGTGGGATTGGGCGTGCGATCGAGAAGCGCCGCGGCCGACATGATCTGGCCGGACTGGCAATAGCCGCATTGGACGACATCTAACGCGAGCCAAGCACTTTGAATCTTTTTGCCGTTTTTCGTGTCGCCGATTTTTTCGATCGTCGTCACGGCTTGCGAGCCGACGAGACCGACGGGAAGAACGCAGGAGCGGACGGGATTGCCGTCAAGGTGAACTGTGCAGGCGCCGCATTGCGCGATGCCGCAGCCGAATTTCGTGCCCGTCAATCCGACGACGTCGCGGATGACCCACAGCAACGGCATATCCGGCGGCACGTCGATTTGCCAATCTCGGCCATTGATATTGACTTGCATGATGAGATCAGCCCGTTTTTGAAACCATCCGCTGAGAGTCACGAGGAGTCAACAGCGGCTGCGTATGGCAGCTATGCAATGAGACCCGCGGCAATTTTTCTTAAATCTTCTGAAATCTGATCGTCATGCTTCGCGAACGGCATTCAGCCGCGCCGTCCAAGCGTCATGCCGTCGTGAGCGGTGCCTGCAAAGCTTGAGCCAAGAAACACACTGACATTGGCGGGAACCGTCGCGAGCATCGTCCGTTGCTCCGCATTGCTGATCAGGGAGATAGCCAATGCGTAATGCAATGATCGCGATGATGATCTTGAGCGGCGGCATGTTCGCCGGCTCTGCCGTTCTCGCCGATGAGGTTGTAATCGATCATCCGGCGGGTGTGCTTCCGGTTCCGGTGCCTGAGCATCACGACGTGGTGGTCGAACACCATCGCGGCACAGATTGCCAGTCGACGACCGTGCACAAGGAAGATGAGATGGGCGATTCGAAGACGGTGCACAAGGAAGAGTGCGACGACTGATCTCACTGATATCGTATCTTTTTCTTCAAGGCGCGGACGGATTCGTCCGCGCCTTTTTAGCTTAGACATTAACCTTAGCCATCTGAGGCTTTGCCAATCGAGACGGCTCGTTGCCTGCAAGTTCCAATGCCATTTGCAGATCTTTCACAAGGCTCTCGAACGCGGCGTGCCGGCTTTTTTCATCCGGCATTCTGAGGATCGCCGACGGATGGAGGGTCACGATGCCCTGCAGGCCATTCTGAAAGCTCAAGATGTGGCCTCGTTCCCGGCTCAAGGTCAGAGCGCACCCGGCAAGCGTATGGGCGGCTGTCGCGCCAAGGGCGACGACGAGAGCGGGCTTGATGACCGCCAGTTCGCGCTCGAGCCACCATCGGCATTGCTCGATTTCATAGCGGTTCGGCCGTTTATGCAGCCGCCGTTTGCCGCGCGCCTCATGTTTGAAATGCTTGACGGCATTGGTGAGATAGACCGAGCCGCGGTCGAGCCCGGCCTCGGCCAAGGCGCGGTCGAGAATGCCGCCGGCAGGCCCGACGAAGGGATGGCCTTGGAGATCTTCCTGATTGCCCGGCTGTTCGCCGACGAGAACGAGCGCGGCCGAGGCATTGCCTTCGCCGAACACCGTCTGCGTGGCATCTTTATAAAGTGGGCAGCGGCGACAGGCGGCTGCCTCCTGCGCGAGCGCAGCCAGGCGGGCGGAAGCATCTGACTCATGGCGCTTCGCCATCGTCGACCCTCCTGCGATGTCCCGGCCATCACCGGTGAGGCATCAAACCCAACGCCGACATTCGCTCTTGGATCCGCCCCGCAAGAATGGCGCCAGATTAACTCTCGCCATTTTTCCGCGGGCCGGCCAAGCTGGCATGTCTTTGCAGATGTCCAGCCGGCGCTCCAGTCCGACATTGGGACACGGGCGCGGATTCGCCGGGCAGAAAAATGCGGATCGTCCATCCGGGCCGGAGCGTACGATTGGCGCAGATTTCATGGACGGTGCGTGCCGCCAGGCTCGCCATAACGTCGCGCGAGAAAGACGGATCGTTCGGCTCTTTGGCGACGATATCCATTGTCTTGGTTTCGGGGTGAAGATCGTAGCTGGTGATGACTTTGACCGCCCGATAGCCGTCCCCGACATTCCGGAAGGGCTGAAGCTCGTCGGCCGTCGCGGCTTGAACGAAGGCCACCTGGACCAAAGCGCCAATCGCGAAAGCCATCGCGCCTGCCCTCAGCGCGCCTTTCGAGACCGGATTTTCAAATCGACCGTTCGGCATGACAATCCCCTTATTCTCTCATCGCGCGAGACCTATAAAATAAAGCGGCATCAATCCGGCAGGCAGCGGTGCTGCGCGATACGATAAACGCGATCGCGGCCCAACACATGCGCAAAACATTCGGTGAGTGGAAACAGAGCGGCGAAGGCTTCGTCCAAGAGATTGAGCCCCCCGGCATAGGCCCCGAGCGCCGGCAGAATACAGCGCCGATTGTCGGCGACGAAGCACCGCCGCCTCACCGAGCCGGCACTGCCCGCGACACGCGCCACGGGATGCAAATGCCCGGCGATCTCATAGTCGTTGCATTCCGGGTCGGCCGCGTGACGGAACGTGATGCCACAGATCGTCATCTCCTGGCAGCGATCGCCGCCGAGATCGGCCGGCAGCACAGGATCATGATTGCCCGCAACCCAGATCCAATCGCGCCGGCTCTGGAGGGCCGCCAACGTTGCGCGATCGCGCGGGAGAAGTCTCTCACTCGCGTCGCCGTCGTGAAAGGAATCGCCCAGCGCAAGAACGCGGCGCGGCGCATAGCGCGCGATGAGTGCTGCAAGCGCCATCAAAGTCGCGCGCGTATCATAGGGCGGCAGAAAAATCCGCCGCGCCGCATAGGCAGAGCCTTTTTCGAGATGCAGATCGGCGACGATCAGAAGATGTTGGTCGGGCCAGAACAGCGCACCCATCGGGTCGGCGACGAATTGTGCCGAGCCGAGGCTCAGATGGGCTGAAGGAGGCTGCACGAAAATCGGACCTCTCCCGGACAGGGGCCCGATTGTCCCCCGCGGGAATCGGACCTTATCGACTGTCAGTCGCTTCGCGCACAAGATCTTGCGCCGCTTCCGCCAAAATGGCGTCGCGTGCCTCACCATAAACCGGTTCGCGGCCAATCTCCAAAATCACAGGCACGGCGAGCGGCGACACGCGGTTCAGCCCTTTATGCCTGATTCGGCCCTTGATGCGCGAGAGCATCGCGGCGAGCCGGCCAAGATCCAGGAGTCCGTTGGCCGCATCCGCTCGGGCCGCGCGCAGCAAAATATGGTCCGGCTCATGCCGGCGCAAAACGTCATAAATCAGGTCGGTCGAGATGGTCACCTGGCGGCCGCTCTTCCGCCGGTCAATGAAATTGCGTTCGATCATCCCGGAGATAATGGCGCAGGCGCGGAAACTCCGTTTCATCAGAGCCGATTCCTGCAACCAGGCTTCGAGATCGTCGCCCAGCATGTCTTCGCTGAAGAGATCGTCAAGCTTGAGGCGTCGCGCCTTGATCTCTGCGCCGAGGTCCGCCATCCCCCAGACGCCCAGCCCATAATCATTGCAAACGAAGCCGAGGGGCTTCAGTCCCGCGCGCTCCAGCCGCCGCGTCAGCAGCATGCCCAGCGTCTGATGCGCGAGACGGCCCTCGAACGGATAGCAGACGAGGTGAAAACGCGAGCCATAAGGAAAGGTCTCGACGAGCAGATCGTTCGCCGGCGGGAGGACCGAAAAATGCTGCTGGAGGTCAAGCCATTCGATCACCTCTTCGGGCAGCCCCTCCCATTGGCGCGGATCGGAGAGAAGCTCGCGCACGCGTTTGGCAAGATGGGTCGACAGTGGAAATTTGCCGCCGTCGTAAGACGGAATTTTCGGCGCCTCCGCATGGCTGCGCGAGACCAGCGCCTCGTCTTCGACAATGCCGCGCAATGCTAACACTTCGCCGCCAAAGAGAAAGGTATCGTTCGGCGCGAGTGTCTCGAGGAAATATTCTTCGATCTCGCCGAGCACGCGGCCGCCGCGCCGCAAGGGGCCCGTGTAGGACCCGCCTGGCTCCGCGGCTTTGCCTTGGATGAGGCGGACTTTCAGCATGTCCGCCTCGACGATCGTGCCGACATTCATGCGATAGGTCTGCGCGACGCGGCCGTTCGTAATCCGCCAGCGTCCGTCCTTCTGCTTCTTGATCTTGGCAAAGCGTTCATAAGACGAGAGGGCATAGCCGCCATGCGCAACTAAGGCAACCGCTGCGTCGAATTCTTCGCGGGTCAAATCGCGATAGGGTTCGGCGGAGATGACTTCGCTATAGAGATCGTCTTCGGCAAAAGGCTCCGCGCAGGCCATGCCCAAAATATGCTGACACAACACGTCGAGCGCGCCGCGCCGCGCAACCGCCGTGTCCTGCACGCCGGCATAGGCCGCATCGACGGCTGCGCGGCATTCGAGAACCTGAAACCGATTCGACGGCACAAGGATCGCACGCGAGGGCTCGTCTAGGCGGTGATTGGCGCGGCCGATTCGTTGCATCAGCCGGCTCGCACCCTTCGGCGCGCCGACATTGATGACGAGATCGACATCCCCCCAATCGACTCCGAGATCGAGCGTCGACGTGCAGACGACGGCTTTTAGCTTGCCTTCCGCCATCGCGGCTTCGACCTTGCGGCGCTGACCGACATCGAGCGAGCCATGATGAAGCGCGATCGGCAGCATGTCGTCGTTGAGCCGCCACAACTCCTGAAAGATGAACTCGGCGAGCGCGCGCGTATTGACGAAGACCAGCGTCAGATGCGCTTCTTTGATGCGCCGATAGATTTCCGGCAGCGCGTGACGAGACGTATGCCCCGCCCACGGGATAAGCTGCGGGGATTCAAGAATCGTGAGGTCGGGCGGCGCGCCGGGCGGCGCCGTCACCAGCGCTGCTTCTTTCGCGCCGTTCTCATGCGTGTCTCCTTGCCCGACGAGCCAGCGGCAGAGTTCTGCAGGATCGCGCACCGTCGCCGAGAGGCCGGTTGTCTTCATCTGCGGCGCGAGCGAACGAAGGCGCGCGAGGCCGAGCGCGAGGAGATCACCGCGTTTCGAGCCGGCGATGGCATGCAATTCGTCGAAAATGACGCGCTTCAGATCGGAGAAGAGAAATCGGGCGTCGACGCTCGACAGCAGAAGCGCAAGCTGCTCCGGCGTCGTCAGAAGGATGTCGGGCGGATCGCGGCGCTGGCGCTGGCGCTTCGAGGAGGATGTGTCGCCCGTGCGCGTCTCGACCCTGATGTCGAGACCCATTTCCGAGATCGGAATTTCGAGATTGCGTTCGATATCGACGGCGAGCGCCTTCAGCGGCGAGATATAAAGCGTGTGCAGCCCACGGCGCCTGTTCGGGCGCCGCGAGGGCGCGAAATCGACAAGCGTCGGCAGAAAGCCGGCCAGCGTCTTACCGGCACCTGTCGGCGCGATGAGAAGCGTGTTCTCATTCTCCTGCGCCTTTTCCAGAAGCGCCCATTGATGCGGGCGCACAGCCCAGCCGCGCGCGGCAAACCAATCAAGGAACGGGCGCGGCAGGAAGGTCTCGGAGCGGGTCAATTCGGAGAGCAAAGGGCAATCTCGGTTTTGGCCCGTTTATATAGGGGCTCGCGCACCAAAACGCTCGGCGCGCCGAGACGGAAAAGCGCCTATTTCTTCGCCGCCGCGTCGCGCTTTGCGCGCTCCTCCTCGACCAGCACCTTGCGGTCGATTTTGCCGATCGTCGTTTTGGGCAGCGTATCCCGAATGACGATGCTGCGCGGAATTTCGAGCTTCGAGAGCTGATCGCCGAGGAAACGCAGCAGTTCGCGCTCCGTCGCCTTGTGATCCTGGCGCAGAATGACGAAAGCCATGGGGACTTGCCCGCGATAGGGATCGGGCACGCCGATGACGGCAGCTTCCGCCACGGCCGGATGGCGGTAGAGCGCCTCCTCGATCATGCGCGGATAGACGTTGAAGCCGCCGCAGAGGATGATGTCTTTGATGCGATCGACGAGATAGAGAAAATTATCGGCATCGAGATAGCCGATGTCGCCGGTTCTAAGCGCGCCATCGACGAAGACGGCCGCGGTCTCTTCGGGATTGTTCCAATAGCCGGCCATCACTTGCGGGCCGCGCAGGCAGACTTCGCCTTTTTCTCCCACCGGCATCACGAGATGCGGATTTTCCGGCGAGCGGATTTCGACGATTGTGCCGACGCAGGGCTGGCCGACCGAACTGCCGCGCGGCTCCGCGTCGATCGGGTTGGCGCTGACGACGGGCGAGGCTTCGGTCAACCCATAGCCTTCGAGCAATTTGCAGCCGGACAATTGCTCGAATCGTTGCCGCACTTCAGCAGGCAGAGGTGCGCCGCCCGAAATGCAATAGCGCACGGAAGAAAGATCATAGCGGCCGCTACCCTCTTTGGCATTGAGCGCCGCATAAAGCGACGGCACGCCTGGGAACAGCGTGGGCCGCTTCTTCGTCAGAAAACGCAACACCTCATGCACGTCGAACCGCGGCAAGAGAACGATCTCAGCGCCGATGGCGAGGCAATAATTCATGCCTGCGGTCATCGCGAACACATGAAAGAGCGGCAGCAGAAGGAGTGCCCGCTCATGCCCGGGCGTCACGTCATGCAT
Organism: Methylovirgula sp.; assembly: GCA_049522395.1. Classification (GTDB taxonomy): domain Bacteria; phylum Pseudomonadota; class Alphaproteobacteria; order Rhizobiales; family Beijerinckiaceae; genus Methylovirgula. Next base: position 15,645 of record JBEKNV010000021.1, read on the forward strand.
GTGGATGCGGATCTGCTCGACATTGGCGGCGAGATTGGCATGGGTGAGCATCGCACCCTTGGGGACGCCAGTCGTTCCGCCCGTATATTGCAACACGGCGATGTCGCGCTCGGGATCAATCTGCACCGGATCGATCGGCGTGTGAGACGCGATAAGCCTGGCGAAACTGACATGGCACAGATCACGCGGAATCTTTGAGAGTTGCGCCGATTTGAAGAGCTTGAGGCCGAGGCCCGTCAGCAGCGGAAAGGCGCCGGACAACGGACAAACGACAATCTTCTGAAGACAGGTCTTGTCCAAGGCCGCGGCGACCTTGGGATAGATTCGGGCGACATCGACTGTCACCATGATGGTCGTGCCGGAATCCTCGATCTGCTGCGCGATCTCGCGCTCGACATAGAGCGGATTGAAATTGACGACGATCCCGCCCGCCTTGAGGATCGCGAAATAACAGATGATGGAATATGGCGTGTTGGGCAGGCAAAGGCCGACACGCGTGCCTTTCCTCACTCCGAGCCATTGAAAGCCGCGCGCCGCGCGGGCGATGAGCCGCTGCAAGGCCGTGTAGGTCAGCCGCTTGCCGAAGAAATCCGTCGCCGGGCGGCCGGGAAAACGCAGCGCACTCTGATCGACAAGATCAAGAAGAGCGACGGGTTTGAACGAGCTGTCGGTCTTTATGTCGGTCTCTGGCGCCATGGCCAAAGTTTAGATCATCTAGGGCCCGTTGTTGAGGCCCAGCGCTTCGCTAATGAAACAGACCGTCAAAGGGCGACGATTGGAGCGGCGGCGAAACGCCATCGCCATAAAGTTTGAAGGACAATTGCGTCCAGACGCGCCAGCCGTCCAAGCCGCCCTGCCCGTGGCTCAACACGGATTGCGTCGCGATCAGCGCGATATTCCCGCGAGCGAAGTCATAAGCGACCATCCCACCGACGCCCGCCTTCGCGGCGCGAACGCAATAATTATAGGCGCCGCCCGGCTCGGGCTCGCAGCTGTTGATCGCGCCGGCCGAGCCGACAAAACCCATGGGGTTTCCGCCGGTGTCGCGCGTCGTTTGCGCCGCGACATAACCGACGGGGCCAATCTCGTAAGAGCCAAATTTCTTCGTCGCCGTCAGATCGAGGTAGATCGCTTGCCCATCGGTGACATGCGAATAGGTATTGGTCGTATAGACGTCATAGAGGACGGTGGCGCTGAAATCATAGCCGTCCTTCAGATAGCTGACGGCAAAGGTCGGCTCCAAGGTCCAATAGGGCTGGCCCGCGCTGTCGAGGCCGTTGATGCCCGTGGTCCTCGCGTCGGGAACATGCGTGTTCAAGCCCGCGCCGACATACCAGCCGCCCGGCAAATGCCATGAGAGGTTGATGGGCGTGATGATCGTGTTGCGCAAGCCGCCGCCTTGGCTCGTATACCAGCCGCGCCCCGGAATTTCGCCATAGACTTTCACCTGCGCGACCGGCTGTGCGACGAGCACGGCGTAATGCGCGCCGAAGAGCGTCCACGGCGTCGTCCACAGAAGGGCGGGAACATAATCGGGAATGTCGGCTTTGATCGAGGCGTCGCCCGGCGCCACATCACGCGGCACGGAAGAGGTGCCATAGTTGCCCAGACTATAGAAATAAAAGCCGGGGCTGTGGGTGTTGGCGAAGGGGATACCCATCGTCAGCCCTGGCATAATCGTGAAGGATGCGCCTTGTTCAAAGGCGGCACCGGATTGCGTCATCGCACCGAGGGCCGCAGCCGCCAAAATCAAAACTGTCGCGAGTCTACGCGCTGCCTCTCCTGCTTTGCCCCGTCGCGCCGTCACTGGACGCCATCTCATGGCGAATCGCCTCGCTCAAATCGATTGAACCAATCTACATGAAGGTAACGACTCCCGCGGCCCACGGATACAAGCGCGCCACGCGCATTGACTGTTCGAGCCCTGGCACACCAGGAAAATTCAAAACAAAAATCTTACACAACTGCGGTTCAGATTCATCCTTCTCCTTGATCGGCGTCAAGTGACGCAGAGTTCCGCTGGCTAACTTGCCGGCTCAATTGCTGTTCGCAGCAATCCAAGGGCAAGACATTCCTGTGCATAAGTCGGGGAACGGTGTTCCGTCCACTCTGGCACCGCCCGGGGACGCTGCTGCAAAGCTGCCAAGCCTATTCAAGGAGTTTGCGGATGAACGAGATGGCCAGCCTCAAAACGCCGGTGGCACTTTCCGCCGAAAAGCCTCTGGCGCCCGATCTTTTCGAGGCGTCGATCCGGGCCGTGGGCGCCGAGCGCTATCACGACAAGCACGTCTTCCATAAGCTTCTGCATGGCGGGAAGCTCAACAGGGGCCAGGTCCAGGCCTGGGCGCTCAATCGCTATTGCTATCAGGAAGCGGTTCCGCGCAAGGACGCGGCGCTCATCAGCCGCGTGCACGACCGCGAATTGCGCCGCGAATGGATCCGGCGCATTCACGATCACGACGGCTATGGCGAGGAGCCCGGCGGCATCGAACGCTGGCTGGTGTTGACCGACGGTCTCGGGTTGGACCGCGACTATGTCACCTCATTCGCTGGCGCACTGCCCGCGACGCGACACATCGTCGAATCCTATGTCCACTTCGTGCGCGAGCAGAAGCTCGTGGTCGCCGTTGCCTCCTCGCTCACCGAACTCTTCGCGCCTTCGATCCATCGCGAGCGGATCGCCGGCATGCTGGAGAATTACAGTTTCATCGACGATCACGTGCTCGCCTATTTCAAGCGCCGGCTGACGCAGGCGCCGCGCGACGCGGAATTCGCGCTCAACTATGTCAAGACGCATGCGCTGAGCCGCGAAGACCAAGAGGCTTGCATCGGCGCGGTGCGTTTCAAATGCGATGTGCTGTGGGCGCAGCTCGACGTGCTTCATCATGCCTATGTCACGCCGGGGCTCGTGCCGCCGGGGGTGTTTAGGCCGGAGGCGGCCTAAGGCACGAAGGCGAAGTCGCGCGCAGTCAACCCGAAATGGGCTTTGACGTCTTCGGGCGTCAGCCCTTCGTGGCGTAGCGTGCGCAAGGATTTGGCGCGCAGGCTCTTCGAGAGCTTGCGCCCAGCCGCGTCGCGCAAAAGCTCGTGGTGATGATAGCAGGGCGCAGGCAGATCGAGCAGAATCTGCAACAGGCGATGCAATCCCGTCGCCATGAACAGATCCTCGCCGCGCACGACGTCGGTCACGCCCTGCAGCGCATCGTCCACGACGACGGCAATATGATAGCTCGCCGGAATATCCTTGCGCGACAGCACGGCATCGCCCCACAGGGCCGGGTCCGCCGCCACTTCGCGCCCCTGCATCCCCGCGCCATATTCGCGCCAGCCAATCTTCTGGCCCATGCGCTGGCTGACCTTTGCGAGTGCCGCCTTCATGTCGAGCCGCAAAGCGGCCGGCTGGCCGGCGGACAGGCGCGCCCAACGCTCGCTCGCTGAGAGGCACTTGCAGGTGCCGGGATAAAGCGGCGAGCCGTCGGGGTCGCGCGGCCAATCCGGCTGATCGGTCAAGACGCTCGCAACTTCGCTGCGCGAGCAGAAGCATGGATAGACCAGACTCTGCTGTTCGAGATGCGCGAGCGCATCGGCATAGGCATCGAAATGTTCGGATTGGCGCCGAACCGGCTCTTCCCAGGTGAGGCCGAGCCAATTCAGATCCTCATAGATCGCCTGCTCGAATTCCGGCCGGCAGCGGGCGACATCGATATCCTCGACCCGGATGAGCAGCGTCCCGCCGACGGCTTGCGCCATCTGGTGATTGATCAGCGCCGAATAGGCATGGCCGAGGTGCAAATAGCCGTTCGGCGAGGGCGCAAAGCGGAAGACATGCGGGATAAAGGATCGCGTCATTTTGTGAGCCTGGACCTGCCGAACAGACAGTTTGGTCGACGTTGCCCGTGGTCGATCAGTTCAGGAAAACCTTCGCCCTTTCGGGCCAAGAATTGAGAACCAATTACAATCTCGTCTGTGGCATAGCTAAGGCATCGGCTTGAAAAAGCGAGAACCTTTGGCCGCCTCGAATCGGACTTTCTCTTTCATAAGCCGAAAATGCAAAGCCAGCACGGCGATCTTGGAGGTCAAAGGCACCGAGTCGTGACGCCTCGGGCCGCCGTCCCGCAGGGGGCGCCTGTCTGTGGCAGAACCGCAACGGATGCGAGAGCGATGGGCGGCGCTTGCCGGCGCTTAGCGCTCTCGTGAAGCTCACTTGACCTTCCTGCCGAAACGTCTTTCTTCCCCACAGCCATTTCCAAGGACGGTCGCATGCCCCCTCCCCTCGACGGGCCGCGCCTCGCGGCGAAGAGCCGGTCGCCCAAGCAATTGGTCGTCTTCCTTCACGGCTACGGCGCCGACGGCAATGATCTCATCGAGATCGGCAAGCAGTGGCAGTCCCTGCTGCCGGACGCGGCCTTCGTTTCACCGCACGCCCCCTTTCCCTGCGCCCAGGCGCCCGTCGGGCGCGAATGGTTTCCGCTCTCGCTGCGCGATCCGGAAGAACTCTGGCAGGGCGTCAATCAGGCTCGGCCCACACTCGATGCCTTTCTCGACGTCGAACTCGCGCGGCTCAATCTCGACGACAGCCGGCTCGCGCTCGTCGGATTCAGCCAAGGCACGATGATGGCGCTACATGTGGGGCTCCGCCGCAAACGCGCGCCGGGCGCGATCCTCGGCTATTCAGGCGTGCTCGTCGGGCCCGAGCATTTATCGGAGGCGAACGCCCGCGACGCGCAAGGGCGCCCGCCGCCGCTCTTTCTCATCCATGGCAATGAAGACGATCTGATCCCGGTAGAGAGTCTCTTTCTCGCGGGCGAAGAGCTGAGCCGCGTTGGAATCCCATGCCAATGGCATTTGTCTGTCGGCATCGGCCACGGCATCGATGGCGGCGGCCTGCTGCATGGCGGATTGTTCGTCGCGCAATCGCTCGGCGCCCCGGGCGGCCTTCAGCGCAAAAACCCCTGATCCTGCGTGATGATAGGCGCTCCTTAGTTTGACTCAGGGTCAGCGCGAGACTACGACCTCAGCCGCCCGCCGCGGGATGGAGCTTGCGATGAAAATCCTCGTGGCCGTGAAAAGAGTGGTCGATTTCAACGTCAAGATCAGCGTCAAAGCCGATGGCTCCGGGGTCGAACTCGACAAAGTCAAAATGTCGATGAACCCTTTCGATGAGATCGCCATCGAAGAAGCGCTGCGGATCAAAGAGGCTGGCAAGGCGAAGGAGATCGTCATCGTTTCCATCGGCACATCCGAAGCGGCTGAAACGATCCGCGCAGGTCTCGCGCTTGGCGCCGATCGCGGTCTCTTGATCAAAACGGATCAGAAACTGGAGCCGCTGGCGATCGCCAAACTGTTGAAGGCGGCCGCCGAGATCGAGAAACCCGCTCTCATCATTCTCGGCAAACAGGCGATCGACGACGATTGCAATCAAACGGGCCAGATGCTCGCCGCATTGCTCGGCTGGGGCCAAGGCACATTTGCCTCGAAGGTCGAGATCGGCGACGAGATGATCGCCGTCACGCGCGAAGTGGACGGCGGACGGGAAACACTCGAGCTGACATTGCCCGCCGTCGTCACGACGGATCTCCGCCTCAACGAGCCGCGCTATGCCACGCTGCCGAATATCATGAAGGCGAAGAAGAAGCCGATCGACGAAAAAGACGCGGTAGATTTCGGCATCGATCTTAGCCCCCACTTGAAGGTCTTGAAGACATTCGAGCCGCCCACGCGCCGCGGCGGGGTCAAGCTTTCCTCCGCCGCCGAGCTCGTGAGCCGATTGCGACACGAGGCGAGAGTGATCTGATGCCTGTTCTGTTGCTCGCCGACATCCAGAATGCCCGCCTTGGCGATGCGACAGCAAAAGCCCTCTCTGCAGCCTCAGCGCTTGGCGAGAGCGTGCATGTTCTCGTCGCGGGACATGACGTCGCGCCTATCGCCGAAGCGGCGGCGCGGCTTTCCAGCGTCGATAAGATCCTTCTTGCCGATCATGCGCGCTATGCCCATCGGCTCGCCGAGCCTATGGCGGCGCTGATCGTCCACCTTGCGCCGGCTTATGGCGCCATTGTCGCAGCGGCGACGTCGGCGGCCAAAAATATCTTGCCGCGGGTTGCCGCTTTGCTCGATGTGATGCAGATTTCGGAGATTACGAAAATTCACGCTCCGAATGTTTTCGAGCGTCCGATTTATGCGGGCAATGCCATCGAAATGGTCGAGTCATTAGACGCCATCAAGGTCCTGACCGTGCGCACCGCGGCGTTTCCGCCGGCGGACGAAGGCGCGCCCGCGCCGATCGAAAAGCTGCCGGTTGCGGCAGACCCCGGCCTTTCGCGTTTCGTCGCCGAAATGCTGACGCATTCGGATCGGCCCGAGGTCGGCGCGGCGCGGATCGTCGTCTCGGGCGGCCGCGCGCTCCAGAGCGCGGAGAATTTCTCGGCCTTGATCGGGCCGCTGGCGGAGACGCTGGGCGCCGGGATCGGGGCGTCTCGCGCCGCGGTCGATGCCGGCTATGCACCAAACGACTGGCAGATCGGCCAAACTGGTAAAGTCGTCGCGCCGGACCTTTATATTGCCATTGGCATCTCCGGCGCGATCCAACACCTTGCGGGGATGAAGGATTCGAAGGTCATCGTCGCCATTAATAAAGACGAAGACGCGCCGATTTTTAAGGTCGCGGACTATGGCCTTGTCGGCGATCTTTTCGCTATTGTGCCAGCACTGAACGACGAACTCGCCAAGCTCGGGTACAAAGGTCATCAGGCGTGATGCCTTGGACGGCCACTTATGGATGAGAACCCATGACTGAAATACAGAAAATCGGCGTCATTGGTGCAGGCCAAATGGGAGGCGGCATCGCCCAGGTCTGCGCGCTCGCCGGTATCGACATCCTGCTCAACGATACCTCCGCGGACCGGGTCAAAACCGGCATCGAGCATATCGATTCCGCCATGAGCCGTCTTATCGAGCGCCAGCAGATCGACGAGGAGATGAAGAAGACCGCCATGGCGCGGATCAAGCCGATGCTCGATCCGCAGGGCTTTGCCGATTGCGACATGATCCTCGAAGCCGCTTCCGAAAATGAGGAAATCAAGCGCAAGATCTTTGCCGGCCTCTGTCCGGTGTTGCGTAAGGATTGCATCCTCGCCACCAACACCTCATCCATCTCGATCACCCGTCTCGCGTCCACCACCGATCGGCCGGAGCGCTTTATCGGCATTCATTTCATGAATCCCGTTCCGCGTATGCAGCTCGTCGAGCTGATCCGCGGCATCGCCACAGACGAGCCGACCTTCAGCGCGGCGAAGCAATTTACGACGCGTCTCGGCAAAACCTCGATTGTCTCGGAGGATTTTCCGGCCTTTATCGTCAATCGCATTCTGCTACCGATGATCAATGAGGCGATCTATACGCTCTATGAGGGCGTGGGCACGGTCGATGCGATCGATACGGCGATGCGGCTCGGCGCCAATCACCCGATGGGTCCGCTGCAGCTCGCCGATTTCATCGGCCTCGATACGGTTCTGTCGGTGATGCAGGTGCTGCATGAAGGGCTGGCGGATACGAAATATCGGCCCTGCCCCTTGCTCGTGAAATATGTCGAAGCCGGCTGGCTCGGCCGCAAGACCCATCGCGGCTTCTACGACTACCGAAGCGGGACCCCGATCCCGACCCGGTGATGGCCCGGCACTGCCTTCACGGGACCGTGGGCAGGCTTGAAAGCCTGCAGCGGGACGACACCGGCAGGCTTTCACATTGCCGTCATGTCCTCTATAGAATGTGGTCCGTAGGGCGATTTGCCTTAGGGATTGCGGCTATTTAGAATGGCTGGTCATAAAAGGTCGATCCTGAGGGGATAGGGTTTTGTGAGTGGGATGCGCCCGATTCGGGCGGGTCGGAGGTGAGGCCGATCTGGCGATTCGGGTGTCAGCGAGGTTCCAGGTTTGACGGTTCACTGCCAACCCATGGTCTCGCCGGAAGCTTGTCCGGCACTTGTTCTCAACGCCGACTTTCGTCCGTTGAGCTACTATCCGCTTTCTCTATGGTGCTGGCAGGACGCCATCAAGGCGGTGTTTTTGGACCGCGTGAACATCGTTTCGCATTATGAGCGGACGGTGCGCAGTCCAAGCTTCGAGATGAAGCTTCCCTCCGTCGTCTCGCTTAAAACCTATATCAAACCCTCGCGTCATCCGGCCTTCACGCGATTCAATGTCTTCCTACGCGATCGCTTCACCTGCCAATATTGCGGGACGCGCGAAGAACTGACCTTCGATCATGTCGTGCCGCGCTCGAAAGGCGGCACCACGACCTGGGAAAACGTCGTCGCCGCCTGTTCCTGCTGCAATTTGCGCAAAGGCGATCGGCTGCCGAGAGAAGTGCATATGTTTCCGGCGCGTCAGCCTTTTCAGCCGACGGTGAATGATCTTCACCACAACGGCCGGCTCTTCCCGCCGAATTATCTGCACGAAAGCTGGATGGACTATCTCTACTGGGATTCGGTGCTCGAACCCTAAGAGCCCCGCGACCTCAACCGCTTTGCCGGGGCGCTACGCCAGGAGCTTGCGGAGGCTCGCAAGATCGACGCGGTCCAAGGCATGGCCTCCGAGGCGGCGAGACGGCGCATGCTCGTCGCCAAGGTCGCTCAAGATCACATGCGCCTTCGAGAAATCGTCCGTATCCGTGTATGAGCTCGGCGTGGCAACGACCGTCAGGCCGGCGGCTAACGCCGCCAACAGGCCATTCTCGGAGTCTTCGATCGCGATCGCATGCCCTGCCGGAATGCCGAGCTTCTTCAGCACATAAAGATAAACATCTGGCGCCGGCTTTTTCTTCGGCACTACATCGCCCGCGCCGATGACAGAAAACCAGGACGGCGCATCCGGCGCGAATAAGGCTCGCAACAGCGCTTCGACATTGGCGGGATCGCTTGTCGTCGCAATGGCGAGTTTCACGCCCTCCGCGCGTGCTTCCTGAATGAGACGAAGGACTCCATAGCGCGGTTTCAGCGTGCCGGCTGCGACGAGCGTCCCATAGCGCCGCGTCTTTTCCCGGTGCAGAGCCGACATTTCGGCGAGCGCACGGTCTCCATCTTTCGGTCGCGCATTTTCGATATAATGACGGATGCGCTCCTTTCCGCCGGTCACTTGCAGCAGGTCGCGATAAAGATCGCTCGACCAGTGCCAATCGAAGCCAAGATGCGCAAAGGCTTCATTGAAGGCGCGCCGATGCAGCTCTTCCGTCTCAGCCAGAGTGCCGTCGACATCGAAGATCAGCGCCTCAAGCGGCATTGCGCTTTGGATCGGTGGCGGCGGCGCGGATAGCGGCGATATTCGCCGCATATTTTTCCGGGCCGCCGGAGAAAATCGCCGAGCCCGCAACGAGCGTATCGGCGCCGGCCGCGGCGACCTCGGCCGCGGTCTTCACATTGATGCCGCCATCGACTTCAAGGCGGATCGGCCGCGTGCCTATCATCTCCTTGATCCGCGCGATCCGCTCAATGGAAGCAGGAATGAAGGCCTGGCCGCCGAAGCCGGGATTGACCGACATGACGAGAACGAGATCGACGAAATCGAGAACGTCGGCGATGGCCTCGACTGGAGTCGCCGGCTTCAGCACCACGCCTGCCTGTTTGCCAAGCGCGCGGATGGCCTGCAGCGAGCGACGCACATGCGGGCCTGCTTCCACATGGACGGAAATGAGATCGGCGCCGGCCTTGGCGAAGTCCTCGAGATAGGGATCGCAGGGCGCAATCATCAAATGCACGTCGAAGAATGCTTTTGTGCGCGGGCGCAGAGCTTTGACGATCGCCGGGCCGATGGTGATATTCGGCACGAAATGCCCGTCCATCACATCGACATGAATCCAATCCGCCCCCGCCGCTAAAACGGCATCGACTTCGGCGCCGAGCATCGCAAAATCCGCCGACAGGATGGAAGGCGCGATGACGAGCGACATCAGCTGCGATCCCTCGCTTCGGCCTCGCTCGCGGCGAAGACGCCGCTCGATAGAACATCTTCCGCCTCGATTGTCGAAAGATCATCGAAGGAGACAAGGCTGTTGCTGCCGAAATGCCGGTTGGCATGGCGCAGCCGCATGCGGTCGAGCGCATTGCGTATCGAGCGCGCATTGGCGAAATGCGGCAGAGCGCGCCGCGCCGTAATATAGCGGCGAAAAGCGTCCTTACCCGCGGGGCTCAGATGATAGTTCTGCGCTTTCAGCATGGTCTCGGCGATCGCCATCAATTCCTCGTCGCTATAATCGGGGAAATCGATGTGATGCGCAATGCGGGAGCGGAATCCCGGGTTGGACCGGAAGAATCGCTCCATCCGGTCGGCATAGCCCGCCAGAATCACCACGAGGTCGTCACGCTGGTTCTCCATGACCTGGAGCAGAATTTCGATCGCCTCCTGGCCATAGTCGCGCTCGTTCTCCGGCCGGTAAAGATAATAGGCTTCGTCGATGAAGAGGACGCCGCCCATCGCCTTTTTCAGCACTTCCTTGGTCTTGGGCGCCGTGTGGCCGATATATTGGCCGACGAGATCATCGCGCGTCACCGAGACGAGATGGCCTTTGCGAATATAGCCCAGCGCATGGAGAATTTCGGCCATGCGCATGGCGACCGTCGTCTTGCCGGTGCCGGGATTGCCGCTGAAGCTCATATGCAGGGTCGGCGTCTCGGACGAAAGCCCCATCCGCCGGCGCACCCTGTCGACGAGCAGAAGCGCGGCGATCTGGCGGATGCGCGTCTTGACCGGCTTCAGGCCAATCAGCTCGGCATCGAGCTGATCGAGAACCTCTCCGACATGGCTTTCGGCGAGTTCGCGGCGGAGATCGATATTCTCCGAAATCACGGAAACCGGGTCGATCTCTGTGTCGGTCGTCGGCATGATCCAAAAACCTTAGGCCCCGTAGCGTTCGCCTTCCGGCTTTTCCGTCACATAAGGCTGCAGCGTGTAGCGCATGCTGCGCCCGTTCACTTCCTGCCGGATGAGAGCGAAGCCCGGCTCGTTCTTCGGACGCGAGGCGATGAAAGAAATCCGCACCGCCTCCCAGCCGTGCGTCGAATCAAAGCCCGAGATGCGAATATAGCGCTTCCCGCCATAGGTTTTACGGCAGGCATCGAATTCCATCATCACCGCCGCGGCGTCTTTGATGTCGAACATCGGCAAGCCCCACAGTTCCCAAAAGGTGTTGCGGGGGTGTGGATCGTCGGTGAATTCGACGTTCACCGCATAGCCTTGGTCGACGCAATATTGTACCTGAACGCGAATCTGATCGTCGGTCAGATCCGGAAGGAAAGAAAAGCAGCCTTGCGTCATCCGCATCGCAAATCTCCTATTCGGCGGCCGTCGCGGTCGGCACGAAATCCGGCGTGTCGGTCGAGGCATAATTGAAGGTGACTTCGCCCCAGGTCTCGAGCGCCTGCTTCAGCGGCAGACAGGTTTTCGCCGCCTGCTCCAGAATCTCCGGCCCTTCGGCCAGAATGTTTCGGCCCGCATTGCGCGCAAAGATCACGGCCTCAAGCGCGACGCGATTGGCGGTGGCACCCGCCGCAATGCCCATCGGATGGCCGATGGTGCCGCCGCCGAATTGCAGCACGACATCTTCGCCGAGAAGATCGACCAATTGATGCATCTGGCCAGCGTGAATGCCGCCGGAAGCGACGGGCATCACTTTGTTGAGCGAAGCCCATTGCTGATCGAAGAACAGTCCGTGTTCGAGGCAGACGGCATTATGATCCTGTCGGCAGATGTCGTAATAGCCACGCGTCGCATTCGGATCGCCTTCGAGCTTGCCGACGACGGTGCCAGCATGAATGTGATCGATGCCCGCAAGGCGCATCCATTTCGCGATGACGCGGAAGGAGACGCCATGCGACTTCTGCCGCGTATAGGTCGAATGGCCAGCGCGATGGAGATGTAGGATCATGTCGTTCCTGCGCGCCCATTTCGACATCGACTGGATCGCGGTGTAGCCGATCACGAGATCGATCATCACGATGACCGAGCCGAGCTCTTTGGCGAACTCGGCGCGCTCATACATGTCTTCCATCGTCGCGGCGGTCACATTGAGATAGGTGCCCTTGACTTCGCCCGTCGCTGCTTCCGCTTTCTTGACCGCCTCCATGCAATAGAGGAAACGGTCGCGCCAATGCATGAAGGGCTGCGAATTGATGTTCTCATCGTCTTTGGTGAAATCGAGACCGCCCTTCAGCGCCTCATAGACAACGCGGCCATAGTTGCGGCCGGAGAGACCGAGTTTTGGTTTCACCGTCGCGCCGAGCAAAGGCCGGCCGAATTTGTCGAGCCGCTCGCGCTCGACGACAATGCCCGTCGGCGGCCCTTGAAACGTCTTCACATAAGCGACAGGCAGACGCATGTCTTCGAGCCGCAAGGCTTTGAGCGGCTTGAAGCCGAAGACATTCCCGATGATGGACGCTGCGAGATTGGCGATCGATCCCGGCTCGAAGAGATCGAGATCGTAGGCGATGTAAGCGAAATAGGAGCCGGGCGCATTCGGCACCGGATCGACGCGGTAGCATTTGGCGCGATATTTTTCGCAGGCCGTCAGCCGATCGGTCCAGACGACAGTCCAGGTCGCGGTCGAGGATTCGCCGGCAACCGCGGCAGAGGCTTCGATAGGATCGACGCCGTCTTGCGGCGTCACGCGAAACACCGCGATGAGATCCATATCTTTGGGCTGATAGTCGGGCTCCCAATAGCCCATCTGGCGGTATTCCATCACGCCGGCGGAATAGCGGCTGCGCTTTGGGGCGGAGGCCGCTGGCTTCTGAATGGCGTTCATCGTCTCTCCTTAATCTTGCGGCGGCAGTCTCGGGCGAAGCGGATCAACGCTCCCAAGGCCCGGCAAAGATCACCGCTTGGGGCAACCGCCCCGATTTTTCCCGTCTGTTCGGCATCGGCCGAATATTTGAAACGGACACGAGCGCCACGCGCTGCGGCGAAGTCATCGAAAACCTCAATTCAGGCGCTAGCACCGCCGCTAATGGCTCTGTTTGCCTTTCACGCGCGCTTGAGCTTCCGCCACGATTGCCTCAACCGTAATGCCGAAAACTTTATAAAGATCGGCTGCGGGCGCACTGGCACCGAAAGATTTCATGCCGATGAATTCATCCTCTTGCCGCAGCAATGTCTCGAAACCTTGACGCAGCCCCGCTTCGATGCCGATCCTTGGCCCATCTCCAAGAACATTGCGGCGATAGTCCGCATCTTGTTCCGCAAAGAGTTCGAAACAAGGCACCGAGACCACAGCGGCTTCAATGCCAAGTTTGCCGAGTCGATCCGCAGCCTCCACGGCAACGCTCACTTCCGAACCCGTTGCAAGAAGCGTCACATCGCGCTTTCCCATATTCTCTTTCAGAATATAGGCACCTCTGGCCGAAAGATTGGCAGCAAGATGGTCGCGCCGCAGGATCGGCAAATTCTGTCGCGACAAGCAAAGCGCGGACGGCGCCGTTCGTTTGTTGAGCGCCAACTCCCAAGCTTCAGCAGTTTCGACCGCATCGGCCGGCCGAAAGACATAGAGATTGGGGATCGCTCGAAGCGCAGCCAAATGCTCGACCGGCTGATGCGTTGGCCCATCTTCACCGAGACCGATGGAATCATGGGTGAAGACATGAATGGCGCGCAAGCCCATCAGCGCGCCAAGCCTGATCGCCGGACGCGCATAATCGGAGAACACAAGAAACGTGCCGCCATAAGGAATGAAGCCGCCATGTAGCGCGATACCGTTAATCGCCGCCGCCATGCCGAATTCACGGATACCAAAATGGATATAGCGGCCGGAAAAATCGTCACGCGTCACCGTCTTCATCTCGGCCGTTTTGGTCAAATTTGAATGAGTCAAATCGGCCGAGCCGCCGATGAGATTGTCCTGAGTCTTCAAAAGGGCACCGAGCAATTTTTGCGAGGAGGCGCGTGTCGCTTGCGCGGCGCCGCTCGCGCTTGCCGCTTGTTTGAACGCAGCGATCGCTTCAGCCACGGCCGGCGCGACATCGCCGGCAAGATCGGCCTCGAAGCGGCGCAGTTTCTCCGCCGGCAGCGCGGCCCAGCGTTGCCGCCACGCTTCATGTGACACGGCAGCCTTCTTGCCGATCTCGCGCCAACCGGAGGAAATCGGCTCCGGAATTTCAAAAGGCGGCGATGTCCAACCAAGCTTTTCGCGCGCGCCTTCGACTTCCTTAGCCCCGAGCGCCGCGCCATGCGCGCCGGCCGTGCCCGCTTTCGTCGGCGCGCCGTAGCCGATGACGGTCTTGCAGCCGATCAGTGTCGGACGATCCGAGAGTTGCGCCTGTTCAAGCGCCGCATTGATCGCATCGACATCGTGGCCATCGACGCTCACCGCGTTCCAGCCCGCCGATTTGAAACGCGCGATCTGATCGACGGAATCGGCGAGCGACACCGCGCCGTCGATCGTGATGCCATTATCGTCCCAGAGGACGATCAGCTTTGACAGCCGCAGATGTCCGGCGAGCGCGATCGCTTCCTGGCTCACGCCTTCCATCAAACAGCCGTCGCCGGCGATCACATAGGTCCGGTGATCGACGAGATCGGCGCCATGGCGCGCCGCCAGCATGCGCTCGGCGAGCGCCATGCCGACGGCCGTGGCCAGACCCTGGCCGAGCGGGCCGGTCGTCGTCTCCACGCCGCCGGTATGGCCATATTCCGGATGGCCGGGCGTTTTTGAGCCGAGCTGGCGAAAATTCTTCAACTCTTCGATCGTCACATCCTTGTAGCCGAGCAGATGCAGCACGGCATAAAGCAGCATCGATCCATGACCGGCCGAAAGCACGAAGCGGTCGCGGTCCGGCCAGAGCGGATCGGCGGGATCGAATTTCATAAAGCGCGAGAACAGAACCGTCGCGACATCCGCCATGCCCATCGGCATGCCAGGATGGCCGGAATTCGCCTTTTCGACCGCGTCCATCGCAAGCGCGCGAATGGCATTGGCCAAATCGCGTTCATTTGCGTTTTGCTGCACTTTCGTCAGCACATTCATCAAACTCTCTCCTTTTAACGGGCTGAACCTCAGCCCGCCTTATCGCGCGCGCCTCGCCCGTTCGACCAATTGCAGGATGAAGGGCGTCAAGATGAGCTGCATCCCGATATCGAGCTTGCCACCCGGAATGACGATCGAGTTCGCTCGCGACATGAAACTTCCGTCGATCATCGACAAGAGATAGGGAAAATCGATTCCGGCCGGCGCGCGAAAGCGGATGATGACCATCGATTCGTCCGCCGTCGGAATCCAACGCGCAGTGAAAGGATTGGACGTATCGACCGTCGGCACGCGCTGGAAGTTTATGTCCGTTTCGACGAATTGCGGGCAGATATAATAGACGTAATCCGGCATGCGGCGCAGGATCGTGTCCATCACCGCTTCCGTCGAATAGCCGCGCGCCGACTTGTCGCGATGGATCTTCTGAATCCATTCGAGATTGATGATCGGCACAACGCCGATTTTCAAATCCGCATAGCGCGCGATGTTGATGTTCTCTTTCACCAGCGCGCCGTGCAGGCCTTCGTAAAAGAGAACTTCGCTGCCTTCCGCAAGCGAACGCCAGGGCGTGAAGGAGCCCGGCGGCGCGCCATAGATTTCTGCTTCTTCCTGATCGTGCACATAATGGCGCGTCTTCGCCAGACCTGTCTCGCTGTAGGTTCGAAACACGGATTCGAGTTCTTCGAGCAGATTGGCGGAGGGGCCGAAGTGGCTGAAATGGTGATTGCCGTTCGTTTCTTCGTCCTGCATCACCTTGCGCATGCCGTCGCGATCGAAACGATGGAAGGCATCCCCCTCGATGAAGGCGGCGTGGATTTCTTCGCGGCGAAAGATGTGCTCGAAGGTCCGCTTCACCGAGGTGGTGCCAGCGCCTGATGAGCCCGTGACGGAAATGATCGGATGTCTCACCGACATGATGTCCCTCCGCTCACTGACGTATCAGGCCGCGACGGCCAAATAGGGGCGAGCGCTCGGCGGAAAATTGCGGATCCGTATGGTAGCGCTTGATGAGGTTGACGACATTGAGCGAGCCGAAGACCAAGGGCGTCCGCACATGAATGTCGGTCGGCACGATCGACAAAATCGAGCGCACGCTGTCGGTCGCGGCGCCGCCTGCGTATTCGGTGATCAGCGCGATCGGGTTCGCCTCATAGAGCAAACGCAGGCGGCCGGCGCTATAGCCGGCGCGCATATCGCCCGGATAAAGAAACACGCCGCCGCGATTGAGGATTCGATAAGACTCGGCCACGAGTGACGCGATCCAGCGCATATTGTGGTTTTTCCGCAGTGGGCCCTCCATGCCTTTCACGCAATCGTCGATGAACGCCTGGATCGAAGGCCCCCAATGCCGGTAGTTCGACGCATTGATGGCATATTCGGATGAGTCCGGCGGGATCTCCACGGCCTCAGCAATTTCGCGGAAGAGAGATGTGCGCCGGTCGAGGACGAAGATTCGCGTCTTGTCGGCGAAAGCGAGCACCAGCGCCGTTTGCGGCCCATAGATGAAGAAGCCCGCCGCCAATTGCGCGTGGCCTTGTTGGAGAAAATGAGCGCGGAGATCGGCGGCGCCGGGCACGGCCGCCAGAATCGAGAAGATCGTGCCGACGGACACATTGGTGTCGATGTTCGACGATCCGTCGAGCGGATCGATGGCGACGGCGAGCGGCGCGTCCTCATGCAGAACCTGCGGCTCATGCATCTCTTCCGAAAGCACGGCGGCGACGGGAGCGCGGCGCAAAGCATCGACAAAAAGGTCATGCGCGAGGACATCGAGCTGTTTCTGGGCGTCGCCATCCCGGTTGTGACTGCCAATGGCGGCGCCCGCCTCGCCCGCGAGCCGGCCAAGCGACACCAAATCCGCCATTTCGACCGCGGCGCATGCGACTTCGCGAATGGCCGAGGCCACCGGCGCCAGAGCCGCTTGCGCGCCGACGCTCTCAGCTAGGACCTGGTCCAAATCCTTGGTGCGCGCGAGTTCCAGCATCTTCAACCCACCGGGGTTAGGGGACCCTCGTCCCGAGAATGAGACCCAAATAAAACTGAATAATATTGCCGCCGGATTCAAGGAAATCTAAGCTTAGCCCATGCGCCATTTGACCCTCAAGCAGCTTGAAACCGTCCATGCCGTCGCCGAGGCCGGTACCATCGTTTTGGCCTCGGAACGGCTCGATGTCACGCCGGCCGCCCTCACGTCGCGGATCAAGCTCCTCGAAGAGGCCGCGGGCGTCACGCTTTTCGACCGTATCGGCGGCCGCTTGCGCCTGACGGCCGCGGGCGAGGAGGTCGTCACTGCCGCGCGCCGCGTCGATCTCGTCCTCAACGAACTCGACAATACGCTTGGCGCCATCCGTGGACTGCGGGCGGGGCGGATCGCCGTCGGCGTGGTCTCGACCGCCAAATATTTCGCTCCGCGCCTCATAGCAGCATTCGCCCGGCAAAATCCAGGAATCGAGGTGACGATTTCCGTCGGCAACCGCGCCGAAATGGTCGAGCAATTGCGCGATTATGGCATAGATGTCGGGCTCATGGGGCGCCCGCCCATGGATTTCCCGATCGAAAGCGAAGCCTTCGGCGGACATCCTCAGGTCGTCATCGCGCCTCCCGACCACCCCCTGGCGACGCGCCGGTCGATCGAGAAAAGCGAGCTGACGAATGAGAACTTCGTCGTGCGGGAAGAAGGTTCCGGTACGCGCTCTGTCTTCGAATATTTCTTTTCGGATGTCGTGGTGCGGCGGCCCAAAATTTCGATCGAGATCGGCTCGAACGAGACCATTAAGCAGGCGGTCATTGCGGGCCTCGGGATCGCGCTGATCTCTGCCCATACGATCGAGGCGGAAGTCGAAAGCGGCCGCCTCGCGGTGCTCGACATCAAAGGCCTACCGATCATGCGACAATGGTTCATCGTCAGGCGCGCCGACCGCCCCTTCAGCCCGATCGGTCAGGCGATGTGGAATTTCACAAGGGCCGAGGCGCCACGGCTACTGCCAAAGCTGTCTGAACCTTGGAGCTAAGCCAACGCAGAGCTAGCCGGCAGCGGCCTGCGGCAGGACCTGATAGCGCGGCTGTGGCGCGCCAACAAAATTGAAGGCGCCGATATGCGTCAGCCGGCTTTCGGTGTCGAGCCAAATCTTGCCGCCGATATCGCGCCACTTCTGGCAGAAGCCGAAGTCCTCGCTGATGTAGGTCTTGGTTTCCGGATCGATCAGACATTCAAAGAGCGCGTAATAATCGTTGCCCTTGGCATTGCTGTAGGCGTGGACATTGCCGTAGCGCGCCTCGGGATAGGCGGCGATCATGCGCTCGATCACCTGACGCTTGATCATGAGAAATCCGCCGCCGCAATAGACGCCCGTCGCGAACCGTCCGATCCGCTCCAAATCGGCTCCCGCGCAGAGCGTACCGACATAAAGAAGCGGCGCCGTCTGAAAGGTCTCGCCGGAGGCCAAGCGCCTCAATGCCGCATTGTCCCAATTGATGACCTTCAACGGATAGATGCCGGCGACGACATCCTGGTCGAAGGCCAGCATTTCATGCACCTGCCGCGGATCGAAGCTGATATCGGCATCGATGAAAAACAAATGGCTCGCAGGCGATTCAAGAAATTGCGTGATGAGCGTGTTGCGGCTGCGGGTGATGAGCGAGTCATGGCCGAGCAAAGCGAGCATCGCATCGAAGCCGGCCTGCGCCGCATATTGGATGAGGCTGATGACCGACTGCATGTAATGCTGCGAAACGAGCCCCCCGAAACAAGGGGTCGCGATAAAGATCATCGGCCGGGTCGCGCTCTGCATGAGGGTCCTTCATGCGCAGGATGCTGCGAATCAAAGGCGGCGACGGCCGCGCGATTCGAGAATCACGCCGCGATTCTGTGAGCTTCCTGACAAAAAGGCAATTGGCGCGGCCATCCGGCCGCGCCCACAGGGCAGCTTCGCAACAGTCTCGTCGCGCAGCGCTGCTCAGCCCGCGATGCGCAGGCTGGGGGCGGCAGAGTCGCGCCGTCTCAGCTCGGCCTCGCGCGCAAGGATGTAATCCCGCGTCAGCGGAAGCGAGTCGATCCGCTTCGCGATCTGAATTTGGAACACGACCGTGTCTTCAAAACGGAAGGTGCATTCGCAACCGGCGAGATAGAATTCCCACATCCGGCAGAAGCGCTCGTCATACATGGCCGCGGCCTCAGCGCGGCGGGCAAGGAAGCGCTCCCGCCAATGCCGCAGCGTCTCGGCATAATGCAGCCGCAGGATTTCGATGTCCGTGACAAGGAGGCCTGAGCGTTCGATGGCGGGCATGATGTCGGAGAGCGACGGGACATAGCCGCCCGGGAAAATATATTTGGCGACCCATGCATTGGTTGGCGACGGCTCGCCTTCGTGGCCGATCGTGTGGAGAAGCGCGACGCCCTTGTCGTCCAAAAGCCGCGCGATCTGCTGGAAGAAGGCATCGTAATAACCGATGCCGACATGTTCGAACATGCCGACCGACACGATCCGGTCGAAGCGCTTGTCGATCTCGCGATAATCCTGGAGGAGAAACTCCGCTTTGCCCTGCAGCCCCCTATCGACCGCGCGTTTCATCGCGACGCCGAGCTGCTCGCGCGACAGCGTGATGCCGGTGACATTGGCATCGCAAATCTCGGCGAGATAAAGCCCCATGCCGCCCCAGCCGCAGCCGATATCGAGCACGCGGTTGCCGGGCTCGACGAGGAGTTTTGCGGCGATGTGGCGCTTCTTCGCGAGCTGCGCTTCGTCGAGGCTCGCGCCCTCGCGCTCGAAATAGGCGCAGGAATATTGCCGATCCTGATCGAGAAACAGCTCATAGAGCCTTCCGTCGAGATCGTAATGATGCGCCGTGTTGTGGCGGGCTTTGGACAGATGGTTGCGCTGGGAGAGGCCGCGGAATGCCCGTCGGGCCTTTTCCAAGAGCCGAAGCCAGAGGAATTGGTTGAAGCTCGGAAGATTGCGGGAGGCGACCGAGATCACATCATAGATCGAGCCGCGCGTGACCTTGACCCGCCCGTCCATGAAAAGTTCGCCGAATCGGAGTGCTGGGTTCAGGACGACACCGCGCTCTGCCCCGCTGTCGCAAAATTTGACATCGGCCACGGGCGGGCTGTCATCTCCCACCGTGTACCGCTGTCCCGAAGCGGTTTCGATATTGAGCGCGCCTTTTTTGATCAATTTCGAAAGAAAGATGCGAAGAATACGCTCCATCTCCCCCTCCGTTGCACCCCAGCATGGATGACCACATTCTGTGCAACTGCACCATCGAGCGCAAGTCTGAATTCCGTCAGCCTTTTGTACTTGCTCCCCTTTAACCCTCCAGCCGCGTTGAAGTTGCAAAGGCTCTGCCACGAAGCGGACGGCCTCTCGGCGCAGCCTGAATGGGCTCCGGCAGGGCCGATGTGACCTACGCGGCGAGGAAAGAATCCCGTCACCGGCCCTGCCGACACGCAACCCCGGGCCTACGGGTGAATTGAGCTAGCGCAAAGCCATTGGCTGCGGCGCAACTTAATGCGTTGATCCTGCAGATGGTGCAGTTCATCTCTGGAGATACGATGATGCAGGGTCTTAAGAAAATCATGATGCTCTTGGTCACCTTGCTCTGCCTGGTGGCAATCAGTGCCCCCCTCCCCGCCCTGGCTCAGGGGGCTCCGGGCACCGGCTTCAATTTCGGCAGCGACGGCGGTGGCTATTACGGTGGCGGCTATCACCACGGTGGCCATCATGGTCATCATGGCCGGCACCATTAGTTAGTTGGGGCGGCGCCCCTTTTTAGACGGCAGCTATCGGTATGATTGGGGCGCCGGGCCCTTACGCTATGATTACGGCTATCAGGAATCGTCCCCGGCGCCGGCGCTTGAAGTCGACCATTGCATGACGCCGTAGCGTCGCTGCATCGCTTCCGCCTCCCACCGCACTTTTCTGCGCGACCCGATCAAAAGAATCGCCAGAGAATCGACCTGGCTTCGCTCCCGCGAGGCAACCCCTGCGTGCGCCCGGCATTAGATTAACGACATGAGCGACGGCGCAGCTTCATGGCGGCCCCCGGCCTCGTGGTTTTTGCGCGACCCCGCTTGTTGGCGTCGCCCCTTCCCTCAGGAGAAATGAAGATGCGTGCTCTCAATATTGTGAAATTTTCCGCCGCCATGCTGAGCGTTGCGGCAATTGCCACATCCGCCCCCGCTTTCGCCGCGCACGGCGGCGGCGGCCATTTCGGCGGTGGCAGCCACGTCAGTGCCGGCGCCCATTTCAGCAGTCCGTCCCACATGAACTCTGCTGTCACGGCCAATCGCGCCGCCCCCATGAATGGTCCGGCGAACGGGCCTATGCACATGAGCCATAACGGCCATTGGAACGGTCATGAGCATAACCGCTTCGGTGGCGGCGGCTTTGGCTGGGGTTATGGCGGCGGCTATGACCCTGACTACGCCTATGGCTACGACTATCCCTATGACGAAGGCTATGCTGACAACGGCTACGACCAGGGCTATGCGGATAACGGCTATGACCAAAACTATGCCGCCGCTCCGGGCTCTTACTGCCAGACTCCCGTTCGCAGATGCGGAATTTCTGAGGCAGCCACTGTCGGCACGCCTTGCGGCTGCCAAAACTCGGCCGGGACGGTTTGGGGACAAGTTCAGTAATCGAATGGGCTTTTTTGCCTTTTCAGCGTGCGTTTTTAGGTCTGAGACCTTCTGACGCTCGATCCGGACTTCTTCACTCGACTAAAACCAGTTAAAAAGCGGCGCCGCCTCTTCCGGGGCGGCGCCGTCGCGAATAGGGCTCCTCTTCCGGAGTGCCCAGCTCTCTTCCGGCAACTTGCGCCAGCGCAAGGACCCGCATTGGCGCGCTACGTAAAAAGACTTTCGCAAGGACCGATCCCGCATGATCAGCACCCTTGGCCTGAGCTGGAACTTGAGCGAGCGCTCTGCTCGAACATGGGGAGAGGCCCGTTGAATTATCAGGAGATTTTCGCCGAGGCTCTGGACCGTCTGCGAGCGGAGCGGCGTTATCGCGTGTTTGTCGATCTCGAGCGCGATGTCGAACGCTTCCCTTTTGCCCGCCGCTATCGCGATGACGGCGCGGTCGAAGACGTCGTGATCTGGTGTTCGAACGATTATCTCTGCATGGGCAGCCACCCGGACGTGATTGCCGCCATGCAGGACGCTGCGGCCCGCCATGGCGCCGGCGCCGGCGGCACCCGCAATATCTCCGGCACCAATCATCCGCTTGTCCGGCTTGAGACCGAACTTGCCGATTTGCACGGCAAAGAGCGGGCGCTGGTTTTCACCTCGGGCTGGATTTCCAATCTCGCCGCGCTCGGCACGATCGGCAGCCTACTGTTGAACTGTGTGATCCTCTCGGATCAATACAATCACAATTCCATGATCGAGGGCATCAAGCGCTCCGGCGCGGAAAAGAAGATTTTCCGCCACAACGATCTCGATCATCTCGAAGAGCTGCTGCAAGAAGCCGGCGACCGGCCGAAGCTCATCGCCTTCGAGAGCCTCTATTCCATGCATGGCGACATCGCGCCGATCCGCAAGATCGCCGATCTCGCCAAACGCTATGGCGCCATGACCTATATGGACGAAGTCCATGCCGTCGGCCTTTACGGCGAACGCGGCGGTGGCATCGGCGAACGCGACGGCGTGATGGCCGACATCGATGTCATCGAAGGCACGCTCGCGAAAGGCTTTGGCACGCTCGGCGGCTATATCACGGCCGATGCGTCGATCATCGATGCCGTGCGCTCCTATGCGCCGTCTTTCATCTTCACAACCGCGCTGCCGCCGGCCGTGGCCGCCGCGGCGACGACCGCCGTGCGCCTTTTGAAAAACGGCGATGTCTGGCGCAAACAACATCAGCGCCAGGCGATGCTGACGAAACATGCGCTCTCCGCCGCCGGCCTACCGGTGATGCCGAATCCGTCGCATATCGTGCCGGTGCTCGTCGGCGATGCGGAGCGCTGCAAGGCGGCCTGCGACATGCTGCTGGAGCGCCACGGCATTTATATTCAGCCGATCAACTATCCGACGGTCGAGCGCGGCTCGGAGCGCCTGCGCATCACACCGACGCCGCTGCACACCGACGCCCAGGTCGCGCAGCTCGTCGAGGCGATGGTCGATGTCTGGAAGACGTTGAAACTGCCGCTCGACATGACGCAGAACATCGTCGAATTCCCGCGCCCGCATGCCTCGCGCCCGTACTGCACGTTTGCGGATTTCAAAAAGGCGGCGGAGTAGAGGCAGCGATTCTTCTCCCGCTTGCGGGAGAAGATGTCATGCGCAGCATGACAGATGAGGGGCGGCGCCACTTCTAGAGCCCTCATCCGGCCGGCTCCGCCGGCCACCTTCTCCCGCAAGCGGGAGAAGAATGTGCGCCCCACTGACCAGCATAAAAAAATTCCCTCATGCTGAGGAGCGCCTGAAAGGCGCGTCTCGAAGCATCGAGGGAATTTTTATTTGCAGGAAACGAAGCGATCCCTCGCCCTTCGAGGCTCGCTGCGCTCGCACCTCAGGGTGAGGGCTCTGTGATTGCTGCTATGAAAATATTCTGATCACGATCCACGGGACGGTGTCACGGAAGACTCCTTCTTGAACGATGGTGTTAGGGACCGTTAGCGGCTCGCAACCTGGCTCTACAAGATCAACAACAACCCCGCCATTGCGCGGCCCTAATATACCGGTGGCAACTTCGACGACCCCAGAAAAGACGGACGGATCGCAAAGTGCTCCGACGTATTTCGGGCTATGCCCGATGAACGCTCCGAGGTGTTCTGTTCCCTGGAACGTGCCCGTCAAAACTTGGCGCTGTTGCGGCGAACCGAGCTTGTGGCGGTAGCTCTTGATGTGGAATCTGCCGTCGCGATGATAACTATTGTGAGGGTTCCAATCCGGATCGCTGCACGGTATCATGACAAAACATTCGTCCTTGGAACGCCTTATCCAAAGTGTGAGCCAGAGACCGCAGCCTTCGCGGACTGCCACTCCGTATAGATGTTGACCGGGAGCTGGTCGGAGCTTCATTAGGCCGACCTTAGGACTGGCCAAACTTCGCTCTCTCCCCTCATCGAAAAAGCCCCTCCACATCGCCAGATCGTCCGACGAAAGGGCGGTCGCGTCGACCGCCTGATACCTCAGCCACCCCTCGAACGTTTTGAGATCGTCCTCGCTGAGAAACTCCTGCATTACGGGTTCTCTACCAAATTGGTTGAGTCGCGCCCCTTCACCGCCGCTTTCCCTTCCACGCCCTCGTCCCGCCCTTGCCGGCATTCGACCGTGGCTTGGCTTCGCCGCCGCCGAAATTATGCGGGCCCATTTCTTCGTCGGTCGGCTTATGTGGCCGGCTGGCGGGCAGGTTCGCGGCATAGCCATATTTCGGCTTGCCTGCATAAGCGCCGCCGTGTTCGTCGACTTCCGACTGCGAAGCGAGCGGATCGGAGGCGACGGTCAGCTCAACCGCCTGCAAGCGCTTGATCTCGTCGCGCAGCCGCGCCGCCGTTTCGAATTCGAGATCGGCCGCCGCTTCCCGCATCCGCTTTTCGAGATCGGCGAGCGTCGCCTTGAAATTATGGCCGATGAGTTCGGAGGACCCGGCGAGGCCGGCATCGACCGTCACATGATCCTGCTCATAGACGGAACCCAAAATGTCCTGGATCGCGCGCTTGATCGAGATGGGCGTGATGCCATGCTCGGCATTATAGGCCGTCTGTTTTTCGCGCCGGCGGCCCGTCTCCGCCATCGCGCGCTCCATCGAGCCGGTGATCTGATCGGCATAAAGGATCACCTTGCCGTCGACATTGCGCGCCGCGCGGCCGATGGTCTGCACGAGCGACGTTTCGCTCCGCAGAAAGCCTTCCTTGTCGGCATCGAGAATGGCGACGAGCGCGCATTCCGGAATGTCGAGGCCTTCGCGCAAGAGATTGATGCCGACGAGCACATCGAAGGCGCCAAGGCGCAAATCGCGAATGATCTCGATCCGCTCCAGCGTGTCGATGTCGGAATGCATATAGCGCACGCGCACGCCATGCTCATGCAGATATTCGGTGAGATCTTCCGCCATGCGCTTGGTCAACACGGTCACGAGGCTGCGATAGCCTTTCAGCGCCACCTCGCGCACTTCACCTAAGAGATCATCGACCTGAGCCCGCGCGGGACGTATCTCGACCGGCGGATCGATGAGACCCGTCGGACGGATCACCTGCTCGACAAAGACGCCGCCGGTGCGCTCCATCTCCCAATTGCCGGGCGTCGCCGAGACATGCATGCATTGCGGCCGCATCGCCGCCCATTCCTCGAAACGCAGCGGCCGATTGTCCATGCAGCTTGGCAGGCGGAAGCCATATTCGGCGAGTGTCGCCTTACGGCGGAAGTCGCCGCGATACATGCCGCCGATCTGCGGAATCGTCACATGTGATTCATCGACGAAGACGAGCGCATTGTCGGGCAGATATTCGAACAAGGTCGGCGGCGGCTCGCCGGGCTTGCGCCCCGTCAGATAGCGCGAATAATTTTCGATGCCGGCGCAGGAACCCGTCGCCTCCATCATTTCGAGATCGAACTGCGTGCGCTGTTCGAGCCTCTGCGCTTCGAGGAGACGGCCTGACGCATAAAGCTCCTGCAGCCGCTGGCGCAGCTCGTCCTTGATGCCCTTGATAGACTGGATCAGGGTCGGGCGCGGCGTCACATAATGCGAATTCGCATAGATCTTGACGAAATCGAGATCCGCGGTCTTCTGCCCCGTCAGCGGATCGAATTCGGTGATCGATTCGATTTCGTCGCCGAACATGGCGAGCCGCCAGGCGCGATCTTCATAGTGCGCCGGGAAAATGTCGATCGTGTCGCCGCGCACGCGGAACGTGCCGCGATAAAAATCGCCGGCCGAGCGCTTATATTGAAGCGCGACGAGATCGGCGATGAGCTGGCGCTGATTGACGCGCTCGCCGCGCTTCAGCGTGAAGGTCATCGCCGTATAGGTCTCGACCGAGCCGATGCCATAGATGCAGGAGACGGAAGCGACGATAATCACATCGTCGCGTTCGAGCAGCGCGCGCGTCGCCGCATGGCGCATGCGGTCGATCTGCTCGTTGATCGAAGATTCCTTCTCAATATAAGTGTCGGTGCGCGGCACATAGGCTTCCGGCTGATAATAGTCGTAATAAGACACGAAATATTCGACCGCGTTTTCCGGAAAGAAACTCTTGAACTCGCCATAGAGCTGCGCCGCCAGCGTCTTGTTCGGCGCGAGAACGAGGGCGGGACGGTTCGTCCGCGCGATCACCTGCGCCATCGTGAACGTCTTGCCCGAACCGGTGACGCCGAGCAGCACCTGGTCGCGCTCGGCCGCATTGACGCCGGAGACGAGTTCTTGGATCGCCGCCGGCTGATCGCCGCGCGGCTCATATTCCGAGACAAGATTGAACCTTATTCCGCCTTCGGATTTCATCGGCCGCAGCGGCCGGTGCGGCGTCCATACCTGCCGGTCGCGGATGTTCGGATCGCCGCGCTCCAACAGATCCTTCAGCGAGGCCATCGTCGCTTCGACGCCGCCCATGCCGGTGAATTTGGCTTGGCCGTTGTCGCTGCCGAAGGAATCGAAGCCCGCCTGCGGCGCTTCGCCGAAGCCTTGCCGTTCGTTCAGCGCCGGGTTGAGCAGCGCGGCGAGATGTTCGTCGAGCGGCTTCAGCTCGGGCTTGCCGGCCTTAGAGCGCGTCGGCCGCGACGCCTTGCTGGACGGAGTTTTCGGGGCTTTGGGCATAGGCCCAATATGGGGTCAAAGCGGCTCAGGCGCAAAGGCAGCAGGCGCCTCAAGGCGCGGCCGCGACCGCCTTGTCGAAGGCTTCTTTCAGCGCGTCGAGATCCTCCGGCATGGCATCGGAAATCGCGACATAGGTCACCGAACCTTCGCGCCAGGCGAAGACCGAGAGGCCGTTCAGCGCGCTGTGGCCGAGAGGGATCTGGGCGATCGTATTCGGCACTTCGGCGAGGCTGACGAGATGAGCGCGTCGCTTGAACACCAAAGTCGGCACTGGCGTCACGCCGACCACATCGACACGCCCGCCGACGAGCGGAAAGCCGTCGTCCTTGAGATCGACAACCTCCGGCGACAGCGCCGTGTGGCTTGCAAACCAGGGTTTGACGGTGTGCCGTTCGGAGGAGACGACATCGACAGGCTGGCCGGAGATGACGCCCCGCACATGATCGCCGACGAGCGCCGCCATCTCCTGCGACGGCGGCTGCGGCAGCACAAGATAAGTGACGCTGCTGCCGATAAGAAAAGCGACGCAGGCGGCAAGGCCCATCGGCACCCATTGCCGAAATGGTGCGCGGCGCGGCGGCGCCATGGCTTCGATCTGCCCGCGCAAGGCGCCGGAGACCACCGCCTTCGGCAGTGCGCGAAGAGCATCGCGCAAGGCTTTTTGCCGGCCATAGTCTGCCGCAAGGTCCGCATCTTCGGAGAGCAGGCGTTCGAAGGCGAGCATCCCCGCGGCATCGAGCTCGCCGTCCAGGGCGGCTTGCAGCAGCAGAAGCTTGTCGCGCGGCTCAGCCATCAGATCTGTCCTTTCAAGGCGGCGAGCATCAGCCCACGAGCGCGTGCCAGACGCGACATCACCGTGCCGATCGGCGCGTCGATCGCGTCCGCGATCTCACGATAGCTCAACCCGTTCATCTCACGCATCACGAGAACCTCGCGAAACGGCAGCGGCAACCCGGCGAGCGCTTTCTCAAGTGCCGCCGCATCGGCTGCGGCGATCAACCCCGCATCGGGCGCCGCTGTCTCTACGCCGAAAGCATCGGCGGCCGCTTCCGGATCGTCCGTCAGCACCACACTCTTCGGCCGGTTGCGCGCCAGCCAGGTGAAGGCCGTGTTGCGCGTGATCACCAAAAGCCACGCACGCGGATTTGCGACGGGCGCACGATCGAGCGCCCGCAAGGCCCGCATGCAGGCCTCTTGCGTCACATCCTCCGCATCGGTCGCATTGCCGGTCAGCCAGCGCGCCAAATTGTGCGCGTCGTCTAGATAAGGCAGCACCGTTTCGGCAAAGAGCCTGTGCGTGTCCGTCGTCACCACGCCTCGCTGGACGACCGCCGGCGCACCCATGGTCACGGCACCACGACGATCTTGCCTTTCATATGCGGATGCAGGCCGCAAACATAGGGGTATTCCCCGGGCTTGGCGAAGGTGAAGGTGAATGTATCGTCGGTGTCGAGCGCATGGGAATGAAAGGCATAAGTCTCCGAGATAACGGAATGAGGAATGTCGTCGTGATTGACGAATGTGACGGTCGTTCCTGCCTTCACTCGCAAGACCTGAGGGGTGAAGGCGAAATTCTCGACCGACACTTGCGAGGCGAGTTGAGCATCGGCGGCGAGCCCGGGCATCGCCGCGGCCATGAGCAGGAGCAGCGCGGCGGCGGCGCTGCGAAAGCGGAGGAAATGAAACATGACTGCGCTCCTCAAAACGCCAGCGTGCGATCGACAATCGCGAGCTGTTCCTTGCCGCGGGTGAAGGTGAGTTCCGAGAGGCCGAGCAGGCTGCGGAGCTGATTGGCGGGAACGAGTTTCGGCCCGGGCGCCGGCGCCGTGCCGGGCGCGGGCTGCGGAAATGCGGTCGAGACGGCGGTGTGGAAGGTCATGTGACCTTCGACCTTTTGCGCAAGCTGATGGATATGGCCGTTCAAGACCGTGACCGAGCCGAAACGCTTCAGCAGCGCGAGCGCCTGCACTCCGTCCTGCGTACCCCAGCCCCAAGGCTCGTAGAGCACGTACAGCGGGATGTGAGAGAAGACGACGATCGGCTGCGACGCCGGGCGGTCCTTCAGATCGTCGGCAAGCCAGGCGAGTTGTTCGGCTCCGAGATTGCCGAGTCCGCCGCCTTTCAGATCGACGACATTGACGAGACCGATGAAATGCACGCCGGCCTGATCGAAAGAGTACCAGCCGGCGCCTTTCGTCCCCTTGCCGTAACGGTCGAGATAGGCCTTGCCGTTCTCGTCATCGATGATGTCGTGCTCGCCCGGCACATAATGCGCATCGAGCTTCGCCGCGCCGATGAGCTGCGCCGCATCGTCGAACTGGTCCGGCTTCGACAAATGGGTGATGTCGCCGGTGTGGATGAGGAAGGACGGCTTCTGCGGCATGCCGGCGATCTTGGCGATTGCCTCTTTCAACGTGCCGTGCGCATCCGGATTGGCGGGTTTTGAAAAGCCGACATGGCTGTCGGACATTTGGATGAAGGAGAACCCCGTCTGATCGGCCGCGATCGCGTCGCCGATGAGGCGCGAGGTGGGCACGCCGCCCGCGACTGTCCACAAAACGCCCGTGCCCGCCCAGAGCATGCATTCGAGCGCGCCACGGCGGCTCGGAGCGAAATCCTTATCATCGTCATTCATGTCATCCTGCCTTCCGCCGGACCGAGGAATTCGGTTCTTTGGCGGCCCGGATGACGGACTCGGGGTTCGCGGGGTTTATTCCCGGAGAAAGAAAATTTTTTTGGCGCCCGTTAATAGGCGGAGCCGCCCTGCGTATCGTTGCTATCGCACGCGGCGCCGCAGGGTGCGGGTGTCTGAGAGGTAGCGGGGGAGGCGGTGCTGCCCGCGTGACTCTTATGTTTGTGATGCGTGTGAACGGAATTGTCCGCGAAGGCGGCGCCGGGCGGTGCCGCCAGAGATGCCGCAAAAAGGGCGAGCGTCAGGACATGACGGATGTTTGCCATGGGTGCTCCTCCACAGAAGACTGCCGCATCATCAAACGCCTTCGACCTGCGGGCTGCAATGTAGACTCGTACCTGGCGACGTTTATTCCCGCGTGATGCGTATGAATTGCTGCAAAGCTGAGGCAATCCTCAATCGTCGGGACGCTGTGCGCCGGCGAACAGCCGATAGAACAGGCCCGCGCCGACACCCGATAGCACTTCCATGCTGATGCCGCCCGGCCCCGGAGATTTTCCCAGCGCCTGCAAGAGAAGACCGAAGGCAAGAGCCACTACTCCGCCGGCAATCCCATAAGAGAGATGCGACGTGCGCTGCATTGCTGCCAGCACTCGATGCGTGACGAAAATGCAGAGCGCGCTCGTCCGCGCGCCGCTCCACAAGGCCGCGAGGAGCAGGGCGACAATGATCGGGGCATTGGCGGAGCCCAAGGAAAAGAAGCTCAGGTCCTGACTGGCCTCGGCGGCAAAGGTCGCGTTGGTGGCTGCGCTGACGATTGCCACGATCAGGCCGGCGAGGATCGCCGCGCGAAAGGAGCGCGGCACCTTTTCGCCTTCGCGCGCGGCGCGCGACGGCGATGTCTCGCCGTTGGGACTGACGAGCGCCGCGACCACCTCCGGGGGCACCGAAAGATTTCTCTGCGCAAGGCGAGGCGGCGAGGCGGCGAGCTCTACAGGTCGCGCCGCGACGGCGGGAGATGTGCGGCCTCTGCGGCCAAAAGGCTGTGCTGATCGCGTGTTCATGACCGCGAAATTTAGCGGGTGCAGCCTACCGAAAGATTGAAGCTGGCCAAGAATCCCGGGGTTTCGCCGGGCGGTGAATTGTTCCGATCCCGTTCAGCGAAAATTATTTCTGCCTTCGCTTGCGCAAAAAAAAGGGGCCGCGCTGTTT
>JBEKNV010000022.1:0-43339 GCA_049522395.1 Methylovirgula sp.
GCACAAGATGCGTTGCAGGTTTCTGATTCCTGTCATTGCGCTTGCGGTGGTAGCCGGCTCGCCCGCCTTGGCGCAGCCGACAACACAGAGCGAGGAGAATCTTGCGCTCACCGTCGGCACGGCGAGGGTGGTGACGCTTGCCGAGAATCCGACGACGGGATTCGAATGGCACGTCGATACGGCAGAGAGCATCAATCTCGCCGCCGTGCAGGTGACCGATCTTGGTCACGAGCAACAATCAAAGGAACTCGGCGCGCCCGGCACACATAGCTGGCGCATCCAAGGCATTGCTGACGGGAAGGCGCAATTGGTCTTTGACTATGCGCGTCCGTGGGAGCACGGCGCGCCGGCAGATCGGCATGTCGTTCATATCGACATCGCGCCGGCGCAATAAGTCTTCGGCGAGGTTCCCGCCGACAAGCAGCCTAAAAGAAACGCGATGGTCGCGAGCGGGCCGAGAGCGGAACGAACCGCGTGAAGGGTGCCCCATTTCACAATCAGCGCCCGAGTTTGTGCGCTCGCGCCTCCCGGGTCGGTCACTATCAGGGCATTGTTTGTGGGCATGATGCACAGCAAGGGTCCAGGGCCAGTTCGCGATTATGAAAACGGCGCCGACCAGAAAGCCGAGTTCTTTTCCTTGCCACCAGGCGATCAGCCCCAAGATAAAGCCGACGACGGCAATCGGGGCCTGCATCGCGAAGCCCCGCTTGTAGGATGGTTTCCACTCCGATAGCAGCGCTGAATCATCCAGCGTCAGGCGGGCAGGCTGCTCGGCGACGTTGACGTAAATCGCGGCTCCCGCAAATACCGCGGCTGAAATCAACGCAAGCTCACCAAACAGCATGGTCGCTCCGACTGACGTCAGGCCGCCGAGGCGGCAGGCTGCGTTGCGGCAATCGTGCGCTGCCAGGCGGGCAGGGCGGAGAGATCGCCGTGCCAGCGGCGGATCGCGGGATAATTCTCGAGCGGATAATGCGCGCCTTCTGCGACGAGCAAAGGACTGCCCAGGGCGAAATCGGCGATGGTCAGGCGCTCGCCATTGATGAAGCGCTGTTTCGCCAAATGCTTTTCGAGGACATCAGCGGAGCGGGCAAAGAGTTTTGTTCCGTGCTCGACTTCCACGGGGTCTGGATCGCCCATGCCAACTATGGACTTCACCAGATTTTCGAAGATGAGCACCGAGCAGCCGACATCCCAATGGGCGCAGTCCCAATAGAGCCAGCGGAGAACATCGAGCTCAGCCTTGATGTCGCGCAGCGGAAGAAGGCCAGCCTCCGGTCTTTTCGCCGCGAGATATTGCAGGATGGCATTGGATTCCCAAAGCACATAGCCGCCGTCTTCCAGGATCGGCACGCGATGATCGGGATTGAGGGCGACGATCTTCGGTTGAAGCTGTTCGCCCTTGGTCAGATCGACCATCTCGAATGTGTAGTCGAGACCGAGATGATTGGCGGCTACAAGAACTTTGAAAGTCCGCGGCGACATCGGAAAACCGTAAATCTTCATCACGCTTGCTCCTCTCCTGAAACTTCCTCTCAGCGTGCGCTGTTGGCACTCTTAACGAAACTGTCGAGCACTGTCGCCCAGCCGCCATCGACCTTGCCGCGGAATGTTTCGGCGCCATCGCCGAGGCGATCGATGTTGCGGTGTTCGAATTCGACGCGGGTGCGCTCGGCGCCCTCGGCGATGAAGTGAACATCGACTTCCGTGACCGTCTCGGGGTCGTAGTCGAAATCGCAATTGACCTCGCACCCGAGCGTGAGCCTTTCCGGAGCCTGCCAGACGAGGACATGGCCGAAGTTCTTTTCGCTGCCGTCCTCGCAGAGGTGATACCAGCGTCCACCGACGAAGGGCTCGACCACAGACGCCTTCATCGGCGAAGGGCCGACATGATGAGTGCGTGGCCACCAGCGGTCGATTCCTCTGGCAAAAAGATCGAAGGCTTTGGCTTGCGGCAGATCGACGTGCATCATCCTGCGGATCGGCGCGATCGTCACGGTTTGCATCATGGCTTTCGCCTCCTTTTGGCTTGGGCTTCGGCTTCCGAGGCAAATGAGGTCAGCGCCTCATCCCAAAATTGATCGAGCCAGCGCCGCACGGACGCAAGACCCTTCGGGTCTATGTAATAGACGCGGCGTGTGCCTTCCGCGCGATCTGCGACGAGGCCGGCGTCCTTCAGCACTTTCAAATGTTGCGACACCGCCGGCCGGCTGACGGGTAGGCGCTCGGCGAGCGCGCCGACGGATTTCGGTCCGGCGCGCAGATGTTCGAAGACCTGCCGCCGCGTCGGATCGGCGAGGGCGACAAGGGCTGTTTCGTAAGTCATGACTAACGGTAAGCGGGGGCTAACAGCGTGTCAAGGATTTTGCGGAAGGCTTACGCGGGTCCGGCGGGCGCGATCAGAATTTTGCCGTCACAAAAGCGATCGCTCATCATCGCAATCGGCTGCGGCGCGGCGGCGACGCTCCATTCTTCCTCATGGCCGCCTTCAGGCTTCCAATCGGCGAGCGGAATCGCAAGCCCCGCCGCGGCGGCGGCTTTGGCGTAGAGATCGGGCTGGTAAACGCGCGCCGCGACCTCGATGAGATCCGTGTCCTGTTCGAGCCAGCCCCAGCGCGCCATCTGGATGAGGAACCAATAGGCCTGCGACCGCCAGGGAAAATTGATCGCGTGATCGAAGAAATGCGAGCGATCGACGCCGGGCTCCGGCGGGGCGCCCGGCAATGACGAGACGACAGCCGATTCAGGCAGGCTGAACGTCTCGGCGACTTGCCCGGCGATGTTTTGCGTATTGGCCGGCGTCTCGCAATAGCGTCCGCCCGCCAAGAGCGCGCCGAGCAATGCATCGAGCCGCTGCGGATTTTTTTCCGCAAAGCGCGCCGAGACGGCGAGGCATTTTTCCGGATGCTGCAGCCAGATCGCCGAGCCGGGGAGAACCGGGCGCGCAAGACCGGCTTCGGCTGCGAGCTTGCCCCACGGCGCGCCGGCGCAGAAGCCGATGATGCGCCGCTCCGCCAAAGCCTCGACCGTCTGCGCGGGCGGCACGACGACAAGCTCGACATCCTCGTCTGGATTGATGCCGCTCGCCGCAAGCCAATAGCGGAGCAGCAGATTATGCGTCGAAAAGACGTGGACGATGCCGAGCCGCGGCGGGCCTCCGCGCGAGGCGCGACCGCTGAGCCATTTGGCAAAGCCGCGGCCGAGCGCGAGCGCATCGGGAACGGCGCCATCTTTCACTTTCGCCTCGTCGGCAATCTGAGTCGCGACGTCGCGGGTGAAGGTGAGGGAATTGCCGCCGGTGCTGAGTGTGATCGGCACGATCACCTCAGCCTTGGGGCCGCGCAGTCCGAGAGCGATCGCGAAAGCGAGCGGCGGCAGCATCACGGCGCAATCGACGAGGCCGTAGCTCAATTTATCGGCGACATTGGCCCAGGACGGCTCGATCGAAATCTCGACATCCAATCCCGCATGCGCAAAGAGGCCGAGCGCGTCGGCCATGATTACAGGTGCTGAGTCCGTGAGGCGGAGCAGAGCAATCCTGACTTTGCTTCTATCGAGCGTCGCCATCAATGTCGTTCCCATCTAGCGGCATCAGCCGGATTTGCCGGTCTCGCCGAGAATTTCGGTCGCAATGTCGATGATGCGGCGGCCGCGATCCATCGCCTTGCGCCGCAGCAGGTGATAGGCCTCCGGCTCCGCGATGTGTTTCTCCTTCATCAGCTTGCCTTTGGCGCGTTCGATCACGGCGCGTTCTTTCAGCCCCGCTTCTGCCTTGCGCAGTTTTTCTTCCGTCTCCTGATAACGGCGAAAGAGAGCGACCGCAGCCTGCACCACAGGCTTCAGTGCCGGCAAGGACGCGCCGACGACATTATAAGAGGAGACGCCGGCGGCGATCGCCTCTTCCATCAGCTCGGGATCGTCGTGATCGACGAAGAGCACCACGGGACGCGGTTCGCGGCTCGTGACAGTGCGAACGCCCTCGATCGAATCGCGATCGGCGCGATCCATGTCGAGAATGATGAGATCGGGCGCGTGTTTCTGAACGGCATCGGGCAAAGCTTCCGTTGCCTCGATGCGCACGATTTGATCCGTTCCGGCGGCGAGGAGCTCGCGTTCGAGCGCATGGGCGCGCGCGGGATTGCAGTCGGCGAGAAGAACTTTCACGGCCACGCCTGTGCGAGAAAAGGGCCCTTTGCCATCACAATCATAGTGAGAGAGACCCGTGAAGTCGATGCAGTGTCACACCGCGATTGGCCTCTCCGCGGCGGCGCGTCTGAGGCGGTCGTTAATGGCCTCGCCCAAACCTTTGTTTTCAATCGGCGCAACGGCGATCGTCGCTGAGCCCATGGAATCAAGCCGGCGCAAATGACTGAAGAGATGGGCAGCGGCTTCGATGAGATCGCCTTTCGACGAGAGGTCGAGGACTCGATCTGTCGGCTCGAACCGCCCGCCGAAATCGAGGCCCGCTTCGCCAGGCAGGAGCGACAACGCATCGAGCCTGAGTTTCGCACGCGGTGCGTAATGGGAGGCGAGCTGCCCGGGCGCGACCGGGGCGCCGCTGCTCGGTACAGCATCGGCGAGCTTGCGGCCAAGGACCGTTTCGATGGCCTCGCGCGCAATCCCCCCAGGCCGCAAGAGCTTTGGGGTTTCGTCGAGACAGGAAATGATGGTCGATTCCACACCGACGGGTGAGGAGCCGCCGTCGAGAACAAAGTCGATGCGGCCTTCGAGATCATCCATCACGTGCGATGCCGTCACAGG
This sequence comes from Methylovirgula sp., assembly GCA_049522395.1. Lineage (GTDB taxonomy): Bacteria > Pseudomonadota > Alphaproteobacteria > Rhizobiales > Beijerinckiaceae > Methylovirgula. The sequence continues at coordinate 4,762 of JBEKNV010000022.1, forward strand.
ACTGACATGGCCAGAGATGTTGGCGGAAGGCGCCGCAAGCGGGAGGCCGACGGTCGCGAGAAGCGCGCGTGCAACCTTATGCGCGGGCACGCGCAGAGCAATGGTTTCGAGCCCGGAACGCGCCAGCGCGCAGACCGTCACGTCAAACGTAACAGGCAGGACGAGCGTCAATGGACCGGGCCAGAAGGCACGCGCCAAAACCTCCGCGTCTTTGGTGAAAACGCCTTGCCGCTTGGCGGCGGATAAATCCTCGACATGCGCGATCAGAGGATTGAAGGACGGGCGCCCTTTTGCGGCATAGAGTTTGGCGACCGCTTTATCTGATGTCGCGTCAGCGCCAAGGCCATAGACTGTCTCGGTCGGGAAGGCGACGAGGCCGCCGGCGCGCAGAATGTCTGCCGCTTCCGCGATCGCCTCGCCATCGGCAGAGCGGCACCGTGTTGGGATCGGGGGAAAAACGGTCCCGCCCGTCGTTGAGGTTTGGCGCATGCGCTAATCTAGCGTCGCGCCGCGCCTTAATGAAGGCCGTCAGCCGACTTTGCGGATGTTGGTATAGAGGAGGCGATCGGCGCGTTCCTGCTCGGTCTCCCGGGCGACGCGTGTGCCGTGGTTGACGAGTTCGGTGGCCTTGACCAGCACTTCGTGCAAGGTCTTGCTGGCGCGCTGGCAGACCTCATTGGTGGCCGCGGAAGTCACGCAATTCGACTTATAAAGCTTGCGGATCGTCGCGACCGCGCCGACCGCGCGGCGATCGAGATCGGCGACCATGGCTTCGAAATCGCGGCGGAAGCCGCCATCGAGGGACTTATAGGCTTCGAGCGCCGAGGCGCGGCCGGGCAGGATCGAGTTGGCGAAATAGGTTTGATAGCTCACGGGGCGCCAGGCCAAAATATCATCGATCAATTCCGGCATCGTCGGCAATTGCTCGATGAGCATCACGATCTCGTTGAACAAATTGAGATAATCGTTCGCGAGGCCCGACGCCGGATTGACGATCGCCTCGGCCCGAGCTTGCAGCGCGGCCGAAACATGATGTTGGGGCGGAGTCCCCTTTGCAAAACTATTGACATTATCGGTCATCGCTGACGTCTCGCCCCTCTCTCTCACGGCAATCTATAGGGTAGAAGGATAATAATCGGTTTCGAAAGTCGGATTTTGTCTAATCCTATGGCCATATCGTGAGAGATGTAGATTGGTTTCAAAGAAGCACATCGGTCGGAGAAAGAAAGTGTTCAGCATGGTGCACGCGTTCTGAATCAGTTGATCCACCGTGCAAGCCAAGCGAGCACAAGCCTATGATCAAGCACTTGGAATCACGCTTGGCGGAGGCTCCAGGCGTGCTTTGTCGCAAATCTGAAGAGGGCGTTAACGGGCTAGAGCACTTTGCCCGGATTAAGGATCCCGCGCGGATCGAGCGTCGCCTTGAGCGTCCGCATCAGATCGAGGGCGACCGGATCTTTGACATGCGGCAACAGCCCGCGCTTCAGCCGGCCGATGCCGTGCTCGGCGGAAATCGAGCCGTGATGGGCGGCGACGATGTCATGCACGATGGTGTTGACCTCATCCCAGCGCGCAAGGAAGGCGGATTTGTCGACGCCGATCGGCTGCGAGACATTGCAATGGATGTTGCCGTCGCCGAGATGACCGAAGGCGACGAGTCGTGCGCCCGGCACACGCATGGCGAGTGCGCCCTCGACCTCTTCGAGAAAATCGGGAACGTCGGAAATCGGCACAGAGATGTCGTGTTTGATCGAGCCGCCTTCGCGCGCCTGCACATCGGGGAGAAGTTCGCGCAAACGCCAGAGCGCGCGCCGTTGATCGATTGAGGCGGCAATCGCTGCGTCTTCGACGATCCCTTCTTCCGCCGCCTTCTCGAGCAGGCCGAGGAGACGGTCCGAAAGACCTTCGCTCTGCGAGGCGAGTTCAAGCAGCACATAATGCGCATGCGGCGAGGGCAGGGGATCGCGCACGCCTTCGCCATGGGCCAGAACGAAGTCGAGGCCGATGCGCGGGATCAGCTCGAAGGTCTTCACATCGCCGCCGGTCATGTCATGGGCGAGATCGAGGAGGCGGACCGCGTGGCGGCGCTCGGCCAGCCCGATGAAGGCCGTCGCGATGGCGCGGGGCTTCGGATAGAGTTTGAGAACCGCGGCCGTGATGATGCCGAGCGTGCCTTCCGAGCCGATGAAGAGGTTCTTGAGATCGTAGCCCGTGTTGTCTTTCTTGAGCTTGGAGAGGTCTGACAAGACCCGCCCATCGGCGAGAACGACTTCGAGCCCCATCGCGAGATCGCGCGCATTGCCATAGGCGACGACGGCGGTGCCGCCTGCGTTGGTGGCGAGATTGCCGCCGATCGTGCAGCTGCCTTCGGAGGCGAGCGACAACGGAAAATAGCGCTCGACCTGGTCCGCCTCGATCTGTGCCTGGGCAAGCGTCATGCCCGCTTCGACCGTCAGCGTGTTTGAGGAGGGATCGATGTCGCGAAGCTTATTCATGCGCAGAAGCGAGAGCACGATCTCGTCGCCACGTTCGAACGGCGTCTGGCCGCCGACAAGCCCGGTATTGCCCCCTTGCGGCACGATCTTGGTGCCCGTTTCGGCGCAAAGCGCGACGAGGGCGGAGACCTCCGCAGTTGAGCCGGGCCGCACGACGCAAAGCGCCTTGCCATGAAAGAGATCGCGCGGCTCGTTCAGATAGGGCGCGACATCGGCCGTCTCGGTCAGCACATTTTTGCTACCGATCATCGCCGTCAGCCGCGATAAGAGCTCGGCTCTTTTCGGGTGCGGAAAGGCGACGGTTTCGGCTTTCGCGTTCATAGGCTGATCTTTCGGAGTCGATTCGGCCAAATCTACGCCCGATCAGCTAAGAAGTCGTCGCTTCGGGCGTGCTTTTTTCGAGGAACGGCGCAGGATTGCGATCATCTCAACATGGGGCGATGAGCGGAACTGGTCGAAAGGGGTCACGCTTTCGACCCCATAGCCGCCGGCACAGAGGATCGCGAGATCGCGTCCGAACATCGCCGGATTGCAGGAAACAGCGACGACCAGCGGGAGAGAGGATTGGGCCAAAGCTCGCGCCTGCGCTTCGGCGCCCGCCCGCGGCGGATCGAAGACCACGCCGTCATAGAGCGCAAGCTCCGCGCCCGTCAAAGGGCGGCGGAAGAGATCGCGGCATTCGGTCGAAACGGGCCGCAATTTCGGCTGCTCGCGGCTGGCGCGGGCGAGCGCGGCAAGCGCCGCCTCATCGCTATCGACCGCATGGATAGATGTGCGTTCGGCGAGCCTCAGCGAAAAGGTGCCGACGCCGGCAAAAAGATCGAGGCCGCGGCGGACAGAGCCAAAGGCGGCGGTGACGGTTTGCGCCAAGACCGCCTCGCCCTCGTCCGTTGCCTGCAAGAAGGCGCCGGGCGGAAGCACCAGATCGGCGAGGCCAATTTTCACGACCGGCATGCGCCGCTCGAGAACGAGAAGCCCGTGATTGGAAAGCCGCGCGAAGTCGTGGGCTTGGGCGACTGACGTGAGCGCTGCGAATTCTTGCTCGGCGAGCGAACCATGACCTCGGATGTCGATATCGAAGCCGGTGCGCGTCGCCGTCACCAGAATGTCCAAAGGTTTGGCCGACGCCTGCAAGGCCGTCGCGATCGCCCGCGCGGCGGGAATCGCCGCTTTCATGGACGGCGCGAGAACAGGGCAGGCATCAAGGTCGACGATGTCATGCGCACGCGCCTTCATAAAGCCGACATGGACCGTGCCTCTGCCATAGCGCACATGAAAGGTCGCGCGGCGGCGTCCTTCGCCATGCGCATCGACAAGAGCGCCGAGTTGGACTTCGACGCGCGCATATCGAAGCGCAGTCTCAACAAGCCCGCGCTTCCATTGGGCGTAAGCGAGCGGCGTGAGCGTCTGTACCGCGCAGCCGCCGCAGATGGTGTAATGCGGGCAGTAGGGCGCGATCCGATCGGGCGACGGCACGATGATCTCGAGGAGATCTCCGCGCTCGCCGTCGACATCGGCGCGCACGGTTTCGCCCGCGAGCGCATAGGGCACATAGATCGGATGACCTACCTCCTGCGCGATGCCTTCGCCGCGCTGGCCGAGCCGTTCGATCTGAAGAATGCGCTGGTCAGTCATGGCGCAATCTTTGTTGCGCCGACCAGAAATTCGCGATTGCCGTCCGATCCCTCGATGGGCGAGGGGATGAGGCCCACGATGTCCCAACCCAAATCTTTGAGCAATGTCACAATGCCATTGCACACGTCGCGGTGTTTCGCCTCGTCTTTGACAATCCCCTTCACGACAAAATGCGGGCCGACTTCGAATTGCGGTTTGATCAGCGCGACGAGCCTGGTTCGTGGCGTCGTAAGCGCGAGCACCTTCGGCAGAATAAGCCGCAAGGAAATGAAACTTACGTCGCAGGTTACAAAGTTGGGCGCGGGCGAGAACTGCGATACCTTCAGCGCGCGCGCATCCGTCGCCTCCATCATGATGACGCGCGGATCGTCGCGCAGCCTCTGGGCCAATTGGCCGCGGCCGACATCGACTGCGTAGATCTTTGCAGCGCCGCGGCTCAAGAGAACGTCAGTAAAGCCGCCGGTCGAAGCGCCGACATCGAGGCAGACTGAGCCTTTGGGATCGAAACGGAAGGCGTCGAGAGCGGCTTCAAGCTTCACGCCGCCGCGCGAGACCCAGGGATAGGCGGCCGCCGCTTCGATCCGCGCGTCGTCGTCGATCAGCATGGATGCTTTCGCCAGCACTTCACCGTCGATGCGCACAAGGCCCATGGCAATAGCTTCCTGGGCTTTGGCGCGGCTCGGAAAGAATCCGCGCGCGACAAGGGCGAGATCGGCGCGTTGGCGCGACATGGGAAGATCCAAAAGAAAACGACGCGCATTCCTAACAATTGAGCGACTTCTTACTGTGTACTTTAACCCGATATATTCTTTTCGATGAATTCTGACCTCCGCTCACACCGTCACAGTGGGGTGGTGGAACGATTTACGGCCTGCCGCGTATGCCCTGTATCTCGGCGCAAGGAAAGACTCATTGCGCCGCTTGATGAAATCCTGATGGCCGAGCCGCAAGACCTCAGGACTCATGCAAAAAGGAGCATGCGATGACCAGAAATACTTTGATGCAGGCAACGAGCCTTGTCGTAGCGGGCGCGTTCGCCCTGGCTCTGGCAGGTACCGCGGCCGCCGCGCCACTTTCCGTCGCCGCGGTGAACGGTCGGACCACGGCGGCTCAGCAGGCGAATGTCGAGCCGATCTTCTATCACCACTATCGGCATTATCGTTACTACCGTAGCTACGGCTATAATCCGGGCCCGCTCGGTCTGGTCGGCGGCGCGATTGCCGGCGCTGCGGGCTATGGTTCTTACGGCTATGGCCCCTCTTACGGCTATGGGTATGGTCCCGGCTATTACGGCGGCTCGTGATCCTTTGACGCGTTCGACCGGTTCACGCGGTCGAGCGCGCCTTGCAGAATATAGGCGGCCGCCATCTTATCGATGACGGCCGCGCGCTTTGCGCGCGAGACATCGAGATCGATCAGCGAGCGGTTGACCGCCGCCGTCGAAAGCCTTTCGTCCCAGAAGATGACGGGTCGGGACGTCAGCGCTTTCAGATTGCGGACGAAGGCGCGCGTCGCCTGCGCCCGCGGCCCCTCCGTCCCATCCATATTCAACGGCAGACCCATCACGAAACCGGCAACGTCGAATTTATCGGCGAGCGCGAGCAATTGCGCCGCATCGGCCGAAAATTTGCCCCGCTTCAAAGTTTCGAGAGGTGTGGCGAGGCGGCGCTCGACATCGGAGAGCGCGAGCCCAATCGTCTTGGTGCCGAGATCGATGCCCATCAGCCTTTGCATGCGGCCAAGGCTCGGCAACAGGTCGCGGAGTTCGTCAGAATCGTCTGTCGGCATTGATAAGAGCCAGCATTTCATTTGCATCTCTGCCGGTCAATGAGGGCAGGGCTCGGGGTCTTGCGCCCGTCGCAATTCCTGGGCAATTTGCCGGCCAAGTTTGAGTGAGGACCCCGCATGAATCTGACTTGGCTCGGCCATTCCGCCTTTCGCATCGAAACCGGCCGATCGGTCATCATCACCGATCCGTTTCTTTCCGGTAATCCCAAATTCAAAGGCGATGTCGCAGAGGCGACCGCGGGCGCGACCCATATCCTGCTCACCCACGGACATCACGACCACATCGGCGATACCGTCGCGATCGCGAAAGCGACCGGCGCGCAGCTGGTTTCCAATTTCGAGATTTGCATGTTTCTGTCGGCTCAGGGCATCTCGAACATTAATCCCGGCAACACCGGCGGCACCATCGACTGCGGCGACTTCGCGGTGAGCTTCACCGAGGCGCTGCATTCGTCCAGCACGACACTCAACGGCCAGTTCGTCTATCTCGGCAATCCGATGGGCATCGTCATCACGCCGAAGAGCGGGCCGATCGTCTATCACATGGGCGATACCGACATTTTCTCCGACATGGCGCTGATCGAGGAGCTGCATCATCCGCAAGTCGGCCTCGTGCCGGTCGGCGACCGCTTCACCATGGGCGGGCGATCGGCGGCGCTGGCGGTGAAGCGCTTTTTCCATTTCGAGACGGTCGTGCCCTGCCATTACGGGACGTTTGACTTGCTCGCGCCGGACCCGAGCGCCTTCGTTGCCGCGCTGGGCCAAGGGCCGAAAGTACTGGTGCCGCAGATCGGGGAGCGGGTGGCACTCTAGCGGTTGCCAGGGCGCTCACACTATAAGTGTTGCGCGGTCGGGATGGCGGGAGTCAGCACCATGCAAAAGGTAAAAAGTGTTGTGGCGCTATTAGCAATTTCAGCTGCGCCGGTCGCGATTTGGCTCCTTGGGTTCTCAGCCTCCGACGATATTGATCAAGCATATGCGGCAGCATGCGGCGACAGGCTTGGGGAAGGATCCGGCGTGTGTGACGGCATCCGAGGCCCGCTCTCTACCTTGCACTGGATAACCATCGCGGCGGCTTTCATGTCTTTCTTGGTGGCGGCAAAGGCATACGAAATCATGAAGAACACAAAGTAGGCCGCTAGCTGCACGGTTGTTGCTTGGGGAAGAGCCCAAATGCTATAGGCTCCCACCTTCCGTCTCCCCCGATCCTGAGGCTGCTGTCCATGTCCGTCGATCAGGCGACCGTCCGCCGTATCGCCCATCTCGCCCGTATTAAAGTGACCGACGAGGAAGTGCCGCATTTGGCCAAAGAGCTGAATGCCATTCTCGCCTTCGTCGAAGAATTGGCGAGCGTCGATATCACCGGCGTCGAGCCGATGACCTCGGTCGCGCCGATGAAGATGAAAATGCGCGCCGATGTGGTGACGGACGGCGATCAAGCGGCTTCCATCCTCTCAAATGCGCCGGCCGCCGAGGACGATTTCTTCGTCGTGCCGAAAGTCGTGGAATAGCGCGCGCGAACCCTCTCCCAGAGGGAGAAGGTCGAGCACCAAAGAATTTAGGTCTCATAGAAAGCCGTATCATTGACCGAACCGATCGATCTCTCCCTCGCCGAGGTCCGCGACGCTCTCGCGAAGAAGAAACTCTCTGCCGTCGAACTCGCGAAAGCGCAGATCGCTGCGGTTGAGAAAGCCCGCGCGCTGAATTGCTTTATCGTCGAGACGCCGGAGCAGGCCGTCAAAATGGCGGGCGAATCCGATCGGCGCATCGCATCGGGCCAAGCGCGGCCGCTTGAAGGCATTCCGCTCGGCATCAAGGATCTCTATTGCACCAAGGGCGTGCAGACGACGGCGGCAAGCCATATTCTCGAAGGCTTCGTGCCGACCTATGAATCGACCGTCTCCGCCAATCTCTGGCGCGACGGCGCGGTGATGCTCGGCAAGCTCAATCTCGACGAGTTCGCCATGGGCTCGTCGAATGAGACATCTTATTTCGGGCCGGTCACGTCCCCTTGGCGCAGGCCCGGCTCGAATGTGCCGATCGTTCCTGGCGGATCGTCAGGTGGCTCGGCTGCGGCGGTCGCGGCGCGGCTTTGTTTCGGCGCGACGGCGACCGATACCGGCGGCTCGATCCGTCAGCCCGCCGCTTTCACCGGCACGGTCGGGATCAAGCCGACTTATGGCCGCTGCTCGCGCTGGGGCATTGTCGCTTTTGCTTCTTCGCTCGATCAGGCAGGCCCGATTGCACGCACGGTCCGCGATGCGGCGATCCTGCTGCGGTCCATGGCCGGCTACGATCCGAAGGACTCGACCTCGGTCGATCGTCCCGTGCCGGACTATGAAGCTGCAATCGGCACATCGATCAAAGGCAAGGTCATCGGCATTCCGAAGGAATATCGGATCGACGGCATGCCGGCGGAAATCGAAAAGCTCTGGACCGACGGCGTCGCCTGGCTGAAAGGGGCAGGGGCCAAAATCGTCGATATTTCGCTCCCCCATACCCGCTATGCGCTGCCCGCTTATTATATTGTCGCGCCGGCGGAGGCCTCGTCGAACCTCGCCCGCTATGACGGCGTGCGCTATGGGCTTCGCGTGCCGGGCAAGGACATCGTCGATCTTTATGAGAACACCCGCGCGGCGGGCTTCGGCAAAGAGGTGCGCCGGCGCATCATGATCGGCACCTATGTGCTCTCGGCCGGCTATTACGATGCTTATTATGTGCGGGCGCAGAAGATCAGGACGCTCATCAAGCGCGATTTCGAGACGGCCTTCGCCGAAGGGGTCGATGCGGTCCTGACGCCGGCGACGCCGTCTGCCGCTTTCGGCCGCGGCGAGAAGGGCGCGTCGGATCCCGTCGAGATGTATTTGAACGACGTCTTCACCGTGACGGTGAATATGGCGGGCCTGCCGGGCCTTGCGGTGCCGGCGGGTCTTTCGTCGGAGGGGCTGCCGCTCGCGCTGCAGCTCATCGGTCGCGCGTTTGAGGAGGAGACTTTGTTTTCGCTCGCCTCGGTCATCGAGACATCGGCGCCGAAGATCGAACTCCCGCCGAAATGGTGGCTATGATGATGCGCTTCGGCCCTCGATTAATCGCCTCCTTGGTCTTCGCCTGTGCGGGCGCAGGCGTGGCCCACGCGCAGGACGCGGCGACGGCCGCAGATCGCGCCGTGATCGACAAATGTCTCGCCGACGCCAAGAAAACGAAGGCTCTACCCGAGAGCTGCATCGGCGCGGTGCAGAAGCCCTGCCTCGATACGCCAGACGGGCAATCGACCGCGGGCATGAGAGACTGTTCCAATCGCGAAACCGCTGTCTGGGACGAGCGCCTCAACAAAGCCTATAAGGCTTTCCTCGATCAGAACGGCGACGTCGACGCGGAGCGTAATGGCAAAAAGATGAAGGGCGCCGAGCTCATCCGCGATGCGGAGCGCGCCTGGCTCACCTTCCGCGACAAGCAATGCGATGTCACCGGCTTGCCGATGGAAGGCGGCACGGGTGCCTACGTCCTCATCGATGGCTGCTATCTCGACCAGACGGCCCAACATGCCCTCTGGCTCGAGTCGATCACCGAAGGCCAATAGGCAATGGCTGTGAATCCCTCCCCTTTCAGGGGAGGGTGGTCGGCGAAAGCCGACCGGGTGGGGTTACGATGGCGAACGAAATTGCGCGGCGATTGCGCAAGACGATGACGCCGCAGGAAACCAAATTATGGCTGCGCCTGCGCGAGCTGAAGGCGCAAGGCTTGCATTTCCGGCGCCAGGTTCCGCGCGCGGGCTATATTGTCGATTTCGCCTGCCTCAAGTCGAAGCTCATTATAGAAATCGACGGCGCGCAGCATGGCGAAGATGGTCATAAAGGGAAGGATGTCGCCCGCGACGCGAAGCTGAAGGCTATCGGTTTCATGGTCCTGCGGTTCTGGAATAATGAAGTGAATGAAAATCTCGATAGTGTCGTCGAGACGATCTACCGGACGTCGGAAATGAGACGTGATCCTCCTTCGTGAGGGACGGTGGGACCCCACCCGGCGCTTCGCGCCACCCTCCCCTTTAAGGGGAGGGATTGCGCACCACGATTGAAGATGAACTGAGAGCAAAGCATGAGCACCCACGCGAAACCCTCGAAACTCATCAAAGGCGCGACCGGCGATTGGGAGATCGTCGTCGGCATCGAGACCCATGCCCAGGTCGTCTCCAAGGCGAAGCTCTTTTCCGGCGCCTCGGCGGAATATGGTGGCGAGCCCAATTCCCATGTCTCGCTCGTCGATGCGGCCATGCCCGGCATGCTGCCCGTCATCAATGAGGAATGCGTCGCCCAGGCGGTTCGCAGCGGGCTCGGGCTCAAGGCGCAGATTAATCTCCGCTCCGTCTTCGACCGGAAAAATTATTTCTATCCCGATCTGCCGCAGGGCTATCAGATCTCCCAATATAAGAGCCCGATCGTCGGCGAAGGCGTCGTCATCGTCGATGTCTCGCCGACCGAGCAGATCGAGGTCGGCATTGAGCGCCTGCATCTCGAGCAGGACGCTGGCAAATCGCTGCACGACCAGTCGCCGACCGAATCCTTCGTCGACCTTAACCGCTCGGGCGTCGCGCTGATGGAGATCGTCTCCAAGCCCGATATGCGCTCGGCCGACGAGGCCAGGGCCTATGTGACGAAGCTGCGGACCATTCTGCGCTATCTCGGCACCTGCGATGGCAATATGGAGCAGGGGTCTTTGCGCGCCGACGTCAATGTCTCGGTGCGCCGGCCGGGCGAGCCCTTCGGCACGCGCTGCGAGATCAAGAACGTCAATTCGATCAGATTCATCGGCCAGGCGATCGAGGTCGAGGCGCGCCGCCAGATCGGCATTCTCGAAGACGGCGGCACCATCGATCAGGAAACGCGCCTCTTCGATCCGGGCAAGGGCGAGACCCGCTCGATGCGGTCGAAGGAAGAAGCGCATGACTATCGCTACTTCCCCGATCCTGACCTGCTGCCGCTCGAATTCGATCAGGCCTATGTCGATGGGCTCGCCGTCCATCTGCCCGAGCTGCCCGATGCCAAGCGGGCGCGCTTCATCTCGGACTATGGCCTGCCGCCCTATGATGCCGGCGTGCTCGTCGCCGATAAGGAGACGGCGGACTATTACGAAGCCGCGGTCGCGCATGGCGGCAAGACGCGCGATCCGAAGGCGGTCGCCAATTGGATCATGGGCGATGTGGCGGCCTATGCCAATTCGCTCGGCGTTGCCGTGCCGGAGACCCATCTTAAGCCCGCGCAGATCGCCGGCCTCGTCGATCTCATCACCGATGGGACGATCTCGGGCAAAATCGCCAAGGATCTGCTCCTCATCCTCATCAACGAGGAGAAGGACGGCGATCCCGCGGCCATCGTCGAGGCCCGCGGCATGAAGCAGGTGACCGATCTCGGCGCCATCGAGACAGCGGTCGATGCGATCATCGCCAGCAATCCCGACAAGGTGGCGCAAGCCAAAGCCAAGCCTTCGATGCTTGGATGGTTCGTCGGACAGGTGATGAAGGAGACGGGCGGCAAGGCCAATCCGCAAGCCGTCAATGAGATGCTGAAGAGCAAACTCGGTCTCTGATTATCGTTGCGAATCACCGATCCGAATCGCTGATTCGCGTTTTGATGCGCGTTTGAAGCCTTTGCTGAGCTTATTTCGCGCGATTTTTGCTGTGCCCCACAAAATTTTTTTCATCCAATCGCGCCCGCGTTTGCGCGAAAGAGCGCGTCGCGTCGCGATCCCGGTCAATGGTGCGTCGCAGCCGCACGATTCGGTCGATCGAAGCCGACGCGCGCGGCCCGCGCGCGTCGTTCAAAGCTCGGCCTTACGGTGTTCAGCGTCTTTTAACGCGCGGCGCTCGCACACAACGAAGTTCAATAGATGTAAGAAAAACAATGACTTTTTTTCATCGCCATCGGGAGCGATTGCGTTTTGCATAGACCGCGCGAGACATCCGCATCTTCGCTGCAGGGTCGTGCGGCATGCGCTCGATGATGAGCCCGATGCGCGTTAGATGAGATCGAAATCGTCATCGCGCGGGTTTCAAAGCGCTCGATTCGAGGCTTCAACGCATGCATCGAGCGACATTCGCGAGCCGAGAATCGTGCGAATGTTTGCGCAAGCCTCTTGCACGCTTGATTAACCGCGCTACGCTACTCACGCCTCTTGTCGGCACGTCAACCCACGCCGACGAATTAGCAGAGGGGAACTGAAATGGTAAAAAAGGCTACCAAACGCAGACCGGCGAAGAAAGCGGCCAAGAAGGCCGTGAAGAAGAGCGCCCGCAAAGCGACGAAGAAGGCCTCGAAAAAGGCCACGAAAAAGAAAGCCGCCAAAAAGGTAAGGTCCGCCGCCAAGAAGGCACGGACATCGGCGCGCAAGTCGCCGAAAAAAAAGGCGCGCAAATCTGCCGCCCGCAAACCAAAAGCCATGGCTCCGATGTCTTCGGAGACGATGTAACTTTTTGGAAGAGGCAGACGGAGACGGCCGGCTCGGCGCCAATGCGTTTTTCGCATGGACTGGCTGGCCGGTCGTCCCGTCTCCGTCTCCTCTCTTGAAGGCAATGCGTTAATTCAGAGTCGCGCCGGCCTTTTGCGCAGGCGCGTCGGGCAGCCCCCGGCATTCAGCGATTTTCCGATCAGGGATTGGCCTGCTGCACCAGGCAGACGTCGGCGAAAGCCCGCCACGTCTTATCGGTCGCTTCCCCCGAGGCTTTCATCTTCTGCCATTCGGCCCCGCATTTATGCATCTGCGCGCGCGAAGCGGGCGGCAGCTCCTGCGACATATCGGGGGAGAAATCGAAGACCATCGGATCCTTACCCGGCGGTACAACGGGCACCGCGAGAACTGGCTGCGGCGTGGAGGCGGGCGCGGGCGGCAATAACGGCGGGGCTCGCATCAGCGTGGCCGGCCGCATCGGCGGCATGGGAATGACGTCGGTTGTGCTTTTGGGCACTGTGGAATCGTTCTGCGCCGTGGCTGCACAGACGATCGCAAGACTCGCCGCGGCGGCAAGGCTGATCGTCCAAAAATGGGCGCGCCCTCTTCCGAGCGCTCCGCCCGAGCCGCGTCCCCGCGGAGGACCGTGATTGTCTTTGCTCATACTTTCCTGGTTCGCCGGCGCCGATGGTGCGATGCCGATACTCCACCAAGCGGCACCGCTTCAACCCTCGCCATTAGCTCGGCTTTGCGGCCAGAACTCGGCGGGCAACGCCCGAGATCACTGAAACGGAGCGTCGCCGCGAGAATGAACAGAGCGCCTTTGGCTTTGGAACAATTTGCTGGGCCGCACATTGCCCGCGAACTGTAGACAAAAATAGAGGTGATCAATGATTAGCAGCAAATCGATGGCTTTGGCCGTGGCCCTTTCGCTGGGCATGGTTCCGGCAGCCTTTGCGGCCGCGGGTTCTGGCGGCGGCACCGGTGTGGGCGCGACGAGGAATGTTGGCGTCGACACCGGCATGGGCAATGCCAACGCCAATACGGGCGCCAAAGCCGACACGAATGGCGGGAATTCGAGCGCAGCCGTCGGCGGCGGCGTGAGCTCCGGATCGAGCGACAATGGCAACGCGAAAGCGCCTGCTGGCGGAAAGAATGGCCAAAACGGCATGAGCGCCGGCGCGAACGGCAACGCCGACACGACCATCCGCTGAAGGTAACATCGGCGAATGAACTATTGCGCGGAGCGTGGGCGAGCCCTACGCTTCGCGTCTTTGTTTATGCCTGCGCAGCGCATCCGCCCATCACATGCGGCTTCGAAAGCCAGCAGCCTCATCGAAATTTGGAAGAGGCCGCGCCGAAATCGGCGTCGAGACGCTTCGAAAAGATCGGCGATCGATCCGATCATTGAACCTAAGTCGCCTTTCGCACGACACAGCATTATCACTCTTGGGGGATACTCAATGAATATTCGTCTCGTCTGCGCGGCTCTAGCCGCCACGGCTTTGCTGGGCCAATTCAAGTCGGCGCAAGCCACCTGTGTCATTGCGCCGGACCATAAATCCATAAGCGTCGTCACCGATAACGGCGCCAGCGATGAGAAGAGCTGTTCGGTAAGCTGCAAGGTCGACACCAAGGTCGGCGTGCTTCAGGTCGGCTGTGGCGGCACGACGCCTCCGCTTGCCAAAGGCCACTCGCTGTGCGGCTTCGACAAGCCCGACGCGTTCTACAATAAGGTCGTATCCTCGGAAGACAGTTGCAAGGGCGACGCGGCGAAAGCCCCGGCCGCAGTCGCGCCCGTCGCCGCGGTTGCGCCAAAAGAAGGCTTCAGTTGCCGGATTTCGGCGGACGGCAAAACCGTCGATGCGATGATTGCTAATCCCTACAAAAGCGAAACCAGTTGCCAGATGGACTGCCACATGTCGACGACGAGCGCCGGCACCACCATCAGTGTATCCTGTGCCGGCCCCGTGGCGCCCGGCGTCGGTCAGGTCGTGTTGTGCAGTCACGCCGTTGATGAAGGCCGGGCCGTGAAGATGGTCAGCGGCCATGGCGATTGCGTCCGGCCGTTGGCGGAGCAGACCGATGACGAGAAAGCCAAGGAAAAGAAAGCGGCTGACGACGAAGCTGCCAAGGTCAACGAGCTCATGAACCAGCCGATGCCGGAGCCCTCGGCCGCCCAAAAGGCCGCCAACAAGGCCAATGAAGAAGAACTGGAAAAAATCGGCGACGACCCGGTCAAACTGCAAGAATATATGGACAAGAAAATGAACGACGCGATGCAGAATGCCACGAAGCAAATGAAATAGGTGCGGCCCTGAGATAGTTCACGATAGCAGACCCCGCGCGCTTTCCGCAGCTAGGAACGCGGCTACGAAGACGCACCTAAAATTCGAAAAGTGTAATGCGTTTTGGCGGAGACGGAGGGATTCGAACCCTCGATAGGGCTTTACAACCCTATAACGGTTTAGCAAACCGCCGCCTTCAGCCTCTCGGCCACGTCTCCGGATCATCGCGCGTCGTGCTCAAGCCGATGCGCCTGCAGCGGTCGCGGGTGATAGGGCAGATATGCCCGACCCCCTCGCCGATGGCAAGCAGGGGACAAGCGCAAGGCACGAACCCCTTGGCGGAGTTGAATGATCCGCCGCTTCGGACTGGAGTCTGCCGCGAATAGGGGGCACGCGAATTTGTGCCCTACCTCTTCGGGGGCACGCGCGAAGCTCTGCTTTATGGCAATGATTTCATGAGCTTGTTCGCTTCCGCTCAACCAGGCGGAAGAAAGCGGATGGGCGCGAGGCTCTGCCTTTTTATCGGCTAATCTTGCTGGCTATTTCTCAACTGGCTTTGCAATTGCGCGCTCAATCCGAGTCGATTTCAGAGTCGCGCGGCTAAGCGATTGTGTTTGAAGCAGTTTAGGTGCGCGGGTCGAGTGGCTTTCCGTTTCCTTTCCAAAAGCTGCGGGTCTATGTGTTTTGATCGTGGATGGGGGGTTAGGAAAGGAAGGCCGATCCTTTTATGGATAACTCGGCGGCGAAGGATATGAAGCTCGGCCGGAACGTGCTGCGCGAGAGCCTTATCCTCTCCACTCTTGGCATGGACATTCTGCGAAGCTTTTTGCTGGGAACGGTCGTGATCCTCTCGTCCGTCGCGGTGACGAATGCGGCTGCGCGGAAAGATGTCGATGTGGATGCGACTGCGCCCGCGCCTTATGGCCTTTGCGACCTCTATGGCGATGCTTTCTTTTATCGTCCCGGCACGCGCCATTGCGTGAGGACGAGCGGCCTTGCGTTTGCAGCCCGCTGGCGCGCTCTGCTTCCGGCGAAGAGCGAGAGCGGAGCGAGCCTTTTCGCCGATCATGCGGTGTGGGGCGAGGCGGCGGGTTCTGTCTATACGACGCCGCTGCTCTTCGCCTATACCGCGCCTCTCGGCGACGGATTTTCAACGCTCGCCCTTGTGCCAACATCCAATGCGGCCAGCTCCGATCAAAAGACGGCGGGTACGCAAGAGAATTCGGAGATCGCGGGCACGATCAAGCTCGACGAGCCTTGGGCTGCGGCGCCATTTCAGCGCGTCGTGCCGCAAACGCCGTCCGGTTCCGAGACAAACGGCGGCCTTCAGGGCAACAAGGAGATGATTACGGCGGGCGACAAATTATGGCTGCAGGCCGCCTTCGACAAAGGTCCGCAGAAGCACGCCGCCGATGACAATCTCAACTGGGCCTATGGGTCGCTCGACAGCACTAAGCCGAGCGCGCCTGTTTCGCCGGAAGGCTTCGATTTCGGCTGGAACGCTCAATTGCCGACAGATTGCGTCTATAACGGCGTCACCGCGGCGAGCGCTACCTGCGACAAACCATGGAGCGCTTCGATGTCCGGCGCGTTCAAACATTATTGGGCGCCGGATCTGAGTGCGACCGTCTCGGGCACCTCGCTCTCGACCGATTACGATCCGAAGGCGCTCGAAGGTTTTGGCGGCCTCACGCCCGGTGATACGCAGGAATCGACGCCGCGTGGCCTCGATATCGGCACGCAGTTCATGTATCTGCGCCTGACGCAATCGAGCCAGGCCGGCCATGTGGCGGATGTTACCGGCACGAGCCCCAATGCGGGCATTCCGGCAAATAAGCCAAACCCTTCGGAAAACCAGGCGCCCGGCCAGAATGAAGGGCGCATTCGCGTCCAGCGGCAGTTCTGATCCCTTGAGCGACGCTCACGCGCCCTAATGTGGCGCTTTGCCCAATTCGATGTTGCGGATGAACTCGGCGATCCTTGCGATCGAGGCCTTGTCGTAGAGCAGGGGCGCGTGTCCCTGGCCTTCGACGACAAAGGTCTCGCAACCTTTATGACGCGTGGCCATCTCCGCGAAGGTCTCCGGCGACAAGAGATCCGAATTGCTGCCGCGGATCGCCAGCACCGGCACATTGGCCAAAGCGTCGAACAACGGCCAGGTCGGCGGCAGCGGTTCGTCGAGATCGATAGCCTCGAACGGCTTCACGAGGTTGCGATCGAATGTCAGCCCATAGCTTCCATCGGGCTTTTCGAATGTCGCGCGCGCATAGGCCTCGAAGTCGGCTTCGGAGACCGCGTCAAACTGTGCGCTCATGATTTTCTTGATGCAGTCGACGCTGTCGGCAAAGGATGACGGCGTCGCAAGATGGCGCAGATAATGACGAATGCGGGCGAGCCCCTTCGCCTCGATGACGGGCCCGACATCGTTCAGTATAGCGCCGCGCAACAAAACCGGCTGCGTCACGGCGAGCGTCAGGATGTGAAGGCCGCCGCGCGACGTGCCGATGAAGATGGCTTCGCTGATTTCGACCGCCGTCAGCATGGCGACGATGTCGGCATTCTCGACCGTCAGATTGTAATTTCGCCAATCCGTGTCGAAGTCAGAGAGGCCGCGTCCGCGATAATCGATCGCGACGACACGGCGTTTGCGACCTGTCGCGCCGACGGCCAGAGATGCCGCAAGCGGGCCGAAATCCGCGGCATTGCGGGAAAGGCCAGGCAGGCAGACGACCGGAACGCCGGGATCGAGCGGCGAGCCATAGTCGCGCAAATGAAGCTTCAATCCGTCGGCGACTGTAATGAAGCGGCTTTCATAGGGAATTGTCGAAGACGTCATGCGGACCGGGTGGGCTTTGGCCTCTGTGGACGGCCAAACATTATAAAGAGTTCGTTTACCATATGGGTGTTCCATTGGAACTTAAATCAAATCCTACCGATTTGCGGGCATGAAACAGCGTCGCCCTGGAGAAATGAGCCGCATCCTCATCGTAGAGGACGACGACCTTCTGCGTCTGACGATCGCCGACTTCCTCAGCGAAGAGGGCTTTCGGACGAGACAGGCATGCTGCGCTGACGAAGCCCTTTCGCTCCTTGAAAAACCCCGCATCGCGGACGAAATCGCCGCTCTGGTGACGGATGTCGATATGCCGGGTGATCTCGACGGGGTGGGGCTCGCGGCGCTGGTCCACGAGAGCTGGCCGCACATGGGCATTGTCGTGACATCGGGCGCGCATAGCGGCGCCGCGCTCTTGCTGCGCGAGCCGGCCGTCTTTCTGCCGAAGCCTTTTGGCAGCGAACGCCTCATTGCCGCCGTGCGCGCCGTGATCGAGCCGCAGTTCGCGCCGATGGAACAGCGCCGGGCATCCTGATTTTTTCGACGCCTTAAAGCTTGGCGTGGATTTCCCGCAGCATTTCGGAGCGCGGCGCTTCGCCGAAACTCGCTTCATACATGGTGAGATTTTCCATGACGCGCTGTACGTAATTGCGCGTCTCGTTGAAGGGAATGCGCTCGACCCAATCGACGGGATCGACATTGGGGAGGCGTGGATCGCCATAGGCTTCGATCCATTGACTGACGCGATGGCCGCCGGCGTTATAGGCGGCAAAGACGAGAATTGGCGAACCTTTCTCCTCTTCCAACAATTCGCCCAAATGCGCCGCGCCGAGCTTGGCGTTGAAGGCGGTGTCGTCCATCATTTTGTCGGGTTGGAAGGCAAGCCCCTCTTTGTCGGCCGTCCGCTTCGCCGTTGAGTCGATCATCTGCATCAGCCCTTTGGCGCCGGCGGACGAAACCGCCTTCGGATCGAAGGCGCTCTCCTGCCGCGCGATGGCATAGACGACGGCGGGCGAGGCGGAATTCTCCACCGGATCGTAAGCCGGCACGCCATAGGTCGGGAAGGCGAGGCTATCCATCGGGATGCGCCGTTGCGCGAGGATTTTGCCGATGGTGAGCGAGGCATGCGCGTCGCGTTGGGCGGCGACGATTTTGGCGAGCGCCGCGACCTGGGATTCGCTCGTCATATGCTGCGCCGCTGCATAGGCAAGCGCATAAGCCATCTCCTTTTCGCCAACCGCATAGAGCAGCTCGACAGCACGGATCGATTCATCGCGCGCGGCGCCCGTCGCGGCCGGCTCATAATCTCGCAGCGGGATCGATTTGAAGCCGAGGCGCTCGCGTGCGAGCTGGCCGTAATAGGTCTCCGATTCCGCCGCGGCGGTCTCATAGAAATCCTTGGCGCGCGCGGCGGAGTCGGCATCTTTCAAAACGTCGGCCGCTCGCCCCTGCCAATAGGCGGCGCGTGCGATCGAAATCGGCGTCTCGGCGAGCAGCGCCGCGCTCCTGAAATGATTGGCGGCGCTTTGTGCATCATTCAGGAAGCGCAGCGCAATCCAGCCAGCTTCGAATTCCTCTTCGATCTGCATCACATTGGTCACGGCCGTGTGGCCGGCGCAGAGCCGATAGGCGAGTTGGTTTTCGCCCTGATCGAGGAGCTTTCGCGCCAAGCCCCTTTGCAGCGCCCACCATTCGTCACCGTCGACGAGATGGGCGGCATCGTGCGGCACGGACAAGATGAGCGTCGCCGCGTCCTTGAATTTTTCGGCATGCACGAGCTTTTCGGCCTTGGCGAAACTGTAGCCGGGATCGTTCTGCATCGCCTTCGGGATTTTGGCGAACATTTTGTCGGAGGCGGCGCCGTCATGGGCGGCGATCCGCAGCTTGGCGAGGGTGACATAGGGCGGCCCGACAATTTCTGCGGCACGCAGCGCCGCGTCGCTGTCGTCCTTATAGAGAAGCGCATCGGCGCGCGCCTTGAAATCATCCTTGCTGAGTTCCGACGCAAATTCGGTTTTGACCTTGGCTTCGATCGGCGCCGGCAGATCGGCGGTGCGCCAAAGGGCGCGGATGACGCGCGTGGTATCGGCCTCGTCGCCCTCATTTTTGAAAGCGCGCGCCAGCGCCAGCTGGCCGTAAACCGTCTCTGGCGCGGAGTCCGAGAAGAACTGCTCGATGCTCGCGGGGCTCATCGTGTTGTCGTACAGCATCTCTTCCATCTGATGCTCGATGTTGGTGCGCGACGGCCAGCTTGGATGCGCGTCGAGAAACGCCCGCATGCGGTCGAAGCCGCTGTCGTGGGGAAGCGCGCGAAGCGCGACCCAGGCGAGCGTCGTCTGAACGAGAGGGTCGTCGGTCGTCGCGGCCGCGTCGTCACCTTGCGTGATGGCGCCGGCCTTATAGAGCGCGAGCGCTTCGCGCAGGCCCGTCGGATCGATGCCCAGGGCTGCGACAGGATCGAGCGAGGGATTGCCTTGCGGGTTCGAGGGCTGCGGCGCGCCGGCGATCTCCTTATGCACGGCGCCGAGCATGAGTTCGATTTCGAGGCCGATCTGATCGAAGGCCCGGCCGAGCCATTCGCCCAGATGAGCCTGCGAGCGGGCCGTCGTCTTGTCCGGGCGTTCGGCCGCCAGATAGAGGGCAAACCCCAAGGCAAAGCTGAGACCGAGGCTGGCGACGCCCGTCACAAAGCGAAAACCGCGGCGCTTGCGCGCGGGTTTCTCTTTCGCTCGTCCGGTTTTGCGTGCGGGCATGTCTCACCCTGGCGGCTTGGGCCTCGTCCATCCTATGATAGGATGGACCGGGGCGTTTCGTTCCAGGGGCCTTGCAGATATAAGCTCAGCCGTTATGTCTTCGGTCGCCTGAGCAAAGATCGCACCTGAATCGCAGCCACATTCGAAACTTTGACCAGAATCCGCTGCAAAATAAGGCGTCGGCCGGATAAATAACGAGAAGGACAGCGGAGATGGGGAAAAAGGCCCCTTTCAGAGGTTCGATCACCGCTTTGGTGACGCCGTTCAGAGCGGGAAAGCTCGATGAGGCCGCCTTTCGGGCGCTCGTCGATTGGCAGATTACCAGCGGGACCCATGGGCTCGCGCCAGTTGGCACGACGGGCGAGAGCGCGACGCTGTCGCATGCCGAGCATCGCCGCGTCGTCGATATTTGCGTCGCCGAGACGCGGGGGCGCGTGCCGGTGATCGCGGGCGCCGGGTCGAACAATACGGAAGAGGCGATCGATCTCGCCGTCTATGCCGAAAAGGCCGGCGCTGATGGGCTCTTGATCGTCACGCCCTATTACAACAAGCCCTCGCAAGAGGGCATGTATCGGCATTTCAACGCGATCAACGATGCCGTCGGGATTCCGATCATCCTCTACAACATCCCGCCGCGCTCCGTCGTCGATATGTCGATCGAGACCATGCAGCGCCTCTTCGAATTGAAGAACATTGCCGGCGTGAAGGACGCGACGGGCAATATCGCGCGCACCGCCTTGCAGCGCAATGCGCTGGGTCCTGACTTCATCCAGCTGTCGGGCGAAGATATGACGGCGCTCGCCGTCATGGCGCATGGCGGCCACGGCTGTATCTCGGTGACGTCGAACGTTGCGCCGCGCGTCTGCGCCGACATGCAGCAGGCCTGCCTCAAAGGCGATTTCGCGGGGGCGCTCAAGATTCAGGATCGGCTCACGCCGCTGCATCAGGCGCTCTTCGCCGATCCCAATCCGGCCTGTGCAAAATTCGCGCTGTCATTGTTGGGCAAGATCGGCAATGAGCTGCGGCTGCCCATGCTGCCGGCCTCCGAGACGGCGCAGAAGGCCGTACGTTCGGCCATGACCTATTCCGGCCTGCTGCCGGCCGAACCTGTGCTGGCATAACCATTGGCCGCCAAGGACGAGAGCAATTTCAAGATCGCTTCGGAGAATCGCCGCGCTCGCTTCGATTATGAGATCGGCGAGACGTTTGAGGCGGGCCTCGTGCTGACCGGCACCGAGGTCAAATCCCTGCGCAGCGGCAAGGCGACGATTGCGGAGA
Organism: Methylovirgula sp.; assembly: GCA_049522395.1. Classification (GTDB taxonomy): domain Bacteria; phylum Pseudomonadota; class Alphaproteobacteria; order Rhizobiales; family Beijerinckiaceae; genus Methylovirgula. The sequence goes on from JBEKNV010000022.1 coordinate 26,273, forward strand.
GCTACGCGCAAGTCGACAAAGCGGGCGAAGTCTTCCTCATCAATGCGACCATTCCCGAATATCTGCAGGCGAACCGCTTCAACCACCCGCCGAAGCGGCCGCGCAAGCTCTTGTTGAAGATGCACGAGATCGCCAAGATCGAGAAGGCCGTCGAGCGGGAAGGGATGACGCTCGTGCCGCTCAAAATCTATTTCAATGAACGCGGCCGCGCGAAAATCCTGCTGGCGTTGGCGCGCGGCAAGAAACTCCACGACAAGCGCGAGACCGAAAAGAAGCGCGACTGGAACCGCGAGAAGGGCCGGCTTCTCAAGGCGGGAGGATAATCCGCCGATGGCGCCTCTGCGCTTGGATCATTGCGTCATTCATGTCTCGGACTGGGAGCGATCGAACCGCTTCTATGCCGATGTGCTTGGTGCCGAGATCGTGCCGCGGCAAAAGGGCTTTTCCTACAAGCTCGGCGATTTTCTTCTGAATTGCCACGGGCCGGGCATTGTCCCCAATCTCGTCGCGCGTAAGCCTGTCGAGCCGGGCAACAGCGATCTTTGCTTCGAATGGCCGGGCACGATCGAGAGTGCCGTCGCGCATCTTGCGGCCTGCGGTGTGGCCGTCGAGCGCGGACCGATTGCGACGCGCGGCGCCAAGGGCGATGCGACGAGCGTCTATTTCCGCGATCCGGACGGATCGCTGCTCGAATTCATGGTCTATCCGGCGTCTGCCGGCTGAGAACCGATCGCGGCAGAGGCCGCCTCGATCACGGCCCTGAACATCTCGGCGCTCAAGACGCCGGTGTTCGTGTTGTAGCGCGAGCAGTGATAGCTGTCGAAAAGCGTCAGGGCAGGGCGCGCGTCTGTCGCGGGAAGATCGTGGCGGCGACCGTGGCGAAAGGGCCAGTCCGCGAGTCTTAGGCCAAGCGCGCGTAACACTTGTTCATGCGCGATGCGCCCCAAGGCCAGGACCGCTTGGAGATGCGGAGTGGCAGCGATGGTCGCGGCGAGAAACGGCCGGCAATTCGTAATTTCGGCGGGGAGCGGCTTATTCTGCGGCGGCACGCAGCGGACCGCATTGGTGATCGCGCAGCCGGTGAGCGTGAGGCCATCGTCAGCGCTTTGCGCATAGCTGCCCTGCGCCAGCCCGCTGGCGGTCAGAGTTTCATAGAGAAGAACGCCGGCGAAATCGCCGGTGAAGGGGCGCCCCGTGCGGTTCGCGCCGCGCAAGCCCGGCGCGAGACCGACGATGATCAGGCGAGGGTCCTTGCCCGCAAAAGTCGGCACGGGCGCGTTGAACCAATCGGGAAATTGGGCGCGATTGTCGCGCCGGAACGTGGCCAAGCGCGGACAGCGCGGACAATCCTGCGGCGGCTCCGTCGCGCCGGGGCCTGATGGGCCGATCTTCCTCTTGCCGTCGCGCATGATGCTCATGGACGGCGGCAGACTATCGGCCTTGGCCTCAGTCGTCGATCAGATCGTGGTCATAGCCGCCGCCGGCCGCTGCCGGGCGCCGCTCCTGATATTTTTGGGGGCGTTCGCCGCGCTCGTTCGGATCGCGGCCGATCTTCGAGGCGAGTTGCGTGAGGTCGATGAATTCGTCCGCCTGTCGGCGCAGCTCGTCGGCCACCATGGCCGGCTGCGTGGCATTGGTTGAAACGACGGACACCCGCACGCCCTTGCGTTGCACCGCCTCGACGAGCGAGCGGAAATCGCCATCGCCGGAGAACAGGACGATATGGTCGAGATGCTCGGCCATCTCCATGGCATCGACAGCGAGCTCGATGTCCATATTGCCCTTGACCTTGCGGCGGCCGAGCGAATCGATGAACTCTTTCGTCGGCTTGGTAACGACCGAATAGCCGTTGTAGTCGAGCCAATCAATTAACGGGCGAATCGAGGAATATTCCTGATCCTCGACCAGCGCTGTATAATAGAATGCGCGGATCAGCTTGCCGCGGCTCTGAAACTCCTTGAGGAGCCGCTTATAATCAATATCGAAGCCGAGTGATTTTGCCGTCGCGTAGAGGTTCGCACCATCGATGAAAAGCGCAATTCGTTCTTGATCAGCCATAAACGTTTCTCTGAGGTTCCTGGTTTAGTTGTTGGGCTCTAAGCCTTTTTGCCGTTGCAAAAAGAAAGACTTGAGGCGGGGCCACGCCAATATTGAGGCGTCACTTCAATGGGCGGCAACGATGTCGCCAGATGGATTGTCTCTGAGAGCGAATGCTCTCTCTAATGCCCCGTTATGTGGCTCCAAAGCCTGTTGCGTCAAGGCCGTGGCCTTGAAATGCAGATCAAAAGCGCGACATCTGAGACTGGGTCGAAAGCGCGCCGTGGACCTCTTCTGAGTCGGATTTTTGATTGTGTTCAGGCTGTTTTGGACTTGTTAGATCGAATGAATTCTTTGATTGAAGCCGAGACGGTTGCCGAGTAAAAAGCCTCTATCCCCTTGGCGGCCATTAACAATAATTTATGAACAGGAGCGCTTCCCCCCATGGCTCGTGTCACAGTCGAAGACTGCATAGACAAAGTTGAAAACCGTTTCGACCTCGTCCTGATCGCGGCGCATCGCGCACGTATGATCTCGTCGGGCGCACAGATCACGGTTGCTCGCGATAATGACAAGAACGCGGTCGTCTCGCTGCGCGAGATCGCCGAGGCGACCTTGTCGCCCGAGGATCTGACCGAAGACTTCATCCATTCGCTGCAGAAACACGTCGAAGTCGATGAGCCGGAAGCTGAGGCTGTGCCCGTTTTGACGCCCGCCGCCGCCGACAAGGCGACCGCGTCTGACGCTTTGGGGGACATCCAGTTCGACCGGATGACCGAAGAAGACCTGCTTCGCGGCCTCGAGGGGCTCGTGCCCCCGGTCGAGACGGACGACGACAGCGATTGAGATGGGCCAAGGCCTGGCGCCGAGGCGCAAAGCCTCTGCCGTCGCGTCCTTAACTCTGTTCTCAAGGGAGCCTCGGCCGCAAGGTCGAGGCTTTTCTGTCTTATGGAATATCGGGCCCACTCATGACATTGTGAGATGAGATAGTTTGAGTAGAGGGGCGCGCACTTCCCCGGACCTGGCGCGTGCCTCTGTCTGGAATCGATTTCGGCCATGATGCGCCAATATGAACTCGTCGAGCGAGTGAAACGCTATAATCCGCATGTCGACGAGGATCTTCTCGACCGGGCCTATGTCTATGCGATGAAGGCTCATGGCGCGCAGAAGCGCGCCTCGGGCGATCCCTATTTTTCCCATCCGCTCGAAGTCGCCGCCATCCTGACAGATCTCAAGCTCGACGACGCGACGATCGTCGCGGCCGTCCTGCACGACACGATTGAAGATACGGATTCCACCAGAGAAGAGATCGATCGTGTCTTCGGCCATGATATCGGCCAGCTCGTCGATGGCCTGACCAAGCTGAAGCGCCTCGATCTCGTGTCGAAGCGCGCCGTCCAGGCCGAGAATTTCCGCAAGCTCCTTCTTGCCATCGCCGACGACGTGCGGGTTCTGCTCGTCAAGCTCGCCGATCGCCTCCACAACATGCGCACGCTGCAATATGTGCCGGCCGAGAAGCGCGAGCGGATCGCGGAAGAAACCCTCGACATCTATGCGCCGCTTGCCGGCCGCATGGGCATGCAGAACATGCGCGACGAGCTGGAAGAGCTCGCCTTTCGCCATCTGATGCCGGAAGCGAGCGCGATGATCAAAGCGAAGCTCGACGAGCTTCGCGTCAAATATGGAAAGATCATCGCCAATGTCGAACGCGAGCTGCGTGAGGAACTCTCCAAGCGCGGCATCGAAGCGCATGTCGAAGGCCGGCAGAAGCAGCCTTATTCGGTGTGGAGCAAGATGGAACGCAAATCCATCGCCTTCGAACAATTGTCCGACATCTTCGGCTTTCGCGTCATCGTGAATTCGGTCGAGGATTGCTATCGGGCGATCGGTGTCGTGCACACGAAATGGCCGACCGTGCCGGGGCGTTTCAAAGACTATATCTCGACGCCAAAGGAGAACGACTATCGCTCGATCCACACGACCGTTGTCGGCCCCGGCGGCCAGCGCGTCGAATTGCAGGTCCGCACGCAAGAGATGCAAGCGATCGCGCGCTACGGCATCGCCGCGCATGTTCTCTACAAGGAAGGCAAGGTCGACGACCGCGAAGCGCTGACGCGCGAAAGCCGCGCCTATCAATGGCTGCGCCGGACGATTGAGATTCTGGGTGAGGGCGATACGCCGGAAGAATTTCTCGAGCACACCAAGCTCGAATTGTTCCGCGATCAGGTCTTCTGCTTCACGCCCAAGGGCGAGCTGATCGCTCTGCCGCGCGGCGCGACGCCGATCGATTTCGCCTATGCGGTCCATACCGATGTCGGCAATTCCGCCGTCGGCGCGAAGATCAACGGCCGCGTCGCGCCGCTCGTCTCGGAATTGCAGAACGGCGATGAGGTTGAGATCGTGCGCGCGGTGGGCCAAGTGCCGCCCGCGGCATGGGAAGCGCTGGTCGTGACTGGAAAGGCGCGAGCCGCCATCCGGCGCGCGACGCGCGATGCGGTGCGCGCGCAATATACGGGACTCGGGCGGCAGATCGTGGTGCGCGCCTTCGAGCGCGCCGGCAAATCCTTCGCCGAAGACAAACTCAAAGCCGCTTTGCCGCGTCTTGCGAGAGCCGGCATCGACGATGTGCTTGCCGCCGTGGGCCGTGGCGAGATTTTTTCAGGCGATGTCGTCCGCGCCGTCTATCCCGACGTCTCCGTCGAGCGCAAGACACCGTCGCCGAAACCCGATGGGGAATCCGGCTGGTTTCCCTTGGCCAAGGCCGCGAGCCTCGTCTTCAAAGTGCCGGGCGACAACAGCGGCGCGGCGCAGAATTCGATCCCGATCCGTGGGCTGCGCGGCGATCTCCCCGTGCGCTTTACGCCGAACGGCGGCGCCGTTCCCGGCGATCGGATCGTCGGCATCTTCACGCCGGGCGAGGGGATCACCATCTATCCCATTCAGTCGCCCGATCTCACGGCCTTCGACGATCAGCCGGAGCGCTGGCTCGATGTGCGCTGGGACATCGAAGAGGGCCAGCATGAACTCTTTCCGGCCAAGATTGCCGTCACCGCGATCAACGAGCCGGGAACGCTCGGCATGATTGCCTCGCTGATCGGCGACACGGGTGCCAATATCGACAACATCAGCATCAACGAACTCTCGGCCGATTTCCGCGAAATGGTCCTCGATGTCGAAGTCGCCGATCTGAAACATCTGAACGGCATCATCTCGCAATTGCGCGGCAAACCTGTCGTCAGCAAAGTCGAAAGAGTGAACGGCTGATGGCCCTGCCTCTGCGCCTTGGCGTCAATGTCGATCACGTCGCGACGCTGCGCAACGCGCGCGGCGGCGGCGTGCCGGACCCGGTGCGTGCCGCGCTGCTTGCGATTGAAGCCGGCGCCGATGGCATCACCGCGCATTTGCGCGAAGACCGCCGCCATATCCGCGACGAAGACATGCATCAGTTGAAAAGCCGCATTTCGAAGCCGCTCAACTTCGAGATGGCAGCGACCGACGAAATGGTGGCGATCGCGCTCGATACGCGCCCACACGCCTGCTGTCTCGTTCCCGAAAAGCGCAGCGAGCGGACGACAGAGGGCGGGCTCGATGTGATTGCCGGCCACGACCATCTGCGCCTTGTGACGACGGAACTCACCCGCGCCGGCATTCGCGTCTCGCTCTTCATCGAGCCGTCGCGCGAAGCGATTGAGGCGGCAGCCTCGATTGGCGCGCCGGTCATCGAACTCCACACGGGCGCCTGGTGCGATGCCTTGACCCATGCCGAGTCCGAGAAGGGCGCACATGAATTCGCGCGGCTGAAATTCGCCGCGGCGCTGACGACGGAAAAAGCGATCGAATGCCATGCCGGCCACGGGCTCGATTATGAGACCGCGCGCGAGATTGCGCGGCTCCCTCAAGTCGTCGAGCTCAATATCGGCCATTTCCTCATCGCCGAGGCGATCTTTGTCGGGCTTGAGGCGTCGATCAAGAAGATGCGCGCCGCCATGATGGCGGGCCGCGCCATGCCGATGGGCTGAGGACGCGGGCCATCATGATCATCGGCTATGGCATCGATCTTTGCGACATCAGGCGATTGGAGGCGGCGCTCGAACGTTTCGGCGAGCGCTTTGTCTTGCGCTGTTTCACTGAGATCGAACGCGCAAAATCCGATGGACGGGCCGCGCGCGCGGCGTCTTATGCAAAGCGCTTCGCGGCGAAAGAAGCCTGCGCCAAGGCGCTTGGCACGGGGCTGAAGCATGGCGTCTATTGGCGTGACATGGGTGTCATCAATCTTCCGTCAGGCAAGCCGACAATGCATTTGACGGGCGGCGCCGCGTCGCGCCTGAAGGCTCTGACGCCGCAGGGCCATCAGGCGGTGATTCATCTGACGCTCACTGACGAATATCCCTTGGCCCAGGCCCATGTGATCCTCGAAGCCGTCGCGCTCACCTCTTGAGATTGGCAAAGCGGAGCAGGTTACAGAAATTTTAGGAAGCGATGCGAAGGGCTTGCGAGGCAATCGCGAACTCTGCCCATGGCGTGAAAAGCCGCAGCGCGGGCAGGGCAATCGCCTTTTCCCCTGTCATTTCGCATGGTATGGAGCCCCCTCCCATCAAAGCGGCGGCCGGGCTCACGGCGCTGCGTTCAAGGACAACTGAGAGATGACCGAACCGACGAAGGCCGACAAGAAGGGCGTAGATTCCACGAAAGACGGTGCCGTCGTCGGTGAGATCTTCAAGGTCGTCATCCAGGCTCTGCTGATCGCGCTTGTCGTTCGCACGCTGCTGTTTCAGCCCTTCAACATTCCATCGGGTTCGATGATCCCGACGCTGCTCGTCGGCGATTATCTCTTCGTCTCGAAATATGCCTATGGCTATTCGAGCTCTTCTCTGCCCTGCGTCTGGCCGCTCGATTGCAGTAAGCCGCTCTTTCACGGCCGCATCTTCGCCTCGAAGCCGAAGCGCGGCGATGTCGTCGTCTTCAAATTGCCGCGCGACAATCAGACGGATTACATCAAGCGCATCATCGGCCTGCCGGGCGACAAGATCGAAATCAAGGATGGCCGCGTCTATATCAACGGCGTCGTCGTGCCGCGCGAGCCAATCGCGCCGCTCATGGAGCCGGACCTCTACGGCAATCTGCACGATGTCCCGACTTATAAGGAGACGCTGCCGGGCGGCGTCAGCCATACGATCATTGAAGTCGAATCCGATCACGGCTTTTACGACGACATCCGCGATGCGTCCGGCCAGCCCAAGGAATTCGTGGTGCCGCCCGACAATTATTTCATGATGGGCGACAATCGCGACAACTCGACCGACAGCCGCGTGCCGGAAGATGCCGGCGGCGTCGGCTATGTGCCTTTTGAAAATCTGGTCGGCCGCGCCGAGATCATTTTCTTTTCAGTCCGCGAGGGCGATCCGGCCTGGGCCTTCTGGAAATGGCCGACCGATGCGCGCTGGCAGCGTATTTTCCAACATGTGAAATAGATGGCGGCGCGGACTCTGGATCTCGCTCCGCTCGAAAGCAGCATCGGGCACAATTTCAAAAACCAGAGTCTTGCTGTCTTGGCCCTGACCCATGTCAGCGCCGCCAGTGGCCGGCAAGCGACCTATCAACGACTTGAATTCCTCGGCGACCGCGTTCTCGGCCTCGTCGTCGCCGATATGCTCTATGAGGCTTTTCCCGAGGCCGAAGAGGGCGAGCTCTCGCGCCGGCTCGCCGATCTCGTCCGCAGAGAGAGCTGCGCCGAAGTCGCGCTCGAATGGGGCACGGAAGCCTTTCTGCGTTTGGGCGAAGGCGAGCGCCAGTCAGGCGCCAGCAACAGGACGGCGATCCTTTCCGATGTCTGCGAGTCGCTGATCGGCGCCGTCTTTCTCGATTCGGGCTACGAGGCGGCGAAACATGTCGTCCGCAAAGCATTCGAGCCGCGCATGCGCGCGCCGCGCCGTCCGCTGCGCGATTCCAAGACCGTGCTGCAGGAATGGGCGCAGGCACGCGGCCTCGACGCGCCGATCTATTCGGAAGTCGCGCGCTCCGGCCCACATCATGCGCCCGAGTTTACGATGGCGGTGAAAATCGACGGTTTTGCGCCCGCCGAAGCGAAGGGATCCTCGAAACGCGGCGCGGAGCAGGCGGCGGCCGCAAGCTTCATGGCGCGCGAAGGGATCGAGGCCGGCGAAGGCGCGGGCTCGCCATGAGCGACCACGCAGAAGGGCCCGCCACACGCCGCTGCGGCTTCGTCGCGCTGATCGGCGCCCCCAATGCCGGCAAATCAACCCTGCTCAATACGCTTGTTGGCGCCAAAATCTCGATCGTCTCGCGCAAAGTGCAGACGACGCGCAACCTCGTGCGCGGCATCGCCATTGAGGGCGAGACGCAGGTCATCTTCGTCGATACGCCCGGCATTTTTGCGCCCAAGCGTCGTCTCGATCGCGCCATGGTCGATTCCGCCTGGGGCGGTGCGGGCGATGCCGATGCCGTCTGCCTGCTGGTCGATGCGCGCAAGGGCGTCGATGAAGAAGTCGAGGCAATTGTCGCGCGGCTCAAAAATTTATCCGCGCCAAAACTTCTCGTCCTCAACAAGATCGATGTGATCGAGCGGTCAAAACTCCTTGAACTTGCGTCGAGTCTCAATCAAGTGATCACGTTTGATGAGACCTTCATGGTTTCGGCCTCGACCGGCGATGGGATTGCGACATTCAAGGAGCGTCTGGCCGCCCGCATGCCGGTCGGCCCTTGGCTCTATCCCGAAGATCAAATCTCCGACGCGCCTCTTCGCGCGCTCGCCGCCGAGATCACGCGCGAAAAAATCTTCGAGCGGCTGCACGATGAATTGCCGTATCAGTCGACGGTCGAGACGGAATCCTGGAAAGACATGCCCGATGGCTCGGCCCGTGTCGAGCAGACGATCTATGTCATGCGCGAAGGGCATAAGAAGATCGTGATCGGCGAAGGTGGCCGCACGATCAAGGCGATCGGCACGGCGGCGCGGAAGGATATCGCCGCGGCGGCCGAACAGAAGATCCACCTCTTTCTCTTCGTCAAAGTGCGCGAGAACTGGGCCGACGATCCCGAACGCTATCGCGAAATGGGCCTTGATTTTCCGAAATCTTAGGCGGCGCCTATTGTTTTTGGCCTTTGATCATTACCCAGTCCATGACGGCGAGGAACACCGCCGAGGCGACGAAAGTGAGATGAATGACGGTCATCCAGAACAGCTTGTCGTCGGCGACCGTATCGGCCTCCATGTAGACCTTGAGCAACTGGACGGCGGAAATGGCGACGATCGAGGCAGAGACCTTCAGCTTCAGGCTGCCGGTGTCGAGCTTGCCGAGCCAGGAAATGCTCCGTTCGGTCTTTTCGATATCGAGGCGGGAGACGAAATTCTCATAACCGCTCAACATGACCATCACGATCAGGCCGCCGATCAGGGAGAGATCGATGAGGCCGAGCGATGCGACGATAATGTCCTTTTCCTTGAGGCTGAGTGCACGAAGTGCGAGTTGCCACAGCTCGCGAACAAAATAGATCGAGAAGAGCAAGAGCAGCAGGGCCAAGCCGAAATAAAGCGGCACAAGCAGCCAGCGGCTGGCAAAGAGCGCGCGCTCGATCAAACGTTCCAAATTCATGGAATAACCCCACGACTGGTCTTTGCCGAATCCTAGCATTCCTGCCCAACCTGTTCTACGCATTTGGGGCGCAAATCCCAGCGGCAGCACCCTTGAGTCCCCATGGAATGGCATGACGAAGGCCTGATCATCGGCGTCAAGAAATTCGGCGAATCGAGCGTGATTCTCGAAGTGATGACGGCTGCGCATGGCCGCCATCTGGGCCTCGTCAGAGGCGGCCGGTCGAAACGCATGCAGCCTGTTCTGCAGCCTGGCAATGGCGTCAACGTCACCTGGCGGGCAAGGCTCGAGGATCATCTCGGCCATTATGCGATTGAGGCGACGGACCTGCGCGCCGGCCAACTCATGGCCGAGGCGGCAGCACTTCATGGCCTTAATCTCGTCTCGTCGCTGTTACGGCTTCTCGCCGAACGCGAGCCGCATGAGCCGCTTTATCGCGCTGCCGTGCTGGTGGCGGATCGCCTGCATCGTCCCGACATTGCGCCGGCGCTTCTCGCGCGTTTCGAATTGGTGATGCTGGCGGAACTCGGGTTTGGTCTTGATCTCGCGGCCTGCGCGGCCACGGGGACCAATGACGATCTGACCTACGTTTCGCCGAAGAGCGGGCGCGCCGTTTCGCGCGCGGCGGGCGAGCCTTATCGCGACAGGCTCTTAGCGTTGCCGGCCTTTCTTCGCGAGGATGAAATGGACGCGGCGCCCGAGGCATCGGACGTCTGTGAGGCCTTTGCGCTCGCGGCTTACTTTCTCGATCGGGATGTTTTTTCACCACGCGGCCTCACGTTGCCAGACGCGCATGCGGCCTATGTCGCGGCGATGGTGAAAGCGGGCGGGGTGGATAAAAGCCGATGATTGGCTATTCTGCGACGGGGCAGATCCGCTGGACCACTTTGCGGCTGACGCCATAACCTTGATCGAGTGACACTTCGCGGGTCGTGCAATGGGCCGAGGCGAGGGCTGGCGCGATCAGGTGCATATCGGTCGCGCGCGCCTCAAGTCCGTTCGGCTGTTGTCCGGTGGCCGCAACGGCCAGAATGGCGAAACCGATCACGAAGCTCAACGCGAAGACGACTTTTGCCATATCGATCATCTCGACTTGAAAAGTTCCTGCCAAGCTGGAGAAGGGTGTTGCGCGATCATCGCGCGTATCGAGACAGCACCTAAAATGTGGCAGCCGCATCCGTCCGCTTCACTTGCAAATGAGGCCCCAGCACGCCTCCGTGCGGCATTCGATTCGGCGACCGCACACCACCTTCACTAAAGACCCGCGCAGCACCGTTCTAGTGCAGACCGGCCACACCCCGGGTCCAATTCAAGATTCGATTCCCTGCCGCTGTTTTAACCACTTGGGACGCACCAATTGCAGCGCTTTGCCGCGCCCGGAAGTGTGCTTCCCATCAATCTTTTATGTATAGACGCAGGCCGCGAACCAATGATGACAGGAGCCCGAACTTGCGGCGACTCAGGCGTTCAACTAGTAAACGCCATACTGGTTGCCAAAATCTTAGGGGCTTTGAGACCGATTTCCTGAATGGGACGAAACGTTGCTCCGCCGCCGCCCACGGGCGGCCATACTGAACCGATTAGCCTGCGCGACGCGCTCGAAGAACGCTATCTTGCCTATGCGTTGTCGACGATCATGCACCGGGCCTTGCCCGATGCGCGAGACGGGCTGAAGCCGGTTCATCGCCGTATTCTTTACGGCATGCAGATTCTCCGGCTGGACCCGGGCACTGCGTTCAAAAAGTGCGCCAAGATCGTCGGCGACGTGATGGGTTCCTTCCATCCGCATGGCGATCAGGCGATCTATGACGCACTTGTCCGTCTCGCGCAGGATTTCTCCTCGCGCTATCCGCTGATCGATGGGCAGGGCAATTTCGGCAATATCGACGGCGATGGCGCCGCCGCCTATCGCTACACCGAAGCGCGCATGACGGAAGTCGCGCGCCTGCTTCTCGAAGGCATCGACGAAGACGCGGTCGATTTTCGCGAGAATTATTCCGGCGATCAGAGCGAGCCCGTCGTTCTTCCCGCGGCCTTTCCCAATCTTCTCGCTAATGGCGCGCAAGGCATTGCGGTCGGCATGGCGACCTCGATCCCGCCGCATAATGCCGCCGAACTCTGCGATGCCGCGCTCTATCTCATCTCGCACAAGACCGCGAGCGACGCGAAACTGCTCGAATTTGCGCCGGGGCCCGATTTTCCGACGGGCGGCATCATCGTCGATACGGCCGAACAGATCCTGGAGACCTATCGCACCGGGCGCGGCTCATTTCGCCTGCGCGCACGATGGAAGAAAGAGGAGGGCACGCGCGGCAGTTTCGTCGTCGTCGTCACCGAAATCCCTTACATGGTGCAGAAGTCGCGGCTCATCGAAAAGATCGCCGAGCTTCTCAACGAAAAGAAATTGCCGCTCGTCGCCGATATTCGCGATGAATCCGCCGAAGACGTCCGCATCGTCATCGAACCGCGCTCGCGCACGACCGATTGCGATTTGATGATGGAGCAACTGTTCCGCACGACCGAGCTCGAATCCCGCTTTCCGATGAACATGAATGTGCTCGTCGATGGCGTCGTGCCGCGCGTGATCTCGTTCAAAGAGGCGCTGCGGCAATGGCTCGATCATCGCCGCAATGTGCTGCAGCGGCGCTCGCGGTTTAGGCTCGGGCAGATCGATCACCGGCTCGAAGTCGTCGCCGGCATGCGGATCGTCTTCCTGAATCTCGACGAGGTGATCCGAATCATCCGCGAGGAAGACGAGCCGAAGGATGTCTTGATCGCGACCTTCGATCTCAGCGAGCTTCAAGCGAACCACATTCTCGACACGCGGCTCAGAAGTCTGCGCAAGCTCGAGGAGTTGGAACTGAAGCGCGAATATACGGCGCTGCGTAAGGAAAAGACCGAGATCAAGAAACTGCTCGCCGATCAGGCGGCCCAGTGGAAAGTCGTCGCGGAAGAAGTCCGCGACATCAAAAAGAGGTATGCTCCGAACACCAAGCTCGGCAAAAGGCGCACGACGTTTGGCGAGGCGCCCGAATTGGGCGATATCGATCTCGCCTCCGCCATGATCGAGCGCGAGCCGGTCACCGTCGTCGTCTCCGAAAAAGGCTGGATCCGTGCGCTCAAGGGCCATGTCGCCGATCTCTCGACGCTGCAATTCAAGGCGGACGATCGGCTCGCGCATTCCTTCTTTACCGAGACCACGGAAAAGATTCTGGTGCTCTCCGGCGAGGGCCGCGTCTTTACATTAGAGGCCTCGAAACTGCCGGGCGGGCGTGGGCAGGGCGAACCCATCCGTCTGATGGCGGATGTCGGCGAAGGCGAAGAGATCGTCGCGGTCTTCCCTTACGTTGCCGAGGAGAAACGTCTGGTCGTCGCCAGCGACGGGCGCGGCTTCATCGCGCCCACCGACGAGATGGTTGGCGGCACGCGCAAGGGTAAGATTCTGCTCAATCTCGATGCGCCCTACAAAGCCGCCGTCATCGTGCCGGCGGACGGCGATCATGTCGCCGTCATCGGCCAGAATCGCAAAATGCTGATCTTCCCAGCCGATCAGGTACCCGAGATGACGCGCGGCAAGGGCGTCAAGCTGCAGAAGTATCGCGATGGCGGAATCTCGGACGCGCAGGTCTTCCATTTGTCCGAAGGCTTGAACTGGAAGGATTCGGCCGGCCGCGTGTTCAATGTGCCGAGGCGCGAATTGCGTGACTGGATCGGCAACCGCGCCGAGGCGGGACGACTGCCGCCGAAGGGCTTTCCCAAGAACAATAAATTTGGCTGAGTGGATCAGCGTGAAAAGGCGCGCCGCCGCCATGCAAGGCGACATCCGGAGCACTACTATGTATCGATCGGCGTTCCTCGCCTTCCTGTTCTTCGCCGCCGGCGCGCCGCTGGCCTCGGCCGATTCGAGCCTAGTCGAAGATCTCGCGAAACAGGCCCAGGCACACTCTGCATCAACCGTCGAGGCCTTGCAGACTTTGCGTCAGGCCGAAATGCTTGTCTCGTCGCAAGGCACGCTCTCATTCCGCAAAGCGATGTTCGTCCAAGACGCGCCACAGGGATTTGGACTTTATACGCCGCGTGCCAATAATATCTTCAAGGACGGCGAGCGTCTCTTCATCTATATGGAGCCTGTCGCGCTCAAATGGGACAATCAGGACGACATCTATCATTCGCTGACGACGATCGATTACGAAGTGCAGACGCCGGACGGCAAGATTCTCGCCGGTCAGCATGATTTCGGCACGATGGAATTGAAGAGCCGCGATCCCAATCAAGAGGTGATGTACCGCGTCAATCTCCAGCTCTCGGGCGCGCGGCCCGGCAAATATATTCTGGTCTTGACCTGCCACGAAAAATCGAGCGGCAAGACGGCCTCGGCGCAACTGCCGTTCGAATTTCAATAGCGCGCTAGCGCACGCCAAAATGCTGACGCAGCGCTTCCGCGTCGTCGCTTCGGCCGAAGGCATCGAGCGCCGCGGCCATGGCTTGTGCGGAAACCTTCGTCCAGGCATTGTCGGTGCCGAGCGCCGCGTCGCGGATGATCAGGCAGCGCGCATAAAGCGGCAGTGCGCCGGTAAGATCGCCCTGCTCTTGCAACAGATGGGCGAGATTGCTGCAGCAGGTCGCGGTCGCGGGGTCGTCGGGGCCCAGAGCTTTCTCGCGGATTGCGAGCGCCCGCTCGTAGAGCGGCCTTGCGCCCCCAAGATCGCCCTGATCTTGCAGCACGGAGGCGAGATTGTTGAGGCTTGTCGCGGTCCAGGGGTGGTCCGGTCCGAGCGTCGCCTCATAGAGCGAAAGCGCGCGCTCGAAGAGCGGGCGCGCGGCGGCGAGATCGCCTTGCGCCTGAATAATGCCGGCGAGATTGGCAAGCGCTGTCGCAACGTCTGGATGATCCGAGCCGAGCGCGGTCTCGTAGATCCTCAGCGCCTTTTCGAAGAACGTCCGCGCTGCTGCGAGATCGCCTTGGGCCTGAAGTGTAGGCGCCTGATCGTTGAGACGGAGCGCCGTCTCGGGTGTGTCTGCGTCAGGGTCTTGCATGGAAATTTCGAGCAAAGCCGGCCGAATGGAAATCCTTCGTCGGCAAGAAACTCATTCTGCTCTCTGCCAGCCGTCCATGCCGAGCCGTTCCTGCGGCAGGAAGCGCGCCTTATAGGCCATCTTCTTCGAGCCATCGACCCAGTAACCCAGATAGACATGCGGGAGGCCGAGGTCTTTGGCGCGGGCGATGTGATCGAGGATCATGTAGGTGCCGAGCGAGCGCGGACCCTCGTGCGGCGCGTAATAGGAATAGACCATGGAGAGGCCATCGGCCAAAAGATCGGTGAGGCAGACGCCGACAAGCCGGCCTTCGACATGGCCGCGCCGCGGCGGCGTGCGATATTCGACGAGCCGCGTCTCGACATGGCTGTCTTCGACCATCATCGAATAATCGAGCATCGTCATGTCGGCCATGCCGCCGTCGCTGTGGCGGGCGTCGAGATAAGCGCGGAAGAGCGAATATTGCTCGGCCGTCGGCTCGGTGCGCACGACCATGCCACTCAAGTCGGCATTGTCCTCGAGAATGCGGCGCAGGCTTTTGGACGGCAGAAAATCATCGACCTTGACGCGTACCGAGACGCATGCCCGGCAATTCTCGCAGGCCGGGCGATAGGCGATCGTCTGCGAGCGACGAAAGCCGGATTGCGTCAGCGTATCGTTCAGCGCCGCGGCCCTGCGGCCGATCAGATGGGTGAAGACTTTTCGTTCCTCGCGGCCCGGCAGATAGGGGCAGGGCGAAGGCGCCGTCAGATAGAATTGCGGGGCGTCGCGCAGCTCTCGAGTCACGCCTGACCCTCACAGCGCTTCGAAGGGAGTTTTGCGCTCATGCGTTCGGAACGGCTCATTCAAAAAGACTCATTTAACAAAGACTCGTTGGGGAAGAGATATGGCCGCCGGATCACAATCACACCTGCCAGGATATCGTGCAAGCAGCGTTTGTCGCTGGTCAAAAGCGAGACCAGAAATACGACAGGGAACATCCAGCTTATATAGAAGAGCACGGCATGGACCGCTGCGTTGAGAAACGGCACGCGCCCGCCATCCATGAGGCGCATTTGCAAGTCCATCATGCGCATTCCGGGCGTCGCCATGCGCCAGCCGGAGACGCTGAGGCCGTTATAAAAGAAGGCGACGAGCGGAAAGAGTGGCGGCAGGATGAAGATCGAAAGGCCGAGCGTGACGACGAGAAGCACGAGCCAGAGCAGAAAGGCCATCAGCGAAACGATGATGAAATCGAGGCAGAGCGCCAACATGCGCCGCGTCCGCACGCCCGCGAGCGCCGCGCGCGGCAGATCCGCGGGGGCGAAGATCGGTTGCGCCATGCTGCGCCGAAACCCGCTGGTATCGAACATGCTCGGTCTCCCGCAAATCGCTGCTTTGCAAAATGTGGCCCTGTGGCGAGCCGGACGCAAGAGGGCAAATGGAGCGTCGGCTGAGCTTTCGGGTGAGGTTTCCCCCTGGCTGAATATGACGCTTGCCTCAGCGGATTGACCGCCGGGCCGACGTCCAAAGCCCGACGCGCGCCAGAATGAATCTTGGAGATGAATGAAGCATGAAGTCGCTCCGCAAGGCCCTCTCATCGATCGAAAATTTCTGGCGCGGCACGTGGGCACGGAGGGTCGTGCCTCCCGGCTTCGTCCGCTTGGCCGAGACCGTCCCCGAGATCGACGAGGACATGCGCTATGCGGGGGACGAGAATTTTCTCGGCCGCCCCGTGCCGGGTTATGGCTGCGCCGAATGCTGGTTGAGGCGCGAGGTGGCGGAGGCTCTATCGAAAGTCGCGGAGGAGGCGAAGGCGCTCGGCTTCCGCCTTGTCGTCTATGACTGCTATCGACCGCAGCGCGCGACGCGCGCCTTCATCGCCTGGGCGGCCGACGATGCCGATCAGGCGAAGAAGGCCGAGTATTATCCTCATCTCGATAAGCGCGCGATTTTCGCCAAGGGCTATATCGCCAAGGAATCGATGCACAGCCTCGGCATCGCCGTCGACATCGCCTTCATCGGCCAAGATTTCGGGACGCCCTTCGATCTTTTCGATGAGTCGTCGGCCACCGATTACGCGGGCGTCTCAGACGAGGCGCGCAAGAATCGCAAGGTGCTCTACGATCTGATGATCAAGCACGGATTCGAGAACCTGCCGCAGGAATGGTGGCATTTTTCGTATAAAGGCGTGAGCGATGCCACGCCCCTCGATGTCGAGATCGCGTAGCGGGTCCGGCTCCTGGAGTCGGCGTGCAGTGCAACAGCCGCTCGTGCGTGCCCGCCGTCGTCAAAACCGCAGACTAATCTTACATTTTCGCGGATAGCATAAGCTGAACCTATTCCCTACATAGGGAAAATACGTCTTTGACATTATGCGTTTCCGGGCGAATTCTCCTCC
>JBEKNV010000023.1:0-42867 GCA_049522395.1 Methylovirgula sp.
GCCCGCGGCTATGCGCCCAGCGTCTTCAGCGATCTGCCGAAACTCTTGGAGCGCGCCGGCCCGGGCACGCAGGGCTCGGGATCGATCACGGGTATCTTCTCGGTGCTCGTCGATGGCGACGATCACAACGATCCCGTTGCCGACAATATTCGAGGCACGCTCGATGGCCATATCGTGCTCGATCGCGCGATTGCTGATCAGGGGCGCTTTCCCGCCGTCAACATTCTGACGTCGATCTCGCGCCTTGCCCAGCATGTCTGGACCAAGGAGCAGCAGGTGCTCATCTTAAAGCTGAAGGCGATGATCGCCCGCTATGAAGAGACGCGCGATCTCCGCCTCATGGGCGGCTATCAGCCCGGCCAGGATGCCGATCTCGACCAGGCTGTCGCGCTCGTGCCGAAGCTGTATGACGCCGTTGTCCAGGCGCCGACCGCGCCGATGAGCCGCGACGCCTTCCACGAACTGGCCGAAGCGCTGCAGGCGAAATAGGCGGCCTGCCTTCTTCACATCTTTGATAGGCCGCTGGAAAGCGCGGGCCCGGCGCCCCATATGCCGGGCGTCTCGACCCGCCTCGCGATGACGCCTCCGGCGCCGCCCTTGCGGAGTCCCCAACACTATTCTCAATTTTATCAGAAAGGTCCCCCGATGCTTGACAAACCCCGTTCAACGGCCGCGCTGCCCACGCGACCCTTCGGCCGTACCGACATGGCCATCACCCGCGTCGGATTCGGCGCTTGGGCTATTGGCGGCGGCGATTGGGCCGTCGGCTGGGGCGCACAGGACGATCGCGAGTCGATCACCGCGATCCGCCACGCCGTCCAATCCGGCATCAATTGGGTCGACACCGCCGCCGTCTATGGCCTCGGCCATTCGGAAGAGGTGGTGAAAGAAGCTCTCTCCGTTTTCGGCAAGAGTGAGCGTCCTTATGTCTTTACCAAATGCGGCCTCGTCTGGGACGAGAAGGACCGTAAGGCCATGCCCCGCCGCGTCGGCGCGCCGGCCAGCCTCCGCCGCGAACTCGATGCCTCGCTTCGCCGGCTCGGAGTCGAACGCATCGATCTTTATCAGATGCATTGGCCGGCGACGGACGGCACGCCGATCGAGACCTATTGGCAGACGCTTCTCGACCTCAAGAAAGAGGGCAAGGTGCGCGCCGTTGGCCTCTCCAACCACTCCGCCGCGCAGCTCGAAGCGGCCGAACAGATTGGTCATGTGGATACGTTGCAGCCGCCCTTCTCCGCGATCCGCCGCGAAGTCGCGACCGATGTTCTCCCCTGGTGCGTCGCGCATCAAACGGGCGTCATCGTTTATAGCCCGATGCAATCGGGCCTGCTGACGGGCACATTCGACGAGAAGCGCGTGAAAGCGTTGCCGAAGAATGATTGGCGCTCGCGCGATGCGGAATATACAGGCGAAAAACTGCGCCACAATCTTGCGCTGGCCGATGCGATGAAGCCCATTGCGGAGAAGCATGGGACGTCGGTCGCGAGCGTCGCGATCGCCTGGACGCTGGCTTGGCCCGGCGTCACCGGCGCCATCGTCGGAGCGCGCGCGCCTCAGCAGGTCGACGGATGGCTCGATGCGGGCCGCATCGAGCTCACGGCCGATGACATGCGGACAATCGCCAAGGCGATCGAAAAGACGGGCGCCGGCGCGGGCCCCGCGCTGCCGTCAAATGTGAAGTAGATTATTCCGCCGCGGCGCGGTGATCCGCGTCGACGGCGAGCGCCGGCGCGGGAGGCTTTTTGCTCTTCTTGCGCCGGCCGCTCAGCAGATCGTTCAGCCGGTCCATGTAAAGGAAGATCACGGGCACGGTGTAGAGCGTCAGAATTTGGCTGACGACGAGGCCGCCGACAATGGCAAAGCCCAACGGCCGACGCAGTTCCGAGCCCGTGCCCGTGCCCAGCATCAAAGGCAAGCCGCCGAGAATCGCCGCCATCGTCGTCATCATGATCGGCCGGAAGCGGATGACTGCGGCGGAATAGATCGCATCGCGCGCGGAGAGGCCCTCATTGCGCATCCTATTGAGCGCAAAGTCGATCATCATAATGGCGTTCTTCTTGACGATGCCGATCAAGAGAATGATGCCGATCAGCGCAATGACGGTTAGATCATAACCAAAGGCGATGAGAATAAGAAGCGCGCCGACGCCGGCCGAAGGCAAAGTCGAGAGAATCGTGATCGGATGGATATAGCTCTCATAGAGCATGCCGAGCACAATATAGACGGCGATGATCGCCAGTAGGATCAGAATCGGCTGGCTCTTCAAGGAATCCTGGAAGGCCTGCGCGTTTCCTTGGAAAGTCGCGATAAGCGACTCGGGCTTGTTGATTTCCGCCTCGATTTTTTGAATCGCATCAACTGCCTGCCCCAGCGCGACGCCCGGCTTGAGATTGAAGCTCAAAGTCACTGCCGGAAATTGCCCCTGATGGCTGATCGACAGATAGGTCGTGTGATTGGAGTCGACTTTGGCGAAAGTCGCGAGAGGCACCATCTCATTTGTGATCGGCGACTTGACGTAAATCTTCGACAAGATCGCCGGGTCCGCCTGCAAAGCGGGCGTGATCTCCAGGACCACATGATATTGATTGAGCTGCGTGAAATATTGCGTCACCTGCCGTTGGCCAACCGCATCGTAGAGCGTGTCATCGATAAGCTGCGGCTGAATACCGAAGCGTGAAGCGGTATCGCGGTCGATCGTGACCGAGACAATGGGCGCATCGGTCTGCTGATCGCTGGCGACATCCTGCAGAATCGGGAGCGCTTTCAGCTTCTCGAACATGCGCGGCGCCCATTGGTTGAGCTCGTCGAGATTGGCATCCTGCAAAGTGTATTGATATTGAGTCCGCGAGAGACGGCCACCCACATTCAGATCCTGCGGAACTTGCAGAAAGAGCGACGCACCTTCGACCTTTTCGAGCTGCGGCCGCAGCCGGTTGATAAGATCATCGGCCGAGCCGATGCGTTGGCTGCGCGGCTTGAGACCGAGCCAAAAGCGGCCGACATTTTCCGTCTGCGATCCAGCAATCGGGCCGGCCGAGTAATCGACCGCGGTAACATCGGGGTCTTTCGCGATGATATGGGCAAATTGCTTTTCTTTGCCTTTCATCGCGTCTAGCGAAATGTCCTGGGCGCCGACGGCGAAACCCTGGACCTGCCCGGTGTCCTGCTGCGGGAAGAAGCCCTTTGGCACCACGGCATAGAGATAGACATTGATCGCGACGGTCACGAGCACGCTCATCAACGTCAGAAACTGATGCGAAAGAACGAAGCGCAGACCCTTGGCGTAGAAATCCGCGAGCCAATCGAAGCCGGCCTCGATCCACAAATAAAGCTTGCCGTGCTTTTCCGCGCCATGCGGCTTGAGCCAGCGCGAGGCCATCATAGGGCTCAAGGTCAATGAGACGACCGCCGACACGAAAATCGTCAAAGTGACCGTCACCGCGAACTCGCGGAACAGCCGCCCCACGATGCCGCCCATGAACAGCAGCGGGATGAAGACGGCGACGAGAGAGACACTCATCGAGACGATGGTGAAGGCGATCTCGCCGGCGCCCTTGAAGGCCGCGGCCATTGGGCTCATGCCATCTTCGATATGGCGGTAGATGTTTTCCAGCATCACGATCGCATCGTCGACGACGAAGCCGACGGCAATCGTAAGCGCCATCAACGACAAATTGTCGAGGCTGTAACCGAAGACATGCATCAGGGCGAAAGTGCCGAGAATCGACATCGGGATGGTGATGCCCGGGATGACGGTCGCCCAGAAGCTGCGCAGAAAAAGAAAGATCACCATCACCACGAGCGAGATCGTGATCAGCATCGTGAACTGCACGTCATCGACGGAAGAACGGATGGTCTGCGTGCGGTCCTGCACGACATAGACATCCATCGCATGCGGGATCGACGCCTTGAGACGCGGCATGTCCGCTTTGACGCGATCGACCGTGTCAATGACGTTTGCGCCCGCCTGTTTGAACACGAAAAGCTGAATGCATGGCGTGCCATTGGCCCAGGCGCCGACATGGGTGTTCTCCGGCGCATCGACCGCGACACCGATATCCTTGATGCGAACCGGCGCGCCGTGGCGATAGGCAATGACGATGTTGTTCCAGGGCGCGGCCTTCAAAATCTGATCGTTGGTATAGACCGTGAAGCCCTGATGCGGCCCGTCGAACATGCCTTTCGGCGAATCGACCGTCGCATTGGCGATCACCATGCGCACGTCCTCAAGGCTGAGCCCGAGGTAAGCGAGTTTCGCCGGATCGACCTGAACGCGGACGGACGGCTTCTGCTGGCCGACGACGAGCACCTGGCCGACGCCCGTGAGCTGGCTCAACTGCTGAGCGACGACATTCTCCGCATAGTCATCGACGACCGTGATTGGCAGCGTGTCCGATTTTGCCGCAAGCATCAGCACCGGCGCGTCGGACGGATTGATCTTGCGATAGGTTGGCGGCGACGGCAGATTTTTCGGCAATTGGCCGCCCGCCGCGTTGATGGCGGCGAGAATGTCCTGCGCAGCGCCGTCGATGTTGCGATCGAGATCGAATTGCGCGGTGATCTGCGTCGTTCCAAGCCCGCTGACGGAGGTGAGCTGCGTCAGGCCTGGAATTTGGGCGAATTGGGTCTCCAGCGGCGTCGCGACTGATGACGCCATCGTCTCGGGTGAGGCGCCGGGCAATTGCGCCGAGACGGAGATCGTCGGAAAATCGATCTGCGGCAACGGCGCGCGTGGCAGCATGGGATAGGCGATGATGCCGACGAGCGCGATCGCCGCCATCAACAACGACGTTGCAATCGGCCGTTCGATGAAAGGCGCTGAGATATTCATAGGGCGCGCGTCATCTCGATAATATTCTCAAAATTGCTTTTCATCCGGCGCGCGCCGTCTTTTCTGCCGGCACGACCGGCTGCACTTTAACGCCCGGCTGCACTTTATATTGACCGTCAAGAATGATCCGCTCGCCTGGTGAAAGCCCGGTTTCGATGAGCGTCTTGCCGCCCGTCGTTCCCGCCGCGGTGACGGGCCGCATTTCGACCGTCTGATCGGATTTCACCACAAAGACGAAAAGATGGTCCGGCCCGCGCTGCACCGCCTGGGAGGGTACGACCGTCGCATCGCGTTTGATCTCGGTGACAACGCGGACATTAACGAAAGCGCCCGGCCACAGCCGCCGATCCTTGTTCGCAAATGTTGCCTTCAGGCGGATCGTGCCCGTCGTCGTGTCGATCTCATTGTCGATGACCGACAATTGGCCGGTGGCCAGCAGCGTCTTTGCATCGCTTTCATAGGCTTCGACGGAGACGGGCCCATGCGCCTTCGCCACGGCAATCGCGTCAAGCGTCTCCTGTGGCAGAGTGAACGTCACGAAGATCGGCTCGACCTGCGTGACGACAAGCAGCGCCGCGCCTTCGGCCGCATGAATCATATTGCCGGCATCGATGAGGCGGACGCCCGTGCGCCCGGTAATCGGCGAAGCGATCGTCGTGTAGCCGAGCTGCACGGTGGCGTTTTCGATCATCGCTTCGTCGCTCTTCACCGCCGCCTCTAATTGCGCCACCATCGTGCCTTGCGTATCGACGCTCTGTTTCGAGGCAAAGTCGCGCAGATCGACGAAGCGCTTCAGATCGAGTTTGGCATTAGCGAGCTGTGCCTCATCCTTGGCCTTATTGGCGACGGCCTGATCGAGCGCGGCCTGGAAAGGGCGCGGATCGATCACGGCGAGAACATCACCGGCCTTCACGTCCTGGCCTTCCTTGAAGCGGACCTCCTGCAAGGTGCCATCGACGCGGGCGCGAACGGTCACGGTGTTGAAGGCCTGGACGGTGCCGATCCCCTCATAGCTCAAGGGGAAATCTTCGCTCGTGACATTGCCGACGACGACGGGAACCGGCGGCGTCGCCGAATCCGCCACGGACGCGCTCGTCTGGGCATTATGGCTCCAGGCAACAGCCGCGATTGCTGCGGCGCCGCAGAGGCCAATGGCGACGATCACTCGACCCGCGTTTTTCATCGTTCTCCCGGCATTCTCTTGGCGTTCTCTCGGCGCCCCTTTTGGAATGCGCCCGACAGTAAAGGAGAGGACGGGTCGTTCCTATGGCCGCCACCGTGCCATTCTATCAACGATCTCGCGAAATTGTTATCCGTTAACCAGCGGAATTCGCAGGCTTTGCGGTCGGCTCAGCTTCGCTCTTTGGAGCCAAGGTCAACGAGCGGATCGAGCGGATAGCCGGTAAAGGCTTTGTCGATGCCAAGCACGATATGGCCGTGGAATTTCTCGATGCCGATTTCGCCGCGGCTCATGAAGTCCGAGAGTTCATTGTAATGGGCAATGTCGCGGCAGGTGACATAGAGAAGATAATCGATCCGGCCACCGATCTTGAAACACTCGAGCACTTCGGGGCGCTTGCGAATCGCTACCAGAAATTTATGGAAATCCGCCTCGCGGTGGTTCTTGAGCACGACCTCGACAAGCAGCGTGACAAAACTTGCGATTTTCGACAGATCGAATTCCGTGACATAGCGCGCAATCACGCCATCGGCTTCGAGCGAGCGCGTGCGATCGAGACAGGCGCTCGGCGAAAGATGCACGTCTTCGGCGAGCTTCACATTGCTCACCCGCGCATCGAGCTGCAGCCGTTTGAGTATCCTCAGATCCGTCTCGTCGATCTTTCTTCTTTTCGGCATTTTGGGTCCGTTCGACGTCCGATTGAGACGCTCGCTCGCGCCTTCTTAGTGACCTCAATCCGCGGTTAACTCTGGCGCAAAATCGATTGCTGAGGCGCTGTCCCGGCGCAGCTTCTGCGGCGCAAACGCTTAACTTTCGCCGAACATGCGGCGGCTTCCATCTTATATGAGATTTATATTCGGCGCTTATTCGGTCGGGAGCACTTAATGACGACAAAAGATTTCATCGCACGCGAAGCGCGGTTCGGCGCCAGGAATTATGCGCCGCTGCCCGTGGTGCTGTCGCATGGGCACGGCGTCCATCTCTTCGATGTCGAGGGCAAGCGCTATCTCGACATGATGAGCGCCTATTCCGCCGCCAGCTTCGGCCATCGCCATCCGCGCCTTGTCGCCGCCTTGAAGCGTCAGCTTGACCGGCTCGACCTCGTCTCCCGCGCCTATCATAGCGACAATCTCGGCGCCTTTTGCGAAGCCGTGGCCACAGCCGCTGGCCTTGACGCCTGCCTGCCAATGAACACCGGCGCGGAAGCCGTCGAGACGGCAATCAAGGCCGTGCGCCGCTATGGCTATGACAGGCTCGGCATCGCGCCGGACAAGGCCGAAATTATCGTCGCCGACAATAATTTCCATGGCCGCACCACGACGATCATCGGCTTCTCGAGCGAGCCCGCCTATCGGCGCGGCTTCGGGCCCTTTGCGCCGGGCTTCGTCAGCGTTCCTTTCGGCGATGCCGCGGCGCTCGAAGCCGCGATCGGCGAAAACACCGCCGCCGTTCTCATCGAGCCGATCCAGGGCGAAGCCGGCATCATCGTGCCCCCGCCCGGCTATCTCGCCGACCTCCGCAGGATTTGCAGTGACGCGGGCATTGCGCTCATTTTCGACGAGGTGCAGTCCGGCCTCGGGCGCACCGGGCGCCTGTTCGCATTCGACCATGAGAACGCGCGCCCCGACGGTCTCATTCTCGGTAAAGCGCTCGGCGGCGGATTGCTTCCCTCCTCCGCCTTCGTCGCAACGCGCGAGCTGATGGATGTCTTCGGGCCGGGCAGCCACGGCTCGACCTTCGGCGGCAATCCGCTCGCCGCCGCCGTCGGCATCGAGGCTTTGCAGGTTCTGGAGGACGAAGAACTCGTCGAGCGCAGCGCGCGCCTCGGGACCATCCTGCGCGAGACGCTGGCGCAGGTCGTGCATCCCGCGATTCGCGCGGTGCGCGGCAAAGGGCTCTGGGTCGGCGTCGATCTCAATCCGAAGCAAATCTCCGCCAAGGAGGTCTGCCTCGCGATGGCGCGGCGCGGCGTTCTCAGCAAGGAGACGCATGAGACGGTGATCCGCTTCGCGCCGCCGCTCGTCATCGAGGAGGCGGATGTGCTTGCGGGCGTTGTCGTCTTCGCGGCGGCGCTTGAAGATTGTTCGCGCTTAAAGAGCGGCAAGAGCGCGATCATCGAAGCCACCATGTGACTTTGGGTCTGCTTGCGCGGCAAAAGGTTAAGGATCACAGTCTCGCCGTCTGCAGGCCTCCGATGATCGAACGCTCGTCCGCTCCGCCCGCCTTTTCAGCGCCCTATGTCGGAGCGGACGAGGATTTTGCCGCGCGCCTTTTCGCCGAAGCGAACCTGCCGCCAGACACGGAAGCAGAGATCGACGGGCTCGCGCGGTTTCTTCTCGAACACATTCGCGCCGTTCCGCATCGGCTGGGCGCAATCGAAGATTTTCTGCACGAATATTCGCTCTCGACCGAAGAAGGCCTCGCGCTGATGGTGCTCGCCGAGGCGCTGTTGCGCGTGCCCGACGATGCGACGGCCGACCGGCTGATCGAAGACAAGCTGGCACAACCTGCATGGTCCTCGCATGCGGCGACATCGGAGGCGCTCCTCGTTCAGGCCTCGGCCTGGGCGCTGGGATTGACCGCCCACGCGATCGCAAGACAAGACGATGCTTCGAGCACCGTGCAAAACCTCGCGCGGCGGATCGGGATGAGCGCCGTTCGCCAAGCGGCGCGGCAGGCGATGCATATTCTCGGCGCGCATTTCATTCTCGGCCGCACGATCGAAGATGCCGTCCACCGCGCCGAGCATGAGCGCGGACATTATTCTTTCGACATGCTCGGCGAAGGCGCGCGCACGGCCGAGGACGCCGACGCTTATTTCCAATCTTATGCACACGCCATCGACGTGCTCGCCGCCAATGCAAGCCGGCTTGCCGGCCGGCCCGGCATTTCGATCAAGCTCTCGGCGCTTCACCCGCGCTTCGAGGCCATCTCGCGCCTACGGGTGATGACGGAACTCGTACCGCGTCTCATCCAACTTGTGGCCAGCGCGCGTGCAAAAAATATCGCGGTGACAATCGACGCGGAAGAGGCCGACAGGCTCGAACTCTCGCTCGATGTGTTCGAGGCGCTCTGTCAGGAGCCGGACCTTGCCGGCTGGGCGGGATTTGGGCTGGCCGTTCAGGCCTATCAAAAGCGTGCGAAAGCCGTTCTCGATTTTGTCTTCGATTTGGCGCGCCACTACGATCGGCGCTTCGCCGTCCGGCTCGTCAAAGGCGCCTATTGGGATACGGAGATCAAGCGCGCACAGGAGCGCGGCCTCGTCGATTATCCGGTCTTCAGTCGCAAGGCGATGACCGATCTCCACTACATCGTCTGCGCGCAGAAACTGCTCGATGCGCGCGAGCGCATCTTTCCGCAATTTGCGACGCATAATGCGCTGACGGTGGCGAGCATCGTCGCGCGCGCTGGCGGCGCCGGCGGCTATGAATTCCAACGCTTGCACGGCATGGGGGCGGAACTTTATCGTGCTCTGCGCGAAAACCATCCGGAAATTCCGTGCCGCGTCTATGCCCCCGTCGGGACCTATCGCGATCTTCTCGCCTATCTCGTGCGGCGGCTTTTAGAGAATGGCGCGAACTCATCCTTCGTCGCCAAGGCGCGTGATACAAGCATTCCCATCGAGACGCTGCTCCGCCGGCCCCAGGCGCTGATCGAGACGCCGAACGCCGCCCGATCCTCGTATCTGCCTCTGCCGCTCGACCTTCAGATGCCGGAGCGCAAGCTTGCGCCCGGTTTGGAATTCGGCGACGAAAACGCGGTTGAAGACTGCGTCGCGGCAATCGCGGCGGCAAGTGAGCCCGTCAACGCGGCGTCTCTGATCGACGGCAAAGAACAGTCCGGCACAAAGCGCCCCGCCCTCTCGCCGATCGATGGCGCAATCATCGGCCAAATCGTCGAAGCCAATCTCGAAAGCGTCGCGCCCGCGATGGCCGCCGCGAGCGCAGGTTTTCGCGCATGGTCGCAAACAACAGTCGAGAAGCGCGCCACCTGTCTCGATCGCATGGCCGACAGTCTTGAACGCGAAGCGCCGCGTTTCCTCAGCCTCCTCCAGAATGAAGGCGGCAAGACGCTCGATGATGCCGTCGCGGAACTCCGCGAAGCCGTCGATTACTGCCGCTATTATGCAGCTCTGGCGCGCAGGCTTTTCGCGGTGCCGGAGGCTCTGGCCGGCCCAACGGGCGAGAGCAATCGTCTTGAGGCTTTGGGGCGCGGCGTCTTTCTCGGCATCAGCCCCTGGAATTTTCCGCTCGCGATCTTTCTCGGGCAGGTCGCCGCAGCGCTCGTTTGCGGCAACAGCGTCATTGCCAAACCCTCCGAGCAAACGCCACTGATCGCGGCGGAAGCGATACGTGCCTTCCATCGGGCGGACGTCCCCGCCTCCGCTCTGCATCTGATGCTCGGCGACGGGAAAATCGGCGCGGCCCTTGTCGAAGACCCCCGTGTCGCCGGCGTCGTCTTTACGGGCTCAACCGAGGTCGCTTGGCACATCAACCGCGCGCTCGCGGCCAAAGCTGGCCCGATCGTCCCGCTCATCGCCGAGACGGGCGGCATCAATGCCATGATCGTCGATGCGACGGCGCTGCCCGAGCAGGTGACCGACGACGTCATCGCCTCTGCTTTTCGCTCCACTGGCCAGCGTTGTTCGGCGTTGCGGCTTCTGTGTCTGCAGGAGGATGTCGCCGAGTCCATGCTCGCGATGATCGCCGGCGCGGCGCGCGAACTGGCGATCGGCGATCCGCGCGATCTTTCAATCCATATCGGCCCGGTCATCGACCAGGCGGCAAAAGAGGCGCTCCAATCCGCCATCGCGAAATCAAAAAGTTCGGCGCGTCTCGTTTACGCCGGCGAAATCCCTCAAGCGTTGCGCCAAGGCCTTTACGTCGCGCCACATATTTTCGAGATCGACAAAGTCGCCGATCTCGATCGGGAGATTTTTGGGCCGGTGCTTCATGTCGTCCGCTACAAGGCGGATCGTCTCGACGCGCTGCTCGAGGACATCGAACGCTTGGGTTACGGGCTGACGCTCGGCATTCATTCGCGGATCGATTCGACCATCGCCAAAATCGCCGCTCGGCACCTTGCCGGCAATTGCTATGTCAATCGCTCGATGATCGGTGCCGTCGTCGGCACGCAGCCTTTCGGCGGCTTCGGCCTCTCAGGTACAGGCCCCAAGGCGGGCGGCCCGCATTATCTTTCGCGCTTCATACGCGAACAAACCCTTACGGTTAACACGGCGGCCGCCGGCGGCAATGCGACCTTGATCACGGCAGAAGAGTGATCGTCAAAAGAAAATGCCCTTACGGATTCGGGATCTCCGTAAGGGCATTTACTTACTCTTGGGGGAGGTTACTTACTCTTGGGGGAGGAATGCGGGTACGCAGGACAACTCTTGCGGAGCAAAAAAGTCCGCATGGGAATTCGGGGGTCACGCATCCATGGCGTTTTGCAGCCTGGTGCGATTGAGTTGCAGGTGGCGTGCATTGGCGAGGCTCAGCATGCCGGTGCTGCGCATTTGCGAAATCGCACGGGAAACTGTCTCCAGCGTCAGGCCGAGATAGTCGGCAACATCGCGGCGCGACATCGGCAGATCGATCATGCCCTTGCCGCCGCAGCGGTCGTCCATTTCGACGAGAAAACTCGCGACGCGCTCCTGCGCGGTCTTGCGACCGAGAAGAAGCATGCGGGTCTCGGCGGAGCGAAGGTTTTCGGCTGCCGCGGTCCAAAGCTTGTAAGCAATCTGCACATTCTGGGCGGCGAGCCCTTCGAGCACACGGCGCTTCAGCAGCACGACCTTGGTTTCGACGACAGCTTCGGCGGTCAGCTGATGGCAGCCTGAGGCTTCAAGACCGAATAGATCGCCGGGAAGATGGAAAGCGCCTATTTGCCGGCGGCCATCGGCGAGAAGCTTGTAGGAGCGGACGGCGCCGGAGACGACCTTGTAAATGAACTCTGCCGGCTCGTCTTCGCCGTAGATTTCCTCTTCGGCGCTATAAGTGAACTGCGCGCCGGCTGTCTGCGGATGCCCCGCCAGGAGCTCCGTGTCCAGAACGACGGGGGGGATAACGCGGCTTTCGCTACGGCTATTGCGGAAAACCTGCTGCTGCTGGATCGAAAGCATCGGACCATCTCCTCGGTTGCTGGAGAGGGTTTAGCGACTTGCTTCAGCGGCGAAAATTTCGGTCGGTCCCTTACGTAGGATTACGGAGTGAGGCATTTGCCTGCTCAAGCCGCGCTTGAATACGTATTTTATTTCAAATACTTACAACATTAGAAGCTAAGTTTGCCGGGTGACTCCATGGGAGGAGCGTTCAGATTTCGCCCTGTTGATTGGAAAGGCGCGCGTGGCGC
The DNA here is from genome assembly GCA_049522395.1 of Methylovirgula sp. Classification (GTDB taxonomy): domain Bacteria; phylum Pseudomonadota; class Alphaproteobacteria; order Rhizobiales; family Beijerinckiaceae; genus Methylovirgula. The sequence goes on from JBEKNV010000023.1 coordinate 12,366, forward strand.
AAATCGAGTTCGCGCTCGATGCGGCGGCGCGCCTCGTCTTTCAGTTTTCCGTCACGGTAGAGCTGGTTGATCGAAGCCCTCTCCGCGTCGATGAGGCGAAATTCAACTTCGTCGGCGAGCGCCACAGCCTTTTTCTGGCGCGCATCGCCGTCGCGGCCGTCCACGGATTTGAGCCGCTCGCGATGACGCGCGCGCAAAGGCTTGAGGATCTCGTCCGGGATCTGTTGCTCCTCCGCAAGCCGATCGAGATAGGCGAGCGCCGCCTCAATGCCGCGATGGCGCGCCCGGAGTTCTTCGAGCGCATCGTCGTGGCGTTCGCGCCGGCCGGCATTTTCGAGCCCGAGGACCCGAACGATAAAGGGCAGCAGCAGCCCCTGGCCGATGAGCGTCACGAGAATGACGGCGAAAGTCAGAAAAAGAATCAGATCGCGATCGGGAAAAGGCCGGCCGTTTTGTGTGGTCAATGGCAGTGCCAGAGCCGCGGCAAGAGAAACAATACCGCGAATGCCCGTGAAGGCGATGATGAACGACCACTGCCATTTGATCTGTGGTCTCGCGCGCCCGAAAAGACCGGCGAAAAACCACTGCCCGTAGGTGACCGGATAGACCCAGAAGAAACGGGCGACGATGACGACAGCGGTGATCACGCCGGCCGAAACGGCAAGATCGTGGAAGGAGTTCTGCGAAATTTCCGCGATCAGGGCGCGCGCCTGCAGCCCGGTGATGAGAAACACCATGCCTTCGATGACATAGACGAAGAAATCCCAGAAAAAGATGCCCTGCAGACGCGTCGCGGCACTGATCAGGCGAAGACCGTTCCAGCTGAAATAAAGACCGGTCGCGACGGTCGCGAGCACGCCGGAGCCTCCGAGATATTGCGGCGGCCAGAAGGCGACAAAGGGGGTGAGAATGGACAGAAGAATCTCGGTTCGCGGGCCGTCGACCCAGCGGCGCAGACGCAAGATCACCCAGCCGACGCCGATGCCCCAGAGTATCTCGCCGATGACAATGGCGAAGAATGTTCCGACCGCGCCCTGCAGAGAGAATGTTCCGATGCTCACGGCGACGACGGCGAAGCGATAGAGGATCAGCGCCGTCGCGTCATTGGCGAGACCCTCGCCTTCGAGGACGACGATGAGCTTTCGCGGGATCTCGAATCGTCTGACGATGGCGAGCGGCGCGACCGCATCGGGCGGCGAAACGATCGCGCCGAGGACAAAGCCGACCGCCCATGGCAGGCCCAGCAGAAAATGGCTCACCGTGGCGACGGAGATGGTCGTGAACACCACACAGCCGACGGCAAGCAGAGAGATATTGCGCAAATGCCGCCTGAATTCGCTCCAGCTCATCGCGACGGCGGCGGCATAGATCAGCGGCGGCAGAATGAGCAACAGCACAAATTCCGGCGCCAACACCACCGTCGGCAGGCCGGGAATTAGCGCCAAAAGCACGCCGGTCAGAACCAGAAGAATGGCCGGCGGGATCTTCAGCCGCTGCGCCGCGACGGAAACCGCCGCCAGCACAGCCATCAGAAAGATCAGCGTTTCGATCGTTTGAAGCATCGCGCGCGGACTTGGCAGACCTGGGAGGCGGCCCGAACGGGCCCCTCTCGTCAATCTACGATTGCCGGGTGGCGGAGCGCAATCGGAGCAGCGGGCGGGCTAGGTGCCCTTTTCCGCAGGGGGAAGCATGTCGCGGATGCCGTGAAGCAGCGCGTCGTCGAGGTGCGGCTTGCGAATCACATTAATGCCCAACTCGCCGGCGCGGGCCTCGATCGTGTCGTCGGGATAGCCGGTGATGATGAGCGCCGGGACATCGGGATATTTCTCCCGCATACGCTTCATGAGATCGATGCCGTTCATCCCCGGCATGCGATAGTCGACGACGAGACACGAACTCTCCGGCAGTTCGGAATGGTCCAATAGATCCATAGCGGAGCTGAAAGTCAGCACCTGGTAACCCTCGGTCTCCAAAAGGAAGCACAGCGAGCGAAGGACTTGGACGTCATCGTCGATAATGATGATGGTCGATCGAAGGTGTTTTTGCATCTTGCACCGGGACAGATCTGCCCCAATGAAGTCACTCGGGGCCACTGAATTGTGATGCGAAACGCTAGAAAACCCATTGATCTAAATCATGCACCCGTGACGCCCGCTTTGACCGCGAAACGGACCAGCTCGGAAATATTGTTCGCCTGCATTTTGGTCATGAGCTTCGCCCGATAGACCTCGACCGTGCGCGGGCTGAGATCGAATTTCCGGGCGATCTCCTTGTTCGTCTGTCCCTCAACGAGACCGGCAAGCACCTGCCTCTCGCGCCGGCTGAGCAAGGCGAGACGCGCGCTCATTTCGTCGCTCACACCCGCCGCATAGAGCGGCAGCACGCTCGCCGAGAGCGCGGAGCGGACGGCGTCGATCATCACCTCATCGTCGAACGGCTTTTCGACAAAGTCCGCGGCGCCAAGCCGCATGGCTCTGACGGCGAGCGGAACATCGCCGTGGCCCGTCATGACAATCACCGGCAGCCCTCTGTTCATTTCCTGGATCAGGCGCAGCAGTTCGAGCCCATCAATCCCGGGCATGCGCACATCGGTGATGACGCAGCCGCCTTCGACACTGGCGAGGTCTTGCAGAAAGCCCTGCGCCGATTCAAACGTGCGCACCATCAGCCCGGCGGCCGTCAGAAGAAAGGCGAGCGAATCGCGCATTGCCGCGTCGTCGTCGATGACATGGACAAGTTCTTCAGCCATTGTCCTCGTCCTTCTCCTCTCCGGCGGCCATCAGACTGAAACGGAAGACCGTCCCGCCGACCGGGTTAGGCTCGACCCACATCTTGCCGCCATGGGATTCAACGATGGTTTTGCAGATCGAGAGGCCGACGCCCATGCCATTGTCCTTCGAGGTGACAAAGGGTTCGAAGAGCTTCGGCAGGATTTCGGGCTTTATACCATGGCCGGTGTCGGCGACGGCAATCTCAACCATGTTATCGGCCGCAGGGCTGATGCTGACGACAAGCTCGCGGCGCTCGGTCTCTTGCATGGCTTCTAACGCATTACGGAACAGGTTCACCAAGACCTGCTGAATCTGGACCCTGTCGCCAAGTACGACATCGACGCCAGGGTGGACTTCTTGGCGTACCCTTACACCCTGCTCGCGCGCGCCGACAAGAGCCAAGGCGCTCGCCTCTTCGACGACCTTGACGATCCGTTCCGCCTTCTTTTCCGTCTCGCCGCGGGCGGCAAAATCGCGCAGCCGGCGGATGATCTGGCCCGCCCGTATCGCCTGTTCCGAAGCTTTGTCCATGGCGTCCTGGATGAGGCGCAGCTGGGGATGATCGACCGTTTCCAGAAGCCTTCGGCAACCCTTCATGTAATTGGCGATGGCGGTCAGCGGCTGATTGAGCTCATGCGCGAGGCCCGAGGCCATCTCTCCCATCGCCAAGAGACGCGAGACATGCAGAAGCTCCGACTGTAGCTCCTGCAGTTTGACGACATTCTCCTGCCGCTCGGTAAGATCGCGCACGAAGCCAGTAAAGCTGCGTCGCCCATTGGCGTTCATCTCGCCGACGGACAGATGCATCGGAAACGTCGAGCCGTCCTTTCGCTGGCCGGTGACGACGCGGCCGATCCCGATAATCTTGCGCTCGCCGGTGCGCTGATAGCGCTCCATATAGCCGTCATGGCGGCTGTGATCTGGCTCCGGCATCAGCGTATGGACGTTGGCGCCGATGATCTCACTCGCCCGCCAGCCAAAGAGTCGTTCGGCCGCCGAACTGAACGACTGAATCGTTCCTTTCTCGTCGATGATAATCATCGCATCGGGAACTGTCTCGAGAATGAGGCGGAGATGTTGTTCGCGCGCCCGCAGAACGTCTTCGATCTGCTTCTGTTCGGCGATGTCGAGAACGATGCCGATGATCTTGTCGGGCGCTCCGTCGGGCGTGTGCGTCAGATGGCCTCGCGCCCGCAGCCATTGTGGGTCGCGATCACGCAGCTTCAGCCGTAACCGAACGTCAAAACTGCCGGTCTTCAGCGCATGGCGAAAGCCGTCGCGCAGGCCCGCTCGGTCGGCGGGATCGAGCGATCGGACAAAATTCGGGACATTGATGGTTTCAAACCGCGGTGCGGGCGCGGACCATTCGGCGGGATCGACCCAATGGATCAATTTTGACGCAAAATCCCACTCAAATGTGCCGGACCCTCCGCCGATCATCGCCGCGCGCAAATGCCGCTCGGCGGCGGCATCGCGATCGAAAACAGAGGTTGCCTGTTCGCTCATGGGGTTTGATCCACGCCCCTCGGGCGCCTGCGCGGGATACATAGACGAGGCTTATGTGTCGATGATCGCAGCGAGCCGCGTCAAGTGCAATCCGCTCAATTCAAGACGGCCGGGTGACCGGACAGCCCTTTGGCCCGGCTACAGCAGGGCCTAGAGCGTCTGCGCGGTGAGTTTACGAAACCGGAGCAGCGCAAGCCAGAGAAACAGACTGGCGATCACGGCAACAGCCAGATATTTCGGCCAGACCACGTCAAATCCCGCGCCCCGGAAGAGAATGGACTGGGCATAGGAGACGAAATAGGTGGAGGGCGAGGCTTGCATGATCGTGCGCAGCCAGACAGGCATGCTCTCGAGCGGCGTATAAGAGCCGGACAGCATGTTCAGCGGCATGGCAACCAGCATATACAAGAGCCCGAGCTGAGGCATTGTTCGGGCGATCGTCGCCAGAAAGATCCCGACCGAGGTCGAAAAAAACAGATAGAGCGCTGAGCCGGCCAAAAACAGCGGCACCGAGCCGATAATCGGGATGTGAAGCATCCCACGGACCACGATCCAGAGCGATAGAGCGACGGCGACCGTGATGATGAGGCCATTGGCCCAGATCTTCGCCATGGCAATCTCGAACGGCGTCACCGGCATGACGAGCAGATGATCCATCGTGCCATGCTCGCGCTCACGCACGACCGCCGCGCCCGCGAGAATGATGGCGAGCATGGTGACATTGTTGATGATGCCCATCACGCTCACAAACCATGAGGATTCTGCGTTCGGATTGAACAGAATGCGCACCGCGAGCGTAACGGGCGACATGGGGACTCCCTCGCCTTGCGCGAGAAAGTCGCCTTCATTGTGCGAAATAAAATTCTGGATTTCTGTCGTCAGAATCTGCTGCACATATTGCGATCCGAGGCCTGCCTGGACCATGGCGGTCGCATCAACATTCACCTGCGTCGTCGCCCACGCCTCATCGGGTTGCCGCATACGGCCAGCGAGAACATCGCGTTCGAAATGCGGAGGAATGACGATCACAAAAGTATAGCGGCCGGTATCCATCGCATGATTGATGTCGGCTTCTGCAATCGGCTGCGGCTTTTGGAAGTAAGGCCGCAGAAGCGCGCCGATCATGCGTCGCGACAGCACCGAATGATCCTGATCGAGATAGGCGACCGAGGCGTTGTGGACTTCCTGCGAATTGCTCTGCGCCTGCGCAAAGACGGCGAGCGAAAAGGCATAGATCACTAGGCCCAGCAAAACGAAGTCGCGAAAGAAACTTCGGATTTCCTTGGTCCCCAGCCAATAGATGTTCGACAGTTTGTTCAGCATCTCAGCTCTCCTGCTTATGCAGCAGAAGGAGACTGATGCCGATCAATGTCGGCGCAAAAATCAAAAGCGCCACGAAATAGGAGCTGAGCTCGACAAAGCCCAGCGCTTTCGTAAACACACCAACGCTGATGGGCAGAAAATAACTCATCGGAAAAATGCGCCCCAACAGCGCCGGCAGACCCGTCAAGGACGATACCGGCACCATCATGCCGGAGAACTGGGTCGCGGGCAGAACCGTCAGAATCGCGGTCCCGAAGAGTGCCGCAATCTGCGTGCTGCAGAACGACGAGACCAACATGCCGAAGGCGGTCGTGGCGAAGAGATAGATCGTGACGCCGACAAAGAGCGCGATGAAACTACCCTTCACCGGCACGCCAAAAATAAGATAGGCCATCAGGCAAAGCAGCAAGAAGTTGATAAGGCCGAGGGCGACATAGGGGATCTGTTTGCCGACAAGAAATTCGAGCCGCGTTAGCGGCGTCACATAGAGGTTTGTGATCGATCCCAGCTCTTTCTCACGAACCACGGCAAGCGCCATGAGCACGGCCGGGATCAGCGCCAGGAGAAGGGCGATATCGCCAGGAACAATCGCGAAGATGCTCTCAAAATTCTGATTGTAGCGAAATCGCGTCTCGATCGTCGCCAAGGTCGAGGCCTTGGAGTCCTGTCCGCTGTCCTGCGCGACATTACCCAGATATTGCTGCTGAACGGCAAGCAGATAGCCTTCGATCGTTTGCGCACGAAAGGGCATGGCGCCATCGACCCAGGCGCCGATGGAGGTCGGGCGCCCGCGTCGGAGATCGCGGCCGAAACCCGGCGGAATTTCAATCGCGGCACTGATGTCGCCCGATTGCAGACGCCGCTGCATATCGTCTTCGTTCGCAATCGGGGCTTTCTCGGTAAAATAACGAGAGCCTCTCAATTCCTCCAGATAAGTGCGGCTCTCATGGCTGTTGTCGCGATCGAGAACCGCGAAGGAGAGATTGTCGACATCGAACGAAATGCCCGTTCCGAAAATCAGCATCAGAAAGCTGGTGCCCAAGAGCGCAAAGCCCATGCGGATCGGGTCGCGCAAGAGTTCGAGGCTTTCCTTGATCGTGCAGGCCGTCAATCTGCGCAGCATCGACGCGACGACACCCGCCTTGTGCGGAGTCTTCGATTCGGAAGCCCGCACGAGACCGGCGATATCGAGCTTCTGTCGCCCGTTCGCCTCTTCGAGACAGGTAATGAAGGCCTCTTCCAGGTTGGCGGCGCCCTTCGATTGGACGATCGCCTCCGGAGTCCCAGAGGCCAGCACCCGGCCCGCATCCATCAAGGCCAGCCGGTCGCATCTTGCGGCCTCGTTCATGAAATGGGTCGAGACGAAAATGGTGACGCCCTGGCGGCGAGACAGATCGAGCAAATGCTCCCAGAATTTGTCGCGCGCAATCGGATCGACGCCGGATGTCGGCTCGTCCAGAATCAACAGCTCCGGATCGTGGACGATGGCGACGGCGAGCGACAGACGCTGGCGAATACCGAGCGGCAATTCGCCGGCACGCTGATCGAGATGGTCCGCGAGCCCAAAATCGGCCACGAGCTTTTCGATGCGCACGGCAGCAAGTGCGCGCGGCAGATGAAACAGATGCGCGTGAAGTTCGAGATTCTGTCGGACGGTGAGTTCCGTATAGAGCGAAAAGCTCTGCGACATATAGCCGACGCGTGAGCGGCTCGCCGCACTGCCGCCGTCAATCTTCTCGCCAAACAGGAAGGCGTCGCCACTGGTCGGCGGCAGAAGACCGGTGAGCATTTTCATGGTCGTCGTCTTGCCGCAGCCGTTCGAGCCGACGAAGCCGAAGATCTCGCCCCGCGAGATCGAGAAATTGACATTGTCGACGGCGATGAAATCGCCGAAAGCGCGTGTCAGATCGTGCGCGACGATGATCGGCTCACCATCCACTTTAAAAGGCGGCGGCGCGACAAAGCCGCGCTCACTGCCCTCCTTGCTGGGCAGCAGAGCGACGAAACAATCCTCGAGATTCGATGTCTGCGTCGCCTCCTTCAATTCGGCCGGCGTTCCTGTCGCAAGCACCCGGCCCGCATCCATGGCAACGAGCCAATCGAAGCGCTCGGCCTCTTCCATGTAGGCGGTCGCGACGAGGATGCTGAGGTCCGGATTCTGCGCGCGCATGCCGGCGATCAAATCCCAGAACTGTCGCCGCGACAGCGGATCGACGCCCGTCGTCGGCTCGTCGAGAACGAGAAGGTCGGGATCGTGAATGAGCGAGCAGCAGAGACCGAGCTTTTGCCGCATGCCGCCCGAGAGCTTTTTCGCCGGCCTGTCGACAAACGGCGCGAGACCCGTGCTTTCGAGAAGCAGGTGCATCTTCGATTGGCGTTCGGCCGCATCCTGGCCGAAGAGCCGGCCGAAGAACTCGATATTCTCCGCGACACTGAGATCGGCATAAAGATTGCGGCCGAGACCCTGCGGCATATAGGCGATCTTGGGACAGACGGCGCGGCGATGGCCCGCATCGGCCATGTCGCCGCCGAGAACGCTCACCTGACCCGTTTGAATGCGCCGCGCGCCGGTCACCAGGCTCAGCAGCGAAGATTTGCCGACGCCATCTGCGCCGATGAACCCCGCCATGCAGCTCGAGGGGATCGCAAGGTCGATGCCGTCGAGAGCGATCGTCTTGCCATAGGTGAGCGTAACCCCGGAGAGAGCGGCAACGGTCGCTCGGGCCTCATTCACGGCATGCCCTCATTGGCCAATTGCTTCGGCCATTCGACACTCGGGTCGAGACGTACATAAGTCACACCCGGTAGGCCGGTGCGTATTCTGGTCTCTGCGCCTTTCAGCAGCGCGGCGTCGATGCGGACGCGAATGCGGAACATCAAGCGGTCGCGCTCATACTGCGTCTCGACCGCTTTCGGCGTGAATTGGGCCTCAGTCGCGATATAGGTGACATGGGCCGGGATGGCGATCTTGGGAAAGGCATCAAGGACGATCCGCGCATCATCGCCGATTGCAGCGCGACCCGCATCCATGGTTGGCAGGTAGACATCCATATAGACATAGGAGAGATCGAGCATGGTGAAGACTTTGCCGCCCGCCGGCAGAACTTCGCCGATGTTTGAGACGCGATATTCGATGCGCCCATCCTTCGGCGCGACAAGCGTGTTATCGGCGATATTGACGTCGTAAAGCTCGATGTCGTGGGTGATGATCGCGACCGCATGTTCGGCTTCATCGACGCGTTGATTGGCGGCCTGCAGCCCGGCAATCGCGCCATCGAGCGTCTGCCGGCGCTGATCGAGGAGTTCCTGGGTCGCATAGCCTTTGGTGACGAGAGCGGTTGTCCGGTCGATTTCCTTCTGCGCGAGATCGACCTGCGTCTGCTGTTGCACTTGCAAGTCATGCGCCTCTTGCAGCGCATGCTCGGCCTCGCGCTTTTGGGCAATATAGCTACTGCGCGTCGCTTCGAGATCGCGCGTATCCATGCGCGCCACGACCTGCCCCGGTTTCACGCGATCGCCTTCATCAACCATGATCTGTGCGATACGGCCGGCAAATTTGGTATCGATGTCGATTGGATCGGCTTCGAGCCTTCCATTACCGAAAGCAAATCCCGGCGGCAAATGAAACTGCTGAAGATGCCACCAGTAAAAACCGCCGCCACCCGCGACAGCGAGCCCCAGAGCAAGAGCAATGAGAAGCCAGCGCGGACGGCGCTTTTTGGTGACGATTGTCAGAGCGCCGCTTGGCTTCTCTTGCAGGGGGGTAGCCTGCGGCTTGACGGTCGCAAGAGCGCCGCCTTCCGTGCCGGCCACAGCCTGATCTTGATGGGTCGGCGGGTAGGTCTTTTCGGGCTCGTTCATCGATGGGTCCTGATCGGCTCGAAATAGCGTTAAAAGGGGACGTTAACGCGGCACTTCCTGAGCGGATGACTGAGCGCGTTTTCTATCGAGCCGCGGCCCTATAGTGTTGATCGTGATCAAGTCGAGACAGGCCCAAAGTTAGCTGGGACTTTCCTCCCCCGGAAGCGCCCGTGCGATTGAATTATTCTTGATCGGGTCCAAACTGACGATGCGGCCCCGCTCACTTGATAGGGATCAAAGTCAGGCCTGTATCGCCACCCTAGGAATGCCTCAACATTGGGGTTTTTGAATCCCAGCCGGGATTCGATTTTGGGAGAGTTTGATGGGGTTCAAAAATCTAATGGTTCACATCGAACTGGACCGCCCCAACGATACAAGAATCAAGATCGCGGGCTCGCTTGCCGAGAAATTCGGCGCCGGCGTCATCGGCATTGCGTCCTGCCGCGAAGTTCCCTTCTCTTATTCCGACGGCTATTCAGCAAACAAGCTCATCGAAGAAGAGCGGCAAGCGATCCTCGGCCGAATGAAGGCGGCGGAAGCGCGGTTTCGGAGCTGCCTCGACGGCCATGCCAAATTCGTCGAATGGCGCTCCGCCATCGACGAGCCGACCGAATATGTTCTGCAACAGGCCCGCGCCGCCGATCTCGTCATTCTCGGCGCGGCTTATCGGGAAGACTCCTTCGATCCGGTGCGCGAACTTGATCCAACCGGCTTTCTTGCTGAAGCTGGGCGCCCTGTTCTCCTTGTGCCGCATGAAGTCGAGCAGCTCACCCTCAAAAAGATCGTGATCGCCTGGAAGGACACGCGCGAAGCTAGACGCGCCGTCTTGGATGCGCTGCCGCTCTTATCCTTAAGTGAAAACGTCATTGTCGCGGCTATCGACGAAACGGGCGATCCGACGCGGGCCGAGACGTCGGTTAACGATGTCGTCGTCTGGCTCTCGCGCCATGGCATCAAGGGGCGCGGCCTTGTTCTGCCGCTCCTCGAATCCACGGCCCAGCAACTCGATTCGCTCGCCTGGGAAGAAGGCGCGGACCTCATCGTCGCGGGCGCTTATGGACATAGCCGGTTCCGCGAATGGGTCTTAGGTGGGACGACACGCGAGTTTATCATGCGCATGCCGCGCTGTTTCCTGCTTGCCCATTAGCGATCGGCCCGATACACCGCGACACTCTCGAGGAGGAAAACCAATGAAAAAAGCACAAAGCCAAGCTCAGGCGGTGCATACGCAACGCGACTTCCCGCCGAGCTTCCGCCGCATCCGCCTCGAACTGGCGCGCGAAAAGGGCCATCCCGTCGGCTCCTCGGCCAGCGGTTATGTGCTGGTCGCGCCGCTCGACGCGACGGCCCATCTCGATCCCGCTGTCTGGCACAAACATCGCGACCTTTGCCGCGTCATCCGTTTTCGCCCCGAAGAGCCGGACGATATCGGCCATCTCATCCGCCAGCCGGGAGGCAGTTGGGCCTTCCATTACGATCTCGAAGGCGTGATTGACGATGAGGCCGGCCACAGGCTCGAGAACGATCGCTTCGTCACCGGCGAATATGTGGCGATCGAAGAAGAACATGGCACCCACGCTTTCCAAGTGGCCTCCGTCGAACATATTTGACGTAAGGTCGTAAGGACGGCGCGCTGCTTAAGAAGCGCGGCCGAGCTTGGAGAGAGACGGCAGCGCCATGCATGCAATGGTCCTGACAAGGCTGGGCCAGCCACTTCAATGGCAGGAACTGCCTGATCCGACGCCAGACCCTCAGCAAATCCGCGTCGCGGTCTCGGCCTGTGGCGTCTGCCGCACCGATCTTCATGTCGTGGACGGCGAACTTCCGCACCCGAAACTGCCGATCATTCCCGGCCATGAGATCGTCGGCCGCATCGACGCAATCGGGCCCGATGTCCAAGGGCTGGAGATCGGCATGCGAGTTGGGATTCCGTGGCTCGGCCACACCTGCGGCCACTGCCTCTATTGCCTCTCCGGCCATGAAAATCTCTGCGATTATCCGCTCTTCACTGGCTATACGCGCGACGGCGGCTATGCCACGCGGGCGGTCGCCGATGCGCATTACGTCTTTCCGCTTGGCGAGACCGGCCGCGATCAGGATTTGGCGCCCCTGCTCTGTGCGGGGCTGATCGGCTGGCGCTCGCTCGTCATGGCGGGCGACGGCAAGGTCTTGGGGCTCTATGGCTTCGGCGCGGCGGCGCATATCATTGCACAAGTTGCGCAGGCGCAAGGGCGCAAGATTTATGCGTTCACCACGCCCGGCGATAAGGCTGCGCAAGACTTTGCCCGCCGCCTCGGCGCCGCCTGGGCCGGCGGCTCCGACGAAAAGCCGCCCGAAGAACTCGACGCCGCGATCATCTATGCGCCGGTCGGGTCGCTCGTGCCGCTGGCGCTGGCCGCCGTCAAGAAAGGCGGAACCGTTGTCTGCGCCGGCATTCACATGAGCGACATTCCGAGCTTTCCTTACGATCTTTTGTGGGAGGAACGCCGGCTCGTCTCGGTCGCCAATCTGACGCGGCAAGACGGGCTCGATTTTCTTCGCGTCGCCAAGGAAACGAAAGTTATCACCGAGACCACGGCCTATCCGCTTGAGCGCGCCAATGAGGCGCTGGCGGATTTGCGCCATGGGCGTCTGCATGGCGCTGCGGTGCTCATCCCGCCGCGAGAGTGATCGCGCTCAGCGCTGCGGATTGAAGTTCGTTCAGCGGTCGGCACGCATCGAGCTGGCGCCAGCGCATCGCGCCTTTGTCGAAGCCGATTTGCGCTTCGACGACGGCGGCGTCGGCATCGGACGCATCGTTTCTTCGGGCCTTCACCCGCGCGGTCAAAATCTCCGCAGCCGCATCGAGCCAAAAACCGGCGAAAGGCACGTCAAGCGTATTTGCGACCGCCGCAAGCGCATCACGCTCCTCTTCTTTCGCATGAACGGCATCGACGACGACACTCTGTCCTGCCTTCAGCGTGCTCTCAGCGAGGCTCCGTAGCCGCGCGTAAACCTGCTCCGTCACCTCGGGCCGATAGGCCTCCTGCGGCAGAGGCTCGTGCGCCTTCACGTTGAACAGACGCTTGCGCTCGATGTCGCTGCGCAGATGCACGGCACCCGGCGCCCGCCCAATGAAGGCGGCGAGTTCCTTCGCCAGCGTGCTCTTGCCGCTGCCGGACAGTCCGCCGATCGCGATAAGCCGCGGGGCACTTGGTTCGAGAAAGCCTTGTGCCGTAGCGAAGAAGCGGCCGGCTTCGGCAATGCGGGCCTCCCGCGCTTTTGGCTCAATCCGCGATAAGGCGACCGTCACGCGCGCGCGGATGGCAGCGCGCAGAGCCAGAAACAAAGGTAGCGCGGCAAGACCGTCGATCGCGTCGTCGATGTCGCGAATTTTCCAGAGATAGAGATTGAAGACGCTGTTGGCGTGTACCTTCAGGCCCCTCTGCGTCAGATCCATGAGCAGAAAGGCAAAATCATAGAGAATGTCGCAGGTCGCGATCGAATCGTCGAATTCGATGGCATCGAAGAGCAACGGCCGGCCCTGGTGAAGCGCGATGTTGCGCAAATGCAAATCGCCGTGGCAGAGCCGCACTTGTCCGGCACTCGCGCGTTGCCGCAGAAGTGGCTCGACGGAATCGAATTGAGCGCGGAGCGCTTCGCTGAAAGCGCGCACCGCCGCTTCGGGAAAAAGATCGCGCGCCGCGGCGAGCCCGTCGAGCGTATCGTCGAGCCGGCGTCGGAACATCGGTATCGCCTCGGTGCCATCGCGCGGGGCAACCGCATGGGCGCTCGCAATCGTCTCCGCGAGCGGCTCCATGAGCGCGAGATCGAGCGCGCCTCGCTCGGCCAGTTTGTCAAACGTCTGAGTCTCGTCGAAACGAGCGAGATGGACGGCCCATTCGACGATCTCGCCCCGTGCGCCGCCGAGATGGAATTCCTTGCCAACGCGTCTGATCGGCACTGTGCCGAGATAGAGTTCGGGCGCATTGCGCCGATTGACCGCGATCTCATGCTCGCAGGCGATGTGGCGCTTTTCGAGGCTCGAGAAATCCATGAAGGGAAAACGGACCGCGCGCTTGACCTTATAGACGTCATCGCCCGTCAAGAAGACCACGGCGCCATGCGTGTCGATGCGCGTCGCCGGCGACGCGCCCGTGTTCGCGAGAAAGGCGAAGACCTCGGCCTGCATCTCGGCTTGGCGTATTAAATCCCGCGGATCCGGTTCGGCCATGCTTAGCCCCAAGCCAAGAGAGGCGCGAGCGCGCCTCCCCAGACTACAGGCGCAAACGCCTTCTTGCGAGCTTTACTGAGGCCTGCGGCTTCAGCCGACGGTGACGCGGTCGTCGACGGATTTGACGCCCGGCGCGGCCCAGACGGCGGTCTCGAGCACTTCGCGCTCGTGCCAGCCATGCACCCGGCCTTCGAGCGTGACATTGCCGTTGTTGACGTCGATCTTGATGTTATGGGCCTCGATCAAGGCGTTACGCTTCAGCGCATCCTCGATGCGTTCCTTGAGATCGTCGCCCTGGGCGCGCGGCTTGATGGTGATGAGATTGGTGACACCGAGCACGCCCGAGAGTTTGCGGACATCGTCTTCGGCCGCGGTGCGCTGATATTGCCATTCGACGGCCCCCGAAAGCGTCAGCCATCCCTGCTGCACCTTCACCTGGACGTCTTCGGTCGGAACCATCACATCCCAATTCAGCATGTTAAGCGCGCGCTTGGCGATCTCGTCGTCGGCATGAGTGTGGCCGTGAACCGGGCGCACCTCAATTTCTTCGGCGATAGCGCGAACGCCGCGCACGCGCTTCACCACCTGCTCCGCCTTCAGCTTTTCGGCATAGGTCTGAACATGGCCGGTCAGGGCCGCGATTCCGCTCTCGACGGAAACGCCAATGCTAGCGGCATTGAGGCTCGGCTCCCATTCGAGTTCGGCCAGGATATTTTTGCGCAAGAGCTTGTCGTCCATCGTCGTCATCCTCCGGCTCGAGACTGGCGCCATGCGGCTTGAGCTGCGGCGTCTGTTGCCGCCACAATGCATGAGGGGCTGCAAGTCTCGCTGATTTAGATCAACCGAAAATGGCGCTGACGCGACGGGTCGTTCCCCCGCGGCCGCGGCGAGGCTGTTGTCGCAAAAGAAAACCCCCGCGGCCTTACGAGACGCGGGGGGTCTTATGAATTAAGCCTGTCAGGCAGCTTATTCCGCAGCGACCAATTTGTGGGTCGGATTGCGCGCCTGTTGCGTCAGATAGTCCATCGCCACCAGAACGCCGCCCTTCTTATGCGGAATGCCGGCGAGTTCGAGGCCCATTTCGACGCCGGTCAGCGCGCCCATGATCGTCAGATCGTTGGTATCGCCGACGTGGCCGATGCGGAAGACTTTACCGGCCACTTTGCCGAGACCCGTGCCGAGCGACATGTTGAATGTCTCGAGCACGATCGCACGGAAGGCATTGGCGTCATGGCCCGCGGGCAACAGCACCGAGGTGACAACCGGCGAATAATATTTCGGATCGCGGCAGAGGACTTCGAGGCCCCAGGCGACGACCGCGCGGCGGGTGGCTTCGGCGTGCCGCATGTGGCGCGCGAAGATGTTGTCGTAGCCTTCCTCTGCCAGCATATCGAGCGCCACATCGAGCCCATAAAGGAGATTGGTCGCCGGCGTATAGGGGAAGAAGCCCGTCGCATTGTTGGCAATCATGTCGTCCCAAGCCCAATAGGACTTCGGGAACTTCGACACTTTCGACGCTTCGAGCGCCTTCTGGCTGATCGCATTGAAGGCGAGGCCCGGCGGCAGCATCAGGCCTTTCTGCGAGCCGGCGATGGTGACGTCGATGCCCCATTCGTCCTGACGCAGATCGATGGAGCCGAGCGACGACACCGCATCGACGAAGAACAGCGCGGGGTGCTTCAGCTTGTCGAGCACCTGGCGGATTTCCTGCAAGGGCGCGGTCGTGCCGCTCGCGGTCTCATTATGGACGACGCAGACGGCCTTGATCTCGTGCTTCTTGTCTTCCTTCAGCCGCGCTTCGATCTGGGCCGGATCGGCGCCGATGCGCCAATCGGATTCAATGAATTCAGGCACGAGGCCGAGCCGCTGTGCCATGACCTTCCACAGGGTCGCGAACTGGCCTGTTTCAAACATCAGCACGCGATCGCCGGGCGACAGCGTGTTGACCAGCGCGGCTTCCCAGCCGCCAGTGCCCGAAGCCGGGAAGATCAGCACATGGCCGCGCGTCTTGAAGATGCTCTTGACCTTTTCGAGCACACGCTGGGAGAGTTTTTGGAACTCCGGCCCGCGGTGATCGATGATCGGCATGTCGATGGCGCGCAAGACGCGATCGGGAATCGGGGTCGGGCCGGGAATCTGCAGAAAGTGACGCCCAGCGCTCCGAGGCCTATTGCTCATCGATCCAACCCTCCAAAAGTCCCAATGGCCCTTAGGGCCCATTCCTGCTTGGATGCGCCTCGACCACTCTCGGGCAGATCCGTAGTGGCGTTCTTTAACCCGGTTTTTCGGCGCTGGCCAAGTGCAGCGGCCGAAAATGCTTGCTCGCGCGACATCCTGCCCAGCGAGCCCCTATCCGGCGCTTTGACCGATCAGAACGGCATGGCCACCGATTGCCCTTCGGCGTGATCGGCCGCAACAGCCTATCTCCGAGTTGGGCTCATGAATAATGGGGAATTGAGGCCCACTCAATAGTAATTCTTGCGTCCCTGCCCTGCTCTAAGCGTCTCCCGCGCAAGGCAAATTCGAACGTGGTGAACGTCATTTTGCATTGCACGCGCCTTTTGAAGCGCTGCACCCAAGCCGCTGCAATGCCCGCACGGAACGGCGCGCAAGGAAATTGAGGCAAGTCTCAATTTTCTTGAAGGCGCATCCTCGTCGCCTTGCGGCGCGTCGCGCGCGAGCCCTCTTCACGCGCTGAAACGCCGCACCAAGCGGGCCTGATGGGCATCAGTGTCCTTGCCGACGGCCCAGACCACTCTGCCCATTGCTCAACGCCCGGCTGGAGAGCACGATGTCGATTGGAAAATTGCGTGCCGATCACAGCGCCGCGCGTGTGTTCGAACAATTGCCGCGCAACGTCGACACGTTCCTGAGAATCGGTGAAGATCTTGCGGAGACGATCGCCGCGATTTCGGCACGTGAAAAATGCGATCTTTTGCAAAAGCGCAAACGCGAATAGCCGCAAGAGGAGGAAGCGTGTGTCTCACCCGGGTTTTGTCAAACATGTTAGCGACGCGCCTGGCATCGCGACGCGAACGATCTCTTGGGCGGCGTGCAGACACAGTGCGGCAGGCTGATGAAGCCGATGTGCTGAACGAGAAGCGCCACTGGGCCAATTGAAAACACTGCCGAAACACGCCGCTCCGTAGTCATTCTGTCATCATCGAACAAGATTGAACGTCGATCACAGCTCCGTGATCGCGTAACTTTTCGGCTCTCCCCAACGTAGAGCGATCGGGCAAGCGTTGCCCATGAAGCGCCCGCATGCGCGGGCGCCACGTCTCAGGGAGTCAATGATGAAGATGAATGTCATTTCCGGCACCAGCATTGCGGCTGCTGCGGTCGCCCTCACGCTCAGTGGCGTGTCCCTCTCCACAACGCCTGCCAAAGCCGCCGGAACCGTGCATTGCATGGGCATCAACAGCTGCAAAGGCAAGTCCGCCTGCAAGACTGCCAACAACGCTTGCAAGGGCCAGAATTCCTGCAAGGGTCAAGGCTTCCTCCTGACGAAATCCGCCAAGGTTTGTAAGGCCAAGGGCGGTACGGTCGGCTAAACGCAGCCGATCAAACGATCTTTTTGTCGATCTTGAGCGCCGAGGACGCTTCCGCGATGGTCGTCGCGGGAGCGTCGACCCGTTGAAAAACGCGATCTGAATCCTGTTAAGATCGATCCCGTTCGGAGCAGCCGATGCAAAAACCTTCGTCTCTTGGCATGGGGCTTGGCCTGAGGCCGGTCTATTACCCAGACATTCTCGACAAGAAGCCGAACGTCGACTGGTTCGAGATCATCTCGGAAAATTTCATGGTCCCCGGCGGCCGCCCGCTCGCGATGCTCGAAAGGATCAGGGCCGATTATCCGATCGTCATGCATGGCGTCTCGATGTCGATCGGCTCGACCGCGCCGCTCAACATGGATTATCTGGCGGGTCTCAAGGCCCTAGCCGGGCGTGTAGAACCGGCCTGGATTTCCGATCATCTCTGCTGGACGGGCGTTCACGGCGTCAATCTGCACGATCTCATGCCTCTGCCTTACACGGAGGAATCGCTGCGCCATGTCGCCTCCCGCATCGACCGCGTGCAAGACTTTCTCGGTCGCCGCATCGCCATCGAGAATGTCTCAAGCTATGTGACATTCGCGACTTCGGAAATGGACGAATGGACCTTCGTGCAGGAATTGGCCGAACGCGCCGATTGCTGGTTGCTCGTCGACGTCAACAACATCTTCGTCTCGGGCTTCAATCACGATTTCTCGTCACGCGACTTTCTCCATTCGATCAAGCCCGAGCGCGTGGTACAGATGCATCTTGCCGGCCATTCCGAATGCGTGACGCATAAGGTCGATACGCACGACCAGCCGATCTGCGACGAAGTCTTCGCGCTTTATGCCGACGCCTGCCGCCACTTCGGCAATGTTTCGACGATGATCGAGCGCGATGATAATTTCCCGCCCTTCTCTGAATTGATGGCCGAACTCGACCGCGCCCGCGCGATCGCGGAAGGGGTGCGCGCCGAGAGCGAGGCCGTCGCATGAAGACCGGCGCCGATCTCGCCGCGATCCAGAGCGCCTTTCAAGACGCAGTTCTCGACGGCGACACAAAGGTGCTCGGCATCATCGTACCGTCAAAGCGGCTCGACAGCGCCGGCCGCGTCGGCGTCTATCAAGAGGCCTATCCTGCCCGCTTGACGGAATTTCTCGGCAACGACTATCCGGTGTTGCGGAGCGCGATGGGCGAAGAAGACTTCGCCGCGCTCGCCTCGGCCTATATCGCGGCGACGCCGTCGGCGCACCCCAATGCGCGTTGGTATGGGGCGAAGCTTCCCGATTTCCTGCGCCAGGAAGAGCCTTGGAAAGAGACACGGTTGCAGGCCGATCTCGCGGCCTTCGAGCGTGCCCTGGCGGACGCCTTCGATGCGCCCGATGCCGAGGCGCTTCAGGCCGGCGTGCTGGCCGCCGTCGCGGCGGAAGACCAGCCGCCGCGGCTCGCCTTCCGCTTCGTACCGAGCCTGATGCTCCTCCGGCTCGCCGAGGGGACCTTGGCGCTTTATGAGGCCGTCAGCGAAGAAACGGAGATCGCCCTGCCCGAGTCCCCCGGCGAAGAGACGGTGCTCATCTGGCGCGCGCCTTCGCTCGATCCGCTCTACCGTCCGCTCGCGGACGACGAAGCCATGATTTTGGACGCGGCCATTCAAGGCGCGACGCTCGACGAGATGTGCGAGCTCCTTTCGCTGCGTCATGACCCGGACGTTGCGGCGTCACATGCGGCGCATTTTCTCGCGCGCTGGTTTGCCGACGGATTGATCGCCGATCTCGCCTGCCGTTAACGTCCTCGGCCGAGGGAGATATAATTGGCAACATGAGCCAGAACTTCGTGACCGACAGCGGCGATGTCCTGCTCGTGGTCGATCTGCAAAAAGACTTCTGCTCCGGCGGCGCCCTGGCGGTTCCCGACGCCGATGCGATTGTCCCGATCGTCAATCGGATCGCGCAGCGCTTTGCCAATGTCGTCTTGACCCAAGACTGGCATCCGCGCGGCCACGTCTCCTTCGCCTCAAGCCATCCCGGCCATAAGGCTTTCGAGACGATCACCCTTCCCTCTGGACCGCAGACGCTGTGGCCGGATCATTGCGTCCAAGACAGCGACGGCGCGACGTTTCACGCCGATCTCCATGTTCCGCACGCCACGCTGCTGATCCGCAAGGGCTTCCATCCCTCGATCGATTCCTATTCCGCCTTTCGCGAGAATGATCGCAAGACCAAGACGGGGCTTGCCGGCTATTTGCGAGAACGCGGGCTCGGCCGCGTCTTCATTGCCGGCCTCGCCTTTGATTTCTGCGTGCGCTTTTCAGCCGAAGATGCGCGCGCGGCCGGATTTGGCGTCGTCGTCATTGAAGATGCCTGCCGCGGCCTCGACATCGATGGCTCGATGGCGGCAACGCGCGCGAAGCTCGAAAAGCTCGGTTGCGCGCTCATCGGCCATGCGGATGTCTGATCAATGAGCGCGATCGTTAAACTTTTGCTGAAGGATGAGAACGACGAGACCATCTCGATGATAAGGCTCGAATTGCGCATCGGCCTTAGCGATGGCGAGAGAGACGGGGCTCGAACCCGCGACCTCCGGCGTGACAGGCCGGCGCTCTAACCAACTGAGCTACTCCCCCACGTCCTCGCGAACCGCGGCAAGACCATAATTGGGGCCGCCGACGATCATGGGAAGACCCGCCCGATAAGATAGGCGGTCGTTTAAGTCAAGCAAGAAGCCTTTCAAGCCGACTGGCCGCCCAGCGACGAAAGTCTGTCAGAATCGCGCGCTCGCCAGATGATAGCGGGCGATCTCGGCGCGACTCAGGACATGGATGTCGTCGGATGAAATCCGCTCCGCGAACGCGATCAGCTCCGGACTGACGCCCATCCGGCTCGTGTAGTTCGACAGCAGAGCCTTCATCCCGCCATTGTCGTAATGGCGGCGGCCCGCGTTTCCATCACCCAAAGGACCGGCTTCGCCATCATAAAAAAACATTCGGTGGATGCCCACGATGCTGCCCGCGGGAACGACCCGTTTCTTCGCACCGATCAGTGCATAGACACAGGCCGAGAGACAACGACCGGCTAGAAATTGGCTCGCGCTGGTCGCGCCGGGATCCGACCGGCCGACGACGGCTGCGACCCCGAGCCGACGCCAAATCCGTCCCAGATCCATCGACGCGACCACTTTGCCGCCGGGCGAATCGAGAAAAATCACCGCGTGCAAATTGGCGCGGCCGACATTGTCTTGGACAAAGTTGAGAAACTCGGCGGGCGTCTGATCCGTGATTTCGCCTTGCGCCGTAATCACCGCCGGGCAACGGCCGTTGCAACGCGCCGAGTTGCCGACCGAGACAAGCTGAAAGCTCATGTCGTCGGCATGTGCAGGGGTCGGCGCGATTGCGAAGAGAAGTGTCGCTGCCGCGCAAACCAGAACGCATGCCACCAGCGCCGGCCGCATCGCGTCCCGCGCCGCGCGCATAAAGCTTGAATCGCGAAACTCAGTCATGAGCGCAATACATCGGGCTCGGCTCAGCCGACTTCCCTGCCCGGCTATGGCGTGAAACGCTTGGAAGAGATCAATCGACACCACGGCACAGCCCTAAAGCAAGGAGAGAAAAAGTAAACTTAACTCTTCCGTGCGCAGTTCAAAACCCGGAATTCCGGATTTTCGGATCATCGCTGGTGGGCGGTGACGGGCTCGAACCGCCGACCCTCTCGGTGTAAACGAGATGCTCTACCAACTGAGCTAACCGCCCGCGCCGGATGCTTATAGCGCGGACCGGATCGCCCTGCATCACCCCTCGCATTTTGGCCCACCAAGGGCATTGGCCCGTCAACTTTTGTTTCTAGCGCTTGTTGATTGCCGCCTTGAGCGCCGCGCCAGCCTTGAACCGCGCATTTTTTGACGCAGGAATTTTGATTGCTTGGCCGGTCGCCGGATTGCGGCCCTTGCCGGCGGCGCGCTTTTTCACCGAAAATGTGCCGAAGCCCACGAGCCGCACCTCCTCGCCTTTTTTCAGAGCCTTTGTGATCCCCTCCACCATGGCATCGAGCGCTGCCGCGGCGTTGCTTTTCGGCAATTCGGTTTCGGCAACGACATGCTCGACGAGTTCCATTTTGTTCATTGTGTCATCCTGTTGCTTGGGTCGCCATATTGGCTGCTTCTTCAAGCGCCGCGAACTTCTGGCCTTCGACCCGCTTCATCCACGCTCCGCATTTCATGTTCGACGAACGCGATTTTCGATGAACGCCACCGCCGTTCGACCGCAGCGGCCTCGAATCGGCTAAGGGAGCGAAGCCATTTCGTGGCCTCAAATCATCGCAAATGCAAGGCATTAGCCCGCAAAAAGGCCGCTGCTTTCGCAGCGGCCTTTCTTTGTCGACAAGCCATTTTATGATCAATGCGCGACGACGCCGGAGCCTTCGTCATCCGCCGGTAATGCAGGAATAGGCGCTTTTTCCTCTTCCCACACGATCGGCACAGGCTGCCGGACCAGCGCATGTTTCAGAACTTCATCCATGCGCGACACCGGCACGATCTCGAGAGCATTCTTCACACTGTTCGGAATATCGGCGAGATCTTTCGCGTTCTCTTCCGGGATCAGCACTTTCTTCATGCCGCCGCGCAATGCCGCGAGCAGCTTCTCCTTCAAACCGCCGATCGGCAGCACGCGTCCGCGCAGCGTGATCTCGCCCGTCATCGCTACATCTCGGCGAACCGGAATGCCAGTGAGCGTCGAGACGATCGCCGTCGCCATGGCGACGCCGGCCGAGGGGCCATCCTTGGGCGTAGCACCTTCCGGCACATGCACATGGATGTCGCGCTTGTCGAACATCGGCGGCTCGATGCCGAAATCGACGGCGCGCGAGCGCACATAAGATGCGGCAGCCGAGATCGACTCCTTCATGACATCGCGCAGATTGCCGGTGACGGTCATCCGCCCTTTGCCCGGCATCATCACGCCTTCAATCGTGAGCAGCTCGCCACCGACTTCCGTCCAGGCAAGGCCGGTCACGACACCGACCTGATCTTCCGACTCCGCCTCGCCATACCGGAAGCGCGGCACGCCGAGGAAGTCGGAGATGTTCTCCGCGGTGACCGTGATGGTCTTCGCCTTATCCGTGAGGATCTGCTTGACCGCCTTGCGCGCAAGATTGGAAATCTCGCGCTCGAGGTTACGGACACCCGCCTCGCGCGTGTAGCGCCGGATGATCATGGTGAGCCCCGAATCGTCGATCGACCATTCGGAGGGATCGAGGCCGTGCTTCTTCAACGCCGCCGGAATGAGGTGGCGCCGGGCGATCTCGATCTTCTCGTCCTCCGTGTAACCGGCGATGCGAATGATCTCCATACGGTCCATCAAAGGCGCAGGGATGTTCAACGTATTCGCGGTCGTCACGAACATCACATTCGACAGATCGTAATCGACCTCGAGATAGTGATCGTTGAACGAGTGGTTCTGCTCTGGGTCCAAGACCTCGAGCAGCGCCGAAGACGGATCGCCGCGGAAATCCATGCCCATCTTGTCGATCTCGTCGAGTAGGAAGAGCGGATTTGTGGTCTTCGCCTTGCGCATCGACTGGATGATCTTACCGGGCATCGAGCCGATATAGGTGCGCCGATGGCCACGGATCTCCGCTTCGTCGCGCACGCCGCCGAGCGACATGCGGACGAATTCGCGTCCGGTCGCCTTTGCGATCGACTTGCCGAGCGAGGTCTTGCCGACGCCGGGCGCCCCGACGAGGCAGAGGATCGGGCCGGTCAGTTTGTTGGCACGGCTCTGCACCGCAAGATATTCGACGATCCGCTCTTTGACCTTGTCGAGGCCAAAGTGCTCGCCATCGAGAATCTCCTCGGCAACAGTGAGATCCTTCTTGACCTTGCTCTTCTTGTTCCACGGAATGGACAAGATCCAGTCGAGATAGTTGCGCACGACGGTGGCTTCAGCCGACATCGGCGACATCTGCCGCAACTTTTTGAGTTCCGCCGTCGCTTTGTCGCGCGCCTCTTTCGAGAGCTTGGTCTTCTTGATGCGCTCCTCGAGTTCGGAGAGGTCGTCCTTGCCGTCCTCGTCACCAAGCTCCTTCTGGATCGCCTTCATCTGCTCGTTGAGATAGTACTCGCGCTGAGTCTTCTCCATCTGGCGCTTGACGCGCGTGCGGATGCGCTTCTCCACCTGCAAGACGGAGATTTCGCTCTCCATCAAGGACAGACATTTCTCCAGCCGCTTGCCGACGGAGTTCGTCTCCAGGATCGACTGTTTGTCGAGAATCTTGACGGCAAGATGCGAAGCCACCGTATCGGCGAGCTTGGCATAGTCCTCGATCTGATTGACCGCAGCCACGACCTCGGGCGAGACCTTCTTGTTGAGCTTCACATAGCTCTCGAATTCGGACACGACGGAGCGCGCCAAAGCCTCGACCTCGACCTTATCGGCCGGCTCGTCGGCAATGGCATCGGCATCGGCCTCGTAGAAATCGTCCGTCCGCGTATAGCGGTGGACGCGCGCCCGCATCTGCCCTTCGACGAGCACCTTCACCGTGCCATCGGGCAGTTTCAAAAGCTGCAGCACCGACGCGAGCGTGCCGGTCTTGAAGATGGAATCCGGGCTCGGATCGTCGTCTGAGGCATTGATCTGGGTGGCAAGCAGGATCAGCTTGTCGCTTTTCATCACCTCTTCGAGGGCGCGAATAGACTTCTCGCGGCCGACGAAAAGCGGCACGATCATGTGGGGGAAAACAACGATGTCGCGGAGCGGCAGAACCGGGTAGCTCTGGATCGTTCCGGGAGGAACCGGCTCACGTTTCTGGCTGGTCATTTTATTTCCTATTCTTGCAACGCGTTCCTTAATTTACTTGAAGTTCGAAGCGCGCTTCTGAGCTGGATCAACGCTGCCGTTCCACTCCAAAATGTCCCGAAGCTTCGCGTGACAGGCCTCTCCGTGCAAGACGTTCGAACTTTAGTAACCGGCGCGGCGCAGACGCCGACCGGCTCTTCACTCTCTCGTAAGATGGCGTTTCTCGCCGCCGCTTTCAAGCATGGGAAAGAGCAGACTGCGGTGTGCTGCCGCCTGCCTCAGAACGCGTACGCTGACGAACGCTCACGCGGGCCCGTGGGCCGCCGCCGCAGCAAAGGCGGACAAAGGCGAACGCCGGCTCAGGCGCTCGTGCCGCTCTTCTCGTTACGCTCCGCGTAGATGTAGAGCGGCCGCGATTTGCCCTCGACGACGTCAGGCCCGATGACAACCTGCTCGACCCCGTCGAGGCTCGGCAGGTCGAACATCGTATCGAGCAAGATTCCTTCCATGATGGAGCGTAGCCCGCGCGCGCCCGTGCGCCGGTCAATCGCCTTCTTGGCGACGACATTCAGCGCCTCGTCCTGGAACGTCAGCTCGGTGTTCTCCATCTCGAACAAGCGCTGGTATTGCTTGACCAGCGCGTTCTTCGGCTCGGTCAAGATGCGCTTCAGAGCGTCCTCATCGAGGTCCTCAAGCGTCGCAATGACCGGCAGACGGCCAACGAATTCCGGGATCAGACCGAATTTCAGAAGATCTTCCGGCTCGACCCGGCGCAGGATTTCGCCGGTGCGGCGCTCGTCCGGCGCCGTGACGGTTGCGCCAAAGCCGATCGAGGTCGTCTTGCCGCGCATCGAGATGATCTTTTCGAGGCCGGCGAAAGCGCCGCCGCAGACGAACAGGATGTTGGTCGTGTCCACCTGCAGGAATTCCTGCTGCGGATGCTTGCGGCCGCCCTGCGGCGGCACGGAAGCGACCGTGCCTTCCATGATCTTCAACAGCGCCTGCTGGACACCTTCGCCCGACACGTCGCGGGTGATCGAGGGGTTGTCGGACTTGCGCGAAATCTTGTCGATCTCGTCGATATAGACGATGCCGCGCTGCGCCCGCTCGACATTATAGTCGGAGGCCTGCAGCAGCTTCAGGATGATGTTCTCGACGTCCTCGCCGACATAGCCGGCTTCCGTCAGCGTCGTCGCATCCGCCATGGTGAAGGGCACGTCGAGGATGCGGGCGAGCGTCTGCGCGAGCAGAGTCTTACCCGACCCGGTCGGGCCGATCAGCAGAATGTTGGACTTCGCGAGTTCGACGTCATTGTGCTTCGTCGCGTGGTTCAGCCGCTTATAGTGATTGTGCACGGCAACCGAGAGCACGCGCTTGGCCTGCGCCTGGCCGATGACGTAATCGTCGAGGACTTTGCAGATCTCTTTCGGGGTCGGAATGCCGTCGCGGCTCTTGACCAGCGAGGACTTGTTCTCCTCGCGGATGATGTCCATGCACAATTCGACGCATTCGTCGCAGATGAACACCGTCGGACCAGCAATCAGCTTGCGGACTTCGTGTTGGCTCTTACCGCAGAATGAGCAGTAGAGCGTATTTTTCGAGTCGCTGCCGCCGACCTTGGTCATGGCCTATCTCCTACCAGCCGACTGCATGGGATGCTTCGGCCCTCTTCACCTACCAAAGGCGCCCGCGAACGAAGCCGCCTTTTCGCCTGTACAACCCTTTGAAAGGCCGCCGGCTTTTCCCGTTCTCTCGCCCCCTCAAGTCCCGTAAGTTGCTATCTCCTTAACAGAAATGCAAACATGCCAGGAAGCCAGGATCAAGCCCCGGAAACCGATTCTCCCCGCCCCGTGACTTTTTGCGTCACACCGGCGCAACACGTTTTCCATAATGTCCGCAAATTGCGTCCAACTGGTTAAATGAAGCGGCCACGTCTCCAGTTCAATGGAGGCCTTTAGCCACTCCACTCCCTACCAGATTCTGGCATTTTTTGCGGACCGGCTCAGCGGGTCTAAGGCATCTATTCCCACTAAAGCCGATCGCTGACGCCCGAATCTTGAGACATATCAACTAGCTGGAGCGGCAACCGCGTCTCACCCGGGCCTTCGCCGTGAAAACCCCGAGCGCAGCCAGTGGATCTGGGCCGCCAAAGCGTCTCAGATGTCTGCCAACGCGAAGTGAGGGCAGTCCGGCCCCGCTTGAGAAAGCCTCAGGCAGCAGCCGCTTTCGCCGCTTCGGCATCCTCGGGGCGTTTATCGATCACCTGATCGACGATCCCGAAGACACGCGCCTCTTCCGCGGTCATGAAGTGATCGCGGTCGAGCGTGCGCTCGATCGTGTCGTAATCCTTGCCCGTGTGACGGACGTAGATTTCATTGAGCCGACGCTTCATCGCCATGATGTCTTCGGCGTGGCGGACGATGTCGGACGCCTGACCTTGGAAACCGCCGGAGGGCTGGTGAACCATGATGCGGGCATTCGGCAGAGCGAACCGCATGCCGGTTTCGCCGGCCGCCAGCAGAAGGGACCCCATGGACGCTGCCTGGCCGATGCAGAGCGTCGAGACCTTCGGCCGGATGAACTGCATCGTGTCGTAGATCGACAGGCCGGCGGTGACGACGCCCCCCGGCGAGTTGATATACATCGAGATCTCTTTCTTCGGGTTTTCGGCCTCGAGGAAGAGAAGCTGGGCGACGATGACGCTCGCCATATGGTCTTCCACGGGGCCGGTCAGAAAGATGATCCGCTCGCGCAGCAGGCGCGAATAGATGTCAAATCCCCGCTCCCCGCGGCTCGTGTTCTCGATGACTTGGGGGATCAGGTAATTGTCGTAGATTTCGACGGGGTCGCGGTCGCGAATCATGGATGGGTCCTCAGATGGAGGCGGCGGGAGAAGCGGCGAATCGACGGCGCTCCGCCTGCCGGGGAACTCTGCAAAAGATAGTCGCTCCCTCCCGTTTTCGCAAAGGGCGGGAAGCATCAAAGCCAGGTTCAAGCCTGGCTTTCCCTTGATTTCGCTGGGCCTTCCGGCTCAGGCGGCCGGCGTATCCCCGCTTTTCGCCTCGAATTCCTTGACGGCTTCGACCAGCGCCGCCGGCGCGACCTTTTTATCGGTCACCGAAACTTCGCCGAGCAAATGGTCGACGACCTTTTCCTCGAAGATGGGGGCGCGGATTTCAGCCAGACGATCCGGGTTCTTGCGATAGAACTCGACGAACTGGCGTTCCATGCCGGGGAAATTGCGTGCTCTTTGGTAAAGAGCCTGCGCGACCTCGTCGTCCGAGATGGTGACGCCCGCCTTATCGCCGATCTCGGCGAGAAGGAGGCCGAGGCGAACCCGGCGTTGGGCGATCTTCTGATAGTCGGCGCGCTCCGCCTCTTCGGCCGCGCCCTCTTCCTTGCCTTCGACGGTCCTCTCGGCTTTGGCTTCGCGCCAGATCGCCTCGAACTCGCGCGACACCAGCGCTTCCGGCAGTTCGAAGGTGTAGCGGAGATCGAGCGCGTCGAGGAGTTCGCGCTTCCATTTGCGGCGCGAAATCTCGGCCTGCTCGCTTTCGAGAGAAGCCCTCACGGTTTCCCGCATTTTGGCGAGATCGGGGAAGCCGAGGCTCGTGGCAAAGGCGTCGTCGAGTGCAAGCTCGGCGGGAGCGGCGATCGATTTCAATGTCACGTCGAAGGTCGCGGCTTTGCCGGCCAGATTGGGCGCCGCATATTGCTCGGGGAATGTGACCGAGATCGTCTTCTCATCGCCGAGTTTCATGCCTTCGATCTGTTCCTCGAAGCCCGGAATGAAGGATCCCGATCCGAGAACGAGATCGACGCCCTCGGCCGCGCCGCCTTCGAAGGCCTCGTCGCCGATCTTGCCGAGAAAATCGATCGTGACCTTGTCGCCCTTGGCGGCCTTCACGATCTTACCCTCCTTCGGCGCATAGGTGCGGTTCTGATCGGCGATCTTCGAAAGCCCGGCATCGACATCGGAGTCCGGAATCTCGGCGACCAGCCGCTCGATCTTGATGTCTTTGAAGCTGCCGATATCGAATTTCGGCAGCACCTCGACCTCGACCTTATAGGCAAGGTCGGTCTTCGCCTCGAGCGCTTCGGTCAGCTCTTTTTCGTCCTGCTGAAGCAGATCGATCTTCGGCGCCGCGGCAAGACGAAGCTTATTGTCTTCGATGATCTTGCGGTTCGCCTCATTCATCGCCTCCTGCATCACATCGGCCATGATGGAACGGCCATAGAGACGCTTCAGATGGGCGACCGGCACTTTGCCGGGGCGAAAGCCGGGGATGCGCGCCTTGGCTTGAAGCTCATCGAGCTGGGCGTCGACCTTGGTCGAAAGATCCGCGGCGGCAAGGACCACCTTGTATTCGCGCTTCAGCCCTTGCGAGAGCGTCTCGGTGACTTGCATGCGTTTCGCCCTTTCAATCCTGCGTGTCTTTTATGCTTTACGATGCAGGGACAAGCTCAACAAGCCGTCCTGCTCGCGAATTACGACTGCGGTTAAGGTGGCCGCCGAACGAGAATTGCGCTCGATCTGGTGCGGGCGGAGGGAGTCGAACCCCCACGACTTTCATCACCGGAACCTAAATCCGGCGCGTCTACCAGTTCCGCCACGCCCGCGAGCGCGGCGCCTCTCGCCGCTCAGGGCCGGCTCTATAGCAATGCCACTCCCAAGATGCAGCAAAAAAGTGTGCCTGCGGGATTTGCAGCGAATGCCCAGCCTAAAATGCGCATATCCATGAAGCTCCGAGCCCGATATCTGAGAAAAGGACCGGAGAAGCCCCATTTATGCGCCTGACCCGCCGCCGTTTTCTCGGCTCTGCTGCGGCCGTGTTCTTGCCCTTTCGTGCCGAAGCCGGCGCGGTGGCAAACGACGGGTTTCGTCTTCTCACTGCTCAAAATACTGAGATGGCGCTGCTGCGCTCGCCCGCGCCGAAAACAGCAGTCATCGGTTTCGGCGGCACGGTGCCTGGTCCCCTACTGCGATACAAGAAAGACGCGGAGATCAAAATCCATCTCGCCAATGAATTCGACGAGCCCATCACCTTCTGCTGCGAAGGCATGCGCATCGCCAATGCGATGGCGGGTATTGGCGGGCTCACACAGGCCCCCGTCGCGCCCGGACAATCCTATAACTATCGGTTCAAAGCGCCGGACGCCGGCTTTTATTGGTATCGCTCGTCGGTCGCGCCCAATTCCGCCTCGCAACTCGAACGCGGTCTCTTCGGCCCGTTGATCATCGACGACGATTCGCCGCCCGAAAGCGACGGCGATCTCGTCTTCATTCTCGCGGATTGGCAATTCGACGCCGCGGGGCACATGGCGTTGCCCGAGAACGCGACCGGCGTCGATTTAAGCGGCCCTTATATAGTGACCGTCAATGCGCAGCCCTCACCACTCCTGAAGGAAGTCTCGTCCGGCGCGCGGCTTCGGATCAGGCTTCTCAGCCTCATTCAATCGCAGCTGATGTTCGTCACCTTCACAGGTCTTCAGCCGACAATCATCGCGATCGACGGTCAGCCCTGTGAAGCTTTTACGCCGCTGCGCCGGACGATCCCGATCGGACCCGGCGCCTGTTTCGACCTGATGTGTGATCTGCCGGCGCAATCGGGCAAACCCGCGCTCATCGCCTGGCGCACCGGCGAACGGAGCGACCGTCCGCTGGTTCTCTTCACGACGACGGGCGCGCTGCGCCCGAAACTGCCGCCCGTTGCGTCGCTCCCGGCCAATCCGCTCCTGCCCGCAAGCATCAAACTGCAAGCAGCGCATAAATTGGATCTTGTCGTCGAAGCCCTGGCCGACAAATCCGCGCCGAAAGACAAGCCTGTTTCGCTCGGCCCTGCCAAGCACGGCCCTTTGCTGCTGGACGGCAAGCCCGCGCAAATATTTGCCTCTGCCCCACTGTTCTCGATCAAGCGCGGAACGCCGGTGACGCTCGGGCTCGTCAACAAGACGGCGGCGCTCGTGCAGATGTCCGTGCATGGCCATGCGCTTCGGCTGTTGCACGATCTCGACGACGGATGGGAGCCCTATTGGCGAAGCCGCGTTGTCGTACCAGAGGGCCGGACGAAACGCGTCGCTTTCCTCGCGGACAATCCCGGCAAATGGGCGGTCGAATGCCAGTCGGTTGAGCAAAGTCCCGAATGGCTCGTGAACTGGTTCGAAGTGACGTAGGACACGGCCACAGCTTATTGCGCGTTGTCGTCCACAAACCGCCGCAGAACCGTGGGCAATGATTCGGGAATATCCTCGGCGATCAGACCCGGCCCGAAGAGGCGCGCGGCCTCGCCATGCATCCAGACCGCGGCGCTCGCAGCCTCGAACGCGGGCATGGACTGGGCCAAAAGGCCGCCCGTCATGCCGGCGAGCACGTCGCCCGCGCCTGCCGTCGCAAGCCAGGGCGGAGCATCGCAGCCGATGGAAGCGCGCCCGTCGCCGCTCGCGACGACTGTGTCCGCGCCTTTGAGAACGACGACCGCGCCGAGCAAACTCGCAGCGGCCCGCG
>JBEKNV010000024.1:0-47632 GCA_049522395.1 Methylovirgula sp.
GACGGACACCACCGCCGGGAACCGGCTCCCATCCTTGCGGATGTAGGTCAGCTCGTAGATGTCCTCGATCCCACGCGAGGCCTTGAAGACCAGGGCCTCGAAGCCCGGCGTGATCGGGGTTGCGAGCTCGACGCTCAGCGCTTTGGCGCGCGCGATCAGCTCCTGCGGATCGGAAATGTCGGCCGGGGTGATCTTGTTCATCACTTCGGCAGCCGTGTAGCCCAGCATCCGCTCGGCGCCGACGTTGAAGATCTGAATGACGCCCTTCGCATCAGTGGCAATACTTGAGAAATTTGCGCTGTTGAAAATCGCCTTCTGCAAGGCCCCCGCCTTGAGCAGCGCTTCTTCCGCCAGCTTGCGCACATTCACGTCGCCGATATCCTCGGGAGACGACGTCGATCCGCGTCCTAGTTCCTCTTTTCCACTAGAAGATGCGATGTTTAAGTCTCCATCGAGAATGATAAGTGCGCTAGGTATCGTCTCAACGATGTCGCTGGCAGTAATATCGGGCCCGGCTTTTTCTCCTAGAGAAATATCCGACATGCGCTGTTCCCTATCGATTGCGAGGCCAAAGAATTAGACGGCGAACAGGTCTACAACAGAGCATCGGAGCTGTTCTTGCGTGTAAGGTTTGGCAAGGAAGTGTGAGCCGACGACAAACTGATCCTTCATTTTGTCGGTAATGGAATTGCCTGTCGTGTAGAGCACGCGCAATTCCGGCCGAAGCTTGACCGCCTGGCGCGCCAGTTCACACCCGCCGTTGACCGTTGTCTTGAGATAGATATCGGAAAAAAGTGCGTCAATGTGCTGAGGAGTGCGCAGAAGCGAAAGCGCCTCGTCTATGTCGCTGGCCAAAAGTGTGTGATGACCGAAGTCTTGAATCATCACCTCCACTAATTCGCGGATAAGAAAATCGTCTTCGACGATCAATATGACGCTCAAAATGATGCTTTCTGTCGTGACATCCAGACAGCCACGTAAAATTATTGAATAATGAAGCCATTCCGACTGCGCGTGCAGAGCATTGATCTCGGGACCATAGGCACCGAAAGCGCCAGAACAAGGTTCGGAAACTACTCAGCTACGGCTACGCCCGCGCTCGGCTCGCGCAAACGTTGCGACAGCTCAGTGAGGACGAGCTTTGCTCAAATCTGCCGTTCGATCATCAAATTCTTGATTTCCCCGATCGCCTTCGCCGGATTGAGGCCCTTGGGGCAGGCTTTGGCGCAGTTCATGATTGTATGGCAACGATAAAGCCGGAACGGGTCTTCGACCTGATCGAGCCGCTCGCCCTTCGCCTCGTCGCGTGAATCGACGATCCAGCGATAGGCCTGGAGCAGGACGGCGGGGCCCAGATAGCGGTCGCTGTTCCACCAATAGCTCGGGCAGGAGGTCGAGCAACAGGCGCAGAGAATGCACTCATAGAGCCCGTCGAGCTTGGCGCGGTCCGCGGGCGATTGCCGCCATTCCTTTTCCGGCGCCGGCGTGATCGTCTGAAGATAGGGCTTCACCGACGCATGCTGCGCATAGAAGAGCGTCAGGTCCGGCACCAGATCCTTGACCACTTTCATATGCGGCAATGGATAGATGTTCACCGCGCCGCTGACGTCTTCCGTCGCCTTGGTGCAGGCGAGCGTATTCGTGCCGTCGATGTTCATCGCGCAGGAGCCGCAAATGCCTTCGCGGCAGGAGCGTCGGAAGGTCAATGTCGGATCGACGGTGTTCTTGATCCAGATGAGCGCGTCGAGAATCATCGGCCCGCAATCGCCGAGATCGACGCTGTAGGTGTCGATGTGCGGATTCTGCCGGTCGTCCGGATTCCAGCGATAGATGCGGAACTCGCGGGTCTTGGTCGCGCCTTCCGGCTTTGGCCAGACCTTGCCTTTGCCGACCTTGGAATTTCTGGGAAGTGCGAATTCGACCATCAGATTGTCCTTAATAGACCCGCGCCTTGGGCTCGATATAGGTCATCTCATTCGTCAGCGTGTAGCTGTGCACCGGCCGGTACTCGAATCCAACCTTACCCTTCGCGAGATCGATGGAAGCGAGCGTGTGCTTCATCCAATTCTTGTCGTCGCGCTCGGGATAATCTTCGCGCGCATGGGCGCCGCGCGATTCGGTTCGATTGCCCGCGCAATCCATGGTGACGACGGCCTGAGCGATCAGATTGTCGAATTCGAGCGTCTCGATAAGATCGGAATTCCAGATCAGCGAGCGGTCGGTGACGGAAATATGATCCTTCGCCGCCCAGACTTCGTGAATGAGCTTCGAACCTTCGCTCAGCGTCTCACCAGTGCGATAGACCGAACAATTCGCCTGCATCACGCGTTGCATGTTGAGGCGCAGTTGGGCTGTCGGGACGCCGCCTCTGGCGTTGCGGAAATGATCGAGGCGGCCGAGCGCGAAATCGGCGGAGTCGGCCGGCAAATCCGGCTGTTTCGCGCCGGGCGTGACGACTTCCGCGGCACGATGCGCGGCGGCGCGGCCGAAGACGACGAGATCGATGAGCGAATTCGAGCCGAGGCGATTGGCGCCATGCACGGAAACGCAGGCCGCTTCGCCAATCGCCATCAGGCCGGGGACGACGACGTCGGGATCTTCGCCCTTTTTGATGACGACTTCGCCACGATAATTCGTCGGGATGCCGCCCATATTGTAATGGACCGTCGGCAACACGGGTATCGGCTCGCGCGTGAGATCGACGCCCGCAAAAATCTTGGCGCTTTCGGAAATGCCGGGCAGGCGCTCGTGCAAAATCTGCGGATCGAGATGATCGAGATGCAGATAGATATGATCCTTGTACTTGCCGACGCCGCGGCCTTCGCGGATTTCCAGCGTCATGGCGCGCGAGACCATGTCGCGCGGCGCGAGATCCTTGACCGAAGGCGCATAGCGCTCCATGAAGCGCTCGCCTTCCGCATTCGTCAGGTAGCCGCCTTCGCCACGCGCGCCTTCTGTGATGAGACAGCCGGCACCGTAAATGCCGGTCGGATGGAATTGCACGAACTCCATGTCCTGCAAAGGCAGGCCGGCGCGCAGAACCATCGCATTGCCGTCGCCGGTGCAGATATGCGCGGAGGTCGCCGAGAAATAGGCGCGGCCATAGCCGCCTGTCGCGAGAATCACAAGCTGCGAGCGAAAGCGATGGATTGTGCCGTCATCGAGCTTCAAGCAGATGACGCCGCGGCAGCGGCCATCCTCCATGATCAAGTCGATCGCGAAATATTCGATGAAGAAATTCGCGTCGTGGCGCAGCGCCTGCCCATACATCGTATGCAGCATCGCGTGCCCTGTGCGGTCAGCGGCCGCGCAAGTGCGCATGGCCGGCGGCCCTTTGCCGAAGTCCGTCGTCATGCCGCCGAAGGGGCGCTGATAGATGCGGCCGTCCTCGGTGCGCGAAAAGGGCACGCCCCAATGCTCCAACTCATAGACGGCGTCCGGCGCGTTGCGGCACATATATTCGATCGAGTCCTGATCGCCGAGCCAGTCCGATCCCTTGACGGTATCGTACATGTGCCATTTCCAATTGTCGGGGCCCATGTTGGCGAGCGATGCGGCGATGCCGCCCTGCGCCGCAACCGTATGCGAGCGTGTCGGAAAGACTTTGCTGATCGCGGCCGTCCTGAGGCCGGCTTCCGCGCAACCGACGATCGCGCGCAAGCCGGCGCCGCCCGCGCCGACGACGACGACATCATATTCATGATCGGTGATCGGATAGGCGGACCCCAAAAGTCCCGGAGCCGCGTCGCCATTCGCCGTCTTTGTCATTCTGTCAGCCTTCCAACCCCAAACATCCGACGCCGATCGCCTAGATACCGCTCAGTTTCAAGATGGCAAAGGCGGCGGCGACGCCCATGGCGACGCAAAAGCAGATATTGGCGATCATCGCCCACTCTTTCATGAGCGGCGCATGGATATAGTCGTCGATAATCGATTGCATCCCGATCTTCATATGCACGATGCTCGCGAGCACGAACAAGAGCATGATGACCGCGACCCAGGGATGCGCGAATTCCGCGTGAATCTGCGTCAGATCCTTGCCCGCGAGCGAGAGTACCATCCAGAGAAAAGCGATGGCGAGAATGAGCAACGCGGTTGATGTCACGCGCATCAGCCAGAGATCGCGCGTGCCTGAATGGGCTGCGCCGAGATGACGCACACGGCTGATCATGCTTCGCATCTCCGGTCCGTTTCCACTCATCGAATTATGCGCCATCGGCTTCAGCCCTTGTTCAACCAGAATGCGAAAGTGAGAGGTTTTCGGACGTCGCAGAGAAGGCCGGCGCCTGCCTTAAGACAGGACATGGGCGAGCACAAAAAGGCCGATCGTGCAGATTATGCTGCAGATCAAAGTCGCCTGCGCGAGCCTCTCGCGGCCGGGATAATCGAGGCCGTAGCCGAGATCCCAAATGAAATGCCGGACGCCGCCGAAGAAATGCAGCAGCAGCGCGAAAGTGAAGCCGAACAAGATCACTTGGCCCGGGAAGGAGCGCAGCAACCACGAGACATTTGCGAATGCCGTCTCGCCCGACGCTGCGGCCATCAAATAGCAGACGAGCAAGAGCGTGCCGACATAGAGCGCCGCGCCCGAGATGCGATGGGCGATCGACATCATCATGGTCAACATGGGTCGATAGATCGACAGATGCGGCGATAAGGGACGCCGCGCCTCCACCATGTCGTTCATGTCGTCTTACCCTAACTGTTCCGCGACCCGAGCTGCTGCTCAGCAATTAATCAGGCAAAGCCCTCTTATCAGTCGTCCCAGCTGCCGCCTAGCTGCACCTAAGATGGGGAGATGCGGAAGAATGGCTGGCATTGTCAACCGGATAGCTGGGACATCAGTTGTCGATAAGAGCCGGTCCGACGCCCCTGCCTGCGCGGCGGCACGGCCGAGCAACCACAGCTTGGCATACCAGAGATTTCCCGCGCGCCGCAAGCATTGGGCCCCCAGCGCTGTGAAATGCGAGCGCCAAGGACAGATGATAGGATGTTTAAAATCGTCGTGGCGTTCGGCCGATTGCGAAACGCAATCGGCCGACCATCTCGTATTGTCTTAGAGGCAGCGCCCTCTCCAGGGCGAGCGCGGCCGGGCTGTCGATCTGATCAAGGCACCATGATCCCTTTCAAATCCGGATTGCTTTTCCTCCTCACTTGTCTGGCGGCGTCGCTTGCGACCCTCGGCTGGTCCGATTCCGCCTCTGCCTTCACAGGACGGATTTCGATTCAGGAAGGCGGCGTGATGCGCGCGGCGCTCATCGTCCAGCATGAGCGGCTGAAGAAGTCCCGCCGCGCGGTCGTCATCGTGCTCCATGGCGGCAAGGGCTACGGCCCGAGGCTGAGGCACAATTTCCAACTCGAGGACATCATCCGCTCGTCGAGCCCGGTGATGGTCTATCCCAACGCGCTCGGCGGCAATTGGAATGCGACCGCAAGCGAGCTGGGCAAACATGACTCGCAGTTCATCCAGGACATCGTCGCCAAGCTGATCGCGGATGGCATCGCCGACCGTCATCGTATCTTCATCGTCGGGACCTCGTCCGGCGGCCTGATGGCGCTTGGGCTTGTCTGCGAACATTCGCCCCTATTTGCAGGCGCGGCGATTTTGATCGCGTCGCTCCCCGCCGATCTCGCGCAGAGCTGCGTTCCGACGCATCCCATCCCCTTTCTGATGATTGCGGGCACCGCCGATCCGCTCATCCCCTATGGCGGCGGCAATGCGGATCTCTCCGATACGAAAACGGCTCTTCTTTCCGTCGAGGACACGGTGGCGATTTTCGCCCGCACGGCGCATTGCGGCACGACGAAGACCGTGACCGCGTTTCCCCGCCGCGATCCAAAGGCCGAAACCCAGGCGTATTTGGAGAAATTCAACGACTGCAAAGTGCCGGTCGAACTCGTCCGCGTCGAGGGGGGCGGTCACACGGTTCCCGGACGGTGGAAGGGCGGCGAACGCGGCAAAACGGTCGGTGCCACCAACAATGATTTCGACAGCGCTCTCCTGATTTGGGAGCTGTTTCACAAAGCCCGCGGTTGAGCGGGCAAAAAGGGTCCAACCGGCCGCCGTGTCATTGAAAAAGTAACCGATTCACGCCATCTTGGAGGAAGGCCGGTCTTGTCACCGGCCCGGTAAAGAGGATCGAAGCACTGATACCTAACTTTTCCCGAGAGGCGGTTTCGTTGCCGCTTCACCCGGTCCAGGGTTCGGGTGAACCTGAGGCCGGTTCATTGGTACAGTCTGTCCTGGCCAGTCTCGACGACACTAAGGCTGAGGACATCGTCACAATCGATCTGCAAGGCAAAACCTCAATCGCCGATCTCATGATTATCGCCACTGGCCGCTCCAACGTGCATGTTGGCGCCATGGCGGATCATGTGCTGAAGGCGTTCAAGGCTGCCGGCGCGCAAACGCCGCGGATCGAAGGATTGCCTCACTGCGACTGGGTGCTGGTGGATGGCGGCGACGTCATCATCCATCTCTTCCGGCCCGAAGTGCGACAGTTCTATAACCTCGAGAAGATGTGGGGCCGCCACCGGCCGGGCGAACGCGCCGGCGACTAATCTCGCCGGAGCCAACGCGATGCATCTTCATCTCCTGTGTGTCGGCCGGCTCAAAGCCGGGCCGGAGCGTGAGCTGGCTTGTCACTATGTGACGCGTGCCGAAGGCATCGGCCGCGGGCTAGGCGTCAAAAGCCTCGACATTCATGAGATCGAGGAAAGCAAGGCGCGCCGGCCGGACGATCGCAAAAAAGAAGAAGCACGAGCGCTCTTCGCCCTTTTGACCTCCCTTCGCGCGGAAAACTTCATTGCCTTCGACGAATTGGGCGAACCGCTCACGAGCGCCGCTTTTGCCGAAAAGCTCGGCCGATTTCGCGAAAGCGGAACCCAGCATCTCGCCCTCATCTTGGGGGGGCCGGATGGGCTCGATCCCGATCTCTGTGCGCAAGCAGCAGCGCGCGTCGCTTTCGGCCGGATGAGCTGGCCGCATCAGCTGGCGCGAATCATGGCGGCGGAGCAAATCTACCGAGCCCTGACGCTGCTGGCAGGGCATCCCTATCATCGCGCCTGACGTCTGTGTCTGGTCGCGCTTGCCGACATATTTCCGCCATTGCGGCTCTCGACAAGCGATGGACGGGCTCAAGAATTCGAACTCCTCAGGCACTGCGAAGGCATAATGAGGCGGCCCGGTCTCCTCTTTCTTCTCGCGGGATTGCAGCTCGTGGCGCTTCGCGCGCTGGCCGACGACAAGCCGCCCACGCCGGCAAATGCCGCTTCTCCCACGTCCAATCCGGGAAATGCGGCGGCACAACCGCAATCTTTGGCAAATCCCAAGCTCGACGAAAAGCAGACGGAATTGCACGGCCTCGAAGACACGCTCTCCGCATCCGACGAACAACGCCGAAAAATCCAAGCGGAAATCGAATCTTTGCGCAATGACCGGGCGCGCCTCAACGCAGCCCTCATTTCGACGACAGCGCGCGCCAGCGCCGCCGAGGCCAAGATCACCGACTCCGAACAGCGGCTCGGCCAACTCGTCGACAGCGAAGATGCGACACGCCGCTCGCTCGCCTCCCGCAAAACCTTGATCGCGGAAGTTCTCGCCTCCTTGCAGCGCATGGGGCACAGTCCGCCGCCGGCTTTGCTCGTTGATCCCGAAGATATGCTGCAGGCCGTCCGCAGTTCGATCCTCTTGGGCGCGGTTCTCCCCGAAATGCGGGCGGAGACGGATGCGCTCGTCGCCGACCTCGCCAATCTGGTGCAGCTTCGCCAATCGATTGCCAGCGAAAGAGATTCTCTTCGCCACGAAGTGGCTGATCTCGGCCTTGAGCGGCAAAGGCTCAGCGCGCTCGTCGATGCGCGCCAGGCCGCGTTAGGCACGGCCGAGCAGGCGCTTGCGGCCGAGCAGAAGCGCGCGGACGCGATCGCTCAGCAAGCGACGAGCCTGCGCCAGCTCATCGCCCGGACGGAAGCCGAAATCGGGGGTGCGGCGCATGCCGCAGAAGAGGCACGCGAAGCCGACGCCGCGCGCAAGCTCGCCGAGGCCGAAGCGCCGCAGACAAAATCCAATCTTTCTCCTTTTAAGGACCCCGGCCGCCTTGCTCCTGCCATAGCTTTCGCGGATGCCAGGGGCCTCCTATCGATGCCCGTTGCCGGCTCGATCGTGAAAAGTTATGGCGCGC
Organism: Methylovirgula sp.; assembly: GCA_049522395.1. Lineage (GTDB taxonomy): Bacteria > Pseudomonadota > Alphaproteobacteria > Rhizobiales > Beijerinckiaceae > Methylovirgula. The sequence continues at coordinate 8,181 of JBEKNV010000024.1, forward strand.
CGGACGGATTCGGCGGTACCGAAAAGGGGCTTTATTTCGCCACACGCCCTGGTGCCGTCGTCGCCTTACCGAGTGATGGTTGGGTTGCTTTTTCAGGACCCTACCGAAGTTACGGCCAGCTCTTGATCGTGAACGTCGGCGGAGGCTATTATGTCGTCTTGGCCGGAATGGAGCGAATAAACGTAGAGGTTGGACAGTTCGTCCTCGCGGGCGAACCTGTTGCCACCATGGGCAACGGTTCCGTCAAAACGGCTGCAGCTATCGCTATTGGTGCGGCGCAGCCCATTCTCTATGTCGAATTTCGTAAAGACGGGGCGGCGATCGATCCTAGCCCATGGTGGGCAAAATCGGACGTTCAGAAGGTTCGCGGATAATGCGCAAAATCTCACTTGTATTGATCGGCGCCGCAATGGGAGCCGCCACCGTTTTGGTGGGGGCACAGACACGGTATTTCTCCACCGCTTCGGCGCAAGCAGCCGCATCGGACACCTATCGCAGCCTTAATCTTTTCGGCGATGTGCTGGAGAAGATCCGTTCCGATTATGTCGAGAAACCAGACGATCAGCAGCTGATCGAAGCGGCGATCAACGGCATGCTCTCCTCGCTCGATCCGCATTCGAGCTATATGGACGCGAAGAGCTTCTCCGACATGCAGGTGCAGACGCGCGGCGAATTCGGCGGCCTCGGCATCGAAGTCACGCAGGAAGACGGCGCCATCAAAGTCGTCACCCCGATCGACGACACGCCCGCCTCGCGCGCGGGCATTCTGTCCGGCGATATCATTTCCGCCATCGACGGCGAAGCTGTGAGCGGCATGACGCTCAACCAAGCCGTCGACAAAATGCGCGGCGCGCCCGATACGATCGTGACGCTCAAGATCATTCGCGGCCCGAAGAAGGACGTGAAGGACGTCAAGCTCACCCGCGCGGTCATCACGATCAAGTCGGTGCGCGAGCATGTCGAGGGCGGCGACATCGGCTACATCAGGATCACGCAGTTCAACGAGCAGACGGCCGATGGCACCCGCGCCGCGATCCTGAAATTCCAGTCCGATATTCCGGCGAACAAGTTCAAGGGCTATATCCTGGATCTGCGCAACAACCCCGGCGGTCTGCTCGATCAGTCGATCGCGGTGGTCAACGATTTCGTCGATCACGGCGAAATCGTCTCGACGCGGGGACGCAATGCGGACGAGACCATGCGCTACAACGCGCGGCCCGGCGATCTCTCCAAGGGCAAGCCGATGATTGTGCTGATCAACGGCGGCTCGGCCTCGGCATCTGAGATCGTCGCCGGCGCCTTGCAGGATCACAAGCGCGCGACCATTCTCGGCACGCGTTCCTTCGGCAAGGGGTCGGTTCAGACGATCATTCCGCTCGGCGACGGCAATGGCGCGCTTCGGCTGACGACGGCGCGCTATTACACGCCATCCGGCCGCTCGATCCAGGCCAAGGGTATCGATCCGGATATCATCGTTCTGCAGGACATCCCGCCGGAACTCAAAGGCAAGGATGAGACCGAGGGCGAGGCATCGCTCAAGGGCCATCTGAAGAATGGCAAGGACGAGTACCACGGCTCGCAGGCCTATGTGCCGCCGGATCCGACGAAGGATAAGCAGCTGATCGCTGCGGTCAGCCTGCTGCATGGCGTGACCCGGGCGGAGAACTATGTGACTCCACCGAACGCCGATGGCCCGCAGACCGACAACAGCGGAGGTGGCGCGCCGCCGTCGCCCGCGCCCGACAAGCAGGACCCTGCTCCGAAAGGGCAGAACTGAGCCAAGCTTTTCGGTCCTTTTGGACCAAAGTCATCGGAAGCCGAGGCAATCGCCATTGCCTCGGCTTCTTTTTGGGCGCGCCTGACTTTGGCCCCCTTGGCTTGCCTTTGGCCGGCCTGCTTCCAGCCAAAATGGAACTCCACTACCGTGCGTCATTAGCACTTGGGTGATTCGGCCTGAGCGCCTGAGACCCGATGATCCGTCGGGATTGGCCCGCAAGTCATTGATGAAGCAGGATTGCCGGCATGGCGTCGGGTGACGATCTCCACGATCCCTTGGGCCTTGACCGGCAGCCGCGTCGGCGCGCCCTTCCCATTCGTCCGCTGCTTTTGGCCTCCGTCTGCCTTTTGATCGGCGGCGGCATCGTCTTTTTGAATTGGCGTGGCGATCCCTTTGGCGGCGAGCCGCATGCCGTCGCCGTGATCACGCCGGCAGGACCCGCCAAAACGGCAACGACCGCAGCCGCGCAACAAAAACAGACGGATGGCGCGCCAAACGACGTCACCGGCACGATCCCAAGCCCCACGGGCGATGGTTCGGCGGCGGACTATGAACAGAAGAGCGGCGTCAAAGTCGTCCGCAGCGGCGGCGGCGCGCCGCCCGGCGCCTTGATCATCGAAGTGCCGCAGGTCCTGGCGAACAGGCTTGCGCCCGCACCCGATCCGCGTCTCGTCGAGAAGAGCCGCTACGGTCTTCTCCCCCGCATCGGCAAGGATGGCGCGCGTCCGGCGGATGTCTATGCAAGGCCCTGGTCATCGGCGACCGCAAAAGCCAATGCGCCGCGCATTGCGCTCGTCATCGGCGGCGTTGGTCTGAGCGACGCCGCCACGGCTCAAGCAATCGACGACCTGCCCGGCTCCATCACGCTTGCCTTCGCGCCTTATGGCAACGATCTGAAAGGCAAGAGCGCGCAGGCGCGCGAAGCCGGACATGAAGTGATCCTGCAACTTCCGATGGAGCCGATCGATTACCCGCAAACGAATCCGGGGCCTCACACTTTGCTCGTCTCGGCCAGCGAGAGCGAGAACACCGAGGACCTGCATTGGCTGCTCGCCCGTTTTACCGGCTATACCGGAGTCGCAAATTTCCTCGGCGCGAAATTCGCCATGAACTCCGACGCGTTGAAACCCGTGCTGCGCGACATCAACGCGCGCGGCCTCTTCTTTCTCGATGACGGTTCGACCGCGCAGAGCGTGGGGCTTTCGCTTGCGCAGGACATTGGCCTTCCGGCCGTTCGCGCCGACATCCTGCTCGATGCACCTTCCGGCCAAGGCACGCCGCAAGGCCTGACAACGGAGGCGACGATCGACCTCAATCTCAGCAAGCTCGAAGCGATCGCGCGCGATAAGGGTATTGCGATCGGCACGGCAAACGATCTGCCGGCGAGCGTCAATCGGCTGGCGCTCTATGCGAAAGAAGCGGAGGCCCGCGGCATCGTGCTCATTCCGCTGAGCGCGGCCGTTCGGACAATCGGCGCCAATCATAATCGGGCGAGCGCCGACGGCACGCAGTCGGACCCGTGAGCGCCGATGAGCGAATTTCCAAAATATCGCCCCTGCGTCGGCGTCATGCTGCTCAACAAAGACGGGCTTGTCTTCATCGGACGCCGGCGCTTTCCCGCCGCCGATCTCGTGCCGGCGCATGCCTGGCAGATGCCGCAAGGCGGGATCGACCATGGCGAAGACCCTTACGATGCGGCTTTGCGCGAGCTGCTCGAGGAGACGAATGTCTCCACCATCGGCTTTCTCGCCGAAGCGCCCGAATGGTACAGCTATGATGTGCCGGGCGGGATGGCGAAGAAATCCGGCCGTCCGCAATTCCAAGGTCAGCGTCAGAAATGGTTTGCTCTTCGCTTTGAAGGCGACGAGCAAGAGATCGATGTCGAGCACCCGGCAGGAGGTGCGCATCCCGAGTTCGACAGCTGGCGCTGGGAGAAAATGAATCGGCTTCCCGACCTCGTCGTACCGTTCAAGCGGCCGGTCTATGAGAAAGTCGTCGAGGCTTTTCGGCCGCTCGTCGAAAAGGCGTGAGACTCGGCGCGCCTCAGCGGCCGCGCTGCGCCTTCGGCAGCTTTTCCGCGATCCCGAAGGCGCGCTCACGGCGCGAAATTTCCGCCAACACCGTGTCAGGCGTCACATCACAGGCCGCCCATAAAACACAGAGATGGTAGAGAAGGTCGGCGCTTTCCAAAACGACCTTGTCGCTTTGCATCTGCACTGCCTCGAGGCCGACTTCGACCGCCTCTTCCGCGAGCTTTTTCGCAATTTTTTGTAGCCCGGCGTGAAACAGCCGCGACGTTCGCGAAAAATCACCTTCGGCATCACGGGCCGCAACGACATCGGCATAGAGCCGGTCGAGCGAAGTGGTCATCGTTTCCTGCTTGATTGAATGGAGTCGTCGAACCATCGGCCTGCCGCATCAACGCCATTGGTATAGCGTGCTTCGAGAAAAGAAACCCATGTCAGATTGATTCTGTGAACAGTTGATGACAGCCGGCCGCTTTTTCAGTTGATAGAAGGCGGCGGCGGCTCCGCCCTTCCCGGAACGTCGCGAGAGAACGCGGAAATCACCAAAGGAAAAATAAAAGCACCCAGCTCAGGATCCCAAGCGCCACGCCTGAGGCAAAGAACGTCGTTGACAGCGCCTGTCTGAGCTTCGAACCGGCATAGATGCCGGCAATCTGCCAGCAAAGATAGAGTGACCATAAGGCGGCGCCAGCAAGGAGCGCCGCCCTGAGTATCGGCACGAAGCTCATTGCGAACCCTTCGCCGCGCAACAGGGTGACGGTCAAGGCACTGAGCCCAAGAATCACGCCGCAGGCCGCGACCGGAATGAGCGCCTGCGCGAAATGATGGAAGCGCGGCCAGGACCAAGGCCCGGCGGCGCGCACGGTCGCCGCGAGCGACAGGCAAAGCAGCCCGCCCATCACAAGCGCGGTTGCCAGAATATAGCCGACGAGCACCGCGCCATCGAGCAAAGTCATCACATCGCTGTGGTCGGGATAGTGCGTCAGCAGCCACCACGGCGGCTGGACTTCGAGAATCCACGTCATCCCATGATCGATGAGCCAGAGCGCCAACGCCTGCTTGATATCGATGAACCAGGGGCTCGCGCCCCAATGGAACGCGCCGACGGCGACGCCCATGAGACCGAAGAGAATAAGGACAGTCTCCCATGGCTTCGGGGTTGCCCCCGCGACGGAAACGATTTCATGCGTCGGCGAACGAAGCTGCAAAATGACAGCATCGCGAAAGCCGTCGCAGCGTCCGCACATATGGCAATCGCTGGCGCCTTTCATCGTGCGAATGGCAACGAGCGGCGCGCAATTGATCGTCGCGATCTTGGGAAGCGCGTGTGTCGCACCCGGAGCATGGACGCGCGCACGTTCCCACGCCGCGGTATCGACAGCGAAATGCAGCGGCGCGAGTTTCGCCAAAAGACCGAAGACGCCATTCACCGGACAAAGATAGCGGCACCACACGCGCTTGTTGCGCCCGTAAAGATAGCCGATGACAAGCGCACCCGCGGTTGAGCCGCCGAGAATCAAAAGCACAGGCTTCGGATATTGATAGACGCTGATCATCTGGCCGTAGATCGTCGTGCAGCTGAAGGCGACGAAGGGCCACGCTTTCCATTTGAGCCAGCCAGGGATCGCCATACCGCGGCCATGCCGGCTCACGGCTTCCGTCAGACTGCCCTCGGGACAGAGCAGTCCGCACCAGGCGCGGCCTATAAGCATCATGCTGACCAGCACGAGCGGCCACCAAATGCCCCAGAAGCAGAACTGCGCAAGCAGCGTGAGATTGTTCCAGAGATGCGCGGTGCGATCCGGCAAGGGCAGAAAAGTCGGAACAATGATCAGCGTGAAATAAACGCCGACGACGATCCATTGCACGGTCTGGATCAGCCGCTGATTGCGTTTGAGCCAATGGCCGAGAGCGGCGATGGCGCGATCACGTGCATGAGAGAAGTTCGGCGAGGATTTCGGCGCATGCGGCATCATTGGCCGCCGAGAAAGAGTCTCGGCGCGCCCGGTCTTGTCATGCCCTTCCGCGAATAACGACAAAATCCTCGTGCTTTCTATCCCGGCCTTTCGCGTCTCCCGCTTCGTCTGTTTTGTCGAGCCTCTATTTCGCGATCAAATGAATTTTTGGCGCATCCGCATGCAGATCGTCAAAGAAAATATGATCGCCCGGATCGAGCGAGCGGATGACGAGAACCGGCGGCGGCATCGGATTATTCGGCGCCAGCACCTTCTCCAAATGCAGCTCGCTGCTTTCGAACTCCGCCGCCGTCGCGCCGGTGTTGTGCAGTTCGACGCGGAAACGCTTGTTGGCCGGCACAGTGAGCTGAAGCGGCGCGATCTTCCCATCGTGGAATTCGATCGAGAAGGTCGGCGTATCGTCCGCGCGCGCAGCCAGGCCGCTGATCATCGCGCCAGCTGCGACCAACAGAACCATGGCAAGCGGCTTCTTCAAGCGCTTCAACTCAACCTCCCTCTTTAATCGCACATTTCGGCACAAAAGGCCCGGGCGGCAAGCGTCACGGCATGCGGCATTTGCGACCCGGCCCAATGCTTAATACGTTCCCTTCTTTCCGACGCCAGCAAAGGCGAAATCATAATCGAGCGAGAACGGCTGGAACCACGGCCCGACGCCCGTCTCTTTATCCACATGGCGACCGAAATGCGCATGCGGATTGGCCGTCGGCGGCAGAACATCGACGGTCAGCTTATATTTGCCGGGACCCATCAGCTTGACGTTGTCGCCGTAATGCGGACCGTCGTCGGCGACCATCGGCATCAAATCGCCCTTGATCGTCTTGCCGTCGTCCACCTTGGTCAGCGTGTAATGAACGACGAGATAAGGAATCCAATCGCCTTCCGCGAAACCGTTGATGTTACCCTTCGCGGCGTGAATGTCCTCTTCGAGATGAATGTCGGAATCCGCGGCCGGCCGCATGACATTCGGCGGGTCCATTTCGATCGGCTGCAGATAAACGGCGCCGAGTTTCATGCCGCCTTTTTCTTGCTCCTGGCCGATCGGATATTCCTTTGCGAGTGCGAGCGTCGGCCAAGCCGAAGCAAGAATAAGCATGGATGCCAACGTAACGCGATTGCCTAAAGTCATTGGTCCCGTCTCCTCAACTGAGCGAGGCCCAGTAAAAAACCTTGGCTGCGACGGAACGCAAGTTTTTTAGCGCAAGGTTAGAACAGGTATAAAGCAGTTTGAACGGCGTTTAATCTTTCCCTCACGCGCATTGTTGCAGTCGGCTTGCTCGGCGGCGTGCTTAATGCGATGAGCCTTCACTTCGACACACGAATCACCGGAAACTTTTTTCATGGAATGGTCGCCGCAGCAGGACGCGGCATTGAAATCGGTCAGCCAATGGCTGAAGCGCGGCGATCGTCAGGTCTTCCGGCTCTTCGGCTATGCCGGCAGCGGCAAGACGACGCTTGCCCGCACGCTCGCCGAAGATTCCAACGGCAAGACCGTCTTCGGCGCCTTCACCGGCAAGGCGGCGCTCGTCATGCGCTCGAAGGGCTGCGAAGGCGCCCGCACCATTCACAGCCTCATCTATCGCGCACGCGATACGGATACGGAAGAGCCGAGCTTCGTGCTGAACGAAGAAAGCCCCGCGACGCAAGCGAGCCTCATCATCATTGACGAATGCTCCATGGTCGATGAGGAATTGGGCCGCGATCTTCTTTCCTTCGGCAAGCCGGTGTTGGTGTTGGGTGATCCGGCGCAACTACCGCCGGTCAAAGGCGGCGGCTTCTTCACTGAATGCGAGCCCGATGTGATGCTGACGGAGGTGCACCGTCAGGCCGCGGACGATCCGATCATCAGGCTCTCGATGCTCGTCCGCGAAGGCAAGAAATTGGAACCCGGCCAATTCGGCGACACGGAAGTGATTTTCCGCGACGGCATCGATGCCGAGCGCGTCAAAGCCGCGGGCCAGATTCTCGTCGGCCTCAACAAGACGCGGCGTGCCTATAATCAACGCATGCGCGAATTGGCCGAACGCGAAGGCTTGATGCCGGAGCCGGGCGACAAGCTCGTCTGCCTGCGCAACGACGCAAAAAAAGGCCTGCTTAACGGCTCGCTCTGGACGGTGCGAACCTCATCGCCGGTTCGGCGCAAGAAATTGCGCCTGACTGTCGTGCCGGAAGAAGACCCGACACATAAGCCTCTGCGCATCGGCGTTCTGCCGGAATTTTTTACTGGGCACGAGGACACGATCCCCTATCCGCAGCGGCGCGAGTCGGACGAGTTCGATTACGGCTATACGCTTACCGTGCACAAAGCGCAGGGCTCGCAATGGGACGATGTCGTGCTTTTCGATGAGAGCTACGCTTTTCGCGAACACAGAAGCCGCTGGCTTTACACGGGCATCACGCGCGCGGCGCGCCGGCTGACGGTGGTGCTGTGAGGGCTAAAGGAAAACATGGACGACAATGACCTGGATCACTGAGGTTCTAGAAAGACGATTCCCAGACAACGCGGTCGCGCCGAAACATTTTGGGGAGCTATTGACCGCCTACGAGACTTCGGGTCTAGCGCCCCCTAATTTGAGACAGGAAGTGAGCAGCGGCGAGCGGGGGCTTCGCGCCCATATTTGGGAAGCGATGTTGTACCGACATTTTTTTGAGCGGGGGTTTGAGTTCAGGCGAAACAACGTAGTTCGCGCAGGTCAACGAGGCCCCGATTTCGGGATTATTCGTAACGGAGCCACCATTTGGATTGAGGCTATCGTGCCTGCCCCTGAAGGTATCCCCACCGAATATCTTAAGACGCCGAAGGTCGGAGAGGTGATCCTCAAAACGATGCCGCACCAGGAAATACTTCTTAGGTGGACGGCGGCGCTTAAGGAGAAGCGCGAGAAGTTCCAATGGTATGTCGAGAACGGAATCGTCCTGGCGAGCGAGCCAACTGTGATCGCGATCAATGGATGCCGACTGCGCGAATTCGCCATCGATGATCACGGCATTAGTCAGATGCCCTTCGCTGTCGAGGCGACCTTTCCGGTCGGCCCGATGGCCGTACCGATCTCCCTCGATGGCCACCCCGATGGCAAGGCGACGCGCATTCCACGGCATTCTATTCAGAACGCCAATGGCGCTGAAGTCCGGACGGACAGCTTCCTCAACCCCCTCTACGAGAATATAAGCGCCGTTATTGCGGCCGTTCGGTGGGACATGCTCCAACCCCTGCCGTTGACGGTTGTCCATAATCCTCTGGCAAAGGTGAAATCGCCCAGGCAGATTTTCGGTGCGGCAGCGGACAGAGAATACGTCGCTGACGATCAGGGAGATCACTACCTGCTTCACCCGTTGAGCGAACCCGGTCAACAGCCATGATTGCCTCCCTAATCAGTCTCATCGCTCTCGTCGTCGCAGCATTTTCCTATTTCGTCGCCTCAGAAAAATTCCGGCTGGATCTCTATAACAAGCGATTCGATATCTACGTGCGAACGGTCAGGTTCTACCAAGCCCTAATGACATCTAAGTCGGACGACGAGAATGAAGCCTTTGCCGTACTAAGGAAGGATTTCATTCTCGCAGTTAGAGAATCTCAATTCCTGTTCAGTCCAGAATCGGGCATCTACGACTTACTAAGCCGTCTCAACTCGGATTCGTTTAAGATCACCGGACAGAGAGATATGCCGCAAGGACTTCCGCCCGAGCAAGTGATCGCGAACAATCAGCAATTCACCGAGGCAATGAACCGCTGGAACTCAAGCATCGAGCCGCTAGAAGCTATTATGGCTCCGTATCTGAATTACCATTATGCCTCTGCGCCCTCGGCTTTGGTTGGTTTGGTTCGAAAATACGTTTCTAGATTGCAACGTGGCCGAGAATAATCGATCTTCTCACAGCCCCACCGCCAATTTTTCCATGATCGATGCAATGAGAAACGGAATTGGGCCGACCAAAGCAAAGAGTTTGGTCTCGGCCGCGGCTGGCAGTTTGGCGCGTAGTGCGCGATCGACATAGAGGCTGCCGCCGTGGGCCATGGTCTCGACCATGGCGATATCATCGGGCGCGAGACTCGTGGCGGCATCGGCGAAGGTCAGCAGAAGAGCCTCCACCGCCTCATAGACCGGCATGGGCGCCGCGGCTTCGGGATCGCCGAACCATTGGCCGAGCGTGGCGACCGCTTTTGCCAAGGCCGCGAGTTCGCCGCTCGCGCGTTGCAAGGCGAGCACCTGATCGCGCGTGGCGCCCGGAGGCAGACCATGCGCGAGATCGACGGAATGAGTCTGCCCGGCTTTCACGAGGTCCGCGATCTCAGCCGTCGCCACGGCCATCGCGCCGGGGACAGACGCGCCGGGACGCGCCGCGCTGAAGACCGCGGCGATGCGGCCGACGAGCGTACAGAGTTCGGAGCGCAGGCGGGAAACGCGGAGGTCGCTCTCTTCGATATTTCCGTCCTCCAAATGGAGAACGCGGTCGGCAATATCGAGGATGCGGATATCATGCGTGGCGATGAGCACCGCGCAGCCCTCGGCCCGGGCAAGGCGCTGGAGGATTTCGACAACATCGCGGCCGCTCGTGGCATCGAGAGACGCGGTCGGCTCGTCGGCGAGAATGATCCGCGGCCGGCAGGCAAGAGCACGCGCAATCGCGACACGCTGACGTTGGCCGCCGGAAAGTTGAGCCGGACGTTTGTCGGCATGATCGGCCAGGCCGACGGCTGTCAGCAATTCGAGCGCGCGGGCGCGGATCGCCTTGGTATCGAGGCCCGGTTCGAGGGCGAGGGGAATTTGTACATTTTCTTGCGCCGTCAGCGCGGGCAGCAAATGATGCTGCTGAAAGACGAAGCCGATCGCGCGGCGCGCCGCCGCGAGTTCCGTGGCGCCCATACGAGTGAGTTCGATCCCAGCGAGGCGAATACTGCCGGATTGTTGTTGGCGGAGGCCGCCGATCAAAGTGAGGAACGTGGTCTTGCCCGAGCCTGAGGGCCCCGTGATGATCACAATCTCGCGCGCAACGATGCGGGCCGAGACGCCATGCAGCACTTCGCGTTTCAACGCGCCCTGATTGTAGGCGTAGCGAACGTCAGCCACGTCAACCAGAACTTCCAGCTCATTTGCAGCGAGCGCGGTCATTGGAAGAGGTCCGCGGGTGCGACTTGACGGAGCTTGCGCATGGCGAGCACGCCCGCCAGCAGGCAACTGAAGAAGATGAGACAGAAGGCGATCATCCCCTGTCCCGCACTGAGGAAGAAGGGCAGATGCGTCGCTTCCCGCGCCGTGCGGAAGAGAAGAAAGGCAAGGAACAGACCGGGGGGATAACCCAAAATCGACAACCAGAGGGCCTGCTGAATGACAATCGATTGCAGAACGCGATCCTGATAGCCGACCGCCTTCAGCGTCGCGTATTCGGAAAGATGGTGCTGCACGTCGGTGTAAAGGATCTGGTAGAAAACGACGATGCCGACAAGGACGGTGACGGCCAGCGTGACGGGGATGATGAAGCCGATCGGCGTCCCCTTCCCCCAATAATCCTTCGCGTCTTGAATAAAATCGGCCTTGGTGACGACGGCGACGTCGCGCCCGAAAATCGCGCGAAGCCGGTCGCGGACGACGATAGGGTTGGCACCGGGCTTCAAGCGCACGAGGCCGAGCGAGAGGCTCGATTCGGGCGTGTCGGGAAACATGCGCAGGAACCCTTCGCGGCTCACCACAGCCTGGCCTTGCGCCGTGAAGGAAATGCCGAGTGAGAAGACGCCTCTATAATAAAAGAGTGCGCCGTTGGCCTCCGTCGGGCAGGCGTGCCCGCTTGCGAGACAGGCATCGATATCGCCGAACGCCGGTAGTGACAGCCTGTCCCAGAGAACGGTGTCGGGCAGCGCCAACCAACGCCGCTCGCGCATGATTTCCGGATTGCTGAAGGCCGTTCCTGGTGGATCGATGCCGAAGACCAGCACTTGATCGATTCCGCCGTCGGGAAGCCGCCAGAGCGCCACGCTGCTCGTCACACCCTCGGTCGTGGCGACATCCGGATCGGCGCGGGCCCTGGCGAGAAGATCGCGTTGAAAGAGGCTGTGCACCACGATGTCGCGAAAATTGGCGCTGTGGATCAGAAGATCCGCGTCGAAAGCGCCGTATTGCACGGCGATGCTGTCGAAGAGCGCATTGTAGGCGCCAGTCTGAAAAAGACTCGCCGTCACCGCAAAAGCGATGCCGGCGGTCGCCGCGATGAGCCGGTTGCGATCGTAACGAAGTTGCCGCCACGCAATAGGGACGCCAGCGGGCGCAAGCCAATTTGCGAGCCCGTTGAGGAGCGATTGCGTCACGGGCTTGTGACGATCGTGACGATCGCCTCGGCGCCGCTGAATTCCGCGATCGTCTTCGGATTGTCGAGCGCCACTGTCACGTCAACGACGCGCCGATCGACCGCAGCGAAGGTCGAGGGCGGCAGAATGGAACTGTGATCGACATGCGGCGCGATGCGAACGACTTTGCCACTGACCGTGCCCGTCCAAGCCGGCGCGGTCGCTTGCGCCAATGCGCCGACATGGACATGCGCGACTTCGCTGATATCGACCTCGGCCTTGATCTGCATGGCACCGGTGTTGCCGAAGAGCAGCACGCCGTGGTCGCCCGGCTGCTCGCCGGCATAGGTGACGACTTTGAGAATCTGTCCGTCGCTCGGCGCCCGCAGCTCCGTCAGGGCGAGCGAAGATTGCGCAACAGCGACTGCGGCTTTCGCCTCGGCCAAATCAGCTTCCGCAACGACGATGTCGGTCGGCCGCGGATGTTTCATCGAGTCGAGCGTATGCAGGCTCATCACGACTTTGCTCTCGAGCGAACCCAATCGCGCCGTATCGTTCTGCCATTCCATTTCAGAGACGGCATCGTGTTCGCGCAGCGCTGCGCTGCGGGCGAGCTGCTGGCGTCCCTGGGTCACATCATATTGTTCGCTCGCCACCAAGGCCGCTTGGGCGGCGATATCTTCCGGTTTCGCGCCTTCGCGGACAAGCGCAAGCCGCGCGGAGACGGCGGCCGCGTGGGCTTCGGCCTGAGCGAGACTTGCGGCGGCGACATCATGGTTGGAGGCCAAGGCCAAAAGCTGACCCGCTGTCACCTGATCATTCTCGCGCACCATCAGCTTTGCGACGAGCTGCGGCGCGCCCTGAAAATAAGGAAGAGTGAGCGCCATGATCTCTTCGCCTGGCACAACGCGGCCATAGGCGACGATGCTGGCGGGCGAGGACTGCGCCCATAGAGGACCGGCCGCAAGGAGAGCAGCGGGAATCACCCAAAGAATGGGGAGGCTGCGCATCGGTAACCATCCGAAGCAGAGCGCCTGCTATGGGGCAGCGCCCTTCGTCGTTACGGTGCGCGCTCTATTGCTGTCAAGGTTGAGGCGCGGCGAGAACACAGCTTCGCGCGGATGAAGGTTAGCGTCGCCTTTCCGTCGCTCGTTCGAGACGAGAAAAATCAACGATTCATTGGCCGCGCGCGGCGCGGTGGCTTACGGCGCTTCGATTATTTATAGGCCACCGCCGCGCTCGCCGGTCCGGCAAGCGGAATGCGCTCGGTTTTCTCGAAGCCGGCCTTGCGGCACCAGCCATCGAACTGCGCAAAAGTATAGTCGTACCCGTCCTTGGTTTCGATCAGCATGTTCAGCGACATCAGAAGACCGAAGGCGTTCTCCCGGCGCCCATCGTCAATGATATTCTCGATGGCGATGAAGGCGCCGCCGACTGGCAACGCCGCATAGGCCTTGGCGATCAGCATCTCTTTGGTCGCCGTGCCCCAATCATGAAGAATATTGCCCATGGTCACGACATCGGCGGAGGGCAATTCGTCGGTCATGAAATTGCCGGCGCGGAACTCGATCTGATCGAGGCCTGACGCGGCAATCTTGCGCTCGGCCACTGGGCGCACCTGCGGCAAATCGAAGGAGATGCAACGCAGATTCGGATGCCGCCGCGCGACAGCGATCGAGAGCGCGCCGCTTGCGCCGCCGACATCGCAGCATGTCTGATAGCGCGAGAAGTCGAATTTCTCCGCGAGCGCCGCAAAATTGCCGAGCTGGACGCCCGCCATCGCATCCATGAACTCTTCCAGCGCCTTAGGGTCGGCATAGAGTTTGGCGAATAGATCGCCGTCGCCGCCCTTGCTCTCGTTCTGCGGCTCGCCCGTGCGCAGCGCCTCGGTGAGGCCGGCCCAAAAGCGATAGAGGCGGCGGTTCGCCATCAAGAGAATGCCGCCAAGATAAGTGGGGCTTGCGGGATCGAGAAAAGCCGCCGCATCCGGCGCATTGCTATAGGCCGCCGCCGCCCCGTCGCCTTCACGCGTGAGGAAGCCAAGCGCTACCAGAGCGTCGAGAAAATCGGCCGCCGACCGCGGATGAAGCTGCAAACGCTGACGCAAATCTTCGCCGCGCATCGCTCCTTTGCCGAGCGTTGCGAAGACGCCGAGCTCTACCGCGCTCAAGACAGTCTTCGAGGCAAGGAATCCCATGCCGATTTGCATGATATGCGATGGATTGGGCGCATTTGCGCTCATTATTGCCCCCTGCTGCTCGCCTTGGCCGTGATGCGTCAATGCTCATTCGGCAGCATGTCTCAGAGCGCGTTCGAGTTCAACGTCGAGCTCGCGGCCGACCGCAGTCACGGCCTCATCGCCAAATTGGCCGAAGAGATCGGAGGGCTTGTCATATTCAAAGCGCGTCCCTCCAGCCGCGTTCTCATACATGACGACGCGCAGCGGCGCATAGAGCGCCGCCGGCAATTGGTGTCGCGTCATCCGCGTCGCGGTCAGAGGATTGCCGATTTCATATTGCATTGTCTTGCGGGGCCGGCCGGCGATTTGCAGGAGAGCGCCGTGTTCGCGCTTCAGGAAGATGAAGAGCGACGCGCCGCCTTCCAGCGCCTTGACACGCTGTTCGTCGCCCTTCGCTAGCGCCTCGAGCATGGCGGGGTTGAATTGCGGAATGCTGCTCTCGAGCGCCGCCTCGACGTCGGCGAATTTTTTCGTCGTTTCGATCGTGATGTGCTCGATCTGCAGCACGCTCCGCGTGACGATGGACTTGGCCATCCTGCTTCCCCATTCACCGCTTTGGATAGGCCGTGAAAATGTAATCTTTTGCCGTCACGAGCGTATGGCACGCGTAGCCACAGTTGGTGCCGGTGCCTTCGGGCGCGAAGGTGTCGGAGGCGGCATTATAGTTGAACTGCGCATATCCCCATCCGCCCGTGTCCGGAAATCTCTTGCTGTCCCTCACGATGAAATCGACGTCATGCAGAGTTCCCGGTACCGTCGTCGGATCGGGGGCCTCCGTACTCTTGACTGCTTTCCAGTGGATCTTCGCGATCTTGGAGCCGTCCGGGAAATGTTTGCCATTGCCGGGGGTGCCGGCGCGGTAGGCATCGATCATCGCGGGATTGGCGAGGATCACCTCGATCGTGTTTTCGGTTTTACTGACGGCGACGGTCTGCCAGTCTTCGTAGCCCCTGAACTCCGAGAAGGCGAGCCCATTCGGCACTTGCACAGTGTATTTGTCCTGCGCGGAAATCGCCTTGGCGCCCAAGGCGGCGAACACAATCGCAATAGTCGTCATCAGCAAACATGCAATTCTCGTCATGGCTCACTCCCGAATTAGGGTTTGCAAGTCAAACTTGAGTGGCGTCGGTCAAGCGATGCGGGCGAGGTATGGCGTTTGCGTCTCAATCAGCGCGTAGCTAAGGAAAGTGTGGTTCGTACTTAAGATGCCGGACATCGCCCTGGGCGCGCACGGCGATCATTATCTCACAATGCACGTGACGCGCTCGGGTGAAATTCTGGGCAAGGCTTCGACGGCCTGAAGACACAGAGACCTGTAGCTTAGCTTGGAATTCGTGCATCATAGCGCCGCGTGAGGACGCCCGCCCATGAAATCCATTTTGATCCCGGTCGAAGATCATGCCGCGATGGAGTCCGTCTTGGAGACTGCGTTGCGGCTGACAGAGCGCTTCGGCACCTATATGGAAGGCGTGGCGCTTGGGCCCGATCTGGCGCAGATCACGGCGGCGGATTTTTCGCTCGGCGGCATCGTCTTCGACGAGCGGACGCGACGCGAACTGCTCGACGATGCGCATGATATTTTCTCAAACTTCATGGAGAAGCACGGCATCGGCGCCGAGAAGACGAATTCAAGCGCGCCTTCTTTCGGCTGGCGCGGCGAGACGCTCGCGACGGATGAGGCGATCGGCGAATATGGCCGCGTCTTCGATATTATTGCCGTCGGGCGCCCGGCCTCCGGCATTCAGCAGCCGCGCAAATCGACGCTCGAATGGGCGCTCTTCGAATGCGGCAGACCGGTGTTGATCGCCCCGCCCCGCGCACCGACCAAACTCGGCGAGCGCATCGCCATCGCATGGAACGCGAGTTCGGAGACTGCGCGCACTGTTGCCTTCGCCATGCCTCTGCTGCTCAAAGCGCAAGATGTCCCCGTGATGATGGTGCCGGGAACGCGCCTGCCCGGCCCCGACGAAAACGAAATCGTCGCGAACTTGAGACGCCATGGCATCCCGGCGCGCACCGTGATTGCGCAAGAAAGCAGCAAAGGCCCCGGCCGTGCGGTCCTCGAGACGGCCCGCAGTCTCGGCGTCGACCTTCTGGTCAAAGGCGGTTACACGCAAAGCCGCATCCGACAGCTTATCTTTGGCGGCCCGACGAGTCAGATTCTGGCCGATGCCGATCTTCCGGTCTTCATGGCGCATTGAAAACGGCTGTGCTTTGCGCATGTTTTGCGCATGTGCAGCATAGATTTTTGCTGAGCGGTTTTGGAAAAGTTCCCGATTGCGTCCCATCACGCGCATCATGCGCCAAATCGGCACGCGGGTTCTTCCAGATTCCTTACGACTCGCGCCTTGCCATTCCGATGCGCCAAGGTTGGAGATCGCAGGTGTCGACTTACCGGAAATTAAGAACACGACTCGATGAACTTGCGGTAAGCTCGCTATTAAATGGCTTGGATGAGTCTTGGCGTGGATGGTGACATCGTGATAACGCCTCATCGAGGCCAATCTGCCACTGCACAGGCATTGAGCAGGAGAACAGAGTCTAGGATGAGGAACGCTCCAATGACCGCGTATCGAGTTTGGGTCAGCCACGCGCAGCTGCGCCGTGCGGTCATCGCCGCGTTTGCCATCGCCTCTCTCTGTCTCGCGACGCTAATCCTCGCGAACGGACCAAGCGTGGCCGAAGATGCCACGGGCGCGAAGACGCAAACCACGGCCGCGCCGGCGCCTGCGAATGGCACATCGACCAATTCCGACGCCGCGAAGGCTCAATCGAACGCGCAAACAGCGACGCCGGCCCCTAATCCGTCGCCGGCTCCGAATTCGGCCAAGGATTCGACCAAGCCGAATGGCGATTCAGCCGCCAAACCGCAGCCGTCTTCGCTTGCGCCGGCCCCCGCCCCAGGCGGTGCCAATAATGACGCCGCGGCCAAATCCGATCACGATGCAGGGCCGATTGTGCCGGCCCGCCTTCTGCCGCGCGAGCTTTCGCCCTGGGGCATGTTCCTTTCGGCCGATGTGGTCGTGAAGGTCGTGATGATCGGTCTCGCCATCGCCTCCGTCATCACCTGGACCGTGTGGCTGGCGAAAAGCCTCGAACTTTTCGGTGCGCGTCGCCGCACTCAGGAACAACTGGCCATCCTCGCCCAGGAGGACACGCTCGCGACCGCGCAGGCCGGTTTCACCGGCGCAAAAGGTCCCGTCGCACAAATGGTTGCTGCGGCCGCAGCCGAACTCGAACGCTCGAGCGCCTTGTCGCCCGAAGGCATCAAGGAGCGCGCCGCCGCGTTGATCGCGCGCATCGAGGCGCGCGCGGGACGCGAGATGAATCGCGGCACCGGCATCTTGGCGACGATCGGCGCGACCGCGCCCTTCATCGGCCTCTTCGGCACGGTGTGGGGCATCATGAACAGTTTCATCGGTATTTCGAAGACGAATACGACCAATCTCGCGGTCGTCGCGCCTGGCATCGCCGAAGCGCTTCTGGCGACCGCCATCGGTCTCGTCGCCGCCATCCCGGCGGTGATGATCTACAATGCCTTTGCCCGCAGCATCGCCTCTTACCGCGCCTCGCTCGCCGACGCCGCCTCCGAAATCCTGCGACACCTGTCGCGCGATCTCGACCGCGCCGTGCTGGAAGCGGCCGAGGACGAAGAGGATTGGCGTGTCGTCGGCATGCGCCAATCGGCGGAATAGGCCATGGCCGTCAAGTTTGCTCGCAGCGATGACGGCGATCTCGACGAAACACACGAGATCAATGTCACGCCCTTCATCGACGTCATTCTGGTTCTGCTCATCATCTTCATGGTCGCGGCGCCGCTGTCGACAGTCGATGTCAATGTCGATCTGCCTGCCTCTACGGCGCAGCACACCCCGCGTCCGGAGAAGCCGCTGTTTCTCACGATCAAATCGGATCTCTCGCTCAATCTCGGCGACAATCCCGTCTCCCACGACGGCTTGGCTGCGGCGCTCGACGCGGCAACGAATGGCGACAAGGATCAGCGCATCTTCGTTCGCGGCGACAAAGTGGTTCAGTATGGCCAAGTCATGGATCTGATGAATCTCCTGCGCGATGCCGGCTATCTGAAGATCGCGCTTGTCGGGCTTGATGCCGGCCACGCATCCGACAATCCCGACGCGACCGATCAGAACGCGGCGCCGCCCGCGGGAGGAAAGGCTTCGCCCTAAGGGCCGAGTTCGAGCGATGAGCCTTTACACAGACACCATTCTGCCACCCCAGCAAGACCGCGCGCTGCCGCGCTGGCTTGTGGCTGCGCTCATCGTTCTCGCGCTCCATATCGGCATCGGCGCTTATCTCATCTTGACGCGTCAGATCGGCAATCCGCCGGGCCAGCCGCCGGATGCCTTGATGATCAATCTCGCGCCAGTGGCGGCTGCGCCGCCACCACAGCCGGAGCAGCAAGAGCAACATGAGACGGTGCCGGAAGAGCCGGCCGTGATGTCGAAACCACCGCCGCAGCCACCGATTCCCAATGTTCTCAAGACGCCGATCATTCCCCAGGCGGAAGCGGTTCTGCCTCCGCCGAAACCCGTGCAGCAAAAAAAGGCCGAAGAGCAAAAGCCGAAGAAAGCCGAGAAAGAAAAGCGCAAGCAGCGCGCCCAACAATCTCGCCCCGCGCGCCAGTTGGCGCGCCAAGCCGCGGCGCCAGCACCCGGCTTCTCCGGCGAGTCGATGGCGTCCTGGGAGAGCGAGGTGCGCGAGCGTGTCTCTGCCGCGGCTACCCGCTCCGTGCATGAAAGCGGCACGGCGACTCTGAGTTTCGCAGTCGACGCGAGCGGACGCGTTATGGGCGCGCACATCGCCCGCAGTTCCGGCTCATCGGATCTCGATCAAGACACGCTGGCCATCGCCTCGCGGCTTGGTCAACTGCCGCCGCCGCCGAGCGGCCGCCGCACGACGGTCATGGTGCCGGTCCGCTATAGTTTCCACTGATCGCGCCGGCTTTTTCCGCGGGATGTCGGCGATAAGACAGCGCGCGGCATTTCCGTTCGTGACAATTCGGCCTATAGGGACTGCCGGAACCCGGGCCGCGCAAGTTCAGAGAGCCTTTCCCCGCTGCTTCGCCGCCTACGCACGCCAAGATAAACCGACAAGGCAAACGGATCGGACATGCAGGCTTATCTCGCGGTCGCGATCGGCGGCACATTGGGCTGCTGGGCGCGCTATCTGATGACGAATCTCGTCCAATATCTGGTCGGCAGCGATTTCCCTTACGCGACCTTGTCCATCAACGTGCTCGGCAGCTTTCTGATGGGCTTTCTCTTTGTCGCGACCCTCGATCGCATCGTCATCGGTCCTTATATTCGGGTCGGCATTCTCACCGGCTTTCTCGGCGGCTTCACCACCTTCTCCACATTCTCGATGGAGACGCTGCTCTTGGCCGAACAGGGAGAAACCGTGAAAGCCGCGGCCTATGTCCTGCTATCCGTGGGCCTCGGCCTCACCGCAGCCATCGGCGGCGCATTCATCGCCCGAAATATCTGAACGGCATCATGGAGAAGCGGTGATGGAGAGCGAAATCACAATCGTCCGTATTTATCTCCATGAGGCGGATCACGGCGCACACAAGAATCTGATGCAGGAGATTTTGAACGTTCTGCAGAAGATGCATGAAGTGCGCGGCGTGGTCGTCTTTCGCGGCATCGCCGGGTTGGACGAATCGGGCCAGGTCCGCGCCTCCGATCTTTTGAGGATCGTCGGCGACCTGCCGATCGTGGTCGAATTCTTCGATACCCCCGCCAAAGTCGAAACCGTTTTGGCGGCGCTCGACGGCCTGATTCCAAGCGGAAGGATCGTGCGCTGGAACGCGCTTTGCCGATAAAAGGCCGCGCGGTCGAGCGTCACTTATGGCGCCGCGGCACTATTGCATGGCGTCCACACTCGCGCGTCACGGCCATTGCCCGGATCTAGATATTCTATTAGAATCAACATATTGCGTCGGCACGCGCGACGTCAATTTTCGTGGCATAACTGTCACAGCGTGGCAGTGGAAGGGAATTTTTTTGCGAAAGCACTTGGCGATGCTGCGGAAAGCGACTAGGTTCCGGCCTCAAAGATTACCTTTCGATGCTGATTGAGCATTGCGGGAGCGGCGAGGTTCCAGACCCCCTGAAGCAGAGCCCATAGGTTTCGGGCAGGCTAAAGAGGGTGATGTGATTTCCGCCACCTAGCGCAGTTGATGCTCAGCTCGACTGAGGTGATTGTCCCCAAAGTCTAAGACCCCGGAAGTTGGGGTCGGCAGCCGCGATGCGGATGTGCCGCGAGTTTGTCTTGTCAGCGGAAAAACTGACGCAACACTCGCTCTTTGCTTACGAGGGCTTAGCAGGAAAGACCGGTTGGCAGTGCCGAACTCGGACCAAAATCGGTAGGATCATCCAAGGATCATCGATGAGACCAAATCAAAATAAGCGCATGCGCGGCCGTAATAACGGCAGTGGTGGTGGCAACCGTAAGGGCCCCAATCCTTTGTCGCGCACCTATGAATCGAACGGACCCGATGTGAAAATCCGGGGCACCGCGCATCATATCGGCGAGAAATATCTGCAGTTGGCGCGCGACGCCCAATCTTCCGGCGATCCGGTGATGGCCGAGAGCTTTCTGCAGCATGCCGAACATTATTTTCGTCTGATTGCTGCCGCCCAGGCGGCGCAGCAGGCAGCCAGCGGTTATCAGCGTCCGCCGGGCGAACCCGAACCCGAAGAGATCGAAGAAGAAGAGGATTTCTCCGGCGGTGGCATGGATCGCTTCGCTTCCCCCGTCGAGCGAGTGAGCCCCGCGCAACCCAATTTTCAGCCTCAGCCCAGTGCACAGCCGCCCTATCCGGAGCGCCCTTACGCGAACGGCGGCGGCGAGCGTCCTTATGGCGAACGCCCGTATCAAGAGCGGGGCGAGCGTCAGGAGCGCGGACCGCGTCCGGAACGGCAAGACCGTCCGGAGCGGCAGGACCGCGGTTTTCAGGACCGGAATTATCAAGACCGCCAGCAGGGTGGCGGGCGCGACGATCAGAGGGGCGGCCGCAGAAAGGGACAAGGCCGCGATTTTCGCTCGGAGAATGGCGGTGGACGCTTTGAGCGCAACGAGCCGTGCCCGGCAGTTGAGGATGTCGAGCCTGCCAAGGGCTTGCCTGCCTTCATCACCTCACCCGTTCGCGTCCCCACCGAAACGCATATCGGCGACGATCAGCCGGCGAGCCCGGATATCGACGCGGCGGAGAACGACGAGAACTTCCGCCAGCGCCGCCGCCGCCGCAGACCCGACATGGGTGAAGGCCCGGCCGAGATCACGTCTGCGACCGATCCCGTGACCGACTGATCTTTAAAATTTTTCCAAAGCGTCTTGCACGGCAGGGGCAACCCTACCGTGTTTTCGTTTGCGCCTTTCTTTTCCGCATTTCTTGAGCCTCCCGCCGCAAGCCGGCTAACATTTCAAAAAGCCTGCCTTACATTTGGGAGAAACGGCTGCCGCAAAGTCCGATCTGCGCCGAATTCTGACCTGTATCAGGGCGGAGTTCCGGGGTCCGGGATAGGGGCCGTACATCAATGCCGCATCGGGCCGCTTCGGGACCCGGGGCCGGCAAGGAGGGCTATTTATGAATTTCGACAAATATACCGACCGTGCCCGCGGTTTTGTGCAGTCCGCTCAGTCGCTTGCCACCCGCGAAGGCAATCAGCAATTTACCCCCGAGCATCTGCTCAAGGTGCTCCTCGACGACGAGGAAGGCCTTGCGGCGGGCCTGATCGACCGCGCCGGCGGGCGCTCGCGCGATGCGCTTCAGCAGACCGAATTGGCGCTTTCCAAATTGCCGAAAGTGGAGGGTTCGGGCGCGGGCCAGGTCTATCTCGCCCCCGCCACCGCGCGCGTCTTCGACAATGCCGAAAAGATCGCCCAGAAGGCCGGCGATTCCTATGTCACCGTCGAGCGGCTGCTGCTCGCGCTCGCGATGGATAAGCAGACGGACGCCGGCAAGATCCTCGAAAAAGCCGGCGTGACGCCGCAGGCGCTCAATGCCGCGATCGAAGAACTGCGCAAGGGCCGCACCGCGGATAACGCCGGCGCGGAAAACGCCTACGATGCCTTGAAGAAATATGCGCGCGACCTGACGGAAGCGGCACGCAATGGCAAGCTCGACCCGGTGATCGGGCGCGACGAAGAAATTCGCCGCACGATCCAGGTGCTGTCGCGGCGCACGAAGAACAATCCCGTGCTGATCGGCGAGCCCGGCGTCGGCAAGACCGCGATCGTCGAAGGCTTGGCACTTCGCATCGTCAATGGCGATGTGCCGGAAAGCTTGCGCGACAAGCGTGTGCTTGCGCTCGATCTCGGCGCCCTCATTGCAGGTGCCAAATATCGCGGCGAATTCGAAGAGCGGCTGAAGGCCATTCTGACGGAAGTCACATCCGCCGAAGGCAACATCATTCTCTTTATCGACGAGATGCACACGCTCGTCGGCGCCGGCAAGGCGGACGGCGCGATGGACGCCTCCAATCTCCTGAAGCCCGCCCTCGCGCGCGGCGAACTGCATTGCATCGGCGCGACGACGCTCGACGAATACCGCAAGCATGTGGAGAAGGACGCGGCACTGGCGCGGCGCTTTCAGCCGATCTTCGTCTCGGAGCCGACGGTCGAGGATACGATCTCGATTCTGCGCGGGCTAAAGGAGAAATATGAGCTGCACCATGGCGTGCGGATCACCGATGCGGCGATCGTTGCCGCCGCGACGCTGTCGCAGCGCTATATTGCCGACCGTTTCCTGCCCGATAAAGCGATCGACCTCATCGACGAGGCCGCCTCTCGCCTGCGCATGCAGGTCGATTCAAAGCCCGAGGAACTCGACGAATTCGACCGCCGCATTATGCAGCTCAAGATCGAGCAAGAAGCGTTGAAAAAGGAGACGGATGCCGCCTCCAAGGATCGGCTCACCAAGCTCGAAGCCGAACTCGCCGATTTGGAGGAGAAATCCGCGGCTTTGACGGCGCGCTGGCGGGCCGAGAAGGACAAGCTCGGCTCGGCGCAGAAGATCAAGGAGCAGCTCGAGACTTCGCGTAACGAATTGGTGCAGGCGCAGCGGCGCGGCGAATATCAGCGCGCCGGCGAATTGACCTATAGCATCATTCCCGAGCTCGAGCGCAAACTCGCCGAGACCGAGGCGAAGCGTACGGACGTGCTTCTCGAAGAAGCCGTCACGCCCGATCACATCGCCCAGGTCGTCTCGCGCTGGACCGGCGTGCCGGTCGAGAAAATGCTCGAAGGCGAGCGCGACAAGCTTCTCCGCATGGAAGGGGAATTGGCGAAGCGCGTCGTCGGTCAGGCGGAGGCCGTGCACGCGGTGGCAACCGCCGTGCGCCGGGCGCGTGCGGGCCTGCAGGACCCGAACCGGCCGATCGGCTCTTTCATGTTCTTAGGCCCGACCGGCGTCGGCAAGACCGAACTCACAAAGGCGCTCGCCTCGTTCCTTTTCGACGACGAGACGGCGCTGCTGCGCATCGACATGTCGGAATATATGGAGAAACACTCCGTCGCGCGGCTCATCGGCGCCCCGCCCGGCTATGTCGGTTATGAGGAAGGCGGCGCGCTGACCGAGGCGGTGCGCCGGCGCCCCTATCAGGTCGTGCTCTTCGACGAGATCGAGAAGGCGCATCCCGACGTCTTCAACGTGCTCTTGCAGGTGCTCGACGACGGCAGGCTGACGGACGGCCAGGGCCGCACGGTCGATTTCCGCAATGTGCTCATCATCATGACGTCGAACATCGGCGCCGAATTCCTCGTCAACCAGAAGGAAGGCGAGGAGTCCTCGGCGGTCCAGCACGAAGTCATGCAGCTGGTGCGGGCGCATTTCCGGCCGGAGTTCCTGAACCGGATCGACGAAATCATCATGTTCCACAGGCTGCGGCGCGAGGACATGACGGCCATCGTCGATATCCAGATCGAGCGGCTGTTGCGCTTGCTCGCCGATCGGAAGGTCAATCTGGACTTGACGCCCGAGGCCCGCGCCTGGCTTGCGGACAAGGGCTATGACCCGGCCTATGGCGCGCGGCCTTTGAAGCGGGTGATCCAGAAATATCTGCAGGACCCCTTGGCCGAAAAGATCTTGGCGGGTGAGATCCAGGACGGCGATACGGTCGTGATCGGCGCGACACCGCAGGGCTTGTCGCTGCTGACCGGTTCGCAGAGCAAAGGCGGCCGCCGAGGGCATGCGGCGTAAACAGCCGCGTTGGCCGAGGACGCTGCGGGAGGCCGCTTGGCCTCCCGAAAATCCCCTCAAATTGAGCCTTTTCCTCGCCAAAAACGGCCGAAGACCGCCGGTATTTTTCCCTTACGCGCGTTGCCTAACGCTGCCGCCCGACGGCCCGCGCAGCCGGCTGAAATAAGGCGCGGGAGACCCTGCGATTTGGCCTTATTTTCCGGGCAAAAAAGCCTCTCGAAAGGCCTTCTGCACCTAGGGAAAAGCGCCGCAAAACCATGCATTCGGCGTCATTTCGGACTATATAAGTAATGTGACCTTTGGGGCCCTGCCCCACCCCCACGACCACATCAGAAGAGTTTCAAGAGAGATGGCAAATCCCGCCTCCGCCAGCCCGGACTCTGCGCCCGAATCGCGGCGCGAGCCGCCCCGGCCGGAGCAAGTCTCCCCCGCCACCTATGACGCCGATTCGATCAAGGTTCTGCGCGGGCTCGATGCCGTGCGCAAACGCCCCGGCATGTATATCGGCGACACCGACGACGGCTCGGGCCTGCATCACATGGTCTATGAAGTCGTCGATAACGCGATCGATGAAGCGCTCGCGGGCTTTGCCTCGCGCGTCTCCGTGACGCTGAATCCCGATGGCTCCGTCACTGTCGCCGATGACGGCCGCGGCATCCCGGTCGACATTCATTCCGAGGAAGGCGTGTCCGCCGCCGAAGTCATCATGACTCAGCTGCATGCCGGCGGAAAATTCGATCAGAATTCCTACAAGGTTTCGGGCGGCCTGCATGGCGTGGGCGTCTCGGTCGTTAATGCGCTGTCGAGCTGGTTGAAACTGCGCATCTGGCGCAACGGCAAGGAGCATGAGATCGATTTCGCCTATGGCGATGCGGTGGCGCCGCTTGCCGTCGTCGGCGAGGCGCCGATCGTCAACGGCAAGCCGGAGCGCGGCACTGAAGTCAGTTTCATGCCCTCGCCCGAGATGTTCAAAGGCATCGTCGATTTCGATTATGGCACGATTGAGCATCGTCTGCGCGAACTCGCCTTTTTGAACTCCGGCGTCAAGATCGTGCTGACTGACGCGCGCAGCGCCGAGGTCCGCCAGGAAGAGCTCTTTTACGAAGGCGGCCTCGAAGCCTTTGTCCGCTATCTCGATCGCGCCAAGACGCCGCTGATCTCCACGCCCATCCTGATGAAGGGCGAGCGCGACCATGTCACGGTCGAAATCGCGCTCTGGTGGAACGATTCCTATCACGAGCATGTCTCGGCCTTCACCAACAACATTCCCCAGCGCGACGGCGGCACCCATCTCGCCGGCTTTCGCGCCGCGCTGACGCGGCAGGTGACGGGTTATGCTGAGCGCTCCGGCTTGAGCAAGCGCGAGAAGGTCGATCTCACAGGCGATGATTGCCGCGAAGGCTTGACCTGCGTGCTCTCCGTCAAAGTGCCCGACCCGAAATTCTCGTCGCAGACGAAGGACAAGCTCGTCTCCTCCGAAGTCCGTCCCGCCGTCGAAGGTCTCGTCAACGAGATGCTCGACCAATGGTTCGAGGAACATCCGCCGGAGGCTCGGATCGTCGTCGGCAAGGTGGTCGAGGCCGCGCAAGCCCGCGAGGCGGCGCGCAAGGCGCGCGAGCTGACGCGGCGCAAAGGCGCGCTCGATGTCGCCAATCTGCCGGGCAAGCTCGCCGATTGTCAGGAGCGCGATCCCGCCAAGGCCGAACTCTTCCTCGTCGAGGGCGATTCGGCGGGCGGCTCGGCCAAACAAGGCCGCAACCGCGAATATCAGGCTGTCCTGCCGCTGCGCGGCAAAATCCTCAACGTCGAGCGCGCGCGTTTCGACAAGATGCTGGGGAGCCAGGAGATCGGCACGCTGATCACCGCGCTCGGCACCGGCATCGGCCGCGACGACTTCAATCCGGATAAACTCCGCTATCACAAGATCATCATCATGACCGACGCGGATGTCGATGGCTCGCATATCCGCACGTTGCTGCTCACCTTCTTCTTCCGCCAGATGCGCGAATTGATCGAGCGCGGCCATCTCTTCATCGCCCAGCCGCCGCTCTATAAGGTCAAGCGCGGCAGCTCCGAACAATATCTGAAGGACGAGCGGGCGAAGGAAGACTATCTCATCGGCAACGGCCTCGACGGCGCGCTGCTCCGGCTCGCGAGCGGCGAAGAACGTGCCGCGGCGGATTTGCGTGCGATCATCGAAGAAGCGCGCGTCATCCGGCAAATCCTCCTCGGCTTGCACGGCCGCTACGATCGCGCGATCGTCGAGCAAGCGGCGATTGCCGGCGCGCTCCGTCCCATCACGCCTTCCATGGAGCAAGAGGCCGAACGGCTCGCCGGAGAGATCGCCGCGCGGCTCGACCGGCTCTCCGACGAAATGGAACGCGGCTGGACAGGGCGCGTCGAAGGCGGCGGCTATCGTTTCACGCGCGAATTGCGCGGCGTGCGCCAAGTCGCCAATCTCGATGCGGCGCTCCTCGGCTCCAGCGAAGCGCGCAAGCTCAACGACCATGCCCAGGGGCTGCACGAAATCTATGCCGAACCCGCGAGTTTCATCCGCAAGGGCGAGCCGAGCGCCGTCTATGGTCCCTTGCAGCTCGTCGAAGCGATTTTGAATGCCGGGCAAAAGGGTATTACGCAGATCCAGCGCTATAAAGGCCTTGGCGAGATGAATCCCGAACAGCTCTGGGAAACGACACTCGACCGCAATGTGCGCTCTCTGCTGCAGGTGAAGATCAAGGAAGGCGACGAGGCCGACGACATTTTCGTCAAGCTGATGGGCGATGTGGTCGAACCCAGGCGCGAATTCATTCAGGACAATGCCCTGAACGTCGCCAATCTCGACGTCTGAGATTCAAATCGCGCTGCAAAAGCATCGAGGCTTCATAAGATTTCAGAAACTAGGTCCGCGCTGAAACATCCATAAATTTCAGGCAGTTGGGGAAATATTCACCGGCCTGAAAATTTTTGCCTCGCACTTGAAGCTTGGCCGCCCTATTTCACATAACTAGGCGATCCAATCTTCTGGTCCTTGTAGGAGGACAAGCCATGTCGCAACTCAACACGCCCGCCGATTCGAAACTGTCATCCGCCCTCTCGAAATCCTTGCACGACCATTGGGGGGTGTTTCTCGCCGAGGGTATCCTTCTCATCATTCTCGGCGCCGCCGCCATTGTGGTGCCTTTCATCGCCGGCGTGGCGGCCACCGTGTTTATCGGCTGGGTCTTTCTGCTGGCTGGCATCCTTGGCCTCGTCGCCACATTCCGTGCTCGCGGCGCGCCGGGTTTCGGCTGGTCGCTCGCCTCGGCGATCGCCGCGATCCTTGCCGGCGGCCTCTTGCTGTGGAACCCGCTGCAAGGTCTTGTCACACTGACCTATGTGATGGTGGCCTTCTTTATCGTCGACGGCATTTTCATCATCATTCTCGCCATCAGCCATCGCCGCGAATTGACCGGCCGCTGGGAGTGGATGCTGATCAACGGCCTTATCGATCTCATCCTTGCCGGCATCATCATCTCCGGCCTTCCGGGAACGATCCTCTGGGCGCTCGGCCTTCTCCTCGGTATCGATCTCGTCTTCGGCGGCTCGAGCTTGATCGCGATCGCGCTTGCGGCACGCTCGTCTGCGAGCCGTGTCATCTGATTTAATGGGAGCCTGCAATGGCCGACAAGCAATATCCGGTCGCCCACAGCGAAGCGGAATGGCGCAAAATCCTGACGCCCGGGCAATATGAAGTGATGCGTGGGCATGGCACGGAGGCGCCGCACAGTTGCGCCCTCAATCATGAGAAGCGCACCGGCACCTTCTCTTGCGCCGCCTGCGGTCAGCCGCTCTTCAAGGCGAAGACGAAATTCGAAAGCGGCACCGGCTGGCCGAGCTTCAACGACCCCGTCGAAGGCTCGGTCGAGACCACCGAAGACCGCAGCTACGGCATGCGCCGCACCGAAGTGCATTGCGCGCGCTGTGGCAGCCACCTCGGCCATGTCTTTCCCGATGGCCCGCCGCCGACCAATCAGCGCTATTGCATCAACGGGGTGGCGCTCGATTTCAAGCCGGACGCGAGCGCCTAATCCAAGAACGAGCGGATGAAATTCGAGCCCACGTTCGAACATTCGAAGACGTGGAGGCCCAATTCGTCGCCGATTTCCTTGAAGGCGGCGACACCGCGGATCGAATTGCCCTTGTCGTCGAGACGCGGCGAAAATGTGCCGATGCCGAGCTGACGATTGACGACGCCGACAATGCCGCCGCCAACGCCGCTTTTGGCCGGCACGCCGACGTCATAGACCCAGTTGCCGGAGAAATCATACATGCCGCATGTCAGCATGACGGCGAGCGTGTTGCGGACAGCGGCGAAATCGAACACCTGACGGTCGGTCAGCGGATTTTCGCCCATATTTGCCAGCGTCGCACCCATGCGCGCCAAATCGGCAGCGGTGACGAGAATTGAGCATTGCCGGAAATAGAGATCAACGATCGCATCCACATCGCCTTTGACCGCGCCGGCAGCGCGCAGAAGATGGCCGATCGCGCGATTGCGATGGCCGGTTTCGGATTCCGAGCGATAGACGGCCTGGTCCATCACAAGCGGCCGGCCGGCAGCTTCCGAGAGCCGGTTCAGAATGAGATCGAAGGCGCCGGCGCCGGCAACGTCGTGAACGATCCCGGCGACCGTAATCGCGCCCGAATTGACCATCGGATTGAACGGACGATTGGTGTGCGGATCGAACACAATAGCGTTGAAGGCATCGCCGCTTGGCTCGACGCCGACACGTTCGAGCACCGCTTTGCGGCCGACAAGTTCGAGGGCCATGCAATAGACGAAGGCTTTGGAGACCGACTGAATGGTGGCGAGCGCGATACCGAAGCGCTCCGGCTCGACCCCTGCGAGTTCGGGAATGTAATCGGCAAGCGCACCGTCTTTATTCCCGAGATGATGGGCGTGGGCGGATGCGAGGATGTGGTCGATCCAATGAGTCGAATCGGCCTGGTTCTGGTCAGCTTCCATCATTCAGCCTTTGCCGAACCCGTTCCCGCCCCGGGCGAAAGCTGAGCATTGCGCAATTGGACTCAGACGTCCAATCTGCCGTAGGAAGACGGTGCTGCTCTTGTCATCCGCTGCTGTGCGTTTTTTAGGCAGGTGGCGAGCAGACACAATGACCCGCGAAAAAATCGCGGAGGGGAGGCAATGTCCAACGATCCCGAGCTCTCCGGAGCGGCGGAAGAATCTGACGCGCGCAAGGCTGGCGCGCCAGATATCGAAACGCCACCGTCGGCCGAAGATTTGTTCAAGTCCGCCGCTCGGCTGCTTTTCGGCTCCGATTGGCAGCGCGAGGCCGCGCGCGCCCTCGGCCGGGACGAAACGGCTCTCGCCCGTTTTCTCCTCGGTGAGCGGACGCTGGAAGACGGCGAACAGCTCTATGCCGACATGCTGGCGCTGATGCGCCGCCGCGCGGCCGAGATCGTCGCCATGGCGGACCGATTCGAGCAGACGCTCGCCGCTGAGCGCGAGAAAATGCAGAATGAGAAGGCCGCCGCCGCGCCGGATCAGGGGATATAAACGGCTTCGATCACCTTAAGGCTTTCACCCAAAGGATCGAGTTCGAGGCGCACCACCTCCGCCATCAGCCGGTCGCGGAATTTATAGGCGCGGCGCCAGCCATCTTCGGTGCTGGGCGGCCATGGCGTATAGCTCTGCTTATCGACCATCAGAGCCTCACATCGCAGCCGGGGCCCCGTGATGTTCCGCGCGATAATGTACATGGGAGGCTTTCCCATCAACGCTCCTGCCCCGGCTAATCTAGCCCATCGCCCGGTGTTTTCGTAGCTATAGCCAACACTTCGGCTCCGCCCGAATTTGCGGATTCTTGCATTCAAAGCGATTGACCATTGCCGAGCTATACGGGAAAATCACTCTCAATCGGCGCTAGGTTGCTGCAAAAATGCAACTAATCGGCAGAGTCACACAGGCAAGCACTTGGAATATGCGCATTTTTTGCGCAGGGACCCTTATTGCCTGCGCGACGGCAGGCGCCGCCTCGGCGGCCGACGTCACGTCCCGCGATGCCCCGCCGGTGTTCACCTGGAGCGGTTTTTACGGCGGGGAGACGGGCGGCTACACGTTCTCCGATAAAGCCGCAACGCGGCCGGATGGATTCTGGTCGACGGCCATGAATGCGGCCGGAAGCGCCTTTTCCGTCGCTAACGGTGGTTCGCAGCCGCACAATGTGCTGGGCGGCGGCCAGGTCGGCTTCAATTATCAGCTCGCCAATTTTGTGTTCGGCGTCGAAGGCGACCTTTCCTACACGGGCCTGAACACGGTCGATGGCTTGACCAGCTCCTCCCAGGGGGGGAGCCTTGGATTTTCGTCGGATGTGAGTTCGCATTGGCTTTCGACGATGCGCGGGCGATTCGGCACGGCGATCGACCGTCTTTTGATCTATACGACCGGCGGCATCGCCGTGGCGCAGCGCAATTTCACCAACGGCTATGTCTTCCAATCGCCCGACGGACAGGACTTCGCGGTCGGCTCCGCCTCGCAGACGGCGGCCGGCCTCGCGATCGGCGCCGGCCTCGAATATGCGCTGACGCAGAATTGGACTCTGAAAGGCGAATATCTTTACGCCAATATGGGCGCCGGCAAATCGTCTTTAGGCGATTCTGGAATTCCGAGCACGGCCTACCATCAGAACGATCTAGATGAGAAAGTCGTTCGCGCCGCGATCAATTACAAATTCGATTGGCTCTCGGGCGCCGGGAATTAGCATCTCGGCCTTTCACGAATCCATCTTCAGCGCCGCGATGAACGCTTCCTGCGGGATTTCGACCTTGCCGAATTGACGCATGCGCTTCTTGCCGGCTTTCTGCTTGTCCAACAGCTTGCGTTTGCGCGTCGCGTCGCCGCCGTAGCATTTCGCTGTCACGTCTTTACGCAGGGCTCTTACGGTTTCGCGCGCAATAATCTTGCCGCCGATCGCCGCCTGGATCGGGATCTGGAAGAGATGCTGCGGGATGAGATCCTTCAGCTTTTCGACCATCGCGCGCCCGCGCGTCTCGGCCCGGTCGCGATGCACCAGCATGGAGAGCGCATCGACCGGCTCGGCATTGACGAGGATCGACATTTTCACGAGATCGCCTTCGCGATAGTCCGTAATCGTATAATCGAAGCTCGCATAACCTTTCGAGATCGATTTCAGCCGGTCATAGAAATCGAACACGACCTCGTTGAGCGGCAGATCGTAGATCGCCATGGCGCGCTTGCCGACATAATTAAGATCGACCTGCACGCCGCGCCGGTCCTGGCAGAGTTTGAGGACCGCGCCGAGATAATCGTCGGGTGTCAAGATCGTGGCCCTGATCCACGGCTCCTCGATCTTCTCGATCTTGGTCGGGTCCGGCATATCGACGGGATTATGCAGCTCGACCACTTCGCCGGAACGCAGCACGATGCGATAGATGACGGAGGGCGCCGTCGCAATGAGATCGAGATTGAATTCACGCTCCAGTCGCTCCTGAATGATTTCGAGATGGAGCAACCCGAGAAAGCCGCAGCGGAAGCCGAAGCCGAGCGCCGCCGAACTTTCCATCTCATAGGAAAAACTCGCATCGTTGAGGCGGAGTCTTCCGACGGCGGCGCGCAAATCCTCGAATTGCGCCGCATCGACCGGAAAGAGACCGCAGAAAACGACAGGCTGCGCCGGCTTGAAGCCCGGCAATGCCTCCGCGCATGGCCGCTTCTCATCGGTGATCGTATCGCCGACGCGCGTATCGGCGACCTGTTTGATCTGCGCGGTGATGAAGCCGATTTCGCCTGGCCCCAGCACCTCCGCGTCGAGCATTTTCGGTCGGAACACGCCGATGCGGTCGATCTCGTAATGGGCATCCGTACCCATCATCAAAATCTTCTGATGCTTCTTCATCGAGCCGTCGATGATGCGAACCATGACGACGACGCCGAGATATGCATCGTACCAGCTGTCCACGAGCAGCGCCTTCAAGGGCGCGCCCTCATCGCCTTTCGGCGGTGGCAGGCGCGTGACGATCGCTTCCAGCACCTGATCGACGCCGAGACCGGTCTTGGCCGAAATCAGCACCGCGTCCTTGGCATCGAGGCCGATCACATCCTCGATCTGCTCCTTGACGCGTTCGGGCTCAGCAGCCGGCAGATCGATCTTGTTCAAGACCGGCACGATCTCATGGCCGGCATCGAGCGCATGATAGACATTGGCAAGCGTCTGCGCCTCGACGCCCTGGCTCGCATCGACGACAAGAAGCGAGCCTTCGCAGGCCGCGAGCGAACGCGAGACTTCATAGGCGAAGTCGACGTGGCCGGGCGTGTCCATCAGGTTCAGAATATAGGTCTTGCCGTCCTTCGCCGGATACTCGAGCCGCACCGTCTGCGCTTTGATGGTGATGCCGCGCTCGCGCTCGATGTCCATCGAATCGAGCACCTGTTCGACCATGTCGCGCGCCGCAACGGCGCCGGTCATTTGGATCAGCCGGTCGGCCAGTGTCGATTTGCCATGGTCGATATGGGCGATGATGGAAAAATTGCGGATATTTTCGATTGGATGCGTGGTCATGGCGGGCAAATAGCAGGCTGCACCCGCCAAGGGAAGGACTGGGAGAATTCCTCGTCCAACGGGCGGTGCAAACGCGCTAAATGCTGCAACCTGCCCTGCCGAGAGCGGTCTAACCGCCCTTTCGAGGCGTTTTTTCCCGCGTCTCGTCTTTGCCCCGCTTTGGCCCTCCGGGCTCGGTATTAGGCTGCGTCATCTGCGGCGGATCGCTCGCGGGAAAGCTTTCCTCCAAGGCCTCGTCGAGGTCCTGATCGCGTTCAATTTGTTCCTGGTCTTTTTTGCTCGGGCCGCCAGGCTGCTGCGGCTTAGGCGATTTTGAATCCGACATCGAAGCCTCCATCTGAGCAGGGTTAACTCGCTTCCCAAGGTCGTCGTTCCGTCGCAACGGCACGCTGGTCTCGGCTTGAGCACCGAACACAGATTCCCTATAAGCTGGCCATGCTCCCAATCATCTCCATTGCCAATCTCTCGAAAACCTACGCCTCAGGCTTTCGAGCGCTCAAGAACGTCAATCTCGACATCAAGTCCGGCGAAATCCTCGCGCTTCTGGGCCCGAACGGCGCCGGCAAGACGACGCTGATCAGCATCGTCTGCGGTATCGTCAACCCTTCCGAAGGCTCCGTCACCGTCGCCGGGCACGACATCATCAAGGACTATCGAATAACCCGCGCCATGATCGGCCTCGTGCCGCAGGAACTGACAACCGATGCATTCGAATCGGTGTGGAATGCCGTGACCTTCAGCCGAAGATTGTTCGGCAAGCCGGACAACCCCAAGCTCATCGAGAAAATTCTCCGCGATCTGACGCTCTGGGACAAGAAAGGCAGCGAAATTCGCACCCTCTCCGGCGGCATGAAGCGGCGGCTTCTGATCGCCAAGGCCTTGTCGCATGAGCCGCGCATTCTCTTTCTCGACGAGCCGACCGCCGGCGTCGATATCGAGTTGCGCAAGGACATGTGGAAGATCGTGGCGGATCTGCGCGCCTCGGGTGTCACCATCATCCTCACCACCCATTACATCGAAGAGGCGGAAGCGATCGCCGACCGCGTCGGCATCATCCACAACGGCGAATTGATTCTCGTCGAGGAAAAAGATCGCCTGATGAAGCAGCTCGGCAAAAAGCAGCTGATGCTGATTCTGCGAAAGAAGCTCGACGCCCTGCCCGAACGGCTGGCCGCCTATAATCTTTCGCTTTCAGAGGACGGTAGCACTTTGACCTACACCTATTCGACCGGGCACGACGGCCATTCCGTGCTGACGCTTCTTGAAGATCTTTCGGCCTCCGGCATCGCCTTCGATGATATCGTGACGCGCGAAAGCCGGCTCGAAGACATCTTCGTGCAGCTCGTGAGGCAGAAAAAATGAATCTTCGTGCCATTCGCGCCATCTATCTCTTCGAAATGGCCCGCACAGCGCGTACGCTGTTGCAGAGCATCATCTCGCCGGTGATCTCGACTTCGCTCTATTTCATCGTCTTCGGCGCGGCGATCGGCTCGCGCATCAGCCAGATCGAAGGCGTGAAATACGGCGCCTTCATCGTGCCGGGCCTCATCATGCTCATGCTGTTGACGCAGAGCATCACCAATGCCTCCTTCGGCATCTTCTTTCCGAAATTCACTGGCACGATCTATGAGCTTCTGTCCGCGCCCGTATCCTTCATCGAAATGATCATCGGCTATGTCGGCGCGGCGGCGACAAAATCGATCATCCTCGGCCTCATCATTCTTGGAACCGCGAGTCTCTTCGTGCCGGTTGAGATCATCCATCCGGCTTTCATGGTCGCCTTTCTTATCTTGACCGCGGTCACCTTCAGCATGTTCGGCTTTATCATCGGCATTTGGGCCGATCGTTTCGAGAAGCTACAGGTCGTACCGCTGCTTTTGATTACACCGCTGACCTTTCTCGGTGGCAGTTTCTATTCGATCAAAATTCTGCCGCCCTTCTGGCAGAAGGTAACACTGTTCAATCCGGTCGTTTATCTGATCAGCGGTTTCCGTTGGAGTTTCTTCGGCAAAGGGGATGTCGATGTTGGCGTCAGCCTCGCCGCAACATTTATCTTTTTGGCGCTGTGCCTCATCATCTGCTGGCGAATTTTTGCCACAGGCTATCGGCTGAAGAGCTGATCCTTTTCATTTTTCAGAACGGACATTTTCCATGCGCACTGCTCTTTTCTCATTTGTCCTGATCTCATTCGCTTTCCTCATCCAAGGCGCAGCGGCGCAAACCGGCGCTTGGACGAGCTATGACAACGATCGTTTCGGCACAACGGCCGATGTGCCACCGGGCTGGACCGCTGGACCGCCGCCCGACAACAACGATGGACTCGTTTTCACTTCCCCGGACGGCAAGGCGAGGCTCATCATTTCCGGCATCTTAAATGTCGACGACAGTGTGGACGCGGCGTTCCAATCCTACGAGGTGCCGAACGCGGGCGAAGTGATCACCTACAAGCACCGCTCAGGGAATTCGATCACGATATCAGGGACAAAGGGCGCGCAGATTTTTTATGGGAAACATCTGCTCTCTTGCCATAATCAGATCTGGAATTCGATCTATCTTGAGTATCCGGCGGCGGCGAAAGCCTCCTTCGATATGATCGTGGCGCGCGTCGCCAAATCGCTAAAGCCGGGCAAGAGCTGGCAGATCCCTGATTGCGGGGCCTGAGTCCGCCCAAGCTTAACGCCCTCTTGCGCATTGCCTCGGGAGCCTCGATCTAAAGAGGACGGGCTCGATCGAAAGCATTTTATGAATCGGTCTTTGATCCAAAAGTGTCTGCGCCCCTTGTGGTTCGTTCTCGCCGCCCTCTTCCTTTTTGAAGCGTGGCTGTGGGATCGTCTCGGCCACGGCCTGGCACAGCTCGCGGCTCTGATTCCGTTCGAGTCTTTCAAACACGCGCTGGCGGAACTGGTGGCGCGGCTTCCGGCGCCCGTCGTCCTGCTCGTCTTCATCATTCCGCTCGGCATGATCGAGCCCTTCAAATTCCTGGGGCTATGGCTCATCGCGCGTCATCATATTCTGTTCGGCCTTCTCGCCTTCTTCGCCGCGAAAATCGCCGGCCTCGCCGTCATGGCGTTTCTCTTTGAGATGACGCGGACGAAGCTTCTCTCAATGCGCTGGTTCGAGCGGTTCTTTCTCTTTGTGCTGCGGCTGCGCGCCTGGTCGGAAGCCGTCCTTGAGCCCTACAGGTTGCGCATTCGCGAAATCGTCGATCCCCTCAAGGCACAGTTGCGCGAGGCCTTCGCCGGATCTCACGGCGGCCTCGGTCGCAGACTCGCGCTTTTGCGCAGCCGAGCGCGCCGCAATGTGACCTGAACGCGCCTCAGCCGCGCAGCCGCTGGACCTCGTCCTCCATATGCGCCGGCAACGGCGCCTCGATCTGCAGTGGCTCTTTATTTTTATAAAGCGGAATTGCGATCGCGCGGGCATGAAGATGGAGGCGCGGCCCGTCAGCCTTGCCGGTTCCATAGATTGCATCGCCGAGAATCGGAAAACCCAGCGCCGCGCAATGCACGCGCAGCTGATGCGTGCGGCCTGTCAGCGGCGTCAGCGCCAGAAAGCTGCGGCCGTCTTTGCGCGCAAGAACCTTCCACTGGGTCTTTGCGGGGAGACCGAGCGGCTCCGTTTTCATCCACCAGCCGCGTGCAGCATCGAGCCGCGCGAGCGCCAGATCGATCAGACCTTCGTCTTCTTTCGGTTGGCCTTCGACGACGGCCCAATAGGTTTTGGCGATCTTGCCCTGTTTGAACAGCAGCCCGAGCCGTTCGAGCGCCTTGTGATGACGGCCGAGCACGAGACAGCCCGAGGTTTCGCGATCCAATCGATGCGCAAGCGCGGGGCTTCGCGGCAGGCCGAATCGCAAAGACGCAAAATAGGCTTCCAAATTGTCGCCGCCCTTCGGCCCTTTGTGCACGGCAATTCCCGCCGGCTTATCGATCACGAGGATCAGGCCATCGCGATAAAGAAGGCGGGATTGCAATTCGTCGGGTGTCATCGGGACATTCGATTGAACAGTTTTTGAGCGTTCAATTCCTAGGTCGGAAAGCAACGGGGACACAAGCTGAGGTGTTATTCGCCCTGAGCGAGGCAGCATAGGGCAGGAGGGGACCCATGCGTAGCTTTTGAGTCGAAAACACGCGTGGGAACGTATTTCCCATTTTTGCGTTATCTTCTCAGAACCTAGGCCGTCACGATGCGATCTCGTCGCAAGCATTTTCGTGGCGAGCCAAGATGATGCTTTGAATTGATCCGTTTCGTTTCTTGTTTGACCTAACGTCTCCGACGATCGTCAAAACCGCTGTAGCGCTCCTGCGGACTTACGTCCGCGGCAGAGAACGGTTGCGGGCGAAACGGACCTTCAGTTCGCTATGAGGAGGACACATGCAACGCGAAATTCGCACCCATGCGCAGTTGCGGGATATCTGCTTGCGGACCCTGAAACACTGTGAAGGGTTCGAGGGAGTCGATGAAATTCTGATTCAGCCGCGCGATCCGCGCGCCGGCGGCCCGAATTGGGCCTTGGCAGGATTTCGTCCCCGCGTCGCCAATGACGCTTTGCGGGCGGCCCGCAATACGATCCATGAATTGCAGTGCTCTTATGCGCTCGATGCGGCCGGCGCCGCGATCGAAAGAAGCTACGGCCGACGCTCGATGTGATCGCCGCGCATTTGATCTGCGACTGATGAGCACGGCGCCCCAAGGGGCGCCGTTTTTTTCGCACTTTGTCGAGGCGGCGATACGCAAGGGCGGCTATTTGACGATCCCTTGAGGACAGGTCTAGATAGGCGCAATCAAGGGCGAAACCCGCTCTTCAGGGGGTTCAAAGGTAACGACGTTGACGCAGTCCCAAATCCTGGGGACGGGCTCTTATGCTCCGTCGCGTGTCCTCACGAATTCCGATCTCGAAAAACTGGTCAAAACCTCGGATAGCTGGATCGTCACGCGCACCGGAATTCGCGAGCGCCACATCGCCGCCGAGGGTGAAGCGACATCCGACATGGCTGTCGAAGCGGCCAGAAAAGCGCTCGCCATGGCGGCGACAGACCCTTCCGATCTCGACATGATCATCGTCGGGACCATCTCGCCCGACATGCAGATGCCGTCCTGCGCCGTGCTCGTGCAGGCCAAACTCGGCGCAGCGAAGGCTTTTGCCTTCGATGTTTCCGCCGCCTGCGCCGGCTCGCTTTATGGGTTGAGCATCGCCGATAAATTCATCCGCACGGGTGAAGCGCGGCGCGTGCTCGTTATCGGCGCCGAGCTGTTGAGCCGGCTTGTCGATTGGACGGATCGCAACAGCTGCGTGCTGTTCGGCGATGCAGCCGGCGCGCTCGTCCTCGGCCCGACGGAGGATCCGGCGCGCGGTCTTCTCTCGGCGCATCTTCATTCCGACGGCACCGCGGCGGGAATGCTTTCGATTCCTGGCGGCGGCAGCCGCATGCCGCCTTCCGAAGAGGTAATCGCAAAGAAGCTCGACAAGGTCGCGATGAATGGCCGCGAAATCTACAAATTCGCGGTTCGCGTTCTGCCGGAAGCGCTGCTCGAGACGCTGGCCGCCCATCAGCTGAAGCCGGGCGCGATCGATCATGTCATCTCGCATCAGGCCAATATCCGGATTGTCGAATCGGTCGTCGATCGCTTGGGCATTCCGCGCGAGAAATGTTGGTTCAACATCGATCGCTATGGCAACACATCGAGTGCATCGCTGCCGATTACGCTCGACGAAGCCAATCGAGCCGGCCGATTCAAGCCCGGGGATCTGATCGCCATGATGGCGATCGGCGCTGGCATGGCCTGGGGCAGCGCGCTGATGCGCTGGTAAGTCCTTGTGCGTGAAAGCGGTCATGTCGTCTCAAAGCGTGGCTACGCTCGCGATGGGAGATCTGCTTCTCATTTCCCCGCCTTTGCTGCTAAGCTCGGAGCCGATCCGCTCCGAGCGGACGACCACATTTTCTGACGATTTGGGATTTCGGATAAGGAACGATGTCGTCGACCGATTCCCCCCAGAAAAATAATGTAGTTGCCTTGCTGGCGCGCACGTTCCGGCCTAGCCAGGGCTTGGACGCGAAGCGGATCGTTCTCACGGTTGGCTTTCTGATCATGACGCTGATTTGCCTCGGCGTCGGATTGACCATTCATGAATTACGCCTGCGCGACATGAATGAAGAGCGCCGCACCCTCGCCGCCATCGATATTCTTCTCGTGCAAGAGACCGAGCACGCTCTGCAGAGCGTCGATCTCGTGTTGATCAACGTCGCCGACAAACTGAACGCCGATAATCTCTCGAGCCCCCGGCAGTTCGCCGCAAGAGAATCGGATCGTACCACTTTCGACATGTTGAAAACGCGCATCATCGGCGTCCCTC
>JBEKNV010000025.1:0-85313 GCA_049522395.1 Methylovirgula sp.
TCGCATGGCGGGATCGGCGAAATCCGCCTCATAGGCGCGCTCTTCGCAGCGCGCGATTTTTTCCGCGAGAAAGACGTCGACCAACGCCCGCGCGTTCGCGGTCGTGTCGTTCGTCATCAGCGTGACCGGACCGATCTCGGCGAGCCGCGTCTCTTTCTTCCGCAACTTTTTGCGGCTGTCCTTCGACAATTTGCCGGCAACGAAAGCTTTGCCGCCTGCTTCGAGCTTCGTCGCATAGGCGAAGCTCGGACTCTTCTGATGCGGCAAAAGCGCCAAAGGATTGGGTACGCCGTCCCACTCCCGCGGCTGGTTCCGGAGAACGAAGAGATGCGGCGCCTCTTTGCCCAGCGCGCGCACCACGGCGCCGAAAAGGATGCGGAGATCGCTGGCCGTCAGGGCAACATCGGGGCGAATGAGGCCGAGATTGAAATTCGATTCCTTGCCGCCGAGAAAAACGGCGGCGCGGATCGGACCATGATATTCGATGCCAAGCGGGAAAAACGCAACGGGCCGGTTCTTCCAATCGCGGCCCAGCACGAACAGAGGCTCGACGCCGCGGCTCTTACCCAGGCTTTCCAGCCAGGGGATGAGAAAAGCGCGGGTCTGATAGGCGGAAACGGCCGCGGCGCTCTCAAGCTCCGCCCAGGCGGCCTCGACGCCCGCTGGATCGCGGAAAACCTCGATATGGGCAATGGCGCCCGTCGGCAGGGTCGATTCGAAGACGGCAGCGCTTTGCCGCATCGCCTCGGAGGCATTTCGTTTCGACTGCGGGAGAGCGGGAGAAAATTCCGTCGTTGTCGACACTTGCGGCCACATTCCCCGTTGAAAGGCAGAATTCTTCCCCATCCCTAGCAACGAAAGATCAACGAGACCTTGCGAAGATGCTCAGGACTCTCCCCGAGACCAGGACTGGGCTGAAGTTTTGATCGAAAGTAAAAATTTAATGATCGCCTCGGGGTTCTCCCTGTTCAGGCTGACGGGCCTGCACAGGCTTGCCGCGCCCTATACGCGGGGGCTCGGCGCGATCCTGATGTTTCATCGGGTTAGGCCCGATCCGGGTGAGGATTTCGCCCCGAACAGGCTCCTGGAGATCACGCCCGCGTTTCTGGACCGCGTTCTTTCGCGGCTTGCGGCGCTCGGCTTTGCCATTATCAGCCTCGACGAGGCTTTGGCGCGATTACAATCGCGTGAACAGGCCGAAGGGCCCTTTGCCGTTCTGACGTTTGACGACGGCACCAAGGACACGCGCGATTATGCTTTGCCGATCCTGGAGCGGCATCGGGCGCCGTTTACCATGTATGTCGCGACGGGTTTTGCCGATCGCAGCGCGCGGCTCTGGTGGGTCGAGCTTGAAGAAGCGATCCGCGCTTTGCCGAAAATCACGGTCGAGATCGACGGCGAGACGATCAATCTTGCGTCATCGACGCCGGCGGAAAAGTCGGCTGCCTTTCACACGATCTATCGGCGGTTCTTCGCCGGGTCGGACGAGCGCATGCTCGATGTGATTTCGCAGCTCATGGAGAAAGCCGGCCTAAAGTCCTCAGCGCTTGTCGACGAGATCTGCCTCGATTGGTCTGGCATCGAGGCGATGGCGAAACATCCGCTCTGCACGATCGGCGTTCACACACTGACGCATCCGCGGCTTGCCAAACATGATGAAGCTTTCGCGCGCCGCGAATTGGCGGAGAGCCGGAAAATGATCGAGGACCATATCGGCAGAGACGCGCGCCATCTCGCTTATCCCGTCGGCGATCCGTCGTCCGCCGGCCCGCGCGAATTCAAGTTAGCGGAAGAGCTTGGCTTTGCGAGCGGGGTGACGACGCGGCCGGGCATGATCTTTCCGCAGCATCAGACGCAATTGATGGCGTTGCCGCGGCTTTCGATCAACGGCAATTGGCAGAGCCTTGATGCGGTCGAGATTCTTTTGTCCGGCGCGCCCTTCGCCTTGTGGAATTTGATGCGCAAGGCGGCGTGAGCAAAGACCCTCAGCTTTTGTCTCGTTGCTCTACGATGCCTGCTTCCTGCCACGCCTGACTTTCCCACTAATTTAAATTGGCATGTCGAGGAAAGGCATATCTAGAATGCCTTTATAGTCGCTATCACTGGCCGTTGGATTCTATTCAGTCAATTGAAAGGCCCACTCTCATGGTTTTCAGCATTTCCGGATTGACCCTCAACTTAATCGGTGTGCTCTTGCTTTTCATATTCGGAATGCCTTTTCGAGTTGAAACAAAAGGGAGAATCTTGCTGGCCTTGGAGCAGGTCGATGAGAACGAAATAAAGACGGAGCGTATGTTTCGAGTCCTAGGCTACGTAGGATTCGCCGCTGTCATAGGGGGAACCGTTCTCCAAATCTTGGGAGCGGTGTTGAAATAGATAAGTTGCATCGCTTGAACTTAACGTGCCACTCAGCGCGTCCTATGCACTAATTATTCTCGTCCGGCCGCTCCATCCATTTAATGAGCGGCATCATCGGCAGAATCCAGATGAGGCCGAGTACGGCGTAGACCACCGTCTGCACATACCAGCGCGCGTTCTGCACCGGCCGCGCTTGCGTCAGCACCATGGCGAAGAGAGCATAGACGGTCACGAAGAGGACCAGGGTGACGCTGCCGATGAATTTGCGCAGTCTTTTGCGCATGCGTTTTTCCTAGGGTGGCCTGCGACAGAGTGGGCATAGACTCCTCAGGTCTCAAAATCTATCACTCTTTGCGCCTCGAAAAGCCCATCCCTAAGGACGCCATGACTGAAGCCACTCTCGCCGCGAACGCCAGCGCATCCTCGACTGCCCGCGCGGACAGCGACCATCGCGCGTTGCGCCTCTGGCTCTGGTGCGTCGCGGCGCTGGTCTTCGCCATGGTCGTCGTCGGCGGCTCGACGCGGTTGACTGAGTCCGGCCTTTCGATCACCGAATGGAAGCCGATCACCGGCGTGCTGCCGCCGCTCTCCCAAGCCGATTGGCTCGCCGAATTCGCCAAATATCAGGCGATCCCGCAATATAAGGAACTCGTCTCGGGCATGAGCCTCGACGGGTTCAAGTTCATCTTCCTTTGGGAGTGGAGCCACCGGCTCTTGGGCCGGCTGATCGGTATCGTCTTCGCCTTGCCGCTCATCGTCTTCTGGCTGCGCGGCATGATCCCTCAGGGATTGAAGTGGAAACTCGTCGGCGTCTTGGCGCTCGGTGGGCTGCAAGGCTTCGTCGGTTGGTGGATGGTGAAATCCGGCCTCGTGCATCGCGTCGAAGTCGCGCAGCAGAGACTCGCGATCCATCTCTTCCTCGCCTCACTGACGCTCGCTCTGATCGTTTACCTCGCACGCATGCTCGCACCATCGAAATTTCCCGCCCCACCCAATGCGAGGACGCTGCGCCGTTTCGCAAGCGTCACTCTTATCGTTGTCTTCATCCAGATTTTTCTTGGCGCGCTGGTCGCGGGCCTGCGCGCGGGGCGCGCCTATAACACCTGGCCGCTGATGGATGGACATTTCATTCCTTCGTCCGATGTGCTCTTCGCGCTTGAGCCCTGGTGGCGGAATTTCACCGACAATCTCGCGATGGTGCAGTTTCAGCACCGCATGGTCGGCTATCTCCTGCTGCTTCTCACTCTTGCGCAGGCGATCTGCGCGATGCGCTGGGCGCCGGGAACGAAGGCGATGCGCCGCGCGCTGCATCTCTTCGGCGCGGTGGTGGCGCAGGCTTGTCTCGGCGTCGTGACGCTGCTTCTTGCCGTGCCGATCTGGGCCGGGCTGCTGCATCAGGCCTTTGCGATGCTGGTGCTCGTCTCCGCCGTGGTCTATCGCGAGTCTTTGTCGCGCACGCGCACCGACAAACTTCAGGCGGCGGCGAGTGCCTGATCGAGATCGGCGAGAATGTCGCCGATGTCTTCAAGCCCGATCGAAAGACGGACGAGATCGGGCGACGCGCCGGCACTGTCCTTTTCCGCATCGCTCAAATGGCGATGCGTCGTCGAGGCCGGATGGCGCGCATGCGAGCGCGTATCGCCCCACATGTCGAAAGGCGAGAAGAGTTTCAAATTTTGCACGAAGGCGCGCGCGGCATGATAGCCGCCGGCAAGCCGGCAGGTGAGCGTCGCGCCCGAGCCGCGCGGACAATAGATTTGTGCGAGCGCATGGCTCGGATCGGCCGGCAAGCCTGGGTAGGTCACGGCGCTGACCGCTTTGTGGCTTGCGAGATGCTCTGCGACGCGCAGCGCATTCTCCGAATGGCGCTGCATGCGCAGAGCGAGCGTCTCAAGCCCATTCAGAATGGCTGACGCGTTCATGGGCGAAAGCGCCGGACCGAATTCTTTCAGCCCCTGAATGCGGCAGGCGGCGGCAAAGGCGAAATTGCCGAAGGTCTCGGCAAAGACCATTCCGCCATAGTCCGGCTGCGGCTTCGAGAGCAGCGGAAAATGAGGATCGTCCTGCCAGGCGAAAGTGCCGGCATCGACGATGATCCCGCCGGTGAGACTCTCGTGTCCGCCGAGAAATGTCATCGCCGAATGAATGACGATGTCGGCGCCATGATCGATGGGACGCAGCAGATAGGGCGTCGCAAAGGTGTTGTCGACGATGAGCGGCACGCGGGCTTTTTTTGCTATGGCCGAAATCGCCGCAAGATCGACGACGAGCGTGCCGAATCCTGCGAGAGACTCGACAACGATCGCTTTCGTCTGCGGCGACAGCGCGCGCTCGAAACTTTCGACCTGCGTCGGGTCGGCCCATTTCACCACCCATTCGAAAGCCTCATAAGTTTCCGCCATGGGGCAGGCGAGACCGATCCTGTTGCCGATGATCAGCTCGTCGCCCGGTTCCAGAAGCAGAGAGAGTGCGAGAAATTGCGCGGCCTGCCCTGAGGCGAGAGCCAAAGCAGCTGTGCCGCCTTCGAGCGCCGTGATCCGCTCTTCCAGCGCGGCGTTCGTGGGACCAAGGCTCGTCGAACAGCATTCGCCGAAATCCTTGAGGCCAAAGAGGGCGGCGGCTTGCGCGATCTCGGTAAAAGCGCGCGGCGGTGATGCGCCATTGGCGCCAGCATGCGCGCGCGGCTCTGCGATTCCGCCGACATGGAGCGCGAGTGTCGCAAAGCCTGGCGCGTGATCGCTCATCGTCTCCCTAGGGCTTACATGAGTCGCGGAATCTCGATATGGGGGCAGCGGTTCATCACGACTCTCAATCCCTCGGCGCGTGCCTTTTGTGCGGCCCTGTCGTTGCGCACGTCAAGCTGCATCCAGATCACTTTGGGCTTGGGCGACAATGCGAGTGCGTCATCCACAATCTGTCCTGCCGCTGCCGAATTGCGGAAGATATCGACCATGTCGATCGGAATGGGAATATCGGCGAGGCGCGCATAAACGGGCGCGCCG
Source organism: Methylovirgula sp. (assembly GCA_049522395.1). Taxonomy (GTDB): domain Bacteria; phylum Pseudomonadota; class Alphaproteobacteria; order Rhizobiales; family Beijerinckiaceae; genus Methylovirgula. Next base: position 5,361 of record JBEKNV010000025.1, read on the forward strand.
TCAATCTCTTTTCCGGCGAGGCCCGGATTGACGCCGACGACTTTGTAGCCGCGGCCCCGCAGAAATTCGAAGACGATGCGCGAAGGCCGCAGCGGATTGGCGGAGAGGCCGACGACGGCGATGGTCTTCACCTCTTCGAAGATGGTCCGCAGAAAATCGTCGCTGTAGCGTTCGTCCGCGTCGGAAAGGGCAGAGGCCATGCCTCCATTCTGAGGACTTTGCCTCTTGGGGCAAGGGAAAGGTAAAGATGCGGTATTATGATACCATCTTCACTAGCCAATTGATTTTCAGTCCAAAAGCCGAGTAGAGCTGTTGACGAAATCAAGAGCCTCGCGTAGAAGCCGGCCATTCCATGGCCGCGGTCGCGGCTTTCCTTCTTGGACACTCCACCATGTACGGCAAGACTTATTCGGCGAAAGCGTCGGATGTCGAAAAGAAATGGATTTTGATCGACGCCAAAGGCCTCGTCGTCGGCCGGCTCGCGTCGATCATCGCGCTGCGTCTGCGCGGCAAGCACAAGCCGACCTTTACGCCGCATCTCGACGATGGCGACAATATCATCGTCATCAATGCGGAGAAGGTCGTGCTCACCGGCCGCAAGCGCGAAGACAAAGTCTATTATCATTATTCGGGCTATCAGGGCGGCATCAAGGAGCGCACTGCGCGCTTCCTGCTCGAAGGCAAGTTCCCGGAGCGCGTCATTGAAAAAGCTGTGGAGCGCATGCTGCCGCGCGGGCCGCTCGGCCGCAAGCAGCTTGGCAATCTGCGCGTCTACAAAGGCACCGAGCATCCGCATGTGGCGCAGAGCCCGACCGTGCTCGACATCGCCAGCATGAATTCCAAGAACGCGAGGCACGCCTGATCATGGCCGAGACTCTTTCATCGCTCCAGGATCTTCAGGGCACGACGCCGCCGGTCGCGGCGCTGGTCTATGTGCAGAAGATCGACAAACTCGGCCGCGCTTACGCGACCGGCAAGCGCAAGAACGCCGTGGCGCGCGTCTGGATCAAGCCGGGTTCTGGCAAGATCACGATCAATGGTCGCGCCTTCGAAGTCTATTTCGCGCGCCCGGTGCTGCGGATGATTCTGCAGCAGCCGCTCGGCGTGACGAAGCGCATCGGCCAATATGATCTGACAGCGACTGTTGCCGGCGGCGGCCTTTCGGGCCAGGCTGGCGCGGTCCGTCATGGGCTTTCCAAGGCGCTCTTTCACTATGAGCCTGATCTGCGACCCGTGCTGAAGCGCGAGGGGTTCCTGACGCGCGATTCCCGCGTCGTCGAGCGTAAGAAATACGGTAAGCGGAAAGCCCGCCGCAGCTTCCAATTCTCCAAGCGCTGAGCGATGCTCGGAGCGGAGATCAAAGAGGCGGCTTCGGCCGCCTTTTTTATTGGGTGGGACGCAAACCCTCTCCCAGAGGGAGAGGGTGGTCGGCGGAGCCGACCGGGTGAGGGGTTACGTTGGTAACGACATAGATCGTAACCCCTCATCCGGCTTGCTTCGCAAGCCACCTTCTCCCACAGGGAGAAGGTTCGCGCGGTACGGAATAAGAGCACGACATGGCAAAAATCTTCATCGACGGCGAAGCGGGAACGACCGGGCTTGGCATCAGGGCGCAGCTCGCGGCCATGCCGCAAATCGAGCTTGTCAGCCTGCCGCAAGACCAGCGCAAAGACCCGAAGGCGAAGGCGGAGCTTCTGCGCAATGTCGATGTCGCGATCCTCTGTCTTCCCGACGAGGCCGCGCGCGAGGCCGTCGCGCTCGCCGCGGCGTTGGGCGACGCGGCCCCGCGCATTCTCGATGCTTCGACCGCGCATCGCATCTCCGAGGGCTGGGCCTATGGCTTTCCAGAATTAACAGCAGATCAGCCGCAGGCGATCGCGCGGGCCAAGCGCGTCGCCAATCCCGGCTGCTACGCGACGGGCACGATCGCGCTGCTGCGGCCATTGACGGACGCCGGCATTCTGCCGCCCGATCAGCAGATCACCATCAATGCGGTCTCGGGCTACACCGGCGGCGGCAAGACGATGATCGCCGCCTATGAGGAGCATCGCGCGCCATCCTTCGAACTCTATGGATTGGATTTCGCGCATAAGCACCTGCCCGAGATCATGATCCACAGCCGGCTTATCGAACGGCCGATCTTCGTGCCCTCTGTCGGCAATTTCGCGCAGGGCATGCTGATCTCCGTGCCGCTGTTTCTCGACGCTTTGCCGGGACATCCGAAAGGCCGCGATTTGGAGGCGGCGCTTGCCGCGCATTATGCGGGCGCGCGCTATGTGCGCGTCGTTCAGCCGGCCGGTCCGCGGCTCGAGGCCGAAGCGCTCAACAATACGAACGATCTCGAATTGCGCGTCTATACGGATGAGGCGCATCATCAGGCCGTCCTCGTCGCCAAGCTCGACAATCTCGGCAAGGGCGCGTCAGGTGCGGCGGTGCAGAATCTGGCGCTGATGCTGGGGCTCGATTTGAAGCCATGACGGTTGCGCGCTAACTATTCAATTTGCGCGGGCCGCTGACATAGGTGCTGCCGCGCTCATAGAATCGAAGCAGCCGATGGGCTTCCTTCGTTATTCCGATGCGAACGCTGTGCGCGGGCCGCTTTGCGGGACGCTCATCGACACCAAGCCAAAGAGGGCCTGCGGCACAGAGATCGAGGCCGTCGCAGGCGCGATCGATCGCCATCGCGGCGGCGAGCCGGCCCGGGCCTTTGGCCAAATCCGTCAGCCGTGTCGTGCCGCGGCGAGCCTCCATTACGGAAATCCCTTCCAACGGTTCCAAGGCCCGCAGCAAAACGCCGGCGCCGACGCCTCGTTGTTCTGACGAAACGTTGCACATGTAGGACGTGCCATAGATGAAATAAATGTAGGCATGACCTTTCGAGAGAAAGAGCGATTGGTTGGAGACCGTCTTGCCGATGAAGGCGTGGCCCGCGGCATCGCCGACGGGATAGGCTTCGGTCTCGACGATGCGGCCGCTTGTTCTGACGCCGCGGTCATCGCGAACCAGCACTTTGCCGATGAGAAAACGCGCCAGAGCGATCGTGTCGTCCGGTAGCTCCGAGCGACGCAGGCGGCGAATTCGGTTGTTGCTTTTTCGCTGAGTTGGCAAGCTTTCCCCGAAGCTTTTCGCCACCAATGTTTGCGATCGTTTTCCCCACCTGTCCAGCGCGCATCACGCCCTATATGTTGGAGCGGCTATTGCGCTGAGGGAGATCGAGATGGGAGATCGCGAGATACGCGCCGCGCTCGAGCGCCACTGGGCGGCATCCGACGCCAATGATTTCGTCGCCGAGCATGAGATCTACCAGGAGGATGCGTTGCTCATCTATCCTCAGTCGGGCGAACGCATTCGCGGCCGGGCCAAGATTCAAGAGAGCAGGAGGGTGCAGCCGAGCGCGAAGCGCTTCACCGTCCAGCGGATTATCGGCGGCGGCGATCTCTGGGTCACCGAATTTGTGCTCAGCTATGACGGCGTGCCGTCCTATTCCGTGAGCATCATGGAATTCAGCGATGGAAAAGTCGCGCGCGAGACGCAATATTTCGGCGCGCCGTTCAAGCCCGGGCCGTCGCGGGCGAATTTGATTGAACCGACCTACTCTTAGGGCATCGTCATGGCCGGGCTCGTCCCGGCCATCCACGCCGATCAGCCGCAGCAAGTCTTCCGATGTTCGCGCAATTGGACCGCGTGGATGCCCGGCACAAGGCCGGGCATGACGCTCTGATAGTTCCGCGCGAATGGCCTACCTCCCGCGCTTCCAGGCGATAATCTCCTGGCGCTGTTCGCCGAGACCATCTCCGCCGAGCGTCACGACATCGCCGACTTGCAGATATTTTGGCGGCTTCATGCCCATTGCGACGCCGGGTGGCGTGCCGGTGACGATCACGTCGCCTGGGTCGAGCACCATGAAGTCGGAAATATAAGAGACGAGCTTCTTCACACGAAAAATCATCTTTTTCGTATTGCCCGTCTGTCGCCGCTCGCCGTTGACGTCGAGCCAGAGGCCGATGCGCTGCACATCCTCGATCTCGTCGGGCGTGACGAGCCAGGGTCCGAGCGGGCCGAAGGTCGGCGCCGATTTGCCCTTCATCCATTGGCCGCCGCGATCCATCTGGAAGGCGCGTTCCGAAACATCATTGGCGAGGCAGAAGCCGGCGACATAGTCCATCACGGTCCGCTCCGAGACATGCGAGGCGCGCTCGCCGATGACGATCGCAAGTTCGACTTCGTAATCGAGCTTGGTCGAATCCTTCGGCATGACGACGGGATCGTTGGGTCCGATGACGCAGTTCGGCGCCTTGTTGAAGAGGATCGGCTCAGTTGGGATTGGGAGACCCGCCTCATTGGCATGATCGACATAGTTGAGGCCGACGCCGATGAAATTGCCCGGCACGGCGACGGGCGACCCAAGCCGCGGCTTGCCGCGAACGGTGGGGAGCGACGACAGCCGCGTGCGTCGAATTTTATCGATGAATTTTGCGCCGAGATGCTCGCCGTCGAGATCGGGAACGAGTGAGGAGAGATCGCGAATCTTACCCTCGGCGTCGATCAGGCCGGGCTTTTCTTTGCCGAGCTGACCATAACGGACGAGCTTCATGGTTCTCCTCCCTTGAAGTTAATGCGGGCGCGCTGAGAATCGGCCTTTCTTCAATTATCGGTTTGCGCGATCCGCGTCGAGCCGTGGAGATAACGGCTCAGCTCTCACGCGCACATAATCGCCAGGCGCGTCGCAGAGCGGCGGATGTTTCGCGCTGCCGGGCGTGCGCGCGGGCACTTTGTCAGGCGCTTGCGCGGCGAGCCATTGCGCCCAATCGGGCCACCAGCTTCCGCTATGTTCCGTCGCCGCATTGGACCATTCGTCCAAAGTCCCATAGGCGCGCGGACTGAAGCCGGTCCAATAGGCATATTTGCCGCTCGCCGCCGGATTGATGACGCCGGCAATGTGACCCGATCCCGCGAGCACATAGCGAACGTCGCCGGGAAACACTTTCGCCCCTGTAAAGACGGAGCGAGCGGGCGCAATGTGATCTTCGCGCGCGGCGAGATGATAAACTGGGATCGTCACTTCGCCGAGATCGAGCTTCTCGCCCTCGATCATCATCTCGCCCTTGGCGAGCGTGTTGGAGAGATAGCAATTGCGCAGATAGAAGGAATGATTGGCGGCGGTGACACGCGTCGAATCCGAATTCCAGGTGAGAAGATCGAAAGGAAGCGGCGGCTTGCCGCGCATGTAATTGTTGACGAAGAACGACCAAATCAGATCGTTCGGCCGCAGCATGTTAAAGACATTGGCGATCTTCGAGCCGTCGAGATAGCCGGACTCGGCCATCATCTCTTCGATCGCGGCGATCTGCGGCTCGGTCGTGAAGACTTTGAGGTCGCCGGCGTCGGTGAAATCGGTCTGCGTCGTCAGAAACGTCGCACTGGCGACGCGGTCATCGTTGCGCCGTGCCATGAGCGCGAGCGAAATCGCGAGCAGAGTGCCGCCGACGCAATAGCCGAGCGCGGCGATCTTGCGTTCGCCGGTGATCTCTTCGACGACATCGATCGGCGCCTCGATGCCGAGACGCAGATAGGCCTCGAAACCCATGTCTTTATGCCGCTCATCGGGATTGACCCAAGAAACGAGGAAAACGGTGAAGCCTTGCGCCACCGCGAAGCGCACGAAACTTTTCTGCGGGTTCAAATCGAGAATGTAGAATTTGTTGATCCACGGCGGGATGACAAGCAGAGGCCGGCGATAGACCTCATCCGTCGAAGGCGCATATTGAATAAGTTCGATGAGGTCGTTGCGATAGACAACCTTGCCGGGCGTAGCCGCCATATTGACGCCGAATTCGAAAGACGAGGGATCGCTCTGCCTGATCCTCAGCGTGCCGCCGCCCGCAGCGAGATCTTCGGCGAGGAACGTCGTGCCGCGCACGAGATTTTCGGCATTCGAGGCCAAAGTCTCGCGCAACAGCTCGGGATTCGTCGCGACAAAGTTCGATGGCGACAAAGCGCTCGTAATCTGGCGCAGATAGAATTCGGCCTTGGCGCGGACGACGGGATCGGTCTCGGAGCGGGCGATCAAATTGCCGGCCCAGTCGCTTGTGATTGCATGGGCCTGACGCAAAAAATCGAAGATGGCGCTGTTACGCCATTGCGGCGCGCTGTAGCGCCGGTCGCTCGGGTCGTAGGGGACGATCGGCTCTTCCGCTTCGCCAGACAACCGCCGTAGCGTATGCGCCCAGAGGCTGAGAAAATTCGTCGACAGCGATTTCTGCGCTTCGACCGCGCGGTTCGGATCGCCGAGCCAATATTCGGCGACGCGGCCGAAACTCTGCACCGCATCGACAATCTGTTCGGCCATGTCGGCGCGGGCGCGGCCTTTCTCATAGGGTTCCAGAAACGCGCCGAGCACTTTTGCGCCTTGCGTCGCGAGCCGCGCGAGATTTTGCGAGAGGAGATCGAAATCGGGCTTAATGCCGATGGTTTCGTCTTGAGACGCGCTTTTTTCCGCGTCGGTGGGTCTGACCTGTGCGGCACCGTCTTGCGCGGCCTCGGCGGGCGGAGGCGCAAGAAGAGTGAGGTCGGGCGACATGATCCCTTGTGCTAACAGCGCGCCCGACGCAACGGCCTCTTGCGGCGAAGCAGATTGGTTAACTTTAGGAGATGTATCATTGGCGGGCAAAGCCGCCTCGTCCGGGCTGTCCACAGCCAATTCCTGAAGAGTTGCGTCATCGAAAATACTGTCATCGATCGTATCAGACAGGCTTACGCCTTGGTCGTGGATCGCGGTTCGATGGGCGCGGCGTTTGCGCGCGGCCGAGAGGCGGCGCCTGTTGCCGCTTCTTTCGAGCCAGTCGAAGTCCGGCACATGGATGATGCGCAATTTCAATCTCCGTGCGGGACGGCCCATGCCATGATAGAGCTATATTTCAGCAGCATATCGACTCCATGGCGGTTGCCGCAAATACGGGTTGGATTGTGAGATTAAGCAGAATGGCGCCGTTGGTGCGGGGTTTTCAACTCTGGGCCGGGAAGGGGATCTCGGTCGCCGCCCTGGCTCTGGCTCTGGGCCGCGCCGGGCCGGGCTTTGCGCAGCAACAACCCCAGGATCAGGGCCAGGCCGCCCAGCCGGGCGATCAGCAGCAAGGCCCCCCCGCGCAAAAGGCGCCGGAGCCCTATGGCGGCGGGACGCCCCTCGATGTCCTGATGCATACGAAGCTCTGGGAGGACGTCCCCGAACCCAAAGACTTCGTCAAGCAATCGCGGCCACCCGACGACGCGCTGCAATATCAGCCGACGCAAGGCGACGACCCGAAGGGCGCGCAGCTCCTCAATCCCAATCAGCTCGACTCTTTGCAGGACGAATTGGAACATGCCGGCGCGCATGCCGAGCATTCAGCCGGCGTGCGGATCAAGCATTTTACCAATATCCACACGACGAACTCGCTCAAAGGCAAGACGCATAAGGTCCAGTCGGCGAAGGTGCAGTCGGACAAAGTGCACGCCGAAATCCCGACGAATCTGCACGGGCAATAGCCCACGTTCTTAGCGCGGCGTCACTTTGATTCCGCCAACGGCGCCTGAAAGCTCAGGATCGCGTCTCTCGGAAAATCATAAATCTTGCCCGTCGTCTGCCAATCGGGACTGCAAAGCGGGATGAGTTTCGGCACAAAGTCTTCCGGCGTCTTCAGGCTCATTGGATCTTCACCCGGCATCGCGGTCGCCCGCATGCGTGTACGCAGCGGCCCCGGATTGACGATCATCACTTTCACTTTCGATGTCGTCTCAGTCTCGGCGGCATAGGTGCGCGCCAGCGCCTCGAGCGCTGCTTTGGAGACGGCATAAGGTCCCCAATAGGGTTTGTAATCCGCCGTATGGGCGGCGCCCGACGAGATGAAGAGCGCGCGGCCGGCATCCGACGCCCGCAGCAGAAGATCGAGCGAACGGATGAGCCGCCAATTGGCGGTAACATTGATCGCCAACACATCGTCCCATTTCCCTGGGTCGACATGGCCAAGCGGCGTGACGGGGCCGAGGACGCCGGCATTGGCGATGAAAATATCGAGCTTGCCCCAGCGCTCATAGATCGCGGCGCCGAGCCGATCGAGCGCGGCATAGTCTTTCAGATCGCAGGGGACGAGCGTCGCCTCGGAGTCCTCGCGGCGAATGATGTCGTCGAGTTCTTCGAGCGCGCCCTGGGTCCGCGCCAGCGCGACGATATGCGCGCCGGCGCGTGCCAGTGCGATGGCCGCGGCGCGACCGATCCCGCGCGATGCGCCAGTAACGAGGGCGAGACGGCCGTGAAGTGGGCGGGGCGTGGGACTCATCGGAAACAGAAGGCGCGGCCGCAGCGGATCGCGGCCGGGCTCGCCGAGCCCGCGATAAAGCCCGTCGACCGAAAGAAAGGCGAGAGTATCGCAGCCGATATAGGCACGCATTTCTTCGGGCGAATGGGTCGCGGCGAGAAGCTTTTCGCGGTCGGGCGTGTCGATTCCATAATAATCGGGATGGGTGATCGGCGGCGAAGAGATGCGGAAATGGACTTCGCGCGCGCCCGCTTCGCGCATCATGCGGACGATCTTTACGGAGGTCGTGCCGCGGACGATGGAATCATCGATCAACACGATGCGCTTGCCGGCGACAGCCGAGCGATTGGCGCTGTGTTTCAAGCGTACGCCCAATTCGCGCACGGATTGCGAGGGCTGAATGAAGGTGCGGCCGATGTAGTGATTGCGGATGATCCCCATCTCGAAGGGAATGCCGGATTCCTGCGCATAGCCGAGCGCGGCGGGAACGCCCGAATCGGGCACCGGCACGACGACATCGGCATCGACCCCGCTTTCGCGCGCGAGTTCGGCGCCGAAGGCTTTGCGGACTTCGTAGATCGGGCGCCCGTGGACGACGGAGTCGGGGCGGGCGAAGTAGATATATTCGAAGATGCAGGGCCGCATCGGCCGCCTCGGGAACGGCCGCAGGCTTTCGATCCCGTCATCGGAGATGACGACAATCTCGCCGTTTTCGATATCGCGGATGAAGCGGGCGCCGATGATGTCGAGCGCGCAGGTCTCGGAGGCGAGGATATAGCAGCCGTCGAGTTCGCCAAGCACGAGCGGGCGGATGCCGAGCGGATCGCAGGCGCCGATCAGCTTCTTGTTGGACAAAGCAACGAGCGCATAAGCGCCTTCGATCTGGCGCAAGGCTTCGATGAAGCGCTCGACGACGCGGTTGCGCCGGCTCTTGGCGACAAGATGGAGAATGACTTCCGTGTCGGTCGTCGATTGGAAAATCGCGCCTTCGCCGACGAGATCGCGGCGCAGAGTGAGGCCGTTGGTCAGATTGCCGTTATGGGCGACGGCGAAGCCGCCGGAACTCAGTTCCGAAAACAGCGGCTGGACGTTGCGGAGAATGGTTTCGCCGGTCGTCGAATAGCGCACATGGCCGATGGCGGCGCGACCGGGCAGGCGTTCGATGGTCGAAGCGCGGGAGAAATGCTCGCTGACGAGGCCGAGCCGGCGTTCCGAATTGAAGCGATTGCCGTCGAAGGAGACGATGCCCGCCGCCTCCTGGCCGCGGTGCTGCAAGGCATGGAGCCCGAGGGCGGTGATGGCGGCGGCCTGCGGATGGCCGTAGATGCCGAAGACGCCGCATTCCTCGCGCAGCCGGTCTTCGTCAGGATCGTCCGTCCGCGGCAAATCCGCAAATCGGTCGAAGTCCCCCATTCGGTCCATGATCGGCCTCCGAAACCAAGACGTTACGACGACTGCCGTAGGGGCTGACTCAACTGGCTTTCTGCGAAAGGTGACCGCAAAAGGCGACGCATGACGGAACTCTGTCCGTCACCATTTCTACATAATATCACATCCACCAAATGCCATGATTTTCGCGCTCCACATGGGCCAGCCCACGGGATTTTTGGCCGCAGGCAGCCCGAAGACGAGTTAGCGGGACGGCAGTTAACAATCTATGGGGGCGGGAAAGCGGAAAACCGGGCCGAGGGGCCCGGCAAAGCTCCGCGCTCAAGTCTTGCCGGCGGGTTTCGGCGGGAGTGGCGGCGACGTCGTATCCGAATCGGGCGCCGGCTCGTCCGAGACGCCCTTTTTGCGCAATTTGGCGAGCAGGCCCTCCGGGTCATCCGGCAGCATGGCCATCAGTTCGCGACCGGTCGATTCCAGCAGCGGTTTCATCCTTGCGTCTTTCACCCAATCGGGCTGGCTGTTTTCCGGCACCAGCCAGGTGAAAAACACAAATCCGATCACGCAAAGAAGAAGCCCGCGGACGGCGCCGAACGCGAATCCGAGCGAGCGATCGAGCGGCCCGACTTTCGAATCGAGAATCGCATCCGAAATCTTGATCGTGATCAGCGAGACGACGATCAGCACGATGAAGAAGATAATCGCCGCCGAAAGGGCGAGCGCCACCACATCCTTGCTGACATAGGGTTTGACGAAGGGCAGCACGAGCGGGTGGAAATAGATGGCCGCGAGGGCCGCCGCACCCCAGGAGGCGATCGCCAAGACTTCCCGCGTAAATCCGCGCAGCATGGCGAGAAGGGCGGAGAGCAGGATAATGGCGATCAAGCCGAGATCGAGATAGGATGGCATCAGCACGCCTCGCGTCGGCCGGGCATCATCTTCTGCCTTCGACCGGGATCACAGTTGGCGAGACTTATAGCCAAACGAGTGGGGCTCGTCACCTCGGCAGGGATCAACGACCTCCGATTCCTTGGCCCACGAATGTGACAGCCGCGAATCGGGGCCAATCTTTGATGATGGCTTTTCAATCACGGTGCGCGCCGCGATTCGCGCCGGGGTGGCGCGGCAATGGCGCTGACGAGCGTCGCGGCATCCGGACAGGATTCGATCGCGATGTCCGTCAGTCCCTCCGCCGATCGTTCGGCGCGCGCGCTCGCCTCATCCGATTCCTGGGCCGCCGCCGGCATGAAAGCACGCGTAAAGCCGAGCTTGGCCGCTTCCTTGAGCCGCGGCAGGGCGTGCGCAACAGGGCGAATCTGGCCGGACAGGCCGATTTCGCCGAAAAAGACACTGCCTTTTTGCAGACTCTGGCCTGTCAACGAGGAGACGAGCGCCGCGGCGGCGGCGAGATCGGCGGCAGGCTCGTTCACTTTCAACCCGCCCGCGACATTGAGATAAATGTCATGCTGCCCGAGCCTGAGACCCGCGCGGGCTTCGAGCACGGCGATGATCATGGCGAGCCGGTTCGGATCGAAGCCGACGGTCGCGCGGCGCGGCGTCGGCAGCGAACTCGGCGCCGCGAGCGCCTGAATTTCGACGAGCAGAGGACGCGTTCCCTCAATGCCGGCGAAGACCGCCGTTCCGGGCGCCGCGAGATCGCGGCCCGAGAGAAAGAGAGCCGACGGATTGCCGACTTCTTCGAGGCCGCGTCCCGTCATCTCAAAGAGGCCGATCTCGTCCGTAGGCCCAAATCTATTCTTCAATGCGCGCAGAATGCGGAAATCGCGTCCGCCCTCGCCTTCGAACGATATCACCGCATCGACCATATGTTCGACGACACGTGGCCCCGCGATCTGCCCATCCTTCGTCACATGACCGACAAGGATGACGCTGGCACCCGTCGTCTTCGCATAGCGGATCAGCGCTTGCGCGGAAGCGCGCACTTGCGTCACCGTGCCGGGCACGGCTTCCGCCATCTGCGTCCACATGGTCTGAATGGAATCGATGATGAGCAGCGCCGGGCAGGGGCCCTGCTGCAGGGTCGCGATGATGTCCTCGACCTTGGTTTCGGCCGCGAGTTCGATTCCGACTGCGGCAAGACCCAGACGCTGCGCGCGCAGACGCACTTGATCGACCGCCTCTTCGCCGGAGATATAGATGACGCGGCGCCGCTTTTGCGCGAGAGCCGCGCAGACCTGAATGAGCAGCGTCGATTTGCCAATGCCGGGCTCGCCGCCGAGCAGCAACACCGATCCGGGGACAAAACCGCCGCCGGTCACGCGGTCGAATTCCGCGATTCCGCTGGTGAGCCGCGGCATGGCTTCCGTTTCCGCATCGAGATCGGCGAGGGCGAAGATGCGGCCTTTGGCGCTGCCGATTGCCGCTTGCGCGCCGATGCCCGTGGCGAGCCCTTCTTCAGCGAACGAATTCCACGCGCCGCAGGCATCGCAGCGGCCTTGCCAGCGGGGGGAAACCGCGCCGCAATTCTGACAGACAAAGGATGTGCGTAGTTTTGCCATGCGCTCTTGGGGGCGAGAGTGTTCAACAGGGGCGGCGCGCCCGAATCTTTGGATCGCGCTTGCGGTCTTCTGCGTTGATCTCCGACATTGCGCGCGCGGCGCGCAAGGGAAATTTAAGCCAGGCATGGCTGCTTTTACGAGGTATTGCGCATGGTGAGCTTCACTTTTTCGGCCGAACAGGTCAAAGCGGCGCCTCCCGAGGTGCGGCGATGGATGGAAAGCGAAGTCATCCGGGCGCTCGCGGGTGGCACGGGCAGCGGCGACGCGGCCATCCCCGAATCAGCCGAGGGGCTCGGTCATGCGCTCGCTTCAGGGACCGCGCAGGAGATGCAGGAGGCGTTCAAGCGCATCGCCGGCGATGCGATCATCGCGCGCGTCTTCTTCGAGCTTGCGCGGGATTCGAGCGTTCAACCCGGCACGGTGCCTTTCCATGTCGTCACCCTCGTCGAAGTGATGCGGCATTTGCATCTCGTCGAGGCGCAGCAGGTGCTGACCTGCCTCGATGCGATCAATCAGGCCTTCCAGCAGATCCGCCGCGATCCCAAGGCCTCGCTCTTCGCACTCGATGAAGCAGGCTATATCTATCTGCATCAGCTGACCTATCACGCGATCCGCCAGGTCTGGCAGCAGCTCGTCGCCGCGCATCCGTGGCCGGCAAGCAATGAGGCAATGCGGCCCGAATATGCGTTTGGCCAAGCGCCGATGGACGCGCCGATGCGCGAGCCATGAGACTCAGTTGCAGGGACGCTCGCGGCCGAGGCCGGCGATTTGTTCTCTAAGCGAACCCGCCGCGGCAAGGCCCAGGCCATCATAGATATTGTGCGGATTCCACAGCATCCATCCGTCCGAGTCGAAATCGCCCGCGGCTTTGACTTGCGCCGCAACTTCCGTCGCATCGAACATGCGATGATCGAAAGCGTAATCCTTGAACGCCTGCAGCCAGGGCCGGAACCGCTTCGGCGAAATTTTGAGGCGCTGTTCTGCCTGATCGAGTGATTGTTTGACGATCTCGTAGGAATGCGCGACCGGATTGCGGACGCCGGGAATGCCGAACTGAAAGCCTGACGGGTAAAGCATCGGCGAAAGATAATCGACATTGGGCGCGATCTCTTCGAGCTTCTGGCCAATGCCGGTATCGTCGAGATTCCAGCAGACATAGCCGAAAATATCGACCCCGAGATAGACGTTGTAAGGCATGAGCGCTTGGCGCGCCTCGGCGAGAAAGCCGGAGATCGCGTCGATGCGGCCTTGTTGGTCCGTCGGCCCCGCGAATTTGAGCCGGGTCGCGGAATCGGGAAAGCGCACATAATCGAACTGAACCTCGTCGAAACCGGCTTGCGCCGCTTCGACCGCGATGCCGATATTATAAGCGCGGACCTCGGGCTGATAGGGATCCGTCCAGGCGAGGCTTTCCCTGTCGCGGAAGAGCGCGCCGCCCGCGCGCTTGATCGCAAGATCGGGCCGCTTGGTCGCAAGCGGCTCGTCCTTGAAGGTGACGATGCGCGCAATGGCATAGATGCCCTTGTCGTGCAGCTCTTGGATCAGAGCGGCGAGATCGGGAATCGTCGTGACCTTGCGGGCGCCGTCGGCGTTGGCGAGCGGCAGCGCGCTCGGATAGGGGATATAGCCGCGATCGCCCTTGATATCGATGACGAGCGCGTTGATCGCGCCTGCCTCGGCCAGCGCCAGCGCGCCCTCGCGCAGTTTCTGCGAGCCGATGCCGAAGACAGTGAGATATAGCGCCTTGGGCGTGAAGGCGGTGAGATTCAGTTGGGCGCCGGAGTCCGGCAATGTGTTACGTGCGAATGTACCGGCGCGGTAGCCCGGCGCGCGGGCAAAGATCTTTCCGCCCCCCGCATTGATCGTAAAATGACCCGAACTATCCGTCACCGTCCTCTCGGTCCCGATAACGACGGTCGCATTTTCGATCGCCGCGCCGCTCGCCGCGCCGCGCACGAAGCCATCGAGCGCCAGCGCCTGCTGTGCAATGAAGATCGACAGACTCAGGGCGACGGCGAAAAGGCCGATGCGAAGGCCGCGTGTCATTCTTGTGCCTTTCCCGAGGTCGTCGCCGTCAGCATAGCGCCGAAGCTCGCGCCTTGCGCGGCATTCGACATGGGGATGCGCGGCAGGTCGAAGAGATCGCCGCCTGGCGCGGCGACACCGCCATTGAAGCCAAAGGCGGCGACATAGCCGGCGCGCTTTGCCGAAGTTTCAAGCTCCGGATCGACAATGCCGAAGGGCCAGGCCAGCATATCGACTTTGATGCCGAGTTTATCTTCGAGCACCGATTTCGAACGCGCGAGCTGATCATCGACGAAGGCGCGGTATTTTTCCGGGCTCTGGCGCGCGCGCTCCTTGCGGAAATCCGGATGCCAATAGGTGTGCGACTCGATGTCGACGAGGCCGGAGTCGTGCATCTCCTTGAGCTGATCCCAGGTCAGCGCATAGCTCGCATGCGAAATGGCGGAGGGATAGATGAAGAGCGTAACCGGGATGTGTTCTTTCTTAATGATGGGAAAGAGTTCGGTGTAGACAGAACGATGGCCGTCATCGGCGGTGATTGCGACCGCTGGCGCGGCGACGGGCGGCGTTTTGCCGGTGAGCCCCTCGACGACCGCGCGCAAGGGCACGATTTTGTAGTGATGGGCCGCCAGCCATTCGAGCTGGCGCGCGAAGGCGGCGTTCGTCACCGTCGTCGGGCCGGGCGTCGCCGGGTCGAAGCGGTGGTAGGCGAGGATGGGGATGGGCGTTTGCGCTACTTTGTCTTGCGCCGCGGCCGTGCCCATTGGCGCGAGAGACAGCGCACAAAGGCTAACACAGAGGAAGAGAGGGAGAGGACGCATGACGCAGGTTCGCGAAGCGGGCAAAGGCGCCCCTTGTCGCGAATGCTTGCAGAAAAGTCAGCGACTTTGTTGATTTGGCTCAAGCTTGAGACCTTCTCCCCTGTGGGAGAAGGTTGGACGCTGCTACTTCCGCCCCTTCAGCAACTTCGCCACTCTTGGCGCGAAGTAAGTCAACACGCCATCGGCGCCGGCGCGTTTGAAGGCAATGAGGCTTTCCATGATCGCCCGTTCTTCATCGAGCCAGCCGTTCTGTGCCGCCGCCATGATCATCGCATATTCGCCGGAGACCTGATAGGCGAAGGTCGGCATCGCAAAGATCTCTTTCACGCGGGCGATGATGTCGAGATAGGGAAGACCGGGCTTGACGATCAGCATGTCGGCGCCTTCTTCGATGTCGAGCGCGACCTCGCGCAGCGCCTCGTCCGCATTCGCCGGGTCCATCTGATAGGTGCGCTTGTCGCCGGTCAAAACCTTCTTGGTGCCGATCGCATCGCGGAACGGCCCATAAAAGGCCGAGGCATATTTTGCCGCATAGGACATGATCTGCACGTTCTCGAAACCTTCGGCATCGAGCGCTTGGCGGATCGCGCCGACCCGGCCGTCCATCATGTCGGACGGCGCGATGATGTCGGCGCCGGCGCGCGCCTGATTGAGCGCTTGCGCGACCAGCACGCCGACCGTCTCGTCGTTGACGATCTCTTCGCCGCACAAAATCCCATCATGGCCGTGGCTCGTATAAGGATCAAGCGCGACATCGGTGATGATCCCGATATCTGGCACTTCCGATTTGATCGCGCGGATAGCGCGGCAGACGAGATTGTCGGCATTGAGCGCTTCGCTGCCGCGCGGATCGCGGCGTGCCGGATCGGTGTTTGGGAACAAAGCCAGCGCCGGAATCTCAAGTTCCGCCGCTTCTACTGCCGCCTTGACGATCTCATCGATCGAGAGCCGCTCGACGCCCGGCATGGAGGCGATCGGCACGCGCTGCTTCTCGCCTTCGACGATGAAGACCGGCCAGATCAGGTCATCCGCCGTCAGCACATGCTCACGCACGAGGCGGCGCGCCCAATCGGCCTTGCGGTTGCGGCGCGGACGCTGCGCCAGATCGAGCTTGGCCGAGGCGGCGGCTTCCGCTTGGAAGGGGGTGACTTTCGATGGCAGGCGACCCATGTGGAACTCGTGGACTAGCGCCGCGCTTGGCTCGGGAGACGCGTCGGGCTTCAACCTTGATAGACGCGTCAAGCCAGGAAGTGCAAGCCGACGTCTTAGCTTCCATAAAAGAAGGTGTTTCGGGCGTGATCACAATGCACGCAACATGGATGCCTCACGAGAAGCATGGGCAGCTGACCGAGCACAGCGATTTGCCGGATTCCGTCTATGCTTTTCCGAAACAGCGTAAAGAGCCGCTGACCGACGAGCAGCATGTGCGCAATGCCGTCGCCCGGTTCGATCAAGTGACCGGCGTCTCCGACGACGATCGCGCCTTGGCTTTCGCCAACATCGAGAAGGCGGCGAAGCACTATAAGGTCAATCTTTCGGAGACGTCATGGCATGACCTCGGCGCGCATCCGCAAGCCCATCGGAAAGAGGCCGCCGCCAAAGGCGCTGAAACGCGCAAGCACAAGGAAGGACACTGAAGTCCAACCCGGACGGTGCCATTGACGGCGCGGGTCGTTCTCCTCTAACTCCCGCATGCGGGAGTTCGGATGAGCGAGCAGACTGTTACTTGCGAAAAGACCGGCCATTGCGGCGTCATCACTTTGCATCGCGTGGCCGCGCTGAACGCGCTCACGCTCGATATGATCGCGGCCATTGCCGATGTGCTCGCCGCCTATGCCACCGATAGCGGCATCGCGAGCGTCATCATCAAAAGCGCGAGCCCGCGCGCCTTTTGCGCGGGCGCCGACATCAAGACGATGTATGGGCACGGACGCGCCGGGCGGCATGAGCACCAAATGGCCTTCTTCGAGGCCGAGTATCGGTTGAACCGCGCCATCGCCCGCTTTCCGAAACCCTATGTGGCCCTGATGGACGGGATTGTCATGGGGGGCGGAGCCGGCATCAGCCTTCATGGCTCGCATCGCGTCGCAGGCGAAGCGCTGACCTTTGCGATGCCCGAAGTCGGCATCGGCTTTTTTCCCGATGTCGGCGCCAGCTATTTTCTGCCGCGCTTGCCGCACCGGATCGGCACCTATCTCGCGATGACCGGCGCGCGCATCGGCCTCGGCGACGCGCTGGCGCTCGGCCTCGTGACCGCGCATGTGCCGGCGGCGCGTTTTGAGGCCTTGATCGGCCGATTGGGCAAAGGCGAAGATGTCGATCGCGCGATTGCGGCGGAAGCCGCCGCCGCGCCTGAACCGTCATTGATGAAGGAGAGCCGCGTCATCGAAGATTGCTTCTCCCGCGCAAGCCTCGCGGCCATCGTCGAAGCCTTGGAGACATCAGGCTCGGATTTCGCCAGGACGACGCTGAAGACGCTGCGATCGCGTTCGCCGACGAGCGTCGCCATCGCGCTCGGCCAAATGCAGCGCGGACGGACGCTCGATCTCGAAGCTGCGCTCAAACTCGAATTCCGTATTGCACAGCGGGTCGTGCGCGGTCACGATTATTATGAGGGGGTGCGCACCGTCCTCATCGACAAGGGCGAGACGCCGCATTGGCGCCCGCCGACGCTCGAAGAGATCGACGCGGCCGCGATTGACGCCTATTTTGCGCCCTATCCGGGCGGCGAGTTGGATTTTGCGATGCCCGCGGGTGCGCCATGAAACTTCTCCGCCACAAGGGTCCGCGCGAGCTCAGTTCGGCATCGGACTTGGCGATCAGGATCAGCGATTCCGAATCCCAGCAGCCGCAAAAGCAGACGCGCTGGGGCATGATCCTCGTCATTTTCATGCGGCTGATGGCGGCGCTCTGGCTCTGCCAGGGCCTGGTCGAATGGGCGGCGGTGCTTCTGCCTTCGAATGCCGTCTTCGATTCGCTCGACGGCGCCGCGGCGGTGGTCATCATCTTTTTCGCCATCGCTGATCTTGTCGCCGCTGTCGGACTGTGGCTCGCCACGCCTTGGGGCGGGGCACTCTGGCTCTTTGCCGCGACCTCGCAGATTTTCGCCGCCGTGACGGTCAGAGATTCGTTCAGCTCCGGCTGGATCATCGTCGACGTGCTGTTGATCGTGATTTATTTCGGGCTGACCTTTAAGGCCGCGCTCGAACGCGATTGAGGCGCGCTCGCCGAAATCTCCGTATCGAATGAATTGATTTACTGTATCGAGAAAGGGCGCACGCTGCCGGCGCGGATTTGACGCGTGAGGTTGCATCCGGCGATCCTGAAATGGCGCAGATGAAGTCATGCGTATGCGCGTTCACGAAATGCCGCGCGACAACGCAAGCGCGCGTGCAAATTTCATTCACCTCTTCGCTTAGAGGTTTGCGCGCAACGCTTTCACGCGCGCCCCTCTAGCGTAAACGCATTCGTAAGTTAACGCCTTCAAATCTTAAGCGTTTTTCATCGTAAAAATCGCCTTTATTTCAGCTTTGATTCACGCAATTTGCTAAACCTCTTATTCAGTTTGTTACTTAAACTCGTCTTCATTCGCGCTGCTTATAGCTTGTCCGTCGGCGGGCCAAAACCACCTAAGAGGAGGCTCGTAGTAGAAGGGATGAGTCATGAACAGCGTTCTCAAGACGCAAAGTGCTCAACGGGCTGTGCGGACCCAAGAGGTGCGACCCGTCTACATTGAAGCACTGACATTGGTCGAGCGACTGCATCGCCGCTTGCTCGATGTGATTAAGGATGAGTTCGATCGCCGCGGTCGCAGCGATGTGAATTCGGTGCAGGCGCTGCTGCTTTACAACATCGGCGACAAAGAGCTGACCGCGGGCGAGTTGCGCACGCGCGGTTATTATCTCGGCTCGAACGTTTCCTACAATGTGAAGAAGCTCGTCGAGATGGGCTATCTCCATCACGCCCGCTCGCGCCTCGACCGTCGTTCCGTGCGGATCAGCCTGACGCCGAAAGGCAAGGAAGTGCACGACATCGTCACGGCGCTTTACGACAAGCATGTTCTGACGATCGAACAGATCGGCGGCATCACTTCGGACGAATTTTCCAGGCTCAATCAGTCGCTCAATCGGCTCGAGCGGTTCTGGACGGATCAGATTCGCTTCCGTCTCTAAGCGCAAAGCTGCCATGCGCATGATCACGTGCCGGGCGAGGCGACCCCTCGTCCGGCACGCGCCGTTTTGGCGGCTTCCCGGACCGGAGCCATGGCGGTGATGTGTCCCAGACTCAACGCCGCCGGCCTATTTGGGCGCCTTTGCGGGGGCGGCCCGCCATCGTCCTTAAAGCGCGTGCTAAACTGCCACAAAATAGCCGTCCATTTAGGACTTTGCTGGGTCTGAAAATCGGTGCTGGAATCGCTGATTACACCCTTTTTGTGCGGGTTTGCCGGAGCTCCTTTCTGACGGGTTGAGCGCGCGGCGCGTTTTTTGTTTCGTCTCGCCAGAGCAGGCGGGACAAGACACTAGGCAAGAGCGGCGACCCGTGCGACGACACCAAGAGCGACAAGCGGCAGAGCAGGATTCGGAGAGGCCCGTGCTGAATGATTTCACTGCCCTTGAGGGCAGCCCGACGCGCAATCCTCGACAAGGCCGATCCCTGCTACCGGCGGCCCTTGCGCTTGGCGTCGCGACCCTCGCTTTGGTGACCTTCGATCGGCCGGCAAATGCTGGCGGCGACCTCTTTTCGGATCAGGCGGAATGGGCGCAAAGCTATGATGCCGACGCGCGTCTCGCCGTTCCGCGTTCGACGACGCCGATCCTTTCGTCGGCGACCTTCGATGCGACCGAGCAGGCGATCGCGCGCTATCAGCAGATCGTCACCAGCGGCGGCTGGAATATGGTGCCAACGGGCCGCACGCTGAAGCTTGGTGACAGCGGCGACGCGGTCATCGCTCTGCGCAGACGGCTGAAGCTCTCTGGCGATCTCGACCCGCAGGCCGGCGATTCCGCCGTCTTCGATTCCTTCGTTCAGGCTGGCGTCCGCCATTTCCAGGCCCGCCATGGCCTGCAGCAAAACGGCGTCGTCGGCACGGACACGTTTGTGGCGCTCAATGTGCCGGCCGATCAACGCCTGCGTCAGCTTGAGATCAATCTCGTTCGCCTCAAGGCCTATACGGGCAATCTCGGCGAGCGTTATGTGACCGCCAATATTCCGGGCGCTGCCGTCGAGACGGTGGAGAACGGCGTTGTCGCGACTCATCACGTCGCCGGCGTCGGCCGCATCGATCGCCAGTCGCCGGTCATGCAGACCAAGGCGACGGACATCAACTTCAATCCCTATTGGACCGTGCCGGCCTCGATCATCGCCAAGGATCTGATTCCGCGCATGCAGGCCAATCCGAACTATCTGACCCAGAACAAGATCCGCATCTTTAAAAAGGACGGGCAGGAGGTCCAGCCGCAGGACATCGACTGGAATTCGATGGAAGCGACACATTACAGCTACCGGCAGGATCCGGGCGCCGATGTCGATGCCTTGGGCGTGGTGCGCATCAATATTCCCAATCCCTACGGTGTTTATATGCATGACACCGATGAGCGCGGCATTTTCGGCGACGACTATCGCTTCATTTCGTCGGGCTGCATTCGCGTTCAGGACGTGCGCGATTATGTGGCGTGGCTGCTGAAGGACACGCCCGGCTGGGATCGCAATCACATCGACGAAGTGATCGCCTCGGGCGAACGCGTCGATGTGAAACTCACCGAGCCGGTGCCGGTCTATTGGGTCTATATCACCGCCTGGGCGACGCCCGATGGGCTCGTCCAGTTCCGCAATGACATTTATCAGCGCGACGGGCTCGGCTCGATTGCGGCCGCGAATATGAGCGACGCCGCGCCCCAGCCGCTTCCGCCCGCACCTGCGCCGATGCCCGCACCCGCGCCCCCGCCTGCACCCATGACGGGGGGCACCGATCAGCAGCCCTTGCCGCCGATGCAAAACAATCCGGCCGGGCAGGGCTACGGCCAATACTGAGCGCGCTGGGTGCGCTGGCCGGGGTTGGGCGAGCGAGAAAAGCCCCCGCGCCGCCTTAAACCATGGCCCACTGAGGCATTATGAGCGCCACGGCGCGCCTTCACGCCCGGAAAGAGGCATGCTAAAATCTGAGGCTTGCGGTGCTTCAAGGCTCTGAGGCCGTGGCGAGCCTCACGGCACGGGCCGAGCCCGCAAATCTTGTTCTCCAGAGATCAGTTTAGGACGCCTCGCATGACCAAGTCCGATGCCGGAGCCAGCGCTCATACGGTTCAAAATACGTTTTTCTCGGCGGGCCTCGCCGAGGTCGATCCCGAGATCTTCGACGCGATCGGCAAGGAACTCGGCCGCCAGCGCAATGAGATCGAGCTGATCGCATCGGAAAACATCGTCTCCAAAGCCGTGCTCGAAGCCCAGGGCTCGGTCCTGACCAACAAATATGCCGAAGGCTATCCGGGCAAGCGCTATTACGGCGGCTGCCAATTCGTCGATATCGTCGAGACGCTCGCGATCGAGCGCGTCTGCCGTCTGTTCGATTGCAAATTCGCCAATGTGCAGCCGAATTCCGGCAGCCAGGCCAACCAGGCCGTCTTTCTCGCGCTGCTGCAGCCGGGCGATACTTTCATGGGTCTCGATCTCGCTGCCGGCGGACATTTGACGCATGGCTCGCCGGTCAATCTCTCCGGCAAATGGTTTAAGCCCGTCTCTTATGGCGTGCGCCGCGACGACAACCGCATCGACATGGAACAGGTCGCCAAGCTTGCCGAAGAGCATAAGCCGAAGCTCATCATCGCCGGCGGCTCGGCCTATCCGCGCTTCTGGGATTTCGAGAAATTCCGCCAGATCGCCGATTCCGTCGGCGCCTATTTCTTTGTCGATATGGCGCATTTCGCAGGTCTCGTCGCCGGCGGCGTGCATCCTTCGCCGTTCCCCCATGCGCATGTCGCGAGTTCGACGACGCATAAGACGCTGCGCGGTCCGCGCGGCGGCCTGATCCTGACGAACGACGCCGATCTCGCCAAGAAGATCAATTCGGCCGTCTTCCCCGGTCTCCAGGGAGGCCCGCTGGAACATGTCATCGCCGGCAAGGCGGTTTCCTTCGGTGAGGCGCTGAAGCCAGAATTCAAGATCTATGCGCGCCAGGTCGTGGAGAACGCCAAGGCTTTGGCCTCGACCATTGTGGACGGCGGTTTCGCCATTACATCAGGCGGCACGGACAATCATCTGATGCTCGTCGATCTGCGTCCCAAGAACCTGACCGGCAAGGCGGCGGAAGCGGCTCTGTCGCGCGCGCATATCACCTGCAACAAGAACGGCGTGCCTTTCGATACGGCGAGCCCGATGGTGACCTCGGGCATTCGTCTCGGAACGCCTGCCGGAACGTCGCGCGGCTTCGGTGTCGCCGAATTCAAGAAGATCGCCGGCCTGATCGTCGAGACGCTCGATGGGCTCGCCAAACATGGCGATGCTGAGAACGGCGCGCTCGAGACGGCCGTGAAGGCGAAAGTGCACGAGCTGACACAACGCTTCCCCATTTATTGAGGCTGCCTGAATGAGATGCCCTTATTGCGGCAGTCTCGAAACACAGGTTAAGGACTCGCGGCCGACGGAAGACGCCTCCTCGATCAGGAGGCGTCGCGTCTGTCCCGACTGCGGGGGCAGATTCACGACCTTCGAGCGCGTGCAGCTTAGAGAGCTGACCGTGGTCAAGAAGACCGGCCGGCGGGTGCCTTTCGATCGCGACAAGCTGATGCGTTCGATCGAGGTCGCGCTGCGCAAGCGGCCGGTCGATGACGACCGCATCGAGCGCCTCGTCAACGGCATCGTGCGCCAGCTCGAAAGCCAGGGCGAGCCGGAAATTCAGTCGACCAAGATCGGCGAATTGGTGATGGACGGGCTGCGCTCGCTCGACAGCGTCGCCTATGTCCGCTTCGCCTCCGTCTATCGCAATTTCCGCGAAGCGCGCGACTTCAACACGCTGATCGACGAATTGGCGCAGGCTCCGGATGCGTCTGGCGCGCCGGAGACGCCGGAGCCTGTCGAGCGCACGCCACGGTCGAAGACGCCGTCGCAGGCGTAACGCGCTTCGCGCCGGCCAATCCGGTGATGCCAATCCGGTGATACGATGACGGCTCATTTGGCGCCAAGCGAGGCTGCGCTCAAAACCGCAATGGATGAGAAAGACGACGATACGCGCTTCATGACGGCGGCGCTCAATCTGGCGCGTCGCGGTCTTGGCCGCACGGCGCCCAATCCCGCTGTCGGCGCGCTGATCGTCAAGGACGGCACGCTCATCGCGCGCGGCTGGACCGGCGATGGCGGGCGGCCGCATGCCGAGACGATCGCATTAGAGCGGGCAGGGGACGCCAGCCGTGGCGCGACGCTTTATGTGACGCTCGAGCCTTGCAGCCATCATGGCCGCACGCCGCCTTGTGCCGACGCGATCATTGCCGGTGGCATCGCGCGCGTCGTCTCGACCTTCGACGATCCTGATCCACGTGTGAGCGGACGCGGCCACGCGAGATTGCGCGATGCCGGGATCGAGGTGTGCACCGGCGTGCTCGCGGACGCCGCCACTCGGCTCAATCTTGGCCATGTTCTGCAAGCGACGAAAAACCGGCCGATGATCACGCTAAAACTCGCCGAGACCGCGGATGGATTTGCGGCCGGCGCCCCCGGCGCGCCCCGGCTTCGGATTACGGGCGAAGAAGCCAATGCCGCTGTTCAGATGCAGCGCGCGCTGCATGACGCAATCCTGATCGGCGCTGGCACGGCGCTCGCGGACGATCCGCTTTTGACCGTGCGTCTGCAAGGCATGGAAACACTCAACCCGCTGCGCATCGTGCTCGATTCAAATCTCAGACTTTCGCCAACATCGCGCCTCGCCGCGACGGCGGGCGCGCATCCGACGCTTCTTGTCGCAAGTGAGACGGCTCCGGACGAAGCCGCCTCGCGGCTTTTGGATTGCGGCGTTGAGATCATCCGCGTCGCGGCGGGCGCTGACGGCCGCATCGATCTCGCCTCTGCTTTGGCGGCGCTTGCCAAGCGCGGGCTGACGCGCATCTTCTGCGAAGGCGGCCCGCATCTGGCCGCGGCCTTGCTGAAGGAAAATTTCGCCGATGAGGTGATGCTGCTGACGAGTGCTAAAAATCTCGCCGCTCAACGCCTGCCGGCGCTCGATCCCGAAAACCGCGCGCGGCTTGAGGACAAGGCAGATTATGAGCTCGTCGAGGACCGCATGATCGGTACCGATCGTCTGCGCCGTTACGAAAGGCGGCTTTGATGTTCACAGGCCTCATCACCGATGTCGGCGAAGTGACCGCGATAACACCGCAGGGCGATCTTTTTCGCGTGCGCATCGCCTGCTCCTACCCGACTGAGACGATTGCAATCGGTGCGTCCATCGCCTGCGGCGGCCCCTGCCTTACCGTCGTCGCCAAAGGCGAAGCGGGCAAGAGGTCCTGGTTCGAGGTCGATGTCGGCGCGGAGACGCTGGCGCGCACCACGGCACAGGATTGGGCCGTCAGCACAAAGCTCAATCTCGAACGCTCGCTGAAGATCGGCGACGAGCTGGGTGGCCATCTCGTCACGGGTCATATCGATGGCGTCGCGACCATCGTCATCGATGAGACGTTCGACGGCATGAAACGGCTCTGGATCGAAGCGCCCGCGCCGCTCGCGCGCTTCATCGCCGAAAAAGGCTCAGTCGCCCTCGACGGGACTTCGCTCACCGTCAACGACGTCAAAGGCGATCACTTCTCGGTGCTGCTCATTCCGCATACGCTCGGAGTCACGACCTGGGGCGAGCGCAAGGCGGGCGATAGGCTCAATCTCGAAGTCGATCTGATGGCGCGCTATGCAGCAAGGCTCACTGAGGCGAAGGGAGCATAGGGGAGGCACCATGAAATCCCATTGGCAGATGTTTGCCGCCTACAACGCCTGGGCCAATCGGCGCCTTTACGATCACGCCGCGCGTCTGTCGAATGACGACTATCGCGCCGATCGCGGCGCCTTCTTCAAATCGGTGCATGGCACGCTCAACCATTTGCTCGTCGCCGACCGCATTTGGATGGCGCGCTTTACGGGCTCAGGGGAGCCAGCGCCGCGTCTTGATGCCATCGTCTGCGAGCACTTCAACGATTTGCGCGCGGCTCGGGTCGCGGAAGACGCGCGCATCGTCGCTTTCATCGACTCTCTCAATGAGGCGAATCTCAGCGGCACGTTTCGCTATCGCGCCGTGACGTCGCCGGCCGAATTCGAGCAGGACCTTGCCTCGGCACTGGCGCATTTCTTTAATCACCAGACGCATCATCGCGGGCAGGTCCATTGTCTTATGACCGGATTGGTGGGTGCTGCGCCCGAACTCGATTTTCTCTTCTATCAGCGCGAAGTGGGCGCCGGCAGCATTCGCCGCATTGCTTAAGAAAAAGGCCATCCCGCGCGGCGCGGAATGGCCTCGATGAACCAGCCTTCAGAGTGGCTGATTATTTTTTGGGCGCGGGGGCTGGCGCCGGAGCTTGCGCGGGGGCGGACCCGGCATCGAAGCAAGCGTCTTCAATCTTCGAATAGCTCGCCGGCTTCGGTCCGATTTTCGCAGGGCGGCCGCGTTCGAACGCACCGTTGGATCGGGCGCGCAGATAGATGTAGATCGGGTCGAGATGGCACATCACGTTTTTGTTGGTGCCGAAAGACGGCATCACCAAATCCTGCGAGGAACTCACGTCGCGCTTGCCGCCGGCCACAATGCCAAAGACATCGGTGTAGCTGAGCTGCTTCAACATTTCGGTGAGATTGGGCGCGTAGGACGAACCAAGTCCGTCGGGGCCGTGGCAGACCAGGCAGTTGGCGCCATATTGGACAAAGCCCGTGCCGGTGTAAAAATCGACCGTGCCGTCCTTGTCGATCTTATAGGTTGGGTCGCCGTTCTTATCGTGCCATTCGCCATTGGCGTCTTGCGAGACGGCGGTCGGATCGCCCGGCGGATCGGCGCGGGCGACGCCCTGGCCAAAAACAAACAGAAGGGCGAGCGCGCCCAGGATCGATGTCGCAAACTTCACGTGTTCTACTCCTTGGCTAATTCCTTGGCCTAATTTTTTGGGCCTGATTTTTGGGCCTGATTTTTGGGCCTGATGTGTTGGACCGATCGTTGAGGGACCGACCCATCGATCGAGCGGGCCGGCGAAAAGGGTAGGGAGATTTGAGAGCAAAGGACAACCGGGCAGCGCAGGGCGCGCTGTCGAGCCTTGAAACGCTTTCCTCCCCTTTTTGGCGCAGCGCGGCGCCGGCTATTGGCTCGTGCATCCCGAGCGCGTCACGATGCAGCTGAAACTTGTTTCATTCTTGGCGGCTAGATGATCAAGGCTCAACGGCAAAAGCAAGGGCGGGTGCGATCAAAAACCGCGCCCGCGCAGCTGGCATAATGCAAGGAAAGGCACGAGCCAAGCCTCCCGCTTCGGTTCGCTTGCGGCACCGTATCCGTCTTGTTACTCAACGACCCTTGCTCGCCAAAAGATCCAAGGGGCGGGATAACCGAAGGATCAGGTCCGATGGCAGAGCCGCGCCGACCCCGAAAATCCGAAGAAAATGTTGTAGAAACAAGCCGTAAGGGCGCGCGTTTTCTGATCGTCGAGGGCCGTTTTTACGACGATATCAGCAGCCTTTTGCTGGATGGCGCCGTGCGTGCCTTGGCCGCCTCTGGGGCCCAACATGAGATCGTCCGGGTGCCGGGATCGCTGGAAATCCCCGTCGCCATGGAAACGATCCTCGATGCCGCCGAACGCATCGGGCGGCCCTATCAGGGGGCGATCGCGCTCGGTTGCGTCATCCGCGGCGACACCTATCATTTCGAGATCGTCGCCGGCGAAAGCGCCCGTGCTTTGATGGACCTTGCCGTCCGGCGCAGACTGCCGCTCGGCAATGGGATATTGACGGTCGAGAACGAAGCGCAGGCACGCCTGCGCGCCAGCCACGAGGGCGGCGATAAGGGTGGCGACGCGGCCCGCGCGGCGCTGGCCCTGTTTCGGATCAAGCTTGCCTGCGGAGCGCTCTGATGGTGAAGGCGCTGGAACGTTCGGCTGCGCGGCTCGCCGCCGTCCAGGCGCTTTACCAGATGGACGTCGCCGGTAAGGGCATTGCCGAGACGCTGGCCGAGTTTGAGAATTTCTGGATCGGCGGCGAGATCGAAGGCGAGACCTATAATGACGCAGAGATGGCGTTCTTTCGCGATATTCTGCACGGCGTTCTCGCCGACCAAGGGCCGATCGACCGCCAGATCGACAATACGCTGATCGAGACCTGGCCGCTGGCGCGCATCGATTCCGTTCTGCGCGCCATTCTCCGCGCCGGTGCCTACGAACTCAAACAGCGCAAGGACGTGCCGGCGAAAGTGGTCATCAAGGAATATGCCGATGTGGCGGCCGCCTTCTTCGAGCGTGAAGAAGTCGGCATGATCAATGCCGTGCTCGATGCGATGGCGCATCAACTCAGGGCCGAGGAATTCTCCGCGAAAGCGTGAACAGCAAGGCGAACCCATGTCGCGCCCGTCGGAAGACGAATTGATCGCCGCCTACTTCGCGCCGCTTGCCGGGCCGGCGGGATTGGGCCTTTCCGACGATGCGGCTCTGCTTTATCCGCCGTCCGGCCACGAACTCGTCATCTCGACCGATATGCTCGCCGCCGGCGTCGACTTCTTTGCCGATGATCCGCCGGATGCGATCGCCAAGAAGGCACTGCGCGTCAATCTCTCGGATCTTGCCGGAAAAGCGGCGCAGCCTTTGGGGTTTCTGTTGAGCCTCGCGCTGCCGGCGGATTGGACGGAGCCCTGGCTTTCGCGCTTCGCTTCTGGGCTCGGCGAGGATGCAAAAGCCTATTCCTGCCCATTAATCGGCGGCGACACGATGAAAAGTCCCGACGGACTCATTCTCTCAATCACCGCGATTGGCACGGTTGGCCATGGCCAGATGGTGCCACGTGGCGGTGTCGCCGAAGGCGATCTCCTCTATGTCTCCGGTACGATCGGCGATGCGGCGCTGGGTCTCAGACTCCGTCGCGCGGATGAGAAAGACGCGGGCTGGATCGGCGCTTTGGCGCCGGACGCGCGCGGACATTTGGCAGCTCGCTATCTCCTGCCGCAGCCTCGCCTCGACCTCTCGCGCGCGCTGAAAAACCATGCCCATGCCGCGATGGATATTTCCGACGGGCTTGCCGGCGATCTCGCCAAAATGTTGCGCCTGACGGGCCTCACCGCCGACATCGCGGTCGAGAACATCCCATTTTCCGATGCCGCGCGACAGGCCTTGGCGCTCGATCCCGCGCTGATCGCGACGATCCTATCCGGTGGCGACGATTACGAAATCCTCTGTGCCGTCGCGCCGGCGGAGGCCGCAGCCTTCGAAGAGGTTGCAGGGACGGCGGGTGTCGCCGTCACCCGGATCGCGCATGCGCGCGGCGGCTCGGAAAGCCCGGTTTTCCGGACCATTCAAGGCCCTGTCGCGCTGCCGACGCTCTCCTATCAACATTTTTGAGTGGGCAGCCCCCGCGCTCAGCCTTTCTGATGGGGCAGCCCGGATTGCGAAGGCCGGCGCTTTCTGCATAAGGTGCGCCCGAAATTCGCCCAGGCGGTGAGAGAAGATCTGAAGATCTTCTTCTAACTGCCTGATCGAACGAGAATAATTTGAGCCGCCGCGGAATCGCGGCCAAGAATGGAAGGGCGGAATCGCGATGATTTCTCTTTGGGTGGTGATTCTCTGCGGACTTCTCGCCGTCGCTTACGGCGCGATCACCGCATCGCAGCTTTTGGCCGCGGATGCGGGCTCGGCGCGGATGCAGGAAATCGCGGAGGCGATCGCGGAAGGGGCGCAGGCCTATCTCAAAAGACAATATATGACCATTGCCGGCGTCGGCGCGGTCATCTTCATTATTCTCGGCCTCTTGTTGTCCTGGACGGTCGCCATCGGCTTTCTGATCGGCGCGGTTCTGTCGGGCGCCGCCGGCTTCATCGGCATGAATGTGTCGGTTCGCGCCAATGTCCGTACGGCGCAGGCGGCGACCAAGTCCCTCGCCGCGGGCCTCGACATTTCCTTCAAGGCGGGCGCCGTCACGGGCATGCTCGTCGCCGGCCTCGCTTTGATCGGCGTCGCTGCCTATTATCTCATTCTCACCGGCCCGCTGCATCATGATCCCAACAGCCGCGAAACAATCAACGCGCTTGTCGCGCTCGGTTTCGGCGCCTCGTTGATTTCGATCTTCGCCCGTCTTGGCGGCGGCATCTTCACCAAGGGCGCGGATGTCGGCGCTGATCTCGTCGGCAAGGTCGAAGCGGGAATCCCGGAAGACGATCCGCGCAACCCCGCGACCATCGCCGACAACGTCGGCGACAATGTCGGCGATTGCGCCGGCATGGCAGCCGATCTCTTTGAGACCTATGCGGTGACCGTGGTCGCGACCATGGTGCTGGCCTCCATCTTCTTCGCCGGTCAAGCGGTGCTGGCCTCGGCGATGCTCTATCCGCTGGCGATCTGCGCCGCCTGCATCGTGACCTCGATTGCCGGCACATATTTCGTCAAGCTCGGTCCAACCAATGCGATCATGGGCGCGCTTTATAAGGGCCTCATCGCGACCGGCGTCTTGTCGATCGCGGGCCTTGCGGTCGCGACCTATCTGACTGTCGGCTTCGGCGACATCGGTACGGCAAACGACGTGACTGTGAACGGCCTGCATCTCTTCGTCTGCGGCCTCGTCGGCCTTGTCGTGACCGGCCTGATCGTTGTCATCACCGAATATTATACCGGCACGGGCAAGCGGCCCGTGATCTCGATTGCGCAAGCCTCGGTGACGGGCCACGGCACCAACGTCATTCAAGGCCTCGCGGTCTCGCTCGAATCGACGGCGCTGCCGGCACTCGTCATCGTTGGCGGCATCATTTCGGCCTTTCAGCTCGCCGGCCTCTTCGGCATTGCGATAGCCGTGACGACGATGCTCGGCCTTGCCGGCATGATCGTCGCGCTCGATGCCTTCGGTCCGGTGACAGACAACGCCGGTGGCATTGCCGAGATGGCCGGCCTGCCGAAAGAAGTGCGCCATGCGACCGATGCTCTCGATGCGGTCGGCAACACGACCAAGGCCGTGACCAAAGGCTATGCGATCGGTTCGGCGGGTCTCGGCGCGCTGGTCCTGTTCGCCGCCTATACGAACGACATCAAACATTTCGTCGATAGCGGCGTGCCTTATTTCAAGGATGTCGGCGCGATCGACATCTCGCTTTCCAATCCTTACGTCGTCGCGGGTCTGATCCTCGGCGGCCTGATTCCTTATCTCTTCGGCGGCATTGCCATGACCGCCGTCGGGCGCGCCGCGGGCTCGGTCGTGGAAGAGGTGAGGCGCCAGTTCCGCGAGAAGCCGGGCATCATGCAAGGCAAGGATCGGCCCGACTACGGCCGCGCCGTCGACATGCTGACGAAGGCCGCGATCAAGGAAATGATCATTCCCTCGCTGCTGCCGGTGCTGGCGCCGATCGTCTGCTATTTCGGCGTGCTCTTGATCTCAGGATCGAAGGCCAATGCCTTTGCCGCGCTCGGCGCTCTGCTGCTTGGCGTCATCGTCAATGGCATCTTCGTTGCGATCTCCATGACATCGGGCGGCGGCGCCTGGGACAATGCGAAGAAGAGCTTTGAGGACGGCTTCATCGACAAAGACGGCGTGAAGCACATGAAGGGCAGCGAGGCGCACAAAGCCTCGGTGACCGGCGACACGGTCGGCGATCCCTATAAGGACACGGCGGGTCCTGCGGTCAATCCGGCGATCAAGATCACCAATATCGTCGCTTTGCTGCTGCTTGCGATCCTGGCAGCGCACTAGCGCTCACGTCTTGCGCCAAACAAAAATGGCCGGAGCGATCCGGCCATTTTCTTGATCCCGTTATAGAGCTTACGCGCTCTTTCTCAGGTGAGATGGAAGCTGCTGGACAAGAGACCCTTGAGGATGGTCGCCTCGTTGCCGCCCGTCGGGGTCGTGCGCGAGACAAAATCGAAAACCTGGCCGTCCTTCATCCCGTAATTGGCGATGCGGGTGACCTTCTTCTCCTTGTCGAAATAGATCGCAAGCACGCGCTGATCGACGATCGACGGATCCATGAACAGGAGCGGCTTCTTGGTGGTCTGGGTGATGTAGTACCAGGCGTCGCCCCCCACGGTCGAGGTCGTCGAAGGCGAGCCCATCACCACCAGAGCCTGTTCGGCGGAGGAGCCGATCTTGACCTGGTCGAGAAGGCGGGCGTCGGCCTGATAGCCGTGCACCACGTCGCCATCATAGCCGAGGCAGCCGGACAAGCTCAGCGCGAGACCGACGGCGGCCCCAAGCCGCACGCCGAGCGCAAGGGCGGGCTTCGTCGAGCGAGCCCGTTCGCGATTGCGCGACTTACCGGCATTCTCCAAATTCATAAAGGTCTCCGGACCGACGATTTACGCTTTGGCCTTGGCTAAAGAATTGCGACCATGTCTTGCAAAACTTGCTAGACTTTTCCGTCGCATCTCGCACACGACAGGGCCGATACAGACGGCCTCCCAGCGTCCGGTGATGCGTAATTGGCAGCGCGGCGAAATGCAAGCATTCGCGCCCCCGCGACCTCCGCCACACCCCTCGGCCAACCGGCAATAGGGTCATGATTTTAGGACTTTTCCGCGGCAGCGCCAATCGCAGGCTGATCGGCCGTCTTCACGGCGAGATCGTTGCTGCTGCGCGCGATCCGGTTTTGTTCACCGCCTATGGCATCGCGGATACAATCGAAGGCCGATTCGAATCTCTCGTTCTCCACGCCGCTTTGGTTTTGCGTCGGCTCGAGGCTTTGCCGCAACCGGGCCCTGAGATCGCGCAAGATCTTGCCGATGTCCTATTTCGGCACTTCGATATTGCGCTGCGAGAGATCGGCGTCGCGGATACCCGCGTGCCAAAAGAGATGAAGGCCATTGCCGAGGCGTTCTTCGGGCGGGCCATGGCCTATCACACAGCCTTGGCGAAAGGCGAGCTTGCGCTGGCGCAGACTTTGTCGCGAAATGTCTATGAAGGTCACAGCGACGGCAAACGCCTGGCGCATTATGTGATGCGCTTGGAGGCGGTGCTTTTGCAAACCACCCTTGCGGATTTTCTTGCCGCGCCCATTCCCTTTGCGAAGGTCGCGACGGCAGACGAGGAGGCGCCCAATGACTGAGCATGACCCGCGCGCCGGACGCGCGCCGAAGATTTTTTCCCATCCGATCCTTGTGGCAGAAGTGCCGGAAGGCGGAACGGATGTCAGCATCAGTGCCGATGCCAAGACCTTGCGGGCGCTGGCCGACGTCGACAATCTGCCCAATATCGAAAGCCTCGACGCTGAATTTCATATCGCCCGCAAGCCCGACGAACGGTTCAACGTCAGCGGCGAACTGCGCGCCAAGGTGACGCAAATCTGCGTCGTCAGTCTGGAGCCGTTTGAGAGCGAGATTATTGAGCCGATCGACGTTGATTTCGCGCAGCCCAAGGAGGCTGCCGAATTATCGGCCAAGTGGGATGCCGCAGAGGCGGCGCATCTGGAACCGGGGGAAGGTCCCCCCGATCCGATCATCGATGGCCAAATCGATCTCGGCGCGCTCGCGGCGGAATTCCTGGCGCTTGGCCTCGATCCTTATCCGCGCAAGCCGGGCGTCGCCTTCGAGCCGCCCTCGGCCGGCGAAAGCGAGCCGGAGACGCCTTTCAGCGTCTTGAAAAGGCTCAAAGAACGATCGTGACTTGTGGCGTGGGGGGCGGCTCAGGCAAAATTGAGCCGCAAGGAGATGTCGTGCGATGAGAACGCCGGTACGGATCGCTCTCGATGCCATGGGCGGAGATCACGGTCCTGAAGTGATCGTTCCCGGTGCGGCGCTGGCTCTTTCCCAGCACAGCGACATCGTCTTTCTTTTCTTTGGCGATCAGGCGCGGGTGAAGCCGCTCCTGGCCGCGTATCCGGAGCTCGCCTCCGTGTCGACGATCCACCATTGCGATGTGGCGATCAAAATGGATGACAAGCCGAGCCAAGCCTTGCGGGCGGGCCGGCGCACCTCGTCGATGTGGCTCGCGATCGAAGCGGTCAAGACAGGGCAGGCGGATGCCGCCGTGTCCGCCGGCAACACTGGCGCTCTAATGGCGATGGCCAAAATCTGTTTGCGCATGCTCCCTTACATCAACCGCCCGGCGATCGCCGCGATCTGGCCGACGATGCGCGGAGAATCTCTTGTGCTCGATCTCGGCGCGACGATCGGCGCCGATGCCCAACATCTCGTCGATCTCGCGATTATGGGCTCGGCCATGGCGCGGATCGTCTTCGGCCTGGAACGTCCGACTGTCGGGCTTTTGAACATCGGCACCGAAGAGGTCAAAGGGCTCGAAGAGGTGAAGACGGCTTCGCGCATCCTGCGTGAAACGGCGCTGCCACATCTCGACTACCGCGGTTTCGTCGAGGGCGACGATATCGGCAAGGGGACGGTAGATGTCGTTGTGACCGAAGGCTTTGCCGGAAACATCGCCTTGAAAACTGCGGAAGGAACTGCGAAGCAGATCGCGGCCTATTTGCGCGAGGCGCTGCAAAGCAGTCTCTGGTCCAAACTCGGCTATCTTCTTGCCCGCCGCGCCTTCGCCTCGCTCCAGAGCAAAATGGACACGCGCAAGGTAAACGGCGGCGTTTTCCTGGGTCTTGATGGCGTGGTCATCAAGAGCCATGGCGGCTCCGATGCGATCGGGACGGCGCGGGCGATCGAAATCGGCTACGAGATGGTAAAAGACGAACTGTTGAGCAAAATCCAGGAAACCCTCGCCGGCCGGGCGGACACGCCACCTGCCGCTTCGCTGTCGACTTGAGCTGCCCGAAGGAACCGGATATTGGGCGCAGCGCAGCTTCGGCAATTCCCAGAAATCGAAACGGATCAAGAGAGTGAACGACTTTTCTAACGCCAAGCTGCGCTCGGTCGTCGTCGGCCTGGGCTGTTATCTGCCATCACGCATTGTCAGCAACGCCGATCTCGAAAAGACATTGGACACGACGGATGCGTGGATCGTCCAGCGCACCGGCATCAAGCAGCGCCACATCGCGGCAGACGACGAGCGCACCTCGACCCTCGGGCTCAAAGCGGCGCGCGCGGCGCTCAAGGACGCGGGGCTCACCGGTTCGGATATCGACCTTCTCATTGTCGCCACATCGACGCCGGACCTCACCTTTCCGTCCGTCGCGACTCTGATTCAAGCCGAACTCGGCATGACGGGCGGCGCGGCCTTCGATCTCCAGGCGGTCTGTTCTGGGTTCGTGTTCGGCATTACGACGGCCGATAAATTCCTCACCTCCGGCTCGCATAAGCGCGCCCTCGTCATCGGCGCGGAGACGATGTCGCGCATCCTCGATTGGACGGATCGCTCGACCTGCGTGCTCTTCGGCGACGGCGCCGGTGCCGTCGTTCTCGAAGCCCAGCCAGGAAAAGGCACGACCGCGGATCGCGGCGTGTTGACGACGCATCTGCGTTCCGATGGGCGGTATCACGATAAGCTCTATGCCGACGGCGGACCGTCCTCGACCCAAACCGCGGGCCATGTGCGCATGGAAGGCCGCGAAGTGTTTCGCCATGCGATCACCATGATCGCCGATGTGGTCGAGGCGGCGTTCGAATCCACGGGGACGACGGCAAAGGATTTGACCTGGTTCGTGCCGCATCAGGCCAACCGGCGAATCATCGATGCGTCGGCGGAGAAACTCGGCATACCGCATGAGAAAGTCGTCACAACTGTCGATCTTCACGGCAACACCTCGGCCGCGTCCGTTCCTCTCGCGCTTTGCGTTGCGCGCAAAGACGGCCGCATCAAAGAGGGCGATCTGGTGATGATCGAGGCGATGGGCGGCGGATTTACCTGGGGCGCCGCGCTCATCCGGTGGTAGATGAGCGGCTTCGCCTAAAAATCGGCCAAGACAAGGAAGATATTGATCTTCTGACCGGTTTGTACGAAGCTTTCCCAGGAACGAAATTTGACATTGTTGGTGCTGGGTCCCGGCAGGAACTTGGCGTAGCCTTGGCGCACTGAAGGCGTGCGTTGACCAGGCGAGGGCAATTCGTAGAGTTATCCGATGACCGCATCTGAAATGGCTGCGAATGCAACAGGGCAGCCGACGGACAGCAAAACTCTGACGAAAGGCGAGAACCGCGCGCGGACTTTGACGCGCGTCGATCTCGCGGAAGCGGTCTATCAGCAGGTGGGTCTTTCGCGAAAGGAATCGGCCGCGCTCGTCGAGATGGTTCTCGATGAAGTTATGGACCGTCTTGTCGCGGGCGAAGCAGTGAAATTATCGTCGTTTGGATCGTTTCTAGTCCGCCACAAACGCAAGCGCCTCGGTCGCAATCCCAAGACCGGCGTCGAAGTGCCGATCACCGAGCGGCGCGTGTTGGTGTTCAAGCCTTCCAATCTCTTGAAGGCGAAAATCAACACACATGGCGGCGACGACACGCTGTCCTGACATCCATGTCATAAAATAAGATTTTGTGGAAATGCCGTCGCGTATGGCATTCCGGTCTCGTTTGATTCACTCTTTTCGTGGTCTCTTCCTACGAGTCAGCCGATTTATGCCATCTTCTGGGGGGAAGAATTGGCATCGGCCGAGATCGCACGGGGCGGCATGGAAAAAAGTGCAGAAGCTTTCAGAACAATCAGCGAGGTGGCACAGGATCTCGACTTGCCACAACATGTCCTGCGATTTTGGGAATCGCGCTTTGCGCAAATCAAACCTTTGAAACGCGGCGGCGGCCGCCGCTACTATCGTCCCGAAGACATCGAACTGCTGCGTGCCATTCGCCAGCTTCTCTATGGCGAGGGCTATACGATCAAAGGCGTCCAGAAAATTCTGAAAGAGCAAGGCGTGCGCGGCGTCGCTTCGACCTATGGCGCGCCGGGCGGGACCTTCATTCCGCCGGCGGCCGGATATGAGACCGAAGATTTCGAGGAGGCGGACGAAGAGTCCGGTCATCCCAGCGGAGCGACCCGAGCCGATTTGCCGAATGCCGAAGCGGCGCGGTCGGCTCAGCAGCCGGCTCAGGCGGTCGCCGATCGCGCCTTCCTGCAGGAATTGCTGGCCGACCTCACCGACTGTGCGCGCATTCTCGATGCGGCCCGCGGCAGCTGACCGCCATCGGATAGGCCAAAAGGCGCGCGTTGCGGCAGCGGATCGCTTTCTCTATAAGACCGGCAGTCGGAGTGTAGCGCAGCCCGGTTAGCGCACTAGTCTGGGGGACTAGGGGTCGTGGGTTCGAATCCCGCCACTCCGACCATCTGCTTTATTGAAGCTCTGCGGCTCAGTGCAGACGAAATTCAGCGCCGACCATCGCCACGTCTCTCGGCTTGATCAGGCCCGAATGCGCGACGGTGACAGAAAAGAGGCGACCATCGAGGCAGCGATTCCAGAAATCGAGAAATTTGCGCAGTTCCGGAAACTGCGGATGCAGATCGTAGTCCTGCCAGATATAGGACTGCACGATCGAAGGGTGATCGGGCAGGCGATAGAGAATATGGGCGGTCGTCAGACCATAGCCCTCGAGCTGGCGGCGAAATGCGTCACTGCACCCCATGAATCAGCCCTCCGCGATGGATCATCAACTCCATCACGAAATCCGGGCACATGCCATAAGTTCCTGCGATTTCAATCTATTAGTAGCAGGCGCCGCGAGTGCTAATTTTCGGCTAGCGGGTGTTCCTCGAAGTCCTCTTGAAGCCCAGCCTTGCTCTTGTTACCTCCTGGGCCGAGCTTCGTTGCGATCGCGCCGCCGAGAAAGCGGCCTTCGAGGCTCTCGAAGACAAACTCTCGCGCTTACGTCGATTGGTATCGGCGAGTGAGCGGAAGGAGACGGTATGGTTTCCGTGACTTTTCCCGATGGTGCCGCGCGTCCTTATCCCGCTGGCACGACGGGCACCGAAATCGCCCGCGGCATTTCCCCCTCGCTCGCCAAAAGAACCGTCGCCATGGTGCTCGACGGCAAGCTCAATGATCTTGCCGACGAGGTGACACGCGATGCGAAGATCGAGTTCATCAATCGCGATGACCCGCGCGCGCTGGAGCTGATCCGGCATGATGCCGCCCATGTCCTCGCCGAGGCCGTGCAGATGCTTTTTCCCGGCACGCAGGTGACGATCGGCCCGGTGATCGAGAACGGCTTCTATTACGATTTCTTTCGCAACGCGCCATTCACTCCGGAGGATTTCTCGGCCATCGAAAAAAAGATGGGCGAGATTATCGCGCGCGATAAGCCGTTCACGAAAGAAATCTGGACGCGCGATCAGGCGAAGGCCTGGTTTGAGACGCATGGCGAAGCCTTCAAGGTCGAACTCGTCGATGCCATCCCGCCGGATCAGGATCTGAAAATCTATAAGCAGGGCGATTGGCTCGATCTCTGCCGCGGCCCGCATATGACCTCGACCGGCAAGATCGGCACGGCCTTCAAACTCATGAAGGTCGCGGGCGCCTATTGGCGCGGCGATTCCAATCGGCCGATGCTTCAACGCATCTATGCGACGGCCTTTGCGACGCAGGCCGAGCTCGACACCTATCTCAAAATGCTCGAGGAGGCGGAAAAGCGCGATCATCGCCGCCTCGGCCGCGAAATGGACCTTTTCCATTTTCAGGAGGAAGGGCCGGGCACCGTCTTCTGGCATCCGAAAGGCTGGACGCTCTTCCAGACGCTCATCTCTTATATGCGCCGCCGCCAGCAGGCCGAAGGCTATGTCGAAGTCAACACGCCGCAGGTTCTCGACCGCGCGCTGTGGGAGACTTCGGGCCATTGGCAGACCTATCGCGAGAACATGTTCGTCACCAAAACGGAAGACGACCGCGTCTTCGCGCTGAAGCCGATGAACTGCCCAGGCCATATCCAGATCTTCAAGAATGGCTTGAAGTCTTATCGCGATCTACCTTTGCGCATTGCAGAATTTGGCATCGTGCATCGCTATGAACCGTCGGGCGCGATCCACGGCATCATGCGCGTGCGCGCCTTCACGCAGGACGATGCGCATATCTTCTGCACCGAAGATCAGATCATGGACGAGGCGTTGAAGGTCAACGATCTCATCATGTCGATCTATCGCGACTTCGGTTTTGAGGACATTGTCATCAAGCTTTCGACGCGGCCCGAAAAGCGCGTCGGCGCGGATGAGGCCTGGGACAAGGCGGAGGCCGCGCTCGGCCGCGTGCTCGACGTATTGAAGAGCCGCGGCATGAAGACGGCGATCAATCCAGGCGAGGGCGCTTTCTATGGGCCGAAGCTCGAATATACGCTGCGCGATGCGATCGGGCGCGAATGGCAATGTGGCACGACGCAGGTCGATTTCAATTTGCCCGGCCGCTTCGGTGCTTTCTACATCGGCCCCGACAGCGACAAGGTCACGCCTGTGATGATCCACCGCGCCATGTTCGGCTCGCTCGAACGCTTCACCGGAATCTTGATCGAGCATTTCGCCGGCCATCTGCCGCTCTGGCTCTCGCCCTTGCAGATCGTCGTCGCCACCATCACCAATGAGGCCGATGATTACGCCTATGAAGTGCTAGCCGCGGCGCGGAAAGCCGGGCTGAGAGTCGAGGCGGATCTCCGCAACGAGAAGATCACTTATAAAGTGCGCGAGCACTCGCTCGCGAAAGTTCCCGTGCTGATGGTCGTCGGCAAGAAAGAGGCGGCGGAACGCACGGTCTCCTTGCGGCGTCTCGGCTCGCAGGAGCAGGTCTCGATGTCCTTGGATGCCGCGCTGAAGGCGCTGGCCGACGAGGCGACACCACCCGATGAGAAGCGGGCGGCTTCCTGAGGCCGCCATATCCGCGCCCGCTTTGCCAACAATCCTCACTGCGACCGGCTTTTCGTGCTCTTGTCCCAGCGGTGGACGCCTGAGGCTTGCCCTGTTAACGAGGTGTTACCGGGCATCGGATAAATCGAGACTATGATCCGGCGTCGTCTTACTCCTCTTCGGCTCTCTTCTCTTGGGCTCCTGCTCTTGCGCCAAGTCTTGCGCCCAGTCTTGCGCCACGCGTTCTCGGTGAAACGCGCTTGCGCGGGTCTCGCGGTCACGCTTGTGCTGGCTGGCTGCGCCGGCGAGCAGGATATCTATCCCACGCCCGATGATTTCCAGGTCCACGGCATTGACGTCTCCAAATATCAGGGCGACATCGACTGGGGCGCGGTGCGCAGCTCCGGCGTACAATTCGCCTGGATCAAGGCGACCGAGGGCGGCGATTACCTCGACGAGAAATTCTCCCGCAATTGGGAGCTGGCGAAAGAGGCGGGCGTTCCGCGCGGCGCCTATCATTTCATGTATTGGTGCCGCCCGGCGGAACAGCAGGCCGAATGGTTCGTCGAGCATGTGCCGAAGGACCCGGACGCTCTACCGCCCGTTCTCGATGTCGAATGGAACAATGTCTCGCGGACCTGTCCGCACCATGTCTCGCGCGAGGCGGCGGTCGCTTCGATGAAGACCGTGCTCCATGCGATGGAAACCGCCTATGGTAAAAAGCCGGTGATTTATACCTCGATCGACTTTTACCATGATGTCATAGAAGGCTCGCTCGGCGATTACCCGATGTGGCTGCGCAGCGTGAAATATTATCCGGCGGTCAAATATGGCGGCCAGCATTGGCACTTCTGGCAGCATTCCGAACATGCGCATGTGCCGGGCATCAACGGCAATGTGGACGAGAACGCCTTCTACGGCACGCCGAGCGATTGGCACTCGTTTCTGGCTTTGGCGAATAACTGACCCGCAGACCTTCTAAGCGCGCTTGGGCCGCTAGCCCGTTTGGCGCTGCGCCTCGGCGGCAAGCGCGAAGTCGACCGGCGCGCCATTGGGGCCATGCAGCGCGGCGCGGGGCTGTCGTTGGAGCGGACCAAGCATTTTCAGGATCGACGCGCAAAATGCCGGGCAGGGTCCATATTGGGACATCGGGGTGGCACTACGAGCATTGGATCGGCCCCTTTTATCCCGATGGTATTTCGGCCAAGGACATGCTCGGCTTTTATGCGGAGCATTTTTCGACGGTCGAGATCAACAATTCCTTCTACCGTCTGCCCTCGCTTGCGGCCGCGAAATCCTGGGCCGCGCAGGTACCGAAGGATTTTGTCTTCGCCTGCAAGGCGAGCCGCTATACGACGCATGTGAAGCGGCTCAAAGATGCGCCAAAAAGCTTCGAGAAATTTTTCCCGCGCATAAAACCGCTAGGCCGAAAATTGGGGCCGGTTCTGTTTCAGACCCCGCCGCATTTCCCGCTTGATGTCGCGCGGCTCGATAAATTCATCAAGGCGCTGCCGAAGCGGCGGATCTATGCTTTCGAGTTTCGCGATCCGCGCTGGTTCACTGAGGAGGTGCGCGCGGTGCTCGCAAAGCGTAATTGCGCCTTCTGCATTTTCGACATCGCGGGATTGCAATCGCCGGAATGGCTCACGGCGGATTTCGCCTATCTCCGCTTGCACGGGCCGGGCGAAAAATATCAAGGCAGTCACGACGACAAAAGTTTGCGGCAATGGGCGAGGCTGATCCGCCGCTTCACCCGCAAAGGTGCCGATGTCTATTGCTATTTCGACAATGATCAGGCGGGTTACGCGCCGAAGGACGCGCTGCGACTGAAGAAGATGCTGAGGCGCACACAAATGAAATGAGCGGCGCCAGTGGCGCCGCTCATTTGATTCTCATCGCGCGATCGTCAGATCGAGGCTTTGGCGCGCTGCCACCAGCCGGTGCGCTTCGGCCGATTGGGATCGTCAACCTCCGCGGCGCTTTCGTTCTCGGCTGCTTCCGCTTCCGCCTTGGCTTTCGCGGTTTCCTTCGCCTTGCTCGGCTTTTCGCTTTGCGGCGCGGGCGCGGAGACATGCGGCTCCAACCCGTCGATCATGCTGGCGCTGTAGTCCTCGGCCTTCTCCGGACCGAGATCGGCGGCAAAAGTTTCGACTTCGGCATCGGCCGGCCAATCGGCTGTCGTCTCGCTCGGGCCACGACCGCCGCCACGCCGGCGCGAACGCCGCCGCTTGCCATCGTGCTTGGGCTCGCCGCCAGGGGCTTCCACGCCGGCTTCCTCTTCGCCTTGAGCCTCGGCAACGCCGTCTCCACCGCTTTTTTCCGGGAAGCGGCCGAATTGCGCCACGGCTGCGAGCGCGTCGTCAGAGGGCTGCGGCGCATTGGCATTGATGCCGGTTGCCTCTCTGTCGCGGCCACCGCGTCTGCGGCGTCTGCGTCTGCGGCGCCTGACGCCTTCGCCAGATTCGGATTCGTCTCTGCCAGGGCCTTCGGTTTCTTCTTCGTCGCCTTCCTCATCGTCGGCCTCGTCGATCGGAAGCGGTGGCGGTTCGAGTGCGCGCACAGCATCGGGAAGCCGCGGTTCGGCGACACCCGTCGCCGGTTCGCCGCGCTCCATGGCGTGATAGGCGGTGCCCGTCAGCGTATCGTCGCCGACGATGGTCACGCAGACGCCGAAGCGCTGTTCGAGATCGCTGAGGTTGGCGCGCTTCTGATTGAGAATATAAAGCGCGACCTCGGCCCGCGTGCGGACCGTGATGTTATGCGCCGAACTCTTGATGAGCGCATCTTCGAGCACGCGCAGAACATGCAACGCGACGGAGGACGTCGAGCGGACCATGCCGGAGCCGGCGCAATGCGGGCAAGGCGCGGTCGAGCCTTCGAGCACTCCGGTGCGGATTCTTTGCCGCGACATTTCGAGCAGGCCGAAATGCGAAATGCGGCCGATCTGAATGCGGGCGCGGTCGTTCTTCAGCGCTTCCTTCATCCGGCGTTCGACGGCGCGGTTGTTGCGGCCCTCTTCCATGTCGATGAAATCGACGACGATGAGGCCGGCAAGATCGCGCAGCCTTAATTGCCGCGCGATTTCATCCGCCGCTTCGAGATTGGTGCGCAGCGCCGTGTCTTCGATGTTGTGCTCGCGTGTCGAGCGGCCGGAATTGACGTCGATGGCGACCAAGGCTTCCGTCTGATTGATGACGAGATAGCCGCCCGATTTCAGCGAGACGTGATTCGAAAACATCGCGTCGAGCTGCGCTTCGACGCCGGATTTGGCGAAGACCGGCGCCGGATCGCGATAGGGCTGCACATTCTTGGCATGGCTCGGCATGAGCATGCGCATGAATTCCTTGGCCTCGCGATAGGCGTCTTCGCCCGAGACGATGACTTCGTCGATGTCCTTGTTGTAGAGATCGCGGATGGCGCGCTTGACCAGCGAGCCTTCCTCATAGACGAGCGTCGGCGCGGTCGATTTCAGCGTCACTTCGCGCACGGTTTCCCACATGCGCAGGAGATATTCGAAATCCCGCTTCACCTCCGCCTTGGTGCGCGAGGCGCCGGCGGTGCGCAGAATGACGCCCATGCCTTCCGGCACTTCGAGTTCTCCGGCGATGGCCTTCAGTCTTTGCCGGTCGCCCGCGTCCGTAATCTTGCGCGAAATGCCGCCACCGCGCGCCGTGTTCGGCATCAGGACCGAATAGCGCCCCGCAAGCGAGAGATAAGTCGTCAGGGCCGCGCCTTTGTTGCCGCGCTCTTCCTTGACGACCTGCACGAGAAGCACCTGGCGGCGCTTGATCACTTCCTGGATCTTATATTGCCGACGCATGCGATGCGGACGCATCGGCATTTCTTCCATCGCGTCGCCGCCGATCTGTTCGACGTGTTCGCCTTCTTCGTCGCCTTCCTCTTCGTCGTCGCTACGCCGGGGCGGGCGGAAGCGCGCGTCGAGTTCGTCGTCGCGGGCGGCGATCGCGGCTTCCTGCTCGGCCGTCGCGGCCTCGCCCGTTTCGCTCACGGCGTCGATCTCGTCGACGACGGCAAATCCTTCGGGATCGGTCGCGAGCCGATGCGGCTCGGGCGCTTCATCCTCGCCTTCGCCGGATGGGGCATCCGCGTGAGCCTCCGACTTGTCGGCGTCGGCAGAGATCTCTTTCGCGGCAGACTCTTCCTCGCCTTGTGCGCCGTCGATCTCGTCGTCGTCTGGCTCGGCGCTCGCGCGCCGTGCGGCTTCGACGACCTCTGCGTCTTCGGTCTCGATCTCGGCCTCTTCCGCACCGGCGATGGAGTCGTCTTCGCTCGCGCGGCGCTTTTCGGCGCGATCGCCGCCTCTGCCGCCGCGGCGATGTCTGCGGCTGCGGCGCTGCGAACCGCGTCCGTCTTCGTCGTCGTCTTCGCGATGGGCGGCGGCGTCTTCGTCGAGCAGCGCCTGACGGTCGGAGACCGGGATCTGATAATAATCGGGATGGATTTCGGAGAAGGCGAGAAAGCCGTGCCGATTGCCGCCATAGTCTACGAAGGCCGCCTGAAGCGACGGCTCCACGCGGGTGACTTTGGCGAGATAGATATTGCCTCGAAGAGGCTTCTTATTGGCAGATTCGAAATCGAATTCCTCGACTCGATTACCGCGGAGCACCACCACCCGGGTCTCTTCCGGATGGGCTGCGTCGATGAGCATTTTGTTGGCCATGGAGAACTCTTTGGGGCAGGGCGCGCGCCGAACTGCCACTGCCGCCGAGCTTTTCAAGATGCGCTCGGGGGAGCGCGAAAAGCGGGACAGAGGATGGCGGCATAAGCGGCGCCGTCTGCAAGGGATGAAAAGGATCGGATGAGGGACCGGCGAACCCGGCCGTGCGAGTATACCAAGGCCCGGCCTTCGCCAGGCCGCCTCGGCGGCCAACCAGCGACGATACGCGGACCGGCGTAGATGAGCCGGCATTGCGACGCTTTCTCAAAGCGTCCAACGCGACGGTCAGATAAGCACCCTTCGCAGGGCTAACCATGTCCTCGTCACCAATTGGAGGGCTTCCGCGAACGGAAGCCGGCGAATTCACATTGCGTTTGGGGGCTGCCGCTCTCTGCGGCCGCGAACTTTTCCCGCATCCATCGGTTTGGCAACGGCATTTGGCCGAAGCGGCTGATTGGCGGGACAACACCCAGATCCGTACGGACACGAACTCGCATCGCGGCCCGGCACGAACCTCCCTATTCATATCGGGTGAGAGGCCGATTTGGCAAGTTTTCCGCGCAGTGTTGCGGTCTCGCAACGGCGTGTAACCCACACTTCTGGCATGCTCACGCTTCATTAACTCCGTAGATTCATTTTGGCTTTTTGCGATTGGTCGCTCCAACGGGGGGAGGCGACCGAAACATCGGCTGGGTCATGATGGCGAGAAGGCGCGAATCGCGCGCGGAAGCTGGACCGCAACAGCGCGGACCGCAGGAAAACGCTGCGCTTTCGGCTCTTTCCGTCCCGTTTCCGCTCGCCGGCCGCCTTATCTTCTCCCTCGCACTCCTTCTTGGCCTTTGCGGGAGCATGAGCCTGGGCTCCACGCGGGCGGACGGTCTCAACACTGCCAAGCTCGCGCTTGCCGATCCTGAAAAGCCCGCGCCATCGCTTCCGCCGGCCACGGCCGACGCCGTCAGCCTCGATGATGGGGCGGTGCGTGCCACCCTCAGCTTCGATTTCTCCCATCCCGTCGACGGCACGGCTTTTGTCCTCGCCAATCCCGACCGCGTCGTCATCGACCTGCCGGAAGTCGATTTCCAGATCGATCCACAGACGGGAACGGCCAATCGTGAGCCGCATCGGAAATCCGGCCATCAAAAGCAAGCAAGCGGGACGGGGCTGATCGCTTCCTACCGCTTCGGCC
Source organism: Methylovirgula sp. (assembly GCA_049522395.1). Taxonomy (GTDB): domain Bacteria; phylum Pseudomonadota; class Alphaproteobacteria; order Rhizobiales; family Beijerinckiaceae; genus Methylovirgula. Next base: position 50,105 of record JBEKNV010000025.1, read on the forward strand.
TCTTCGCGCCGGGAAAATCGCGCATCGTCATCGATCTCACGGAGCCCGCGCGCGTCGTCCGCACCGCCGCCGAGCCGACGCAGGACGGCGGCTCGACGCGCTTTGTCATCGAACTTGCGCGCACTGATCGCGCCGCCTTTCAGGCTGCCGCGCGCAAAGCCATGATGGCCGCGGCGGACGCCGAACCGAAGACGCCGGAGCCGGCAAACGACATGAGCGGCGACAACCGCCCCGTCGTCGTCGTCGATCCAGGTCATGGCGGCCTCGACAGCGGCGCGATGATCGACGGCCTCGTCGAAAAGGACATCGTCTTCGCCTTCGCCAAGGAAGTCGCCGACAAGCTCAGAGCGACAGGGCGTTACAAAATCGTCATGACGCGCGACAACGATATTTTCATTCCGCTCGGCGGGCGTGTGCAGATCGCGCGCGATGCGCATGCGGCGCTCTTCGTGAGCGATGCCGACGCCGCGCGCACGGCCGAACAGGAAAACCAGTCCGATGCCACGGCCGGCATCGAGGGGAAGGAAGAGACGAGCGGCGTCAACGATATTCTTTTCGATCTGACGCGGCAGGAAACCCGCGCCTTCAGCCATGTGTTCGCCCGCACCCTCGTCAATTACTGGCGCGTGGCGAGCCGCCTCAATAAGAACCCCGAGCGGGCGGCGGGCTTCCGTGTCTTGACGGCGCCGGACGTGCCATCCGTCCTGCTGGAGCTTGGCTATCTTTCCAATGTGACAGATGGGAAATCGCTCGTCTCGTCGGATTGGCGCGACGCGACGACCGGCAAAGTTGTGGCCGCCATTAATGCCTTTTTCGACTCGCGCGGCCAGAATTCGACCGCCAACGATCCTGCCCCTGGGGACAGCAAGAATGCCGCCGCGGCGCTTGAGACGACCCCAAGCGGCGTCGCGAAGTAACCGCTCCTGGGTAGGGCCGCTTGTGATGATTTTGCGTGCTGAAGAGCGCCCCGGCGTCGCATCCTGACGCCTCACTATCAACACAAACCGGCAGCACCTAAAAGCTCATCATTTCCACGCCGTTGACGTGCGAGCCAGGGTTCCCGCAAAAGCGCCGATGATGTTGAAGAGTGCGCGATTCGAGGCTTATTCATGCGGCGGATGACGGGCAGATCGACAATCGTCTCGCCGCACGTTGATCCTGTGATATGCCTTCGTTTGCGCGACCGTCGACTTTCTGCAAAAGGAATCGCGGTAGAGTGCCAAGGGCGCCCGCCGCATGATGCGGCGATCGTCTCCTCGCCAGTGTCGACTAAAGACGCGGCTCATCCGTCCCATGGTCGAACGGCCACACAGCAGGGACGGGCGCTGCCGCTGCGCGGATCTAGAGGCTTCGGCTCACGATGCGGGTAATCATCCGATTTATCGGATTTCTCTTCGCCACGGCCACGATCGTGTTCATCGTCGGCATCAGTGGAGTGGCGCTCGTCGTCTGGAAATTCGAGCAGGATCTGCCGGATTATACGCAGCTCAAGAATTACGAGCCCGCGGTGATGACACGCGTGCATGCGTCCGACGGCTCGGTGCTCGGGGAATATGCGCATGAGCGGCGCCTCTATCTTCCAGCGTCGTCGATTCCGCCACTGGTGAAGGAAGCCTTCATCTCGGCCGAGGACAAGAATTTCTACACGCATCATGGCGTGGACGTCGAAGGCATCGGCCGCGCGCTGCTGGTGCTGGTCGAAGGCGGCCGGCATGTGCAGGGCGCCTCCACCATTACGCAGCAGGTCGCCAAAAACTTCCTTTTAACAAACGAACGCTCCTTTCAGCGCAAAATCCGCGAAGCGTTGCTGTCGCTGCGCATCGAGGGCGCCTATTCGAAGGAGAAGATTCTCGAACTCTATCTGAACGAAATTTATCTCGGCCTCGGCAACTACGGTGTCGCCGCCGCCTCGCTCAATTACTTCGACAAGTCGGTCTATGAATTGAGCATCGCGGAAGCCGCTTATCTCGCGGCATTGCCGAAAGCGCCGAACAATTACAATCCGTTCACGCGGCATGAGCGCGCCGTCGATCGCCGCAACTGGGTGATCGATCGCATGGCCGATAATGGCTACATCACGCGCGATGCCGCCGAGAAGGCGAAGCTCGAACCGCTGGCGGTCACGCCGCGCGCGCCGAACGCCTACACTGCCGGCTATTTCGCCGAGGAAGTGCGGCGCGAACTTTTGGAACGCTACGGCGAAAAGAAGCTCTATGAAGGCGGGCTGTCGGTGCGCACAACGCTCGATCCGAATTCGCAAGTCATGGCGCGCCGCGCGCTCGTCGACGGCCTCGTGCGTTATGACGAGGCGCACGGCTTCCGCGGTCCAATGCGCCATATCGACATCGGCGACGATTGGGGCATTGCGCTAGGCGCTGTGCCGGCGCTGGGCGACGTAGCGCCTTGGCGTCTCGCGGTCGTCCTCGATGGCGGCGCCGAAGGCCAATTGCATATCGGGCTGCAGCCGAAGCGCGATGTCTCCGGTGCCGTCGGTCCCGAGCGCGAGACGGGCTATCTCGTGCCGGTCGGGCTCAAATGGGCGAAGAAGCCCGGCGAGAAGAATTCGCTGGAGCCTGGCGACGTTGTCTATGTCGAACCGCTCGATGGCAAGCCCGGCCAATATCGCCTGCGGCAAATTCCCGAAGTCAGCGGCGCCATCGTCGTGATGGACCCCTTCACGGGCCGCGTGCTCGCCATGGTCGGCGGCTTCTCTTTCGATCAATCCGAGTTCAACCGCGCGACGCAGGCCTGGCGGCAACCGGGCTCGTCCTTCAAACCGATCGTCTATGCGGCGGCGATCGACAACGGCTATACGCCTTCGACCGTCGAACTCGACGAGCCGATCGAGATCGACCAAGGTCCGGGCCTCGGTCTCTGGAAGCCTGAAAATTTTGAGGGCAGTTCGAGCGGTCCGCACACACTGCGCTACGGCCTCGAACATTCGATCAACCAGATGACCGTGCGGCTCGCGCGCGACATCGGCATGCCGCTGATCACCGCCTATGCCAAAAAATTCGGCGTCTATGACGACCTGCCGCCTTATCTCTCGATGGCGCTCGGTTCGGGCGAGACGACGCTGATGCGGCTCACCACCGCCTATTCCATGCTGGACAATGGCGGCAGGCGCATCACTGCGACTCTCATCGACCGCATTCAGGACCGCTGGGGCCACACGATCTATCGCCACGACAAGCGCGTTTGCGACGCCTGCGACGCGGCGAAATGGGACAATCAGGAAGAGCCCAAGATTGTCGATGAGCGCGAGCAGGTGATCGATCCTTTGACCGCCTATCAGATTACGTCTCTGATGGAAGGCGTTATCCAATTCGGCACGGGTCAGGCGATCCGCGCCGTCGGCAAGCATCTCGCCGGCAAGACCGGCACGACCAACGACGCGAAGGATCTCTGGTTCATCGGCTATTCGCCCGATCTCACCGTCGGCGTCTTCATGGGCTATGACAAGCCGCGCTCGCTCGGCAACTCCGCCCAGGCGGCGCTCTATACCGCGCCGATCTTCCGCGACTTTATGAAGTTGGCGCTCGCCGACAAGCCCGATGTGCCGTTCCGCGTGCCGCCGGGGATCAAGCTCATCGCTGTCGATGCGAAGACGGGACTGCGCGCAACGGGCGCCGGCACGATCCTCGAAGCCTTCAAGCCGGGCACGCAGCCGCCGGATAGCTTTATCTACGGCACGGATACGACGGGGACGGATAGCTCCGGCAATCCGTTCGGGGGCGCGTTCAATCCGAATGCCAACAGCTCGGCGGGGACAGGCACGGGCGGGCTCTATTAGGCCCGTTTACAGCAGGCCCTTTGCCCCCTATCTATGCCGCAAGGCCACTCTCCCTCGCGCGGTCCGCCGCGCTTTTTCCAAGGACCATCAGAGCCCATGCGCGCCGAAGCCGAAGCGCTCCGCGAATCCATCCAGCAATCCTTGGGATTGCTGAGGAGGCATCTTTGACGTCGATGCCGCAAGCCGCCGCCTGGCCGAGCTGAACGCCAAGGCTGAACACCCCAATTTCTGGAACGACACCGAAGCCGCGCAGAAAATCATGCGCGAGCGGACCATGCTCGAAGAAAGACTCGGGTCGCTGTCGTCCTTCGAGGGGAAGCTCGACGATGCCTTGACGCTCGTCGAACTCGCCGAAGGCGAAGGCGACACGAGCGCGGAAGAAGAAGGCCTCGCCGAACTCCGCAACCTCAAGGCCGAAGCGGAGCGCCGCCAGATCGAGGCGCTGCTTTCGGGCGAAGTCGACGGCAACGACACCTATATCGAAGTCCATGCAGGGGCCGGCGGCACCGAGAGCTGCGACTGGGCGCGCATGCTCTTTCGCATGTATGCGCGTTGGGCCGAGCGGCACAAATTCAAGGTCGAGATCATCGAAGAGACGTTTGGCGAAGAGGCGGGGATCAAATCCGGCACGCTGCTCGTCAAAGGCCATAATGCGCATGGCTGGGCGAAGACCGAGTCAGGGGTGCATCGCCTCGTGCGCATCTCACCCTTCGATTCGAATGCAAGGCGCCACACGAGCTTTGCGTCCGTCTGGGTCTATCCCGTTATCGACGACCGCATCGAAATCGATGTGAAGGAGAGCGACTGCCGCATCGACACCTATCGTTCGTCCGGCGCCGGCGGCCAGCATGTCAACACGACCGACTCCGCCGTGCGCATTACCCATATTCCGACCGGCATCGTCGTCGCCTGCCAGGGCGAACGCTCGCAGCATAAGAACCGCGCAACCGCCTGGAACATGCTGCGCGCGCGGCTTTATGAGCGGGAGATGGAGATCCGCGAGGCTGCCTCCAATGCGACGGAAGCGTCGAAGACCGAGATCGGCTGGGGCCATCAGATCCGCTCTTACGTTCTGCAGCCCTACCAACTCGTCAAGGATTTGCGCACCGGCATGACGTCAGGCACGCCGGCCGATGTACTCGACGGCGATCTCGACGCCTTCATGGAAGCTTCGCTCGCGCAAAAAATCTATGGCGGCGGTCCCGTCGCGGTTGAAGACGTGGATTAGCAGGAGCGCATGCGCCCACCAAGAGAAAGAATTTTCAACGTCCCCGGCGTAATCCTGGCCGCGGTCGTGGTTCTGTTTGCCATCCATGGCGCGCGGCAATTTTTGTCGGATGAGACCAATCTCACTCTGCTGCGGCTCTTCGCCTTCGTGCCGGGGCGCTTCACCTTCTCTTTCGATCCGCAACGCATTGCCGACGCATTCGCGGCCGCCGCAGGCCGCAGTAGGCTTGAGGGTGCCGTCGCGCGCTTCTTTCTCGGCGACGGCAAGCCCTTATGGTGGACAGCCGTCACCTATGCGTTTTTGCACGCGAGCTGGCTCCATGTCGGGTTCAATTGTCTCTGGCTTCTGGCATTCGGCGCGCCGGTTGCGCGGCGCTTCGGCACGGCGCGCTTTCTCGTCTTCTGCCTGGTAACGGCGATTGCCGGCGCGCTCGCGCATTATCTGACGCATATCGATGATCTTCAGCCGGTCGTTGGCGCCTCGGCCGTCGTCTCGGGCACGATGGCGGCGGCGACGCGCTTCGTCTTTCAGCCGGGCGCGCCGCTTGGCGACAGAACACGCGACGCGGGTCGGGAGGGCGAGAGCGCCGCCTTTCATCAGCCCGCTTTGCCGCTGCTGCGCATCTTTGCCGACCGCCGCGCGATGACATTTCTGGCCGCCTGGTTTTTCGCCAATCTTCTCTTCGGTCTCGCGCCGCAGCTCTCAGGAATGGAGGGCGTGACGATCGCGTGGCAGGCGCATATCGGCGGATTCCTCGTCGGCCTGTTGGCCTTTCCGCTCTTTGATCCGCCGGCGCCCGCAGTCGTCATTGCGCCGCAAGATGATGCGAGCGGTGAGACGTTGCATTGAATTTGGGCCTCATTTGAGGTCTTTGCTGTGAAGAACAATTTGCAATGCAGCGAAACACGCCGTGCGAGCGCAAATTGGAACCATTTGTTGCAGTCGCACATTCCCTCTCAATGCAATTAGCGATGTCCTCTGAATTCCCTGGCGATGGCATCTTGATTCTTGCGTGGGACGATGAAGCAAGGCATGCTCTTCGTTCCAATCGCCATAAAGAGCGATGGATTGGGAGGCGTTTGCATATTGCAACGCAAGGAGGAATTGCCATGACGATCGCGCAGATCTTGGCAAATAAAGGCCGCGAGGTGGCGACCACGCCACCGCATCGAACAATGAAAGAGGCCGCCGACATACTTTCGTCGCGAAACATCGGCGCGATTGTCATCGCCGACGTTCAAGGTTCGGTGCTTGGCATTCTGTCCGAGCGCGACATCGTTCGCGCCATTGCCACGCGCGGCCCGACCGCGCTCGACGACGCCGTCTCCATGCATATGACGACGCGTGTCGCAACAGCCGTGGAAGAGGACACCGTGCTCGCGACGGTCGAGAGAATGACCGAAGGGCGCTTCCGCCACGTGCCGGTCGTCAAAAACGGCAAGCTCGTCGGCATCATTTCGATCGGCGATGTCGTCAAATTCCGGCTCGAGCAGATGGAACACGAGCAGTCCGCGCTGCGCGAATATATCGCTTCAGTCTGACCGAATTCAGCGAGATGATGTGAGGCGAGGGCGCGGCGCGCTCTCGCCTTTTCGTGTCTTATGCTTCGTCTTTGACGAGGCGGACGCCATTCGAATCCGCGATGAGGCGGCGATAAAAGCAGGAGCGGCGCCCCGTATGGCAGGCGCCACCGTCGCCGCCCGGCTCGACATTCAAGAGCAGCACGTCCTGATCGCAATCGGTGCGGATTTCGACCACTTTCTGCACTTGTCCGGAGGTTTCGCCCTTGCGCCAAAGACTTTTGCGCGAGCGCGACCAATAGTGCGCCTCGCCGGTCTCGAGCGTGAGGCGCAAGGACTCCGCATTCATATAGGCGAACATCAGCACAGTGCCGTCGCGCGCATCGAGCGTGATGCAGGCGATCAGACCGTCTTCATCGAAGCGCGGCGTGAAGACGCCGCCCTCTTCGAGATCGTGCTTATCGGCGGGGGAAGGGAAGGGCAGAGGAATGGCCGCGCGCTCGCTCATCTCCCATGCCCTTTTCCGAAAAGCTGTCCCAGGTGGCTGCCGCTCACTTGTTCCTGACGAGCGACAGGAAACGCACCTGCTCGGCAGGATCGTCGCGGAAAATGCCGGTGAACTGATTGGTCACCGTCGTCGCGCCCTGTTTCATGACGCCGCGCATCGACATGCACATATGTTCCGCCTCGATCATCACGGCACAGCCGCGCGGCTTCAGATATTCCTCGATCGCGCCGATGATTTGCGCGGTCAGTGCCTCCTGCGTTTGCAGGCGGCGGGCGAAGACATCGACGAGCCGGGCGAGTTTCGACAGTCCGACGACGCCATGCTCGCTTGGATAATAGGCGATGTGCGCCTTGCCGACGAAGGGCACCATATGGTGCTCGCAATGCGAGGCGAAGTTGATGTCGCGCACGAGCACGAGATCGTCATACCCCTGGACTTCTTCGAACACGCGCGCCAGCACATGCCCGGCTTCGTCGCGATAGCCCGAATAGAGCTCCTCATAGGCTTTGACGACCCGATGGGGGGTATCGCGCAGGCCCTCGCGGTCGGGATTGTCGCCGGCCCAGAGAATCAGCGTGCGAACGGCCGCTTCCGCCTCTTCAGGCGTCGGGCGCTTCAGTGTTGGCTCGGCTGCGGGCTTGGCAATCGGCTTCTTGGGGGGATTGGGCGGCTGGCGTTCGAGTAAGGACTTAACCACGTCATCCATGTGGTGCCTCCTGTTGGCATTGAGAGAAAATCTGGCCTTCGAAGTCTCCGCCTGAGAAGCCGTTCTGGGACCTGTTCTTATGTACCTGTTCTTGGACCTTCGAGATGGGGTCAGGCCTCGTTCGCCATCACCCGTCACCCTATATTATATAACATCAGTGGCGTCATCCGGCCACGGACAGATCGACGATTATGCTGACCGACATCTATAACAATAAAATCCTTGAGCTTGCGGCCAATATTCCCCGCCAAGGGCGCCTGAGCGCGCCCGATGCCTCGGCACGGGCGCATTCCAAGCTCTGCGGCTCGACGATCATCGTCGATCTCGTCATGCGCGACGGCAAAGTGGTCGATTTCGCGCATGACGTGAAAGCCTGTGCTCTCGGTCAAGCGTCGGCCTCCATCATGGCCCGCAACGTCATCGGTGCGACCGGCCCCGAGCTTCGGCAATTGCGCGATGAGGTTCGCGCCATGCTGAAGGAGAATGGCCCACCGCCAAACGGCAAATGGTCCGAAATCTCGGTGCTTGAACCCGTTCGCGACTTCAAGGCGCGCCACGCTTCGACTTTGTTGACCTTCGACGCCACGGTGGACGCCGTCAATCAGATCGAAACTGCCGCAGCCGCAAAAGGCGCCTCGTAAGGCGCCCAATGGAATCATATGGGGAGTGATCGACAGAACGGCAAGGCCACGCAAGCACGGATCTTTCCCGTGCGGCGTGCGGCGCATTATGTCATTCGCGCCTATCAGTTGAGCCTCTCGGCTCTCTTTGGCCGGCACTGCCGCTATCTGCCGACATGTTCCGCCTATATGGACGAAGCAATTGCGCGCCACGGACTTGGCCCTGGTGCGATCATGGGCGTCGCGCGGCTTTGCCGCTGTCATCCCTGGGGCAATCATGGATTCGATCCCGTGCCGGAGCATTTGCCGGAGGGCAGTTCCTGGATGAAGCCCTGGCGCTATGGCGATTGGGTAGGCCCACGGCATTGCGATTCTCTCGGCGAATCGGTTGCGCCAGACCTCGACTAGAGTCGCAACGCCAATCTGAAATCCATTGCGCTCCGCAATTTGCCTGTTGCATGCTGCGCTTCGAGAAGGGTTGAGCCTTCGTTTCTTCAGGAGCCATTGCATGGATGACGCGAATCCGCGCCACGCCGATTATCCGATTGATCCGATTTTTATCGCGCGCTGGTCGCCACGCGCCTTCACCGGGGAGGTGGTGCCGGAATCCGATCTTCACAGCATGTTTGAAGCGGCGCGCTGGGCGCCGTCGTCCGGTAATCTGCAACCCTGGCGCTTTCTTTATGCGCGAGCGGGGACAAGGGATTTCGAGCGCTTCCTGCATTTGCTGAACGAGGGCAATCAGGTCTGGGCGCAGAAGGCTGGCGCGCTTGTCATCATCGTTTCGAAGACGCTGCAACTCTCTTCGCGCGACAACACGCTCGTGCCGAGTTATTCGCATTCCTTCGATACCGGCACGGCCTGGGGATTTTTGGCGTTGCAAGCCTTGCACCTCGGCTGGGCGACGCACGGGATGGGCGGCTTCGATAAGGAGCGCACCGTCATTGAGCTGAAAATCCCACAGGGCTTTCGGCCCGAAGCGGCACTCGCGATCGGCCGCCGCACCGACAAGTCGATCCTGCCGGAGAGTCTCGCGGCGCGCGAAGTGCCGAATGGCCGCAATCCGCAGAGCGAATTCGTCTTCGAAGGCGATTTTCCAGAAAACTAGGGCCGCCGCGTCGACGGCGGCCCGTTACGCCACTACGCAGCCAGCGCCGCTTCCGGCGCTTGCATGGAAAGACCGAGGCTCGCGGCAACGCCCGCATGGGTGATGTGGCCGCGATGGACATTGAGCCCGGCGCGAAGCCCGGGATCGGCAAGAATGGCCGCGACACCGCGATCAGCTAGCGCAAGACCGTAGGGCACGGTCGCGTTGTTCAGAGCATGGCTCGACGTATGCGGCACGATGCCGGGCATATTGGCGACGCAGTAATGGACGATGCCATCGACGCTATAGATCGGCTCGGCATGCGTCGTCGGCCGCGAAGTTTCGAAACAGCCGCCCTGATCGATGGAGACATCGACGAGCACGGCACCTTGCTTCATCTTTTTCAGCATCGGGCGCGTCACGAGCTTCGGCGCGCTGGCGCCGGGAATGAGCACCGCGCCGATCACGGCATCGGCGGCGAAAACTTCCGTCTCAATCGCCGCGGTTGACGCGTAGCGCGTGCGCAGCCGGCCTTGGAACAGATCATCGAGCTGGCGCAGCCGCGGCAGCGAGCGGTCGAGCACGGTGACTTCGGCGCCGAGGCCGACCGCCATGCGCGCCGCCTGCGTGCCGACGACACCGCCGCCGAGAACGACGACGCGGGCCGGCATGACGCCGGGAACGCCGCCTAGAAGGATGCCGCGCCCGCCACTCTGCTTCTGCAACGCCATGCCGGCGGCTTCGATGGAGAGGCGGCCCGCCACTTCGCTCATCGGGGCCAGAAGGGGAAGCGAGCCGTCGGGCCCGGCGACCGTCTCATAAGCGACCGCCGTGCAGCCGGACGCCATCAGCCCTTCGGCCTGGCGCGGATCGGGCGCGAGATGGAGATAGGTGAAGAGGATTTGGCCTTCGCGCAGCTGCACCCATTCGGACGGCTGCGGCTCCTTCACCTTCACGATCATCTGAGCCTTGGCGAAGACTTCGGCGGCATTCGCGGCAATGGTCGCGCCGGCCGCGATATAGTCGGCGTCGGATGCCCCCATGCCCATGCCTGCATTGGTCTCGACCAGCACCTCATGGCCGCGCGCCGCATAGTCGCGCGCCGCCTCGGGCATGATCCCGACGCGATATTCATGAACCTTGATTTCCTTGAGGACCCCGACGCGCATTGTCCGTCTCCGCCGCTTGAATTGACTGTGTTTTGAATACGCGCCTTTTCAAGCCGATATTCGTCAATTATGGTGCTGAAAGGATAATTTTCGCAGGAAAACGACGATTATGGCCACTCTAGAGCAGGATTCGCGCGAGGGCGCGCTAGACCGTTTCGACTATGCGATTCTCTCGGCGCTTGTTGCCGATGCGCGCACGAGCCTCGCCGATCTCGCGCCGAAAGTGGGGCTCTCCAGCACGGCCTGCGCTCGCCGCCTTAAGGCGCTGGAAGAGTCAGGCGTGATTAAGGGTTATCGCGCCGCGCTCGATTACAAACAGCTCGGCCTCGCCGTCACCGTGCTGGTGCGGATCAGGCTCGATTCCCAGAGCGAGCAGGCCTTCGAGGCGTTCGAAAAGGCGGTGAAGCGCTGCGCCTCGGTCACGCGCTGCTATTTCATGTCGGGCTATGACGATTACGAGCTGGTCTTGCTCTGCCGCGACATTGCCGATTTCGAGCACATCCATAAGACCCAGCTGGCGCGTTTGCCGCATGTCGCACGCATGCAATCAGGGTTTGCTTTGCGTGAGGTGGCGGATAGCCCGCCGCCGGCCGCGCTCACCCCGCGGAAATAGGGGAGCCTCGAAAATAATCCTCTGTTCCCTGAGACTTGCGATGAGACTTGCAATGTGCCTCGCAATGGGCGACGGCCATTGGAAACCATCGCAAAAGAAAGCGGGGCGGCCGGACGCGCGGCGCGTTGCGCCAACGGCAGCCTCCCGGCAGGAACCGGGATCATGCTACCGTCAAATTAAAGCGGCACCTTCGCAGGAAGGTGACAAGGAGAAGCCTGTGCAGGCGAATGCAGAGAATGCAAAGCGGATCGAACCGGCCGGTGAACCCTTGCCGGCGGACGCGGCATCGGCCGGCGCCGCTTCGCCTGCCGCCTCGATCCCGGTTATGGATGAGATCGGCGAGATCGCCGAACATCCCGAAGAACTCGCGCGCTCGCCGCAGCGCTTCATCAACCGCGAACTCTCCTGGCTCGAATTCAATCGCCGCGTGCTGCAGGAAGCGTCGAACCGCAATCATCCGCTGCTCGAGCAGCTGCGGTTTCTGTCGATCTCGGCCAATAATCTCGACGAATTCTTCATGGTCCGCGTCGCGGGCCTGCGTGGCCAGATGCGCGCCGGCGTCGACACGCGCTCGGAAGATGGGCTGACGCCTGCCGAGCAATTGATCAAGATTCGCGAGCGCGCCGGCCTGCTCACCACCGAACAGCAACGCCGCTGGCTCGAATTGCGCGGCGAGCTCAAAGCGACCGGCATCGTTCTCGTCGATCCGCAGGATTTGACCAAGGCGGAATTCAGTTGGCTCGAACAGTATTTCTTGCTGCATGTGTTCCCGGTTCTGACGCCCCTGGCCGTCGATCCGGCGCATCCCTTTCCCTTCATCCCCAATCTCGGCTTCACCATCGCGCTCGAACTGGTGCAGAACAGCGACGGTAAATTCATGAATGCGCTGATCCGCCTGCCGGCGAAGATCGAGCGCTTCATCAAATTGCCGGGCGAGACGGGTGAACGCTTCATTTCGCTCGAACAGCTCGTCGGCCTGTTCACGCAATCGCTGTTCCCGGGCTATACGGTGCGCGGCAGCGGTGTCTTCCGCGTCATTCGCGACAGCGATCTCGAAGTCGAAGAAGAGGCAGAAGATCTCGTTCTTCTTTTCGAGAGCGCCTTGAAACGGCGACGGCGCGGCTCGGTCATCAGGCTTGAAGTCGATAGTCTGATGCCGGAAGGCTTGCGCACCTTTGTTGCTGCCGAACTCGATGTCGTCCCCGACGAGATTTTCGTCCTCGACGGGATGTTGGCCCTTAACGAACTTGCGGAGTTGGTCGGGGTTGATCGCCCCGACCTGAAGTTTCGCCCCTACAATCCGCGCTTTCCGGAGCGCGTACGGGAGAATGGTGGCGACTGCTTTCTTGCGATCAAGCAGAAGGACCTTGTGGTCCACCATCCTTATGAAACTTTCGACGTGGTGGTGCAGTTTCTGAATCAGGCGGCGCGCGATCCCAATGTCGTCGCCATCAAGCAGACGCTCTATCGCACCTCATCTGATAGTCCCATCGTGCGCGCGCTCGTCGAGGCGGCGGAGGCCGGCAAATCGGTGACGGCGCTCGTGGAGCTGAAAGCGCGTTTCGACGAAGAAGCCAACATTCGCTGGGCGCGCGATCTCGAACGTGCTGGCGCGCAAGTCGTCTTCGGCTTCATCGCGCTTAAGACGCACGCGAAATTGTCGATCGTGGTGCGCCGCGAAGGCGGCTCGCTCGGCACCTACTGCCATATCGGAACCGGCAACTATCATCCGGTAACCGCTAAGATTTATACGGACATCTCCTTATTCACAGCCGATCCCGTGGTCGGCAGCGACATTCTGCGCATCTTCAACTATATTACCGGCTATGCCGAGCCCGTCGGGCTTGAGCGCATGGCAATCTCGCCGATCAATCTCAAAGCGCGGCTGCTCGACCATATCGCTCAAGAAGCCGAATTTGCACGGGCCGGCAAGCCGGCGGCGATCTGGGGGAAATGCAACGCTCTCGTTGATCCCGAGATGATCGATGCGCTTTACAATGCGAGCCAGGCCGGCGTCCAGATCGATCTCATCGTGCGCGGGATCTGTTGTTTGCGTCCAGGCGTTCCGGGTCTTTCCGAAAACATCAGGGTGAAGTCCATCATCGGCCGCTTTCTCGAACACGCCCGCGTTTACGCCTTCGGCGGCGGCCACGGCCTGCCGCACAAAAGCGCTTATGTCTATATTTCCTCCGCCGATCTGATGCCGCGCAATCTCGACCGCCGCGTCGAAGCTCTTCTTCCGATCACCAATCCGACGGTACATGAGCAAGTGCTCGAGCAAATCATGATTGCCAATCTGCTCGACAATCAGCAGAGCTATCGCGTCCTGCCGGACGGTTCCAGCGCGCGCATCACGGCCGGGAACGAAGAGCCGTTCAACGCGCACAGCTATTTCATGACCAATCCAAGTCTGTCGGGACGCGGCAAATCGGGGCGGGAATCGAGCCCCAAGACGCTGCTGAAGCGTCTCGAGAAACGATAGAGCCTCGGATGCTCGAATTGTTTTCGAATTTTCTTGGACGCGTCGAGGCCAAACATCCGGTCGCGATTGTCGACATCGGTTCGAATTCGGTGCGTCTTGTCGTATATGACGGGCTCGGCCGCGCGCCGACGCCTATCTTCAACGAAAAATCCATGTGCGCCATCGGCCATGGCGTGGCGACGACCGGACGGCTGTCGTCGTCGGGCGTCGAAAAAGCGCTCGCCGCGATGCGCCGCTTCAAGGCGCTGATTACCATCATGGATGTCCAAGACCTCCATGTCATGGCCACCGCCGCCGCGCGCGATGCCTCGAATGGCCCGGAATTCGTCGAAGCCGCAACGAACGCGATCGGCGCGCCTGTGACGCTTCTCTCGGGCAAGCGGGAAGCCGAACTCTCGGCACTCGGTGTCGTCTCGGCCTTTTATGAGCCCGATGGCGTCGTTGCCGATCTGGGCGGCGGCTCGCTCGAATTGATCGATGTGAAGGGCACGCGGGTGGGCAAGGGGATTACTCTGCCGCTCGGCGGACTGTCACTCATGGATGCCTCGAACCAGTCGCCGAAGGCGGCGGTCAAAATCGTCCGCGAGGCACTGAGCAAAGCCAAGATTCTCGAAAGCTTGCGTGGCCGCACGCTCTATGCCGTCGGCGGAACCTGGCGCGCGCTCGCAAGACTCCATATGCGCCAGCGCAATTATTTCATGAGCATCATGCACGGCTACACGATCCCTGCCATGGAGGCCGCTGATTTCGCCGGGCTCGTCGAGCGCGCCAACACCGATACGCTGATCGCGGTCGAAGCCATTGCGCCCGCCCGCCGGCCGCTGCTCGCCTATGGCGCCATCGTGCTCGATGAGATTCTGCGGCAGGCAGAGCCTAAGGAAATCACCATTTCCGCCGCCGGCGTTCGCGAAGGCCTGCTTTATGAAATGCTTGATCGTAACGAGCGCCGTCAGGACCCGCTGATCGTTGCCGCGCGCGAGATCAATCAGCTCTATGCGCGCTCGCCCAATCACGGCGAAGACCTTTGCGACTGGACCGATCACTTCATGCGCTCGACCAATCTCGGCGAAAGTGCCGAGGAGCGGCGGCTACGCCATGCTGCCTGTCTGCTGGCCGATGCCAATTGGCGGGCGCACCCTGATTACCGCAGCGACCATGGCCTCAACATCGTCGCCAACACGGCCTTCATGGGGATCGATCACGCCGGGCGGTCCTTTCTCGCGCTGACCGCCGCCTATCGCTATCTGGGCCTCGAACAAGATGTGAATTCTGCCATGCGCTCGCTCGTCTCCTCGCGTCTGCTGGAGCGTGCGCGCCTGCTCGCCGGCGCAATGCGTGTCGCCTATCTCGTCTCGGCCGCGATGGCCGATGTTCTGCCGCGCACGCCCATGGTCTGCGTCAAGAATCGGCTGATGTTGAGCCTGCCGTCGGATCTTTCCGATCTGGCGAGCGATCGGTTGACCAATCGGCTGAAACAACTCGGCCGCGTTCTCGGCCGTGAAGCCGTGGTGACGGCGGGGTAGCGCGCACTCAGCGCATCTTCGACTTCAGCGTGATGATCTCGCCATCGACGACGAAAGTGCCGTAGCCCCTGTGGTGGATCGTCTTCGGCTCTTTCTGCTTCGGATCGATCCAGGCTTTCACGACTTCAAGCACGAAGAGATTGTATTTCGTCACCATCCGCGTATCGGCGACGACACATTCGAGATTGGCGAAACACTCCGCGATCAGCGGCGGTTTGATCCGCGCGGCGGGCATCGGCGTCAGGCCGAACTCTGCGAATTTATCGACATCGCGGCCGGAGCAATTGCCGATCGCCACGACTTTTTCCGCGAGTCCCACGGCGGGAATGGCGATTACACATTGTTTGGTCTTACGCAACGCCGTGAAACTATAGTCCGCCTCGCTGACGATGCAGGCGACGAGCGGCGCCTCGAATTCGACCATCATATGCCAGGACATGGTCATAACATTGGCGCGGCCGTCATCCACCGTCGTCAACAGCACGACGGGGCCGGGTTCAAGCAGCTGATAGACCTTTGCAAGCGGCAGGTCTCTCATGATGCCTGCCATCGGCGCCCTATTCCGCGGCCGCTTCCGTCGTGTCGCGCCATTCGAGCGTGACGACCTTGCCATGTTCGACCGTCAGGGCGAGGCGGCCATGTTTCAATTCGAGCGCCTTCAGCCCAAAAATTTCGCGCCGCCAGCCCGAAAGCGCCGGCACTTTGGCATGATCGTCCGCGGCGATCGCATCGAGCTCATCGGCGGTGGCGATCATCTTCGCCGCGACACCTTCGGCTTCGGCGACCTGGCGCAAGAGAACGCGCAAGAGTTCGACCGTGGCGCCGCCGTTTGAGCGGCGCTCGCGCTCGATCTTCGGCAGCGTTTTCGGATCGCGGGCGAGACCGCGCTGAACGGCGGCGAGAATGTCTGCGCCGACGCGCGACTTCTCCATCCCCCGCGGAAAAGTCCGCAGATTGCCGAGTTCGTCCTGCGTTTTCGGCGCGGAAAGCGCAATCTCGACCAGAACATCGTCCTTGAGAACGCGCGCGCGCGGCACGTCGCGCGATTGCGCTTCCGTTTCGCGCCAGGCCGCGACTTCCATCAGCACGGCGAGGTCGCGCGCTTTGCGGGCGCGATTGCGCAGACGCTCCCAGGCATTGCTCGGCAGCTGCTCATAGGTGGAGGGCGCGGTCAAAAGCGCCATTTCATCGTCGAGCCAGGAGAGCCTGCCGCTCTCTTCGAGAAGCTTGCGCAGATGGCCATAGATATCGCGCAGATAGGTGACATCGGCGATCGCATAGTGGACTTGCGCATCCGACAGCGGGCGGCGCGACCAATCGGTGAAGCGCGAGGATTTATCGAGGGCGACGCGGCAGATCGCCTGCGCCAATTCACTGTAGGAGATCTGATCGCCGAAGCCGCAGACCATGGCGGCGACTTGCGTGTCGAACAAAGGCGTCGGAATGAGCTTCGCCAGGTTCCAGATGATTTCGATGTCTTGCCGCGCGGCGTGAA
Organism: Methylovirgula sp.; assembly: GCA_049522395.1. Classification (GTDB taxonomy): domain Bacteria; phylum Pseudomonadota; class Alphaproteobacteria; order Rhizobiales; family Beijerinckiaceae; genus Methylovirgula. The sequence continues at coordinate 66,849 of JBEKNV010000025.1, forward strand.
ACACTTTGACGATGGCCTTGTCCGCCATCAGCGCAAAGAAAGGCGCAAGGTCGAGACCCTCGGCCACCGCATCGATGGCGACCGCCTCATCACTCGTCGCGAGCTGCACGACGCACAGTTTCGGCCAGAATGTCGTCTCGCGGAGGAATTCGGTGTCGACAGTCACGAAGGGATGCTGGGCCATGCGGCCGCAGACCGCAGTCAACTCGCGACTCGTCGTAATCAAGCTCATTCAGAGTAGATAATAGAAAGGCTGAGGGGCATCCAGTGCCTTAGTTCCGGACTTTTTTGTTCCCTTTTTGATCTCTATCGGAGGACGGATTTCGAACACCAGGAGGGGGCCGGAGAGGGGTCCGCGTCTATCGATCCGGCCATTTCTCGTATATGGAAAGCGCCTCACAGAGGGCCCGTGCTTTTGGCTCAGGGCGTCTCGGCATGGCTCCGGCGAAGGCCGGCAGGCCAATCACATTCGGGCCCATCAAAATCGGAAGATGAGACACGATGCATCGCTATCGTACGCATGGCTGCGGCGACCTGCGTGAGGCGCAGGCTGGGGAAGAGGTGAGGCTTTCAGGCTGGTGCCATCGCATCCGCGATCATGGCGGCGTGCTGTTCATCGATCTGCGCGATCATTATGGGATCACCCAATGCGTGGTCGATCCCGACTCCAAAGCCTTTGCCGCGGCGGAAAAATTGCGCTCCGAATGGGTGGTGCGTTTCGATGGGCTCGTGCGCCGGCGCCCGGAAGGCACCGACAATCCGGAAATGCCGACGGGCTTCGTCGAAGTCTATGTCAGCGCGATCGAAGTTTTGGGGCCGGCTGCGGAACTGCCTCTGCCTGTTTTCGGCGAGCACCAATATCCCGAAGACATGCGGCTCAAATATCGCTTTCTCGATTTGCGCCGCGAGAAACTTCATCAGAACATCATGCTGCGCGGCGCGATCATCGACAGTCTGCGCGCGCGCATGAAGCGCCAAGGCTTCTTTGAATTCCAGACGCCGATCTTGACGGCGTCGAGCCCCGAAGGCGCGCGCGACTTTCTCGTGCCGTCGCGGCTTCATCCCGGCAAATTCTATGCGCTTCCACAGGCGCCGCAGCAGTTCAAACAGCTGTTGATGGTCGCGGGCTTCGATCGCTATTTCCAGATCGCGCCCTGTTTCCGCGATGAAGACGCGCGGGCCGACCGCAGCCCCGGCGAATTCTATCAGCTCGATATTGAGATGAGCTTCGTCACGCAGGACGATGTCTTCGCCGCGGTCGAACCCGTGTTGCGCGACGTCTTCGAGGAATTCAGCGAAGGCAAGCCGGTGACGCAAAAATTCCCGATGATCTCCTATAGCGCCGCAATCCGCGCCTTCGGCACGGACAAGCCCGATTTGCGCAATCCGCTTTTGATCCACGACGTGACGCCTGTCTTTCGCGACTCTGGCTTCGGCGTCTTTGCCAAGCGCCTTGCCTCCGATCCCGAAGCGCGCGTCTGGGCCATTCCTGCGCCGGGCGGCGGTCAGCGCACCTTCTGCGATCGCATGGACTCATGGGCCAAAGGCGAAGGCCAGCCGGGCCTCGCCTATATTTTCTGGCGCGAAGGCGAAGAGACGGGCGCGGGGCCTGTCGCCAAGAACGTCGGGCCGGAACGCACGGAACAATTGCGCCAAGGCCTCAACGGACTGCCGGGCGAAGCCGTGCATGTGCCGGCGCCGGAACTCGAAGCCGCCAGTGGTGAAAAATTTCCGCTCGATGTTGCCGTACCCTATCGGATGCTGCGGCCGGAAGGCTTGAAAGCGGGCGATGCCGTCTTCTTCGTGCTCGGCAAGCCGGAAGACATCTATAAATTCGCCGGGCTCGCGCGGCAAAAACTCGGCCATGAACTCGATCTCGGCAAAAAGGATGTCTTCGAATTCTGCTGGATCGTCGATTTCCCGATGTATGAGTGGAACGAGGAAGACAAGAAGATCGACTTTTCGCACAACCCGTTCTCGATGCCGAATTATCCGCACGACGATTTCGTCGCGCTTGAGTCCGCCGATCAAGCGACGATCCTGTCGCTGAAGGCCTTTCAATACGATATCGTCTGCAATGGCATCGAATTGTCGTCGGGCGCGATCAGAAATCATCGCCCCGATATTATGAAAAAGGCGTTTGCGCTGGCGGGCTACGACGAGGCCGTGCTGCTCGAAAAATTCGGGGGCATGTATCGCGCCTTCCAATATGGCGCACCGCCCCATGGCGGCATCGCGCCGGGCGTCGATCGCATCGTCATGCTGCTCGCGGGCGAGGAAAACCTCCGCGAAGTCGTGCCCTTCCCGATGAACCAAAGGGCCGAGGATTTGCTCATGGGCGCGCCGTCGGCGGTGACGCCGAAGCAGCTGCGCGAATTGCACATCAGGCTCAATCTGCCGGAGCAGAAGGGCTGAAGCATAACGACTGCCACGGCGGTCTTTTGTGCCGCCAAGCTGGAACAGAGTGTCATTTCGTCGATTTCCCGTCCAAACCGTGATGGGAGATTGGATATGCTCAGGCTTTGATCATGCTCACTGGCGGCGGCCTTGGCTCTCAGCGCCTCGGCGGCGATGGCGGCTTCGCCTCATGCGCCGGACGGTTCGACCGTCGTTCATCAGCCCGCGAAGGTCGCGGTCAACGTCGCGCGGCTCGAGGAAGAAGGCGACGTCGCCGTCGCTCCGGAGACGACCGTGATTTTCGATCGTGAGAGCAAAAACGCGCCGCGCATCCATTGGGATATTGTCCTCGTAGGCTGACGCGCGACCGCAGACTGGCCGCATCTATTTGCAATCGCCGCTCAGGACACTGTCGAGCGCGCCTCCAAATATGGACTGCTGAAGCCGAGCTTTCTGAGGCCCGCCTGGATTTCCGGAATTGCCATGAACAATTTCCAGAGTAGGCCGGTGCGGTAGTTCTCAATCATCGCGACGATCGGTCCTTGGTTAATCGCTAAGAAGGCATCTGAGCGCCAATCGCGCGTCTCACAGAAGGCATCGACAAAGCCATAGCGGCCCCAGAGCCGGCCGCGATTGAGGCTCGCGAAGTGCCGCAGCGCCTGCATCGACTCTTTGGGTGCGTAAGGAAAGCTTGAAAGCGCGGCGGTCGGCGCGATCGTGCCGTTGTCGTGGTCGGGCGCGTGGGGGTCATAGCCCGAGGGATCATCGCTCGCGGTCAGGCCCCAGCAGTCCGCGCCATAGCCTTTCCACCCACCGGGATTGCGCAGGCAATGTTCGCGGTTGATCGCGATATGCCGCGTGTTCTGCTCCCAGTAATCGGCGTAGCGATCCTTGAGGCCGTGCGGATCGAGCACGCAGAAGGAATAATGGGCGAAGAACAGCGGTCCGCCAAAGGCGGGGCCGAGCGGCAGCTCGATGCCGTAATAGCTCTTGCCGTTGATGAAATCGGGGCCTTTCGCAAAGCCCTGATGATAGACCTCGGCGTCGATCGCATAGCGCGGTGAGGATGCAGCAAGCACATAGGTGATGAGGCATTCGTTCCAGCCGTGGATTTGGCGGTTCATGGCCCAGCCGTTGTTGGGACTCCAATGCCAATAGAGAACCTCGCGGCCGCCGCGCGTGTGCCAATTCCATTCCGCTTCTTCCCAGAGCCGCGTGATGCGTTCGCGCAAGCGCCGCTCGACGGGAGAATCGCGATCGAAGGCCTGGCGGGCGCAAAGGAGTCCCATCAGGAGATAGGAGGTCTCGACCAGATCGCCGCCATCGTTCTTGCGGCTCGTCGGAATGGGCACGCCGGTCCGCCCGTTCATGAAATGCGGAAAGATGCCGTGAAAGCAGCTTGCGCGCGTGAGAATGTCGAGCATCCGTTCGAGACGCTCAAGCGCGTCTTCGCGCGATATCCAGCCGCGCGCGACGGCAATGATGATGGCGAGGATTCCAAAGCCGGAGCCTCCAATGGCAATCCGGTCATCGGCAGGGTCGTCTCTCTCGCTGCGCCGATCGAGCGCCAGCCCGCTCGGTTGATGCGCGCCGTCCCAAAAGAATCGAAAGGTTTGCCGTTGAACGCACTCGAGGAGGTCATCGTCGGAGAGGCTTGCGGCAGGCAAGGCCACAAGGAGCCGATCCTTGGCCTCGCTGCGCGTCGAACCCAGTCGATCACTGTTGTCCATGCGCTCGCAAGCTCAGGAAAGATGCGCGGCGAGCGGGACTTTCGCCACATCCGCCGCGGCCCAGCGGCTGAGGCCAGGCACGCGCTGGTCTCTTACCATATGAAGCACGCGCGTAAAGAAATGGTCGCGCGGTTCGGTGCGCCCGATATAAATGATGCCGGCGGCGCCGAGATCTTGCACGAGCACATCCATCACCCGCTGTCGCGTCTCTTCGTAGATCGATTCGAGCGCCTCGTCGACGAGCAGCCAAGCCGGCTTTTGCAGCAGAGCGCGCGCAAAGGCGATGGCCTGCTGTTCGTCGCCGCTGAGCTCGTTCAGCCAAGGTCGGGTCTTATCGAGCATGGGAATGAGCCGCTCAAGCCCGAGACGGGCGAGGACGGCGGTAAAACTCTCTGCATTGAAGCTTTCCACTTTGGTGGGGTAGGCGAGCACTTCCCGCAATGTGCCGGGCGGGAAGTAAGGGACACGGGGAATGTGGAGAACCGCTTCGTTCTCCGGCCACAGGATTCGGCCGCTGCCCCAAGGCCAAAGACCTGACAGCGCATAAAAGAGCAATGTCTTTCCGGACGAGCGTTCGCCGATGATCAGGACGCGCTCACCCGCTTTGACCTCCACTTTGCCTTCGCCCAGCCGCGTGCGCCCGGCATAAGAGACGATCTCGACATCTTCAAGACTCAACGTGCCGGGTTTGCCATGAACGAAGGCGATACGGCTTTGCTCGTGATGCAGAATTTCGGTCGCTTCGATCGCCCGGCGCAAGCTTGCGACGCGGAGAAGGGTCGCGCGCCAATCGGCGATGACGCTGAAATTGTCCACGAACCAGCGCAATGAGGACATGACCTGATTGAAGGCGCCGACCGCCAGCATCATGCCCCCGAAGGAGAGCCTGCCCATAAAATACGAAGGCGCGGCGACGATGATCGGCACGACAAGCGTCGACCAGCCATAGCCCGCGGTGACCCAGGTGAGCCTCGTGAGGCCGGTGACGAGCTTTCGCATGATCTCCAATACGGATTGGAAATCGCGCTCGATGCGCCTTTGCTCGTCGCCTTCACCTCCGCATAGAGCGATGGCGTCGATATGCTCGTTGACCCGCATGAGCGAGAAGCGAAGGGCGGCTTCGCGACCGTAGCGCTCGGCATTTTGCGTGACGAGCGGCCGCCCCGTTCTGTAGCTGAGATAGGATGCGGAGCCCGTATAGATCACGGCCGCCCAGACCATATAGCCGGGAAAGCCGAAGCCATGGCCGAAGATCTGGAAGGGAAGTACGCCCGAGCGAACCCAGAGCACGGAGAGAAACGTGATCAGAAGAATCGAAGCCTGAAAGGAGCCGATCGCCAGATCGCTCGAAAGCTCGCTGAGGTGGCGCGTATCCTCGTGCATGCGCTGATCGGGATTGATCCCGATCAGTCCCGCGGAACTCAGCCGAAAAGCGCGCCGCGGCTTCAGCCATTCCCGCACCAGATCGCCCGCGAGGCCTTCACGCAGCTTCAGCTTGATCATTTCGACCAGCCAGCGCTGGGCGACATTGAGAACGAGAAGGGCGCCGGCGATTTCAGCGAAGACGCCGAGCTGGATAAAGAAGTTCGGAAAATCGCGGTGGGCGAGCGCATCGTAGAATGGCTGATTCCAATTGTTCAGTTGGATCTGCCCATAGACGGTGGCGACGACGATAAGAACAACGGCGGCCGTCAGAAGCACCAGCCCAATGGCGACGGGGGAGGCGATCAGAACGCGCAGCATCAAAAGAAGCTGCGGAACGAGCCCGTCCGCCGACTGCTCATCAGTCGCGGTCTTACGGACCTCATCGCCTACCTCGGTGACCATAGCCGTCTCCCCATTTGTCAATAGAAGGCTACAACAGATAAGTGTTTGATTCACCTCAACGGAAAGGGGCGACCTTAAAAATTGATGTGGCTCAACGCCTTTGAAACCGGACGCTCTTTAAATTCCATCCATGCCGTAGCCCGCGTGTGGCGTCGTCGAACGCCATGATGCGACGGATCAAGAGGATCGGACGCATGGACCCTTCCGTTTGTGATCAGAGGGAACGAAACGCCGTTCGAGCATCGGTTGAGGTCGAAGTGACCATTCCGCCGCTCGGCCTGCGTGGACATTTGACGATCCCGCACGGCGCGCGTGCCTTGATCGTCTTTGTTCATGGCAGCGGATCGAGCCGGCTCAGTCCGCGCAACCGCGCTGTTGCGGAGGCGCTCAATCAGCATGCCATGGCGACCTTGCTCTTCGATCTCCTGACTGAGGGGGAAGAGACCAATCGCGCCAATGTCTTCGATATCGAACTCCTCGCGGAGCGGCTGATCGAGACCATCGATTGGACGAGCCGCGATCCGCGCCTCAAGTCCCTTCCGTTGGGCCTCTTCGGAGCCAGCACCGGTGCCGCAGCGGCGCTCGTTGCCGCAGCGCGGCTTGGCGATCGCATCGGCGCCGTCGTGTCGCGCGGCGGGAGACCCGATCTCGCCGGGCCCGCACTCGATGCGGTCAGAATCCCGACGCTTTTGATCGTGGGAGGAGAGGACGACGTCGTGATCGAGTTGAACAAGGAGGCCCTGGCCCGGCTCAAGGGACCAAAAGCCATCGATATCGTCCCGCGTGCGACGCATCTCTTTCCTGAACCCGGCACGTTAGAGACCGTCATGGCGCATGCAGCGCAATGGTTCGAGGCCTATTTGTTCAAGTAAAGCGAACACGCTAGCCACCGATCCAGCGGATTACTGGCTCTTTTCGCGGGACGGCAGGCGGTGGCGCCTTCGGATGGCCGACGATGATCGGCGCAACGGGAAAGGATGTCTGCGGGAGTTCGAGCGCGGCTTTTCCTTCCGCAGTTCCAAGCCAGGCCTGTGAAAGTCCGATCCAGCAGGTCCCAAGTCCGGCGGCACAGGCCGTCAACATGAGATTTTCCGCGGCAAGCGCACAATTCTCGACCGCCCAAGGCGACGGCGTGATGCTCGAAATCACAACGAGAGCCGGAGCATGATGGAAAATGTTGACCTCTGGATCACCGAGGATTTCCTGGAAATGATGCGACAAGAGACCCGCGGGGGTAGTAGCGAGCATATACGCCTTCGCCTCGCGCGAGATCTGCGCGAGCAGCGTCTTGTCCCGAACCACTGAAAAGATCCAGGGCTGTTGATTGACGGCGCTCGGCGCCTGAATGGCCGCGTCGATGAGCGTCCGCAGCAGTGCTTGGTCGACCGGCTGAGAGGTAAATTCGCGCACCGAGCGCCGGCTCAAGATCGCCCGTTTGAGATCCATGGTGCTACCTCGCATATCAAGCCAAACGTCGTCGTTAGCCTAAAATCACACCGCGCCGGGCGCCGCTCATTGACTCACATCAAAGGCGAGTGGCACTTGGCTGCGATCAATTATCTTCTGATCCGTGGTTCCACGCTTGGCGCATATCGACGATCTTTTGGACGCCATGACTCTGGCCGAAAAGCTCGGCCAGTTGACGATGACGGCTGCCGCCTATGGCGCGAACGGGCCTTTTGTCGGCGCGGATTTGGCTGAGGCGGTGCGAAGCGGCGGCGTCGGCAGTCTTCTCGATCTTTTCGGCGCTGCCCCAATTCGCGAGATCCAGCGCGTCGCTGTCGAAGAAACGCGTCTCAAGATTCCGCTTTTGATCGGGCTCGATGTCCTGCACGGCTATGAGACTCTCTTTCCCGTGCCGCTCGGCGAAGCGGCGCTCTTCGATCCCGACACATGGGAAGAGACCGCGGCGGAAGCGGCGAAAGAGGCCGCGGCCGATGGAATCAACATCACATTTGCGCCGATGCTCGATATCGCGCGCGATCCGCGTTGGGGCCGCGGCGTCGAAGGGCCGGGCGAAGATCCTTTTGTGGCCGCGTGTTTTGCGCGCGCCAAGGTCAGAGGCTTTCAGGGTGGACATCTCGCCGAACGGCTTGCGGCGACCGCCAAACATTTTTGCGCCTATGGCGCGGTGACTGCCGGGCGCGAATATGCCTCCGTCGATATCTCCGAGCGGACCTTGCGGGAAATCTATCTGCCGCCGTTCGCTGCCGCCGTTGAGGCCGGCGTCGCTCTTATCATGCCGGCCTTCATCGATCTTGCCGGCATTCCGATGACAGCCAATCGCGACATGCTGACCGGTGTTCTGCGCGGCGAGCTCGGCTTCGATGGTGTTATCCTCAGCGACGACGGTGCCATCGCGCAGCTCATTCATCAGGGAGTTGCCGCGGATCTTCCGGAAGCCGCGGCGCTCGCGCTCAAGGCCGGCGTCGATATCGACATGATGTCGAATGCCTATTCTCGCGGCCTGCCGATTGCGCTCGAACGCGGCCTCGTTGCTGTCGCTGAGATTGACGCCGCTGTGCGCCGTGTGTTGCTGCTGAAAGAGAAGCTTGGACTTTTTGACGATCCCACCCGCCGCGGCGCAAAGCCGGACGATGCGGGTGCTCGCGCTAAACGCCGGCGTCTTGCGCGAGATGTCGGCGCGCGGTCCCTCGTTCTCCTGAAGAATGACGGCGCGGTCTTGCCGCTGTCGAAATCTTATCGGCGCATTGCTCTGATCGGCCCCTTTGCCGATTCTTCGAGCGACATGCGCGGTCCATGGCACGCGGCGGAGGGAGCCGATGGTCCCCTCACTGTGCTCGCCGGATTGCGTGAGGCTCTGCCTGATATCGATATCGCTTGTTCAAAAGGCGTGGGAATAGAGGACGACAGTCTCGCGGGCATCGCAGCGGCGGTTGATTGTGTCCTTCAGGCCGATGCGATCCTGCTGTGTCTCGGCGAGAGCGCCGCGCTGAGCGGGGAGGCGGCAAGCCGCGCCGACCCGTGTCTTCCAGGCCGTCAGCGCGCGCTTGCCGAAGCTGTATTTGGTGCGGCCCAGAAACACAAGAAGCCGATCATCGTCATCCTCTTTTCCGGCCGGCCCTTGATCGTGCCCTGGTTGATCGAGCGCGCCGATGCGGTCTTGGCGGCGTGGTTTCCGGGCAGCGAGGCGGGACATGCGATCGCCGATGTGTTGACCGGTGCCGTCTCGCCGAGCGGCCGCGCGCCTGTCTCATGGCCGCGCGCCGTTGGCCAAATCCCGATCGCCTTTGGCGAACGTATGGTGGGGCGGCCGGCCGATCCGAATGATCGCTTCACCAGCCGATATCTTGATGTCGAGTCTTCGCCGCATTTCGTCTTCGGTCACGGCCTGACCTATGGCCATTTTGTATTGTCCAATCTCAGCGTCGGGCCAGCGCTCGTGTCTGAGGCAGACCTCATTGAGGTCGCGGTCGATGTCACGAACGACGGCGCGATGGCAGCGGAAGAAACGGTTTTCTGTTTTGCGCATGACGAGGTTGCAAGCGTGGCGCGACCCGGCCTCGAACTCAAAGCCTTCGGCAAAATCGCTTTGCGGCCGGGTGAAGAGGGCACGCTGCGCCTCTCATTTCCTGCGCGCGCGTTGCGTTTTCTAGACCGTGATCTCAAACCGCTCTTCGAGCCGGGCGACGTGGACATTCTGGTCGGCTCTTGCGCCGATCGGCAACACCTTGTCGTCGCGACGGTGACCTTGATTGCGGAAGGCGATGAAACGACGTGACGCCGCCTCTCTTGATCGGCCTTGGCGCAGCCCTCCTCTCCGCGCTCTGTCAGAGCGCGACGGATATCGGCACAAAAGCCGCAACGCGCGAAGCCGAGGAGAGGCTCATTCTCGCGACAGAGTGGATCGTCAGCGCCGTCGTTCTTTCCATCCTCTGCCTGTTCGCTTATCCGGCCCTGCTCATTCACCCCGCTGCGGCCTTTGCCGAACTTTTCCGGCCACGCTTTTGGCCGATCCTGTTGGCGGGGTCGTCGCTCAATGTCGCTGCCTATTATTTCTATGTCCGCGCCTTACGGCTGTCCGATGCGTCGCTCGTCGCGCCGATCGTTCTCGTCACGCCCGTCTTTCTGCTCGTCACGTCGCCCCTGATGGTTGGTGAACACGCGTCCTCCATCGGCGTCATTGGCGTCGTCGTCTCGGTCTTCGGCAGCATCTTCCTCGCCTTCAGTGAGCCGGGCAAAACGCGCCGCCTCTCTCTGCTCGCATTTCTGCGCGATCCCGGCGTCTATGCGATGGGGATCACGGCACTTCTCTGGAGTATTACCGCCAATCTCGACAAGCTCGGCGTGCAGGCCTCGGCTCCCTTGCTTTGGATCGCTTTGCTGTCGATCGCAATTGCTATCGCGAGCATCGTCATGTGGGCCGTCCTGCCGCATCAGCCCTTGCGGCTGCGCTCACTGCGCTATGCCGTCGTTGCCGGCGCGACCAACGCGGTCGGCAACGCCTCGCAGATGTATGCCTTGACGGTGCTGTTCGTTCCCTATGTCATTGCGATCAAGCGGATGAGCGCGCTTTTTACCGTCATCGCTGGCGGTGTTATGCTGCGCGAGACCATTCGAAGGAGACTCTTCGCCGCCGCCATCATGCTGATCGGTGCGATCCTTGTCGTCGGCGCGATCAGCAAGCGACCCGAATCCAATCCTTCGACGCGGCTCAACGAAATTCACCGCAGCGTCTATCCATAACTGGTCTTCGATGGCGTTTGTCCTGAAAAACAGCATCGCAAATGAAACGGGCATCACCATCGCCATCACAGAGCGGGGACGTTTCGATATTGCCGACCGGAAGCTAGATTGGGCATTCCGCGGCCGCGTCGGCGCGCCGATTGTCGATGTGAGCTGTGGGCGCGGCTGCGATCGAGTGGGGAGCTATCAACAGCTCGCTTTTGCATTTGAAGGACCGCGCAATAAAGCGAGACGCGGCATCATCCGACTCTATGACCACCGCAGCATTATTCTCTTTGAACACCAATTCGTCGATGCGGGCATGTGCGACGAAGCGTTCCCGATCATATCGCATTATCCCAGCGGGCTTCATCATCTTGCCTATACCGGAGCCTTCGGCGGTTTCAGTTTTAAGCGCTTCGGCGCTGATGGCCCGTGGTGTTTCTTCGACGATGAAGGAAAGAGCTTCGTTTTGTCGCCGGCATCGCATTTCATGAATGGCGCTTTGCGGCATGGTTCGCATGGCGAGCTGCGGAGTGAGCTGGTCTGTGACGACAAGAAAATTCCGCCGGGCTTCATTCAGAAGACGGTGCTCGCGCTTGCGCCAGGCATCAATCGCGCGTTCGACCTCTGGGGCCGTTTTCTGACCGATCTGGCCGGAAAGACGCGGCCTGCCAACGATTATGATGTTACGCTCAAGTCTCTCGGCTATTGGACCGATCGCGGCGCCAAATATTATTATCATTGCGAGCCGGGCCTTGGTTATGGCGCGACGCTGCTTAAAGTTCGCGACGCGTTTCGTGAAGCGCGCATCGATCTTGGTTACCTAGAGATCGATAGCTGGTTCTATCCGAAAGGCCGCGATGGACAATGGCAGACGAGCGAACCTCTCGGCGGCGGCACCTATCTCTATGAAGCATCGCGCGAGGTGTTTCCGGAGGGGCTCGGCGCTTTTCAGCAAAAGCTCGGTCTGCCGCTCATCACCCACAACCGTTGGATCGACGAACACAGTCCCTATCGCGGCAAATATAAAATGTCTGGAGATGTCGCGATCGATCCGGCCCTGTGGTCGGAGTGGATGCGTTCTCTCGCTTCATCCGGCGTGCGGACCTATGAGCAAGACTGGCTCTCCGGTCCGGCGCAGCCCGAACGCACATCGGATGCGGGCGAGCGCTTCATGGATTTGATGGCGGAAGCCGCCGAAAGAGAGGGCATCACGCTCCAATACTGCATGCCCTTGCCGCGGCATTTTCTCCAGGGTAGCAAATACGCCAATCTCACAACGATCCGAACCAGCCCCGACAGGCTCACCAAAGAGCATTGGCGGCCGTTTCTGTTCAACGGGCGGCTTGCGACGGCGCTCGGCGAATGGCCTTGCACCGATGTCTTCATGAGTTCGGAGACGGACAATCTGCTGCTTGCGACTCTCTCAGGCGGGATTGTCGGCATTGGCGACGCGATCGGAAAACTCGATCGCGACAATCTTCTGCGCGCCGTGCGCCCCGACGGCGTGATCGTGAAGCCGGACGATCCACTCACGCCGCTCGACAGAGCCTTTATCGCGCAAGCAAAGGACCCATCCGCTCCGATCATCGCGGTGGCGCGCACGGACCATGAGGGTTGGGTCACGTCCTATGTCATGGCCTTTGGCGCGGCAGGCAATCGCCGGACGCAACGGCTCAGCATCGCAGAGCTCGGTTACAGGGGCCCCGTCTATGCGTATGATTATTTCCAGAAAGCCGGCGTCTTACTCGATCCCGACGAATGCCTGGCGATCGTCATCTCCAATCATATTGCCTATTGGATCGTGGTGCCCGCGGCCGGATCGGGAATCGGATTTCTGGGCGATCAAGATAAGTTCGTCTCGAACGGGAGGAAACGCGTGTCGCATATCTCTGACAATGGGGTCTTGTCCGCGCGGATCGTTCTGGCGAAGAGCGAAGACCGCGTCCGGCTTCACGGTTTTGCGCGCGAACGGCCTGAGATCAGCGCCCGCGATGGCATGATCGAGAATATGACCTATGAGTCTAGTCTCAGTCTGTTTCAATTCGATCTCGTCTCGCAAGCGGGTAGCTCGCCCGAGATCGTGACCTCCATTCCAAGACCACGCTAAAGCGGCAAACTATCGGTCCGAGTCAGCGCGTCGCAGCGACGAGTGCCTTCAGATTCGCGAGCAGTTCCGCCGAGGTCGCCTGGGTTCCAAGCTGCTGGAAGACGATGACGCCGTCGGCGTCGAGGAGAGATATGACCGCGGTGTGATCGAAGCCGCCGGCGCCGTCCGGGCGCCAAGCGACGCCGAGCGCGGCGGCGAGTTCGCGCGCCGTGTCATCGTTCGAGCCGAACAAAGTCCAACGGTTCAAGTCGAGACCATGCCCCTCGGCATAGAGTTGCAAGCGCTCCGGCGAGTCGGCGACCGAGTCGAAGGTGAAGAATACGAAGCTGACTTTTTTCGCCGCCTCTGGCGGTAGATGCTTGTCGATCCACATCATGTCGGCGACGACGGCCGGGCACATGTCCTTGCAGGTCGTGTAGCCCATGGCGGCGACGACGATCTTGCCGCGCAGGGACGACAGCGGCGCGCGTTTGCCGTCCTGGTTCACCCAGGTCTCATCGAGATTATAGAGTGAGGTGCCAGGCAGCGGGGCGCCCGCATCGTTTTGCGCACGCGCGGCCGGGGTCCACCCCATAAGAGCCGCGATCGCGGCGGCGGCAATGATCGAACGTGGGATCACGGCATGCCTCCCGCGCAGCGAAAGCCGACATTGTCGACCGTGTAGGCGGCTTTCAGGCTTGCGCGCATCGAGAAGCGCATGAAGCCCGGATAGTTGGAGGGGTCGGTTGCACCGGCCGCCGCGCCGCCGCAGACGAAGGCGGCGTTCTTGCCATTGGAGTCTCGGGATTCTGCTGCCGTCGCGAAGGCGTCGAAATCGAGCGTCCATTCCCAGACAAGGCCGATGAGATCGCGGACGCCGAAGCCGTTCGGCGCGCCGACGCCGATCGCGCCCGGACTTGTGGCATTGGGCTTGGAAAACCATTCGAGCGATCGCTCGCGCACCTCGGCCTGATCGCGCCCATTGTCGGCAAGGGCGTATTCCCATTGCGCCGTCGTCGGCAGACGCAAGCCGCGCGCGTGGCAATAGGCTTGCGCCGCGAACCAGGAGACATTGGTCACCGGCTCGTTTCCCGCTTCGGCGTCGGCGAGCATGAGATCCGCCGGCCAACGTTTCAGATAGCGGCCGTCGGCGAACAGCGGCTTGATTCTCGACTTGCGCCAATCGGGATGCGCGGTGACGAAGGCGAGAAACTGAGCGTTGGTCACCGGCTCGACATCGAGTCGGAAGGCCTTGATCGCGACCACGTTCGGCGGGGCTGGGACGGCGGCGTTCGGCGCCTTCAGCCGCAGGAACGGCGTGTAGAATCCTGCCGGCACGAGAACCGTCCCCTCCGCTGTGTCAGCGGGGACCGCCATGACGGTGGCGACGAGCGCCGCTGCCATGCAGAGACTTGCGAACGCTTGCCGCATCGCTCACTTCGCCTTCACGCGGTGCGCTGCAACCTCTTCAGGCGTGACGTCTTGGCCCGAATTTCCCCACTTTGAATAGACGTATGTCAGCACGTCGGCGATTTCCTCATCGGGCAGACTCCAGGCGGGCATCACGCCGTTGAACTCATGGCCGTTGACGGTGAGCTTGGTCTGCAGGCCGCCGGTGACGGTCTTGATCGCGCGAATCTTGTCGCCGTTGAGATAGTCCGACTTCGCCAACGGGGGGAATGCGTCGGGCACGCCTTCGCCGGTCGCCTGATGGCAGGCCTGGCAATTGTTGGCGAAGACGCCTGCGCCGATATCGATCCGCTCGGCCTTGCTCTTGGCCGAAGGCGCAGGCGTCTGCTGCTGATTGACGGCGCGGATGCCCGTGCCTTCCGGCTGGTAGACAAGGTCGAAGGTCTTGCCGGAATAGACAAGCTTGTTCTCTTCGCCGGTGACCTTGAGTTGCGCCAGCGCGCCGCGATTGAAGGCGCGCTCGATGGAATGGTCGACGATAATGAAAGTGCCTGGCACGCTCATTTCAAACTGGACGATCGCAGAGCCGCCCGCCGGGATCATCGTCGTCTGGACGTTGTGGGTGGGCGCGCTCAGGTTTCCTTCCGGCCATACCGTGTCGAAGATCTGGCCGATGACATGGAACGAGGAGACGAGATTCGGGCCACCGTCGCCGACGAACAACCGCACCGTCTCGCCGACCTTGGCGGTCAATGCCTTGTCGCCGACCGTCGAGCCGACCGAACCGTTGAACACCACATATTCCGGCTTCTCGTCGATGACCTTTGCCATGCTGAATGGCTGCAGACCTTGAGTGCCGTTCTTGCCCTCGGTGTAAAAATCGCCTTGCATCAGATAATATTCGTGGTCGACTTTCGGCAGGCCCTCCTTCGGTTCGACGAGGATGAGGCCGTACATGCCGTTTGCGATGTGCATGGCGACCGGCGCCGTCGCGCAATGGTAGACAAAGAGCCCCGGATTCAGCGCCTTGAACGAGAACACCGAGGAATGGCCGGGCGCTGTCAGCGAGGCCGCCGCTCCGCCGCCTGGGCCGTTGACCGCATGCAGGTCGATATTGTGCGGCATCTTGTTGTTGGGATGATTGTCGAGATGCATCTCGACCTCATCCCCTTCGCGAATCCGTATGAACTTGCCGGGCACGTGGCCGCCAAAGGTCCAAAATGTGTAGTGAACGCCGTCTGCGAGCTGACCTTGCACCTCGCGGACCTCAAGATGAACAATGACCTTGGTCGCGTGATCGCGATGGATTGGCGGTGGGACGTTTGGGGCGTCCGTGAGGACAGCATTCTCTTCACCGACGATCGGATCGGCGAGGTTTTCCGCACGCGAGGCGGCATCAGCAGCACCGGCTGCCAAGAGAGCCGCCAGCCCCGCACACACACTGAGCAACCGCAAGGTCATCTGCATTCTCCATGTCTTTGTCGCATCACCTCGCTGCTCTGCGTGTTACAGTTTCATCCGCCGCGCCGTCGCCTTGACTTGAATTGAGCCAATACGCGTCGCGCCTCCAGGCACCGCTGCCTGGTTTCATGGACCTGATTTGTTGTGCTGAAGCTTTGACCGAGATCAAACCGAAGATAATTGATGGCGGATGAGACTAATCACCAGGCTGTTACTCTTCGAGGTTGAACGTTGAGCCCGTGGAATTGGCGATGAATGCAGAAGAAACAGGTCTGGTCGGCGACATTGGTGGAAGCAATGCGCGCTTTGCCTTGGTCCGCGCCGATGGCGTGACGACCAGCGCGCGGGTCTATGCGGTCGCCGACTATCCGTCGCTCAGTGACGCGATCGCGCGCTATTTGTCGGAGGAAATCGAAGCGGCACGCCCGTCGCAAGCCGTTCTCGCCGTCGCCGCACCCGTCGCGGGCGACGCGATCGCGCTGACCAATCATCCTTGGGAATTTTCGGCCGAGGTGCTTCGCGAGCGCTTCAAATTCCGGCGGCTTCGCGTGATCAATGATTTCGTGGCCAATGCGCTTGCCGTTCCGCATCTCATCGAGGCCGATCTTCTTCAGATCGGCTCGGGCCAGCCGGCGAAGAATGCACCCATCGGCGTGATCGGGCCGGGTACGGGTTTCGGCGTCAGCGCGCTCGTTCATGCGGCGGGCGAAGACTGGCCGATCGAAACCGAAGGCGGCCATGTGACGATGACGCCGGCCGATGCGCGGGAAAGCACCGTGCTTGACCTCATGCGCAAACGGTTCGATCACGTCTCCGCCGAGCGAATTCTTTCCGGGCCGGGCCTCGTCAATCTCTACGATGCTCTGTGTGAACTTGCCCACGTCCGCGCCGCGCCGCTTACGCCGGCCGAGATCACCGATCCGCCGACATGGACCGCGGACTCTTACGCACGCGAAGCCACGACGATGTTCTGCGCTATGCTCGGAACTCTCGCCGGCAATTTGGCGCTGACTTTCGGCGCCCGTGGCGGGATTTACATCGCCGGCGGCATCGTGCCGAAATTGGGCGCCATCTTTGTGCAGTCGGAATTTCGGGCGCGGTTCGAGGCCAAAGGCCGATTCCGCGACTATCTCGCAGCCATTCCAACTTATGTGATCCGCCATCCGTTGCCGGCCCTCTTGGGCGCGGCGGCTCTCTTGCGTCGCGAGCGCTAGGCGGAAGGCGTGGCGGCATGCAGCGTTCGCGGGATTCTTTAATATCGCTGCTTCTGTTCGATCGAGGTTCCGCGGGGGCTACCCATGCTTTGCCTAGTACGGACGAGAAATTTAAGACCGCGAAACTACCCATCACCTTTTTTGCCGACGTCGGTCTCCTTAATTGCCTCGAGCACCGATTGTGGGTCGGCAGGCTGAGCCATGGCCTCTGCTTCTTTATCGACCCGGTCGCGAACGAGCGGATTATCACGACGGGATTCCTCCAGTAGCTCTATCACCTTCGCCAGTTTTTGCTCGCTCAAGATCGCGAGCTCCAAGGTGAGTTGCTCAAGCGTTACAGCAAGTTCGTATTCTCGCCGCTGCGTGACCAGGATCAATACGACAAAGTAGAGCGACAATAGTGAGGCTACGCTTCCCATCCCTAAGAAGGGAGGTGGATCGATGGGACGATACCCGAGTGGAGCGGCGAGGAAATTCAGGCCAGTCCAGGCGGCCACGATGACTGTCAACACGCCAATGACGAGGGGACGGCCCAGAAAAGCTGTTACGCTATCGATGATCCTCTGAAGCGGCGTGGCGTTTTGGCGGTGTTCCGCGTGGAGCCGAGCGATAGACAGGACGGTCTCTTCAACATTCCCAGGAAGGCGCGGCGGTGGAACGTTCACATCGTCCATGGCTTATTCCTCAGACCTCGGATTTCAACCGACGAGGATGACCTTCGGTCTGCCTGTACACAAAGCGTCGGCGCGCACGATCGACGGAAACTGCACACTATCGGCGAGCCCCAACAACGCGAAGGCGATACAGACCTTCGAGCCCGTGGCCTTTCAAGTACGCGATGGTGGGGATGCTCATGGTCGGCGTTTGGCTCTCGGGAACGCTTCCCATACTCGCCACCCTATGACGTCGACTTCCAAGTCCTCGCCAGTGCCCGTGTTGAGCCAAGCGCCCTCTGTGCGGTGACATGGGAATGGCAGCACGTACGTGCCGTTGTGATCCTGGCACAATAGCTCGACCTCGAAATCGAGTTGCGGCTCTTGATCCGTCGTGAATTCGGAGAGTCGCTCGGTCCGCGTCACCATCGGCAAAATTCCTGCTGTAGAACCGGTTCGGTTCGTCGCTTCGAGCAAGTCACTTGCGGCTCTTCATGTCGTGGGCCTTGGCGTGTGCGATCAAGCGGCGACTGGTGAGTTTTTCGCCGGTCCCTCAACCTCCCAAAGGGAAGCACTCGTACCGGCCCCAATTTCAAAACTACCAAGCCTTTGCTTGCGGTTGAGGCGCCACTTCGATCCGTCATTGAGTTCGACGATGACAACCTGTTCGTTGTAACGCGCAACCACTTTGGCGCTTGCGCGCAGATTGGCCGCATCCGTCGAGACAAAAATTGGGAAGATATCGCCGAGCTGAATCGTGACGTGCTGGCCGCCATCATAATCGAGACGTTGAATGCAAATCTCGGCGCCTTTGCACAATGGCCATTGGTTGGTCGTCGCTTTGAAATCCATTTTGCTTCGCTGACTTTAGATGGCTGAAGATGGCTGATCGTTTCTCTTCATTTCCAATTATTGCTTACCGGCCGCTTACCAGCCCTCAAAAGGCCCCTGCTTCACTTCAATTATTTCGTATAAATATTTGATTTTATTGGTGC
>JBEKNV010000026.1:0-33482 GCA_049522395.1 Methylovirgula sp.
AAAACCTTTTCGCCGCGGTCGCGAAAGAATTCGGCGATGGTCAGCGCGGTCTTGGGCGCAAGCCGCCGCATCATTGGGCTCTCGTCGCCGGTCGCGACGACGGTGACGGCCACATTGCGATTGGCGCCGAGACTATCGTCGATGAATTCGCGCACCTCGCGGCCGCGTTCGCCGACGAGAGCGATCACCACGCTGTCGAAGCCTTTCGAGCCCGCGATCATGCCGAGGAGCGTCGATTTGCCGACACCCGATCCCGCGAAGATGCCGATTCTCTGCCCGGCGCAGATCGGCATGAAGAGATCGATGACCCGCACGCCCGTCTTGACCGGCGATTTGACGCGGGCGCGCCGCAAGGCTGACGGCGGGGGCGATTCGATCGGCAGCGCGTGTTCGCCGCGCCGCAGAGGACCGCAGGAATCGATCGGCCGGCTCAGAGCATCGAGGACACGGCCTTTCCAGCTGACGTCGGGTGCCACATGGAGCGGTCCGATTCGAAAGGCGCAATCGCCAAGGCCTGCGGCGACCTGTGCCTCGAAGGTTTTGACCGTCGCGCCATCGGCATCGATCCGAACGACTTCCGAGAGTTGCGTGGTGCCGGCATGTTTAATGCCGACGCATTCCCCGAGTTTGAGGAACGGCGACAGACCGGCGAGACGATAATAAGAAGGCGTGACCTCGGTGACGACCCCACTGATTCGGAGCCTCGTCAATTCCTCGAGGCCGAAGTTGACGGCGTGATCGAGCTGGGCGAGCGCATTCACCGGGACAGTTCCTCACCCCTCGGAGACAGGGCCCGCCTCAAGACGTCATGTCGCCGAGCGTCTTCACCGCGTCGCGCAGCGTCGATTCCGAACTCTGCGACGCATTGGAGATGCTCTCGACCGCGCGCGAAATGGTCATGAGTTTTGCCAATTCGAGCACCGGATTGACGTTCGAGCCTTCGACATGGCCTTGGATCACGCCATTGTTGTCGAAGCCGAGTACCGGAGTCGCGGCCTGATCCGGGATCACAGCGGAATTGTCGTAGCGCGTGAAATTCGCGTTGTTCGGAATGAGGAAGAGCCCGACGGCGCCGAGTTGCCGTCCGTTCTGGTGGATCATGCCGTCACGCGTGATCTCGGGTGGCCCGCTGTTCGGATCGAGCTGAATCGGCGCGCCGCCCGCATCGAGAACCGAATAGCCGTTCAGCGTCTGAAGCGAACCGTCCGGCTGCATGCGCATGCGTCCGTCGCGCGTATAGGCAGTGCCCGCTGGCGTTTGGATCGAAAACCAGCCTTCTCCCTGGACGGCAATGTCGAGGGGATTGCCCGTCTTGATCAGCGGACCCTGCGCTTGCGAAATATATTCGCTGCCGGAGCTCGCATAGGAGACGAAATCATCGCCGCTCGGCGCGACCATTGTATGGAAGGTGACGGCGGCCGCGCGATAGCCGACCGTATTCATATTGGCGACGTTGAGGGCGATCGAATTCATTCGCTTCTCGAGCGTCATTTGGCCGGACATCGAGACATAAGGCTGGACTTGCACGACCTTATGATCCTCCGAGTTTCAAATTCGCCAGACTGAGAAGAAGGTCCGAGCTGATCCCCGTCTGCGTGACGAGCAGCGCATTGGTCGGGTTTGCGGAAACGGTGCTGGTCGGGTTTTGCGCGTCGTACATGGCGGTAAAGCGCTGCAAAAACTGGCTCTGATAGGCCGGATCGCTCTGCAATTTGCTGATGTCGAGCAATTGCGAGACGGTGTTTGCCTGAACGTCGATATTCTCCAGCGAGAATGATGTCGGCAGGTTGAAGGCCGTTTCGAACACGTTGAGCAGCGTCGTGTCGGCAAGAATACTGTAGGGATTGGTGATTTCCGGGACCATGCGGGCAAAATAAAGCGCCATTTGCGCGCCTTGGTTCTCTTGGCCAGTCTGAGTCTCGAGCGTCTGTTGGTAATAGTTGTTCACGGTGGTTGCCGCAGCCGTCGAACTGGCGCCGCTCGTCGTTGTCGCGCCATTTGTGGCAAAGTCAAAGGCCGAGACGAGGGCCGTATAGCGCGGGTCGTTCAGGCTCGCGGCAAAGCCGGAGGAGTCGGCGCCGCCATTGAGGACTTTGGTGATCAGCGCCTTAGCATAAGCCATGTCCTGAAGGCCGAAGGCCGTCATAACATAATTATAGAGCTGAGAATTGTTGACGAGCTGGCTGGCGGACGTGACGTTGCCGATGTTGGCGAGGAAATTCTGCGTTGCGCGCGCCACTTGCGGCTCTTTGGCCGTAGACGACAGCGATTTCGTATAATCCTGCGCGATCGCGTTATAGAGGATAGTCGCGGTGAGCAAGATGCCACCTCCGAAGTGCCGGCTCCGCAGCGCCAAGTATCTATACCAAGGGTCTATACCAAGCGTCTTCTTCTAGGCGCGCCTCACTTGCCCGAGCCTGACGCGCCCGCACTTTCCCGCCAAATCAGCCCGCTGCAATTTTGTGGCGGATTAGAAGTGATTTGCCCGGATAAATTTAAGCCTCGCGCAAGTCTCGCCGCTTACGAGTGATCTGTCGTAGTGGAAGGGGTGACGGATTTGGGCTTCCTGATCGGCACTATCATCGCAGTGGGAGCCATCATCGGCGGATACGCGGCCGAAGGTGGCAATCTGTCCGTCATTTGGCAGCCGTTTGAATATCTGATCATCGCGGGCGCCGCGATTGGAACATTCGTATGCGCCAACTCGCTCGACACGATTAAGGATACCGGACGCGCGGTGCTCGACGGTGTGACAGGTCGCATGCCGAACCAGCGCGACTATCTCGACATTTTGGGCGTCCTTTACGCCCTCATGCGCGAGTTGCGCGGCAAGGCCCGCAACGAAGTCGAAACTCATGTGGATAATCCCGACGAGTCGGAGATTTTCAGAAGCTTTCCCAATGTGCTGAGGGACCGGGACCTCACCCATTTCATCTGCGATTATGTTCGTCTTCTCATTGTCGGCAACGCCAAGACGCATGAGATCGAAGCTCTTATGGACGAGGAGATCGAGACGATCACCTACGACCGGCTGAAACCCTATCATTCGCTGATGACGACGAGCGATGCGATGCCGGCGCTGGGCATCGTCGCGGCGGTTCTCGGCGTCATCAAGGCGATGGGCTCGCTCGATCAATCGCCGGAGCTGCTCGGCGGCCTCATCGGCTCGGCGCTCGTCGGCACGTTCGGCGGCATTCTTCTCTCCTATGGATTCACGTCGCCGCTCGCGCACAAAATCAAGTTGAGCCGCGAAAAGCAGCTGCGTGCCTATTTCATCGTCAAGCAAACCTTGCTCGCCTTCATGAATGGGGCCATGCCGCAGATCGCGCTTGAGCATGGTCGCAAGACCATCTCATCGAACGACAGGCCGTCGATTGACATGGTCGAGAACGAAACAATTTCCGGTAACACGGTGACTCGGGCTGCAGCATGAGCGGATCCAGCGCACAGGCCGAGGTGAGACGAGACGGGCCCGAGACGCTTCTCGACTCGGCCGGGGTCTCGGTCGAACGCATGCCGATGCTGCATGTGATCTTCGATCGCATGGCGACGCAATGTTCGGAAAGCCTGCGACAGCTCTCGACCGCTCCCGGCTATGTCACCGTCAACTCAATGAAAACCGAGCGCATCGGGAACATTCTCGAATCCTACGAAGGTCGCGCCGTCGTCGCCGTGCTGCAAGCGCAGGCGTGGGACGCGCGAATCATGTTCGGCCTCGACAACAAGCTCGTGTTTACGCTTGTCGAAGCGCTGTTCGGCGGCGACGGCAGCGAGCTGCCTTATTCCGATAACCGGGCGCTTACGAATATTGAGCTCAGGATCGCGCAAAAGATCTTCGACATCGTCTCGCGTACGCTGCAGGCGAGCTTTTCGTCCGTCGCCGAGACGAGGTTCAAGATGGAGCGACTCGAGTCCCGCATGGACTTTGCCGTCATCGCTCCGCGCAACAATTTTGCCGTCATCACGAAAATCAACCTCAAGATGCTGGGACGCTCGGGCGAGCTCTTCATCGTCATTCCGCAAACGGCGCTGACGCCGCTGCGGCAGAGCCTGTCGCGCGATATGAGCAACGAGATCTCGCGACCCGACCCGTCGTGGAGCAAGCATATCCACACGGAAGTCGGCCGTGCGGAAGTCACGGTGCGCGCGGTGATCGAAGAGCAAGGCTTCACCCTCGGCGACATCGCCGATCTGAAGGTCGGCAATATTCTTCAGCTGCAAGTGACGCCGCGCAGCCGCGTCAAGCTCGAAGGCAATGCGGAGCCGCTGTTCTGGTGTCAGCTCGGACAGGCGGAAGGCAAATATACGCTGCGCGTCGAAGATGCGGTCGACGCGCAGCAGGAATTCATGGACGATCTGCTCGGTCGTTGAGAGCGCCTCTCGATCGAGTGCGGTGATGACTGAAAGGTCAAGGCTCATGGTTGACGATGTTGAACTTGCGAGTGCTGGCCTCGAAGGCGATGACGGCGGCGATCAGGCCAGTCACGCGCCGATGGGCAATGCGCGCAACATTGAAACGATTTTGCGCATTCCGGTCACGGTTCAAGTGGTACTTGGCTCGACCACCATGCCGGTTTCCAATTTGTTGAAGCTCGCGCGCGGCGCGGTGGTGCCGCTCGACCATCGGGTTGGCGAGCCGGTCGATGTCGTGGTGAATGGCCGGGTCGTGGCGCGGGGCGAGGTCGTCGTGGTGGAAGACGACACGACGCGATTCGGCGTTTCGCTCACCGAGGTTGTCGGTCCGAATTCCATCGTGGAGTAATTCATGCCGTTGTTGTCCGAGCCGGCTCCGCCGGAAACGGCACGCAAGCAATTGAACGGCTCTGAAAAAGTCGCGGCGCTTCTGCTCGCCATGGGCAGGCCGCTCGCAAGTCGGCTCCTCAAACATTTCGATCAGGATGAATTGAGAAACGTCACACGCTCCGTCGCCGATCTCGGCCTCGTCCCGATGCCGGTGCTCGAGGACATGATCGAGGAATTCGCCGGCCAATTCGCCAATGGCACCGGCTTGATGACCTCGGCCAACGACGCGGAGAACTTGCTTTCCGGCATTCTTTCGCCGGAAGAGATTTCCGATATCATGTCGGACGTAACCGGCAATTCGAATCAGTCGATCTGGCAGCGACTCTCAAGCGTCTCGGAAAATCTTTTTGCCGGCTATCTGATCAAGGAACATCCGCAGGCCGCGGCGGCGATTCTTTCGAAGGTTACGCCCGCCTGCGCCGCGAAGGTGATGGCGCAATTGCCGCGCGATCTTCGCAACGAACTGATGCGGCGCATGGTCGGCATCGCGATTGTCAGCGAGCCTGTCATGCGCATCCTGGAGAGCACGCTGCAGGATGATCTGCTCGTCAATGTCTCGCGCAACAATCGCGCCGTCCATAATTCGCGGATGGCCGACATCATCAACAAGATGGAACGCGAGCAGATGGAAGATGTTCTGCAAAGCTTGGCGGAGGTCCGTCCCAAAGCGGCGGAGACGCTACGCAGCCTCCTCTTCACTTTCGACGACATCATCAAGTTGCAGCCGCGTGCGCGCATGATTCTCTTCGATCAGGTGCCAACCGAGCGCGTGGTGCTTGCCCTGAAGGGGACCGATCCAGGCTTCCGCGATTCGATCCTGTCGACTCTGTCCACCCGCGCGCGGCGCATGGTCGAATCGGAGTTGATGGGAGGCGGGCCGGCCGCGCATCGCGATGTCGTCAAGGCGCGCCGCCAGATCGCCGAACTGGCGCTCGAAATGTCGGAGCGCGGCGAGATCGAACTCAACTCCGCCGACGACGAAGACGACATGGTGTGATGGGGTAATGGGCAGTCATGGCGGAGCGGCCCGACAGAGACAGTAAAACCGAACAGGCGACGGAAAAGAAACTTCGTGACGAGATGGAGCGCGGCAATGTGCCGATCTCGCGCGAAGCCACGATTTTCGCCTTCATGCTCGCTCTGCTCTTGATTCTCGCCTTCTTTCTGAAGGACGGCGCGTACAAGACGACCTATGCTTTGGCCGGCCTTCTCGACCATGCGAGTGGCATCAGGCTCGATAACGGCAACGATTTCGTGGTTCTGACCCAGGCGTTGCTGCTGGCCCTGGCGCCGCTGTTTTTGCCGATCTTTGTCATTCTGATGGGATCGGGCATCGCGGCCTCAATTAGCCAGAATGCGCCGCGCCTGGTGTTTCAAAGACTGGTGCCGGACGCCTCGCGCATTTCGCCAATGGAAGGCTGGCACCGGATTTTCGGCACGCGAGGTCGAATCGAATTCCTCAAGAATTTTGCCAAATTCCTCGGCGTCAGCCTGGTCATCATGGCCATGCTGCGGTCGGATCGGGATATTTTCACCGGCTCCATGTTCATCGAGCCTGAGGCGCTGCCCGGGCTCATCGTCGAAATCGCCGTCCGCCTGGTGTCCGGGCTCGCCATCGCGACCCTGCTTCTCGTGACGGCGGACCTCGTCTGGTCGCGCATCTATTGGCGCCAGGAACTCCAGATGACCCGCGAGGAGGTGAAAGAAGAGCTGAAGCAGCTCGAAGGCGATCCGCTGATGAAATCGCGGATGCGCTCACTCGCCCTCGACCGCAGGCGGCGCAGCATGATCGCGGCCGTGGCCAAGGCGACACTGGTCGTCGCCAACCCGACCCATTATGCCATCGCCCTTCGCTACGTGCGGCAAGAAGGGGGTGCGCCCAGAGTTCTGGCCAAGGGGCAGGACCTCATCGCTCTCAGAATCCGCCAGGTCGCCGAGGAGCACGATATCCCGGTCGTCGAGGACAAGGCTCTGGCAAGGTCCATGTACGATAGTGTCGAGGTCGATCAAATGATCCCTCCCGAGTTCTATCGCGCCGTCGCAGAGCTGATCCATTTCCTGCACACGCATGAGCCTCGGCGCAGCAAAATCAATTGAGAGCCATGCCGATGCCGGCCGACTCCTGCGATGAGCATTCCGTAACCCGTGCCAAGGCGATCGCCGAGGGCATCAAGGAAGTCGCCGCCGAACTGCGGATGATCGATGTCGCCGATTTCATCTCCTTCATTCATTGCGAGCAGTTCGGCAATATCAAGGACATCATCAACTCCTCGATGGAGCTCTATTTCAAGCACGGGACGTTGTCCTACGGCTGCGCCGCCGATTATGAAATCGAATGGGACCGGCCGCCGGCGATCGGCATCGACATGGATTTTCATCATCACCAGGTCGCGGTGTCGTTCAATCTGCTGCTCTGCGCGAATCATGCCGCGGTAACGATCAGGTCGATCAATTTCGCCGAACCGGCGCATAGTCCGGAAGAGGACACATTGCAGCTCATCGCCGCCATCGCCGACGCAAAACTCGTCGCGGCCTGTTAGACGGCAAAGCGCTGCGTCTTACCGATTCGCATCACGACTGGCGGTGCTTTCTGCCGCGCGTTTGCGCGCGAGCATGAAAGCAACAGGGAGCGAGAAGTTTTTGCGCACACTCGCCGATTCGCAAATTCGCCAGCCTGGGGCAAGATTCCGATCTTAGAAATTCGGACAGTGTTTCAACTCATGAGCGTGATCGTGGAACCTCTTTATCTATTCGATCTCGCCTCGGCACAGTCCCGCTGGTTGACAATTCGCCAGGCGGCTGTGGCGCAGAATGTCGCCAATGCCAACACGCCTGGCTACAAGGCGCTGGAAATCGCACCCTTTTCGGATGTCTACGACGCGACCGGAATGCAAATGTCGGTGACGCAGCCGGATCATCTTTCGCCCGATCCTTACGATCTCGCTTCGATGTCGGAGAAGGACGATACGCCTTGGGAAGTGACCTATTCGGGCAATTCCGTCAGCCTTGAGCAGGAGATGCTCACCGCCAATGAAGTCAATCGCGATTATTCTCTGAACATGGCCATCGTCAGAGGCTTCCATCAAATGCTCTCGATGAGCTTGAAAGGATCGCAATGACCGACGCGATCGAAGCTGCCATTCAAGTCGCGACATCAGGCCTCGAAGCGCAGTCCGCCCGCCTTCGTGTCGTTGCCGAAAACCTTGCCAATGCGAATTCGACCGCGACGGTGCCGGGCGGCGATCCCTATACGCGCAAGACGATCACTTTTGAAGACGAAATGGATCGAACCGCGGGCGTCGATATCGTCAAGATCAAGGACATCGGCGCCGACGCCGCGCCGTTCAAGGTGGAATTCGATCCGAGCAATCCGGCCGCCGACGAGCGCGGCTTCGTCAAGATGCCCAATGTCAACATCATGACCGAGATGGCCGACATGCGCGAAGCCAATCGAAGCTACACGGCCAATCTCGAAGTCATCAAGCAAAGTCGCCAGCTTTACACGATGACCGTCGATCTCTTGAGGAATTCGGCATGATCCCGGCTCTTTCGTTTCTCGCGCCTTTGACCGCAGACGTCGCCGGCGCTGTGGGCGACATCACCGGCAATTTCGTCGCTTCCTTGCCGAGCACGCAAGCGCCGACGACCACCGATTTCGGATCAGTCCTCGCGCAGGTCGCGGGTGACGCGATGGACAAGCTCAATACGGGCGAGGCCACCGCCATTTCGGGCATAGAGGGAAAAGCGTCGGTGCAACAGGTCGTGTCGTCGGTAATGGACGCGCAATCCTCGTTGCAGACGGCGCTCGCCATCCGCGACAAGATCGTCTCGGCCTATCAAGAGGTCAGCCGAATGGCGATCTGATGTAGTCCAATGCTGGGTTGACCGAGAATAAGAAGATCAGAAAGGCGAGATATGAGCGGGGTACTCTCCATCGCGGCGACCGGCATGGCAGCACAGCAGCTGAACGTCGAAGTGATCGCCAACAACATCGCGAATATGAACACGACCGGCTTCAAGCAGTCGCGCGCGGAGTTCACTGATCTGATGTATCAGGCCGAGCGTCTGCCTGGCGTCTCAAGCCGCGGCGCGAACAATCCGATTCCCGAGGGCGCGTTGATCGGTCTCGGCGTGCGCACCGCTGCCGTCCGCAATCTGCAGATCCAGGGCGCATTGACGAACACCGGCAACAGTCTCGATCTCGCCTTGAACGGCAGTGGCTTTTTCCAGATTACCGGGCCCGATGGAAACACGCTCTACACACGCGCCGGATCATTCTCGACCAATGCCACAGGTCAGGTCGTCACGCAGGACGGCTATATCGTCAGTCCGGCGATGACCATTCCGACGAATGCGACGAACATTTCCGTCAATCAATCGGGCATCGTTTCCGTCACCGTGGCGGGTCAGCCCAACGCCCAGCAAATCGGTCAGCTGACGATCGCCACCTTTCCGAATCCGGGTGGCCTCGCGCCTCTCGGCGGCAATCTGTTTCAGCAGACAGAGGCCTCCGGCCAACCTGTCGCGGGCATACCCGGCGATCCGGGTTTTGCGACCATTCAGCAAGGCTATCTCGAATCGTCCAATGTCGATCCCGTCGCGCAGATCACGGATCTGATCACCGCGCAGCGCGCCTATGAGATGAATTCCAAGGTGATGCAGACGGCCGATCAGATGTCGCAGACCGTCACCAAGAACATGGGATCGTGAGCGTGATGCAGGATTTGTTCGCCCCACTGCGCAGCCTGCTTTTCGGTTTTGGGGCGGTCATTTTGACCGTCGCGCCGCTCGCTGCCGCGTCGGATACGATCCTGCCGGTGCCTGTCGTCACCATCTATCCGGGCGATACGATCAAGGACAATTATCTGGTCGATCGGGATTTTGCCGGCGATCCTTTGGCGCCGCACGGCGGGGTGATCGATTCGCGCAGCGCTCTCGTCGGCAAATTGGCGCGGCAGACGTTGCTGCCCGGCGTTCCCGTCCCGCTGAACGCCGTGTCCGAACCCAATGCCATCAGCAATGGCGCACGGGTGCGCGTGGTTTTCGAACAAGATGGGCTCGAAATCGATACATACGCCGTCGCGTTGCAGGCAGGCAGCGTCGGCGAGGTGATCTCGGTTCGCAATCCCGACAGCGGAACCACAATTTCCGGGGTCGTACAATCGGATGGGTCGGTCCGGGTAGGCGGCTGATGCTGCGTTTCGCTCTCATTTTGATGTTCTGTCTTTTCAGCTGCAGCGCCAATGCGGTCGTCCGCATCAAGGACATTGCGACGCTGCAGGGCATCCGCGACAATCAGCTTGTCGGCTACGGGCTTGTCGTCGGGCTGCAGAACACCGGCGACACGTTGCGCAATTCGACATTCACCCAACAAGCCTTGCAATCTATGCTCGATCGCCTCGGCATCAATGTCCGCGGCGACAGCAATATGCGCACGCTGAATGTCGCCGCCGTTCTCGTGACCGCCGATTTGCCGCCCTTCGTCACGCCGGGCACGCGCATCGACGTCAATGTCTCATCCTTGGGCGATGCGACCTCGCTGATGGGCGGGACGCTGATTCTCACATCGCTCACCGGCATCGACGGTCAGACCTATGCCATCGCGCAGGGACAAGTGAATGTCTCGGGCTTTTCGGCCGCGGGCCAGGCCCAGAGCGTTACGCAGAACGTGCCGACGGCAGGACGCATTCCCAATGGGGCTCTGGTCGAGCGCGAAGTTCCGGGCCAATTTCGCGACATCGGCCCCCTGATGCTCGAATTGAAGAATCCCGATTTCAACACCGTCATCCGTGTCGTCGATGCGATCAACGCCTATACGCGCTCCAATTACGGATTGATCGTTGCGCGCGAAGAAGATCAGCGCTCGATTGCGCTTGCCAAGCCCGACACTGTGGATGCCGCACGCTTCATGGCCGAGATCGGCGAATTGCTGGTCGAACCCGATGCGCCGGCGCGTGTCGTTGTCGATGCGCGCAGCGGCACGGTGGTGATCGGCCAGGATGTCCAGATCTCCACCGTCGCCGTGACTTACGGGAATATCACGGTGCGCATCACCGAAACGCCCAATGTGTCTCAGCCGGCGCCCTTCTCGCAAGGCAAGACGGTGGTGACGCCGGAAACGCAGGTCGATGTTACGCAGCAGGGCGGAGCGATCGCCATCGTGCACGGCGCCAATCTGCGCACGCTGGTCGCCGGCCTCAATCAGATCGGACTGCGGCCTTCGGGGATCATCGCCATTCTGCAGGCCATCAAGTCGGCGGGCGCCCTGCAAGCCGAGCTGATCGTGCAGTGATTGTTGAGCCGGCCATCAGGCCGGCGCAAGTTTCCGCGGGCAAGTTGTCCGACAACGGGAATTAGGGGTGCATGAACCAGGTCTGCTGCGGCGGCCTGGGCGCCTGAGGATACGGAACATGTGGAAAGTTCTGTTCATACCGTTGATGTTCGCCTGCGTTGGTGTCGTCGCCTGCACCCCGACGGCTTGGGCGATCGACGCGGATGGCGCGGGAGATCTTCGTCCGGCGCCCGAAGTCCAACATCATCCGCAGCGCGTCGCCAGACATGCGCGAAATGAAATTCACAGGAGGGTAGCGGCGGCCCAAATGGCGCCAGCCCCCGCGGCGCCGCCCCCTCCGACGCCATTCCCGCAGTTCCCAAATCCGCTTGCGGCTTTGCAGCAGAAATTCGCCGCGCAAGTGGCGCCGTCGCCGCCCGCGCCTCCGCCGCCTCAACCTCACTCTGACCAGAGGATGATGGCCGCGCAGCCGCAGCCACAGACTTCAACGGCTCCGAAGCCTGCCGCTGACCCTAAAGAAAACCAGCATGCGGCGGACGCCAAACCGAAGCCGCTGCCGCGCGAAGTGCAGCAATATTGCGCCAATACGGCGAATGCCGCAGTCGATGCGCGCGTTGCCTGGGAAGCGGCGAAATTGACGGAGCTTGAAGCGAAACTGAAGCAGCGCATCGCCGAATTCGAAGCCAAGCGCGCCGAATATGAGGATTGGCTGCATCGGCATGACGAGGCGATGAAGCAAGCGAAGGAAGATGTCGTCTCCATTTATTCGCACATGAGCCCGGAAGCTGCCGCCTCGCAGCTCGCCGTCATGGACGATGTGATGGCCGCGTCTGTCCTTTCAAAACTCAGTTCGCGCAACGCGAGCGCGATCCTCGCTGAAATGGATCCCGGCCGCGCCGCGCACATTGCCAATGCGATGGTCGGACCGACCGGCGCCCCTGACGGAAAGAAGTCGTGACATGAAGGTCTGGCTCGCGCTTCCGACGGTTCTTTTGCTCACGGGCTGCGCCGACATGGAAATCATGAAGGAGCCCGGGATGAGCCCGGTCGGGACGGGCTTGGCAGTCGATGTACGGCCGACCGCGACGGCTTTGTTCATGCCGCAGGGCGAAACGCACAACCAGTCTCTGTGGAACGGCAGCCGTTCGGACCTTTTCAGCGATCAGCGCGCGACGAAGATCGGCGACGTCATCACCGTTATGATTGCGATCGACGATAAGGCGACATTCGGCAACAACACTGATCGCGCCATGAATTCCGAAATCAAGGGCGGCATTAATTTCACCAATCAGCAGTCGAGTTCTCAAACCCAGTGGAATCCGCAGGCCGATCTCACCTCGTCGTCTTCGACGCAAGGTCAGGGATCGATCGATCGTTCCGAAAAGATCAATCTTTCCGTTGCTGCGGTGGTGACGGATGTGCTGCCGAACGGAAATCTGGTTGTCAGCGGCTCGCAAGAGGTGCGCGTCAATTACGAGCTGCGCGTTCTCAATGTCGCCGGCATTATCAGGCCGCTCGACATTTCTCGCAGCAATACGATTTCCTATGACAAGATCGCCGAGGCGCGGATTTCCTATGGCGGCCGTGGCCGAATCATGGAAGTCCAGCAACCAGGCTTCGGCCAACAATTGTGGGATCGATTTAAACCGATGTAGCGCGTGCATCCGCGGCTCAATCGCGACGTATTTTTGGGCGGCAATAGAGACACGTTTTTATTGATGGCCTTTGGCCGGCGACGGGGCGCAAGGCGGCATGGCTGCTACCGCGGAGGGGAAGGGGCAATCCCTTGGGGGCTTTCTCGGCATGATGGCCCTGATGACGGTCATCGCCGTCAGCGTGGGCGGCATCCTCGGAATTGTGATCGTCGGGCAAACGACCAGTGCAGTGGAAGAATTGCAGCACCCACAGCCGGCCGACTTCTCGCCCAAATATGGATCGGACATGAGCCTGCTCGACTTGCCGCCGATCATCACCAATCTAGCCGATCCAGCGACAGCCTGGATAAGATTGCAGGCGGCCATCGTCTACGACAACAAGGCGGTCGCGAAACCGGACATGCTCGCGGCGGAGATTGGCGAAGACATCTTGGCTTATATGAAGACGGTGACACTCGCCCAGATCGGCGGCGCGAGCGGTCTCGATCATCTGCGCGAAGATCTCAACGAACGCGCCGCCATCCGTTCTGACGGCCATGTCCGTGAACTCATCATTCAGACCGTGGTGGTGCAGTGAAGCGCTTGGCTCTTGCCGCAATGTTTTTGATCCTCTTGACAGCCGGCGCGCTCGCCCAGACGATGCCTGATCTCAACGCGTTGATCCCGCAGGGCACCGGCAGTGCGGCCGGGCGCATCATTCAGCTCGTCGCTTTGCTGACGGTGTTGTCGGTGGCGCCGGGACTCTTGATCATGGTCACGAGCTTCACCCGCTTCGTCGTGGCCTTGTCGTTTCTGCGTTCTGGCCTCGGATTGCAGAGCACGCCGGCCAACCTCATTCTCATCTCGCTCGCTTTGTTCATGACGTTTTATGTCATGGGCCCAACCTTCGATCAGGCCTGGCAGGACGGCGTGAAGCCGTTGCTCGACAATAAAACGACGGAGCAGGAGGCCTTT
Organism: Methylovirgula sp.; assembly: GCA_049522395.1. Lineage (GTDB taxonomy): Bacteria > Pseudomonadota > Alphaproteobacteria > Rhizobiales > Beijerinckiaceae > Methylovirgula. The sequence goes on from JBEKNV010000026.1 coordinate 13,705, forward strand.
CCGAAGATCATCGAGCCCTTCCGCGTTTTCATGCTCAAACAAGTGCGCGACAAAGATATGAAGCTCTTCGCCGATCTTGCGCCCGGGCCGGAGAAAGCAAAGCCCGGCGAGGAGGTCGATATGCGGATCCTCGTCCCCGCCTTTATGATCTCGGAACTGCGGCGCGGCTTTGAGATGGGATTTCTGATTGCCCTGCCGTTTCTCGTCATCGACATGATCGTCTCGACGATCACCATGTCGATGGGCATGATGATGCTGCCGCCGACGGTGATTTCCATGCCGATCAAAGTGCTGTTCTTTATCTTGATCGACGGCTGGAACATGCTGATCGGCAGCCTCGTCCGATCCTACAGTTGACGCCGTCTCTTTAGACGAGCTTCAAGCATGTGCGCCGCGAAACCACGCGCTTTTCGTCGGGCGTGAGCTGCTTCAGCCATTCGAGCAGAGGGCCTTGATCGACATTGGGCTTGGCGCCCAAGGGTGGCGTTTCCGCCACCGCCTGATAGATCGATGCCCACATGCAATGATAATTGACGGTCTTTTGCGCAACCACCGCCGTCCTGAGCGGCTGTTGGGTGAGGTCCCTGTAAAACAATCGGTCGCCGATGATCGACAGCGCACGCGGGATGGTCGCAAAGCGCTGGATCATATGGAAGGAACCGGGAAGGAAGAAAAAGCAATTGGTATCGACATGTTCGCTGATTGGCTCATCGAGCACGGCAATCGTTGTCTCGTCCGGCCGTTTCAGATTGCGCTGCGCGATCACATAGTCGCAGCCGTCGCCTGCTATGGCTGACGCCGCGGCCAGACATTGCTCGATATGGGTCGGCTCCAGCCAATTGTCGGCGTCCAAAAAGCCGATGCCATCGTAATCCTCGGCAACGGCGAGAACCGCGCCGACGCCTCGTGCCGTGTTGCCATAATCCGCATGCGCGCGATCCAGTTTGATATGCCGCACCGATTGAGTATCGAGCCAGTCCTGCGGCACGCCATCAGCGACCACGATATGCTCAGCACCGACCGTCTGTTCGCGAACGCTGCGTAGGCACCGCTCGAGGAGCGGCCGCTCCTCTTTATAATAAGCGGTGACGATCGCGAATTTGGCGGGGGTGGGTCGCTCGGCGGAAGACATGGCAGTCCCTTGACGCTTCGGCGGAAGGTTGCGGCAAGCCTAAAAGGGGAGTCTTGCGCCGGCCTTGAACTTCGGCTCGCTCGCGAATCAGTCTAGGGTGATCGCCGAAGTTGCACGGGTCGGGGGAATTAAATTGTCCTTTGCGAGCGACGATCTGATGTCCATGGCGCAATGGTACGCCGGCAAGGAGTTCTCCTCCGACTGGACGTCGATGCATTTCCCGACCTGGAGCCTTGTCCTCAAACATCTGTGCGAACGGCCGTGCGAGATTCTTGAAATCGGCTCATGGGAGGGGCGATCGGCGATCTTCTTTCTGGAATTCCTGCCGCAAAGCCGGTTGACCTGCGTCGATACGTTTGGCGGCGGCGTGGAGAACCTTGCGAGCCCGACCGAGAGCCGCGAAATCCCGCTGATCGAGAAGCGCTTCGATGCCAATCTTGGGCCTTATGGGCCACGGGTCGAAAAGATCAAGGCGCGTTCCGTTACGGCGCTCGATCGTTTGACGGAGGCTCATGCCGCATTCGATGTGATCTATATCGACGGTAGCCATCTGCGCGACGACGTGATGGTGGATTCTCTTCTCGCGTGGCCGCTGCTGCGCCCGGCCGGCATTCTGATTTGGGACGATTACGGCGGCGGCCAGGATAAAGCGGCGAGCGAGCGTGTCGCCCCGGCGGTCGAGGCCTTTCTGGCCTGGCATCTCGGCGAATATAGTGAGATCAGCCGCGGCTACCAGGTCATCGTTCAAAAGAAGCATGGCGACCACGTCGCTGGAGGCCACCGCCGGAAACTGCCATGGCGGCAAGCATGAACGCCGGCCTCTTCTCTTTATATTGGGACAATATCGACGAGCAGATCGTCCGCCACCAGAAGCTCGTCTTCGACCATTTCGGTCTTCCGGTGAAGCAGCACCGGATCGACGGTCTCGATCATGGCGAATGGATGGATTGGGTCCTCTCCTTCTACGATCTCGATGCGGTGCTCTTTGTCGATATCGACTGCATCCCGCTCAACAGCGAGATCGTGACGCGCAGTCTCGAGAAGGCGGCGCATGGCGCTTTGTTTGGTGCGATGGGCTGCGCCAATCATCTCGATCCGAACCGGGTCTTCGCAGCGCCCTTCTGGTGCGCGATCAACCGGCATCAATGGATCGGTCTCAGCCGGCCATCGGCCAAAGCAAGCCGCGTCTGCGACGTCGCGCAGAATTGGACGGATGTTTTCGCCATGAGAGGGCAGAAAGTCGAACTTCTGCCGGTCTCGGACTGCGAGCAGCCGCGATGGAATTTTCCGGGCGTGCCCTTGGGCTTTGGCATCGGTACGACCTATGGCGATGCCGTCTATCATTTGTTTGAAAGCCGCGCAGATCGTAACATCGACAGGTTTGTGCGCAGATGCAGCACGGTTCTTGGCGGCCCCAAAGATTCAAGCTTGCGTGAAGCCGGCTAGAATCGCCGGTCCATTCGCCGTACAAGCTATATGAGGTACTGATTCGCCCGTCGCTTAAGAGATTCCGGCCACTTGCGTCTGAATCGTTAAGGTTCGGGTAAGCAATTCTCAGTAGCCTCCGTTACACGGTAGATTGGGGCTTTGCCGGCGCCCAAAGGCATTATGCCGTCCTACCGTACCGGCGAAAATCCGGTATGTCCCCCGAAAAAAACGCAGCCAACCCAGGGACATATCATGTCTAGCAGCCTCCTTACCAACAATTCCGCGATGACCGCGCTGCTTGCGTTGAACCAGACGCAGCAGAGCCTCGCGATGTACGAGAACCAAGTCTCGACGGGCTTGAAAATCGCCCACGCGTCGGACAATTCGTCTTATTGGTCCATCGCGACTTCGATGAATTCGCAGGTCGGCGCTCTTGGCGCCGTGTCCAGCGCACTTTCCGAAAGCGGCTCGATGCTCAGCACGATGAGTGCTGCGTTGGAATCGACCGTCTCGATTATGAACAACATCAAGAACGATCTGCTGTCGGCGCAGCAGCCCAGCACCGATCTGACCAAGATTCAGACCGATATTGCCGCGCAGCAGCAGCAGCTCGTCAGCATCGGCTCTTCGTCCTCGTTCAGCGGCGTGAACTTCCTCTCGACGAGCGGCGGCACGGTCAATCTCGTCGCCTCTTATGATGCGACGAACGGTGTAAGCTATATCAGCGTCAATACCACCACAACGGCGCTCTTCGCTCCCGGCTCGAACACCGCTTCTGCCGGCGGCGCGGGTATTCTCGACAAAAACGGTGCGGCCTACGCGTCCGCTTCGGTCCTCACCCTCAATGTCAGCACCGCGACGCAGGGCGACCTGTCGAACATGCTGACCGACGTCCAATCCGCGCTGAGCTCGATCGAAACCGCGGCCAGCACCATCGGTGCGACGCAGACGAACATCACTGATCAGCAGAACTTCGTGTCCAATCTCTCGGCCTCGCTGAGCTCCGGTGTCGGCGCGCTCGTCGATGCGGACATGAACCAAGCTTCGACCAAGATTTCTGCTCTGCAGGTTCAGCAGCAGCTTGGCGTGCAGGCTTTGGCGATTGCGAACTCGAACACGCAGATGATCCTGCGTCTGTTCCAGTAAGCATCAGCGTACTCTTGGTTGGCGCCGGCAGGCGCGGCTTTCAGGGGCGCGCCTTTCATCCTTCTCGCAAGTCGGCGTAAGCCGACTTGCAGATCTTCTCCCGGATTCGCAGAGCGGGGCGAAGTTTCTGAAGGCGGCCAAGCGAGGCCCGCGGCTCGGCCGAATCGCCCAGCCCAACGGGTTGTAGCCATCCAATAGCGGTCGTTCGTCGACGCTGATTTTTGCGCTTCAGTAGGATTTAGACGTTTTACAGCCGCCAGGCCGCATCGGTCTGGGGGCCTGTTCCGTTTGATCACCCCACAGCAACGTCCAGGCAAGCTTCGCCCCTCACATTGGCCGGAACCTTGGGGTGGCGAGGATAAAATGACGGCGCTTGAACAGGCCGAGCGCTTGTGGGCCAATCTCATCAAGCTCGGAACAAAGCGGCTCATCGCGCTTGGCGTGACGGGAGCGGCGGTTTTCGCCATAACGGCGCTTGCCGGCTATTACCTCAGCCGGCCCTCTTATGAGGTCCTCTATACCGGCCTCGATCGACAGGATACGACTCAAATCGCGGCCGTTCTTCGCGACGAGAACATCGGCTTCGATCTCAGCCCCGACGGCACAACCGTGATGGTCCGCTATGGCGACACCGCAAAGGCGCGTGTCGTGCTGGCGGAAAAGGGCCTTCCCAACAATCCCAATACTGGCGACGAGCTTTATGACAAGCTCGGCTCCTTGGGTCTGACTTCCTTCATGCAGGAAGTGACACGCGTGCGTGCGCTTGAGGGCGAATTGGCGCGGTCGATCCAATTGATGAACGGGGTCAAAGCGGCGCGCGTGCATCTTGTGATGTCGGATGAGGGCTCGTTCCGGCGCCAGGGCGAACCGCCGTCGGCCTCCGTCATCGTGCGCGCCGATGCAAATGATTCGATCGCCATGGCGAAGGCGATCCGGCATCTCGTCGCGGCCGCGGTCCCGGGCATGACGCCCCAAGAAGTTACTGTCCTCGACACGAACGGCCATCTCCTGGCTTCAGGCGATGACCTTGCCGATGCCGAACCGGGGCAGATGCTGACCCTCGAGGATTCCGTCTCACAGGAAATCCAGGACAACATTCGCCGGACGTTGACGCCCTATCTCGGCCTCAGGAACTTCCAGATCAGCGTCGCCACACGGCTCAACACCGACAAGAGGCAGACGAAAGAGACGATCTACAATCCCGATTCCCGCGTCGAGCGTTCGGTCCGTGTCGTCAGGCAAAATCAAGTCTCGCAGAACTCGACCAATCAACAGCCGACGAGCGTGGCGCAGAATGTGCCGCCGCCGACGCCCAACAATGCCAACGGGAAACAATCGAACGACGAAAGCCAGAAACGCGAAGAGCTCACCAATTACGAGATTTCGTCGAAGGAAATCACGACGTTGAGTTCCGGCTTCACAGTCGACAACATCTCCGTCGCTGTGCTCGTCAATCGATCGAGCCTGCTGGCGGCCTTGGGCGGCAAGGCGACTCCGACCATGATGGACAAACAGCTTGCCGATTTGCAGCAGCTTGTGGCGTCCGCCGCGGGCGTCAGCAGGGATCGCGGTGATACGATCAAGATCTCTGCGGTGGATTTTGCCGACAACGACAGTCTGCTTGAGCCTGTTCCCGGTCCCGGCGTAGCGGAGATCATGCTGCGTCAGACGGGGACCATGATCAACGGCGGCGTCATTCTTCTCGTCGCGTTCTTGATGATCTGGTTCGGCATCCGCCCGGCGATTCGCGCCGCATTCGGAACGGGCGAGGCGCCGAGCTTTGGCCAACCGCTGTTGACGGCGGAAGGCTTCGATATGCCGATGACCGTTCCGCTCGTCGAAGGCATGGGCGGCTTTGGCATGCGGAACGAACCGAACTTGATCGAAGATATCGAGGACAGTTCGAAACGCACGCCGCTGAAGCGGCTCGAGCAAATTGTCGAATTCGATGAGGAACAGGCCGCCGCGATCATGAAGCTTTGGATGCGTCAAAAGGAAAAGGCATGATGGCGCATCCTGCCGCTCTCTATCTGACGCATTTCGATACGCCCCCCGTCACCACGCCCGTGCTGGACCTCGCGCCCGCTGCCGATCTCGCACCGCTCTGGGAACCAGAGCCGGCGGAAGACCGCGAAGCGCTTATAGCGGCGGCGCGTGAAGAAGGCCGGGCCGAGGGGCTGGAGACGGCCCTCGCGGAAACAGCAGCGCAAGCCGAGGCAATGCGTAAGACTTTCGACGAACAGCTGGTGGCGGAGCGGCAGAAGTGGCTCGACGCCGAATCCGAGCTTTTGAAAACGCAATTGGCGGACGGCCTGGAGCAAATGAAAGGGTCGCTCGCCGACTGCGTCGGGCAGATTTTGCGGCCGTTCGTGATCGAGTCGCTCCGCCGACAGATGCTCGACGAACTCTTGGAGCATGTCGCGACACTGGTGGCGGCACATGAGGCGATCGACATGGTCATCGCCGCGCCCGCCGACCTCATCGGGGTTCTCCGCAACAAGCTCGCCGATCTTCCGCTTGCCATCCGCTATGAGCCGAGCGAATCGGTCGACGTTTCCGTCACTGCCGGCCAGACCACGATCGAGACGAGGCTGAAGGTCTGGATCGATCTCATCGGCGCGAAATTGGAGTAGGCCCTTTTGGCGGAAGACAAGCCCCACGAACTGCTGATCATCAGGCGCGTGCGCGACCACGGCGACGGCGGTCACGGCGGCGCCTGGAAAATCGCCTTCGCGGATTTCATGACCGCCATGATGGCTCTTTTTCTCGTGCTCTGGCTGATCAGCGCGACAAACGAAAAAACCAAGGCTTCGCTCGCGCGCTATTTCAATCCCGTGAAGCTGGTGGACATGACTGTGCAGAAGCGCGGCCTGCACGATCCACAAGAGCGCGCGCCAGAGGATGTGATTCCCGATCGGCCCCAGAATGAGAAACACCCGGGAAAGCCCATATCCAACGAGACTGGGCCGAAGCACGACAAAGAGTCAGGTAGCGGCGGCCCCGCGGAATTTCAGCCGACGCATTCGGAAGCCGCTCTGTTTCGCGATCCTTATGCCGTGCTCGCGGAAATCGCTGGCACCGGCTCGTCGGTCAATCCGTCGGACAAGATCGAGCACCCCAATGTCGGCGCGGCGGCGAATTTTCAAGATCCGTTCCAGGCCGGCGCTCCGGTTCTGCCGCAGCAAACGCCGTCTCCGCCGCCGCAGCCCCAGCAGAGCGGGAGCGATCAGCTCGGCCTCGGCGCGGGTTCCGATACAGGCGCGGCCAATTCGTCCGTCTCGGATCAAGATGCGGCCAATCTTTCCACCTCGGATCAAAATCCGGCGAAGCCCGCGGACCAATATGGCGCGGCTCCGTCCGGAGCGGCACAAAATCAGGCGGCACTCATCGCCGCTCAGAATCCGGCAAAGAGTGACGCAAATTCCAATGGCGCCAAGAACCAGGCGGCAAGCAGTGATGGCGCGAAACAAAATCCGGCGAAGATCGCCGCCACGCAGCCCAATGCCAGCGACACCACGAAAAGCGAAATGGTCCAAGCCGATTCGACGAAGAGCGACACGGCCAATACCAATGTCGCCGATACAGACGCGGCCAATACCAACGCGGCCACAAAGACCGATGCCAACCAGCAGAAGATGGCGCAGACGACCGCCAATCCGGCCAAACAGCCTTCGGCCGAAGAGCTCAAACTGGCGCGCCTGCAAAATGAGCTCAAAGGCATGCTCGGCGATGCCGCGCCCGCGCCAGGCATTCAAGTGAAGCCCACGCCGCAGGGGATCGTCATCAGTCTCACGGACGGATTCAATTACGCGATGTTTGCGATCGGTTCGGCGGAGCCCGCGCCGCGGACCGTGCAGATCATGGCAAAAGTCGCGCAATTTCTCGAAAAGGAGAAGGGCGACATCGTCATCTCCGGCCACACGGACGGCCGCCGCTATAAATCGCGCAATTACGACAATTGGCGTCTTTCGGAGGCCCGCGCGCAAATGGCACTTTACATGCTCGTGCGCGGCGGCCTGCAGGAGAATCGCATCATCAAAATTGAAGGCGCCGCCGATCATGAGTTGAAGGTCCCGACCGATCCAATGGCAGCGGAAAATCGGCGCATCGAAATTCTCCTGCGGGAGGGGCACTTATGAGAAGATCGTGGGCCCTCACAGCGAGCTTGATGATCGCCAGTGCCGCGAGCACAAGTGCTGTCGCACTGACGAAGGAACCCTACGAGATTGTTCGCTCGCTCGAGGCCTTGCACGATCAAATGGCGCTCGGCAGCAAGGCATCGCAGGCGGAGATGCCGGGCGTATTGCGCCAGCTCGGCACGCGGCTGATGGCGGAAGACCCAATGGTTTGGCGCGATCCGCGCAACGCCCATGCCGTCGTCGTTTATATTTTGAGCGGGGGCGAGATCAAGGTGGCGCGCGCCGTTTTGGAAAGCGGCAAGATCAGCGCGGCCGACCGGCAGCTCATTGAAGGCGCGCTCGCTTATCTTGAAGGCGACAAGGACCAGGCCAAAAGCCTTCTCAACCCGATCGATCCGCGCACGCTCGAACCAGGCCTCGGCAGCCATGTCGCTCTCGCGCAGGCGGCTCTTCTGGCCGAGGACAATTTCGCAAAGGCGATGAACCTATTGGACATGGCGCGCGTCTTCGCGCCGGGGACGCTGGTCGAAGACGCGGCCCTGCGCCGCGAGGTTTTTCTCGCCGAAGAAGCGGGCGATTTCGACAAATTCATCGCCATGTCGGATCAATATTTCCGCCGCTTCCGCCGGTCGGTCTATGCCGACAGTTTTCATCGCAGTTTCGCCGTCTCTTTGACTCGGATCGCCCAGAACGGCGAAGACCAGCAGCTTGCCGCGCTTGGCGACCTGTTGAACAGCCTCAGCACGCATGAACAGCTGCATCTCTATCTCGAGGTCGCGCAATATTCGCTCCTCAGTGGCAAAGTCGCGGTGGCGAAATGGGCGGGCGAAAAGGCGGCGCTCTTCGCGCAGAAGGACAGTGCCGAGATGCGTCGTGCCACCCTCTATGACGGCGCGGCGTCCGTGCTCACCACCGATTACGATCACGGGGTGAGCCAACTCAGAGCGGTCGCGAGCGAGCATATCAGCCGCGATGAGGCCGTTCTCGACGACGCGGCGCTCGATCTTGCCGGGAAGATACGGCAATGGCCGCAAGGGCCCGCGGCCAAGAACGCGCCACCGCCGCCAGATGGCCCCGTCGATCTCACGCCGCCGCGAGACGCATCGAAGGATCTTCCATCGGGATTGAACGACACCGTGAATTCGAGCGAGGCGGCGATGGCGGAAGCGCAAAAGGCGCTCGCCGACAGCGACGCGCTCTTGCAGGGTGACGCGCAATGAACATCATCGCCAGTCTCTTGAAGAATTTCTCGCCGCTGCCAGCGTCCACGAGCTTTCACCCGCAGGATGGTTCGGAGTCGTCCGCCAATGCGCCGGCGGGCAAGGAGAAGGGATTCGAAAACATTCTTTCGGGCCTTGCGCAAAATTCTGAGACGGCAGGCGACGGCACAAGCGTTACGCCGCAGCCGCGTCCGGCGATCAGGGGTGCCAAGGGCGACGACGGCAGTGCAGGCCAGGCGCAAGACGGAGGCAGCGACGCCAATCCCGATCCGAATGCGAAGGCCGATCCGATCATCGTGAAAAACGCACTGACCGCGCTGCAAGGCGCGAACGGTGCAGCATCGGACGGCAACTCCGCGCCGAGCGCGAATGGAAACGCTTCACCTCTTTCCCTTTTGTCTTCGGCCCTGCCTGGTGGCGCGGAGAGCGCAGCGCAGGGCGAAGATACCCTCTTTGCGGGCCTCGACAATCAAACGCAAAGGAATCCCGATGCCGGGTTCTCGCCGAAGCCGAATGTCGCGGCGTTTTCCGCGCAGCAAAAGGCGCCCGCCTCAAGCCAGCCTTTAGGGCCATTGATCGGTTCGAGGACACCGAACGGCGCGCCGACGGGACTCGCGCAGTCCGCGGCCACAACGCAGTCTGTGTCAAACCGACAGCTTGCCGCGTCGGGCGCCAACGATCTCCCTCCGGTGCCCGCATCGAACGGCGGCAAGCAGCGGATCGCCCTCGTGCCCGGCAACGTTCCGAATACCGGGTCCTATTCGCCGGTCGCCGCAACGATCGGCAATGGAGCGGCCTCGTCATTTGTCGGCAAAACGCAGGGGCAGTCTGATCGCCCGAGCGCTCAGACAACACGCGATGCCAATCAACCCGCGTCGGTGTCGAATGATCAGCCGCAATCCGTTATCGCGCCGGATGCCGCGGCGATGGCGGCGAATGCGGGTGTTGCGGCCGGCGTCGTCATAGCCGCCGATCTCCAGACGAATGCGCCGATTGCTCCATCTTCCGCCTCCAATGGACAGGATGGCGTGCGCGCGGGATGGACGGACCGCGCGGGAGCGAGCGCGAAACAGCAGAAAGCTGTGGATCAATCCGCGATGGTTGGCGATAGCGGCGGATCGACTGAAGCCGTCGATCCGATGGCGCAGGTCATTCTCGTCTCGCAGGCCGCCCCTGCCAGCTTCGACTCTGGCACTGGCGGTCATCAGGAAGGTCCGTCCGGGGCCGCCCCGCCTCTTCCACAGCCGCAAATTTCCAATCCCGTCTTTGCCGCGCCAAATGATTCGCTCGCGCCGCTCGGCGGAGACACGGCATCCGACATCAAAGTGACCGTCCTCTCCAGCGAAACGCATTTCGCCCCGCCGCAACGGCCGTCGCCCGTCCAGCAGATCGTCAATGCAGTATCGGTCGCCCTGCCGCCGTCTCCCAGTCTTGTTGCCGGCGCGGCAGTCGATTCGACGGACCTGTCGCCGGCGACTGGTTCGGCGAGCGCGGCGGGCGCTGTCTCTGCAAATCTGGATGCCAGTGGGCAGTCGCCAGGGCCGGTCAAAGTCCTCAATCTGCAGCTCGAGCCGCCGAGCCTCGGCAGCGTGACGATCTCGCTCAATCTGTCGTCGGGCGGCCTCAGCGTGCAGATGGCTGCGAGCCAGGCTTCGACCGTCAGCCTTATCGAGCGCGATAAGAACAGCCTCTCCGACCAGCTTCGCGATTCGGGCTATTCGATTGCCGGAGTCGCCGTCACGCTCGGCCCGCATCAAGGGGCGGCGCTCGCCAATGATGGTTCGGCAACGCAGGGCCAAGCCGGCCAGAACTTTTCTCAAAACAGTGGTCAAGCGATGTCGTCAGATGGTGGATCATCCAATGCGAACGGCAATGGCCAAAACGGGGGGAACCGCCCGCTTTCAGATCCGACCGGAGGGACGCCGGATTCTTTTACAGGCGCTGTCGGTGGCGGCGCTTCTTCTGGCGACCTTTACATCTAGTCGGAGCTGGGCGGAGGATTCAGACGACTCCATGATCTGCGAGCGTGAAATGACGCGCGCAGCGAAGAAGTTCGACGTGCCGCTCGGCGTGCTCTATGCCGTTGCGCTCACCGAGACAGGGAGGCGCGGATCGCTGCATCCGTTCGCGCTGAACATCGCCGGGCCGTCTTATTTTCCGACATCGCTCGAAGACGCGCTGGAACGCTTCGACGCCGCCCACAGGGCGGGGATCAAATTGATCGACATCGGCTGCATGCAGATCAATCAATATTATCACGGCAGCCATTTCCGCTCCGTGGCGGATATGTTCGATCCCCATGCCAATGTCGAATATGCGGCGCAATATCTCAAGGATTTGCGCGTCCGGGAGGGGAGCTGGACTCTGGCGGCGGCCCGCTATCATGCGGGCCCGGACAACAACCCCGCGCAGAAGCAATATGTCTGCGCCGTGATCGCCAACATGGTCGCCAGCGGCTTTGGGAAATGGACCCCGACGGCGCGCGACTTCTGTCAGTAAGGCTTCCCAGACGCATTGGACCGACGACGCTCTCTGCGCCTCTGTTTGAGTCAAAACAAGCGCTTAGGTCGCCCCAAGTAACATGACAGATGACAACGTCTAACTTCGCCTTCGCAGTGTTTGACGAGCCTTAATTGTTAGTTAACAGTTTAGCTTGCCTAAACAACTGATTCGGGGGGCGATTCAGTGCTGGTAATCGTGGACGAAAGGGAAATGGTTACGGCCGGATACGCATGCCGTTTTGGCAATGAAGGCGTATCCGCTGCCCGGTTTAGTACGGACGAGTTTCGGGAGTGGGTCGCGACAGTGTCCGATGCGGATCTCTATGCCGTGGAAGCCTTTCTTCTCGGCGATTGCCGCGACCGCGAAGTCCTGCCCAAGATGATTCGGGAGCGCTCGCGTGCCCCCGTCATCGCCATGAACGAAGCGCCGTCGCTCGAGCAGACACTCGACTTGTTTGCCGCGGGCGTCGACGATGTGGTGCGCAAGCCGATTCATGTTCGCGAGATTCTCGCCCGCGTCGGCGCCATCAGGCGGCGGCTCGAGGCGCAGGAAGATCACGCCGTCATCGGCGAGATGCGCGTCTATTTCGATGGCCGCGATCCTGAAATCAAAGGGACGGTGGTTCCACTGCCGCGCCGCGAACGCAGGATCTTGGAATATCTCGTCGCCAATCGTGGCCGGCGCGTGAGCAAGGCGCAGATCTTCAATTCCATCTATGGAATCTTCGACGAGAACGTCGAAGAAAATGTGGTCGAAAGCCACATCAGCAAACTGCGCAAGAAGCTACGCCGCCATCTCGGCCGCGATCCGATCAGCTCGGTTCGTTATCTCGGCTATAGGCTCGCTGATCCGGTCTGACCCGGACGGCACTTTGACAAGCCGGACGGCGGGCGCCTCGTCGCCCGCTCCGGTCTTGCCGTTTCCTTGATGCTGGAGCGGCGTAGCGACTCACATTTCATTCGAAAAAATTGCTCCTGCAGGCCGCTTTTGCGCGGGCTCGCCATTCGTAAGCCCCGCACAAGTCTATCGCCCTCTAATCCGGGTAGATAAGTCAGGAGAATCAAAGATGAGTCTCTTCAGCGCCATGATGGCGAGTGTTTCCGGCATGCAAGGCCAGGCCACTTTGCTCTCGACCATCTCCGACAACATCGCGAATTCCAGCACGAACGGCTACAAGCAAGCCAATGCCGCCTTCGAGGATATGCTCAGCCAGGTCAGCACGACGACCTACACTGCGGGCGGCGTCGGCACGACGATCGGCTACGGCATATCGACCCAGGGCGATCTCCAAGCGGCGGCATCGTCCACTGACATGGCGATCAGCGGCAACGGATTTTTCGTCGTCCAGGACGCGAGCGGCAACACCTATCTGACGCGCGCGGGCGATTTCAGCCCCAACGTCAATGGCAACCTCGTGAACTCCGAGGGCTACACGCTGATGGGCTATCCGGACACGAACGGCACAGCCTCGCTGCCGGGCTCGGTGGGCCAACTTGTGCCCATCACGATTACGACAGCGGGCCTCAGCGCAACGCCATCGACGACAGGAACCTTGACGGCGAATTTGAATTCGTCCGCGGCCGTCGTTGCGCCAGTGGACCTCCCGTCTGCGGGGGGCACTGGCTATACGAGCACGACCACGGTCACCGCCTATGACAATCTCGGCACGCCGGTGACATTGAATGTCTATTTCTCCAACATGGGCGGCAATCAGTGGGAAGTCGATGTTTACAACAACACGACCCCGAGCACCGGGACGCCATTGACGACCGCCAATTTGACCTTCTCGGCGGCGAACGGCGATCTCACAGGCGGTTCGCCGCTCGCGATCACGATTCCCGGCGGACAGACGCTTAGTCTCGACGTCTCGAGCATGACGCAGCTGGACAGCGCCTTCGGCGTCACGGCCAATACGGTCAACGGCAATGCGCCAGCCTCCTACAGCAGCCTCGCGATCGGCACGGATGGCACGGTCTCGGAGGTCTTTTCCAACGGCACGACGACTCCGATCGCGAAAATTCCTCTAGCGACCGTGGCGAGCGTCAACAATCTCACGCCGCATGCCGGCCAGACCTATTCCGCCAATCCGAATTCGGGCGACATCATTCTCGGCAATGCTAGTTCGGCGGGATTCGGCACCATCAATTCCAACCAGCTCGAGTCTTCAACCGTCGATCTCGCGACACAGCTCACCAATATGGTCGTCGCGCAAAACGCCTATTCCTCGAATTCCAAGGCGTTTCAGACCGGATCCGACATGTTGAGCACGCTGATCAATATGCTGAAATGAACCTCGTCTATCGCAATAACAAGAGTTTCGCTCCATGAGCGGTCTTAGTGGCGCAACGAATGTTACGCAGTCCGCGATCGCGACAGTCGCGGCGCAGGTCAATGTCGTGTCGCAGAATATTGCCGGCGCGAATACGACCGGCTATTCCGAGCAGCTCGCCAATGTCGCTTCGACGCTCAATGGCGGCGTCCAGCTCACTTCGGTCACCAATTCGCAGAACAAGGCACTCTTCGAGAGCGTTCTCGGAGCGACCTCGTCATCGGCCGCGCAGCTGGCCATTTCCAACGGGTTGAGCACGTTGCAACTGACGATCGGCGATACGAGCAGTTCGACGTCGCCCTCGGCTCAGATCACGGCCCTCGTCAACGCCTTGCAGCAATATGCCTCGCAGCCGAGCAACAGCAGCCTCGCGGCCTCGACAGTCACCGCGGCGAGTTCGCTGGCGACGACGCTGAACAATGCGACGAATTCGGTCCAGCAGCTGCGAGAACAGACGGACGCGCAGATGACGGCGTCCGTCGCGTCGATTAATTCCATTCTGACGCAATTCACGGCCGTCAACAGCCAAATCGTGTCCGGCACAGCCATCGGCCAAAACGTCAACACGCTTCTCGATACGCGCAATTCGCTGCTGACGCAGCTGTCGCAGCAAGTGGGCATTTCGACCGTCACGGGCGCGAACAACGACATGTCCATTTATACGGACAGTGGTGTCACTCTCTTCCAGGGCGGCCAGGCGAGCTCGGTGACGTTTCAACCGACGGGAACCTATACGGCGTCCGTCACCGGCAATGCGGTCTATATCGACGGCATCCCCGTGACCGGCGCTTCGGCCGTGATGCCGATCCAGTCCGGCGCCTTGGCCGGCCTCGCCAATCTGCGCGACAACATCGCGGTAACCTATCAGACCCAGCTTGATCAGACGGCGCAGGGGTTGATCGATTCCTTCGCGGAAACTGACCCAGCCGGCTCCGGCACGACGCTGGCCGGTCTCTTTACCAACGGCGGCAGCACGGCCATTCCGTCGCCGGCATCCGACGTCGGACTTGCGGGGACGATCGCCATCAACGCCGCCGTCGATCCGAACCAAGGCGGCAATCCGCAGCTTTTGGGCAATGGCATCAATTACAATTTCAATACCGGCAATGATGCGAGCTATGGCGGTCAGCTGCAGCAATTGTTGACCAATCTCTCAACCAATCAGACCTATAACGCGACGGGCCAGATCGGTACGAGCGCGACGGTCTCGAATTATTCGATTGCATCCGCAAGCTGGCTCAATGCGCAAATTCAGAATGCGAATTCGGAAGGCAGCTACCAAAGCACGCTGCTCTCCAGCTCGACGACAGCACTTTCGAATGCCACTGGCGTCAATCTCGACAATGAAATGTCGAAAATGCTCGATCTCGAAAACGCCTATTCCGCGACCGCCAAGCTGCTGACGACCATCAACAATATGTTCAGCGCGCTCACCGCCGCCATCAACCCGGTTGCTGTGTCATGAGCTCCTATATTTCGACTTTTTCGATGTCGTCGGTCTTGCTGCAGTCGGTTCTCCAGACGCAGCAGAACCTCGCGACCGCGGAGCAGGAGGTCTCGACCGGCACTTACGCCAACGTGGGAACGCAGCTCGGCGAAGCGACAAGTCAGGATCTGACTTTACGCAACCAGCAGTCTCTGCTGCAGACGATCGAGACGACCAACAACACAGCCGCGACCAGGCTTTCTTCGTCGCAGACGATTATGGGCAATCTGCAGACGACGGCGCAAAATTTCTTGAACACGCTGATCGCTTCGACGAGTCAGGCGACGTCCGGAAACACGCTGCAGAGTTCGGCTCAGGACGCGTTGCAATCCTTGGTCACGGAACTCAATTCCTCGGTCAACGGGGAATATCTTTTCGGCGGAATCAATTCGGGCGTCGCGCCGATCACCGACTATTACGGGAGTTCGTCTTCGGCCAATCAGACGGCGGATAACAACGCGTTCTCGTCGACCTTCGGCTTTTCGCAGAGCTCGTCGAGCGTGTCGTCGATCACCGGCGCGCAGATGCAAAGCTTCCTCACCAATCAATTCGCGCCGCTATACCAAGGCGCGAATTGGACCAGCGACTGGTCTTCGGCGTCAGACACGACGATCATGAGCCAGATCTCGAACACGGAAACGTTGTCAACATCCGTCAGCGCCAATCAGCCGGCCTTCCAGGATCTGGCACAAGCCTATTCGATGGTTGCCAATCTTGGCACGCAGAATTTGAGCGCGGACGCACTCAACACTTTGATCAGCAACGCGACGACGCTGGTGCAGCAGGGCATCACTGGTCTCACCAATCTGCAGACGAATTTGGGCCTCGTCCAGAACGATGTGACGACGGCGAATACGCAGATGTCCGTGCAGATGAACATCTTGTCGACACAGATCAGCAATCTCGAATCGGTCGATCCTTATCAGGCTTCGACCCAGGTCACCGAGCTGCAGACGCAGCTCGAGACGGCCTATTCGCTGACATCGCAAATCCAGAAATTGAGTCTGGTGAATTACATATGAATCCGTTCGATCGCGAGGGGTGAAGGCGGCGATGTATCAATTCTCATACGCCGAAATTTTGGAGGACAACGCCCAAGACGCCCGCGCGCGCGAGCGCCAGGCGATGCAGCGGGCCATCGACCTCCTTGAAGTGGGGATGAAGAAGGGAGTCCGCTCAATGGAAGCGGCGGAGGCCCTGACCTACGTCAATCAGCTCTGGCGGATTTTCATTGAAGACCTCGCCAAGCAGGAAAACGATTTGCCGGAGACGCTGCGCGCCGACCTAATCTCGATCGGCTTTTGGATCACCAATGAAGTGCATCGGATCCGTCTTGGCAAATCCGAGAACTTCGACGGCTTGATCGAAATCTGCTCGATCATCCGCGACGGACTGAAGTGAGGCGGCGACATGCACATCTCCTTGCGGGCCGGTGAGAAATTCTACATCAACGGCGCGGTTCTGCGCGTCGACCGCAAGGTATCGATCGAGCTGCTCAATGACGCGACGTTTCTGCTCGAGGCGCATGTGATGAGTGTCGAGGATGTGACGACGCCACTGCGCCAGCTCTATTTCATCGTTCAGATCATGCTGATGAACCCGGCCGATACGCCCGCAGCCTGCCAGATGCTTGCGGAAGCCATTGCGGCCAATCGACAGAACAATGCGGCGCAAGAGCAAATTCTGGCGGGGCTCGCCAATGTCGAGCGGCTTGTCGGCGAAAACCGCAAATTCGAAGCTTTGAAGGCGATCCGCGCTCTACTGCCGATCGAGGCAGAGATCATCGCCAAGACCAAGGCGCTCGCGCCGGAAGAGGCGGCCTAACGGCCAGGGAGATAGGCTATGACAGTTCCTCCGACACAATCGGCAACGTCCGGGCAGAATAATTCTGCTAATAATGCAGCCACCGCCGCGAAGGCGGCGACCGTAAATTACAATCAGTTTCTGCAGCTGCTCGTGACCGAGCTGCAAAACCAGGACCCGACCGCGCCGACGGATCCCACACAATATATGTCCCAACTGGCCTCGTTTTCATCGGTCGAGCAGCAGATTCAAACGAATTCGAAGCTCGATACGATGCTGACGTCCTCGGCGTTGGGGCAGGCCGAGAAGCTCATCGGCAAGACGATCACCTCGCCGGATGGCACAACCACGGGAACGGTGACCGCTGTCACTTTGAATGCCTCGGGCGGCGTCACCGCGACCATGAGCGACGGCAGCACCGTTTCGTTGAATACCGGAAGCAGCGCGGCCACGACCGCGCCCTTGAGCGACGGCTCGACTTTCACTCTGCCGGCCGGGTTGACGGTCGATTAAAGATGAACGAAGCAGACGCTCTCGAACTTATGCGTTCGGCGATGTGGACGATTCTCGTCGTCGCCGGGCCGGCGATCGGCGCCGCCATGATCGTCGGGATCATCGTCGCGCTCTTCCAGGCCCTAACGCAGATCCAGGAGATGACGCTGACCTTCGTGCCGAAGATCGTTGTGGTGCTGGCGACATTAACCATCACCGCCTCCTTCATCGGCAGTCAGATCTATCTGTTCACGGAACAGGCCTATTCGCGCATCGAGAAGGGCTACAAATAGGCGGCGCGGCTTGCGTTCGCGCCGCTGAATAGTCGGCTCTTTCACAAGAGCGTGTGACGACGGCGCGGCCTTCGCGAACCCATCTCCTCCCTTGAGGCAAATCAACCAGTCAAAAGACCGGTCGACTAGCGTGCGTGTCGAACCGCGTAGGCATGGCTGAGGCGTTGCCGCGTCGCGCCCCACCCGTCATGATTGGAGAAGAGCCATGAAAGCTCTTGTGTATGGAGGCCCTGGAAAAAAGGCCCTGGAGGATCGTCCGAAGCCCGAGATCGTCGCGCCGACCGACGCCATCGTCAAAGTGTCAAAGACGACGATCTGCGGCACCGATTTGCATATTCTCAAAGGCGATTTACCGGAAACCACGGCCGGCCGCATTCTTGGCCATGAAGGAGTCGGCGTCATCGAGAAAGTCGGTGCCGCGGTCACGAGCTTCAAACCCGGCGACCATGTTCTGATCTCCTGCATCTCCTCATGTGGGAAATGCGAATATTGCCGAAAGGGCATGTATTCGCATTGCACGACCGGCGGCTGGATTCTCGGCCATCTGATCGACGGCACACAGGCCGAATATGTCCGCATTCCGCATGCCGATACGAGCCTTTATCCGATCCCGCCGGGAAGCGATGAGGAAGCGCTGGTCATGCTGAGCGACATTCTGCCGACCGGCTTCGAATGCGGCGTTCTCAACGGCCGGGTGCAGCCCGGCGCCAGCGTCGCGATCGTCGGCTCGGGACCCATCGGGCTTGCGGCCTTGCTGACGGCGCAGTTCTATTCGCCTGCGCAAATCATCATGATCGATCTCGATGACAACCGCCTGCAAATCGCCAAGCGTTTCGGCGCCACGGAGACGATCAACAGCTCCGATGGCAAGGCGATCGAAAAGGTAAAGCAATTGACGGATGGCCGTGGCGTCGATACCGCCATCGAGGCGGTCGGCGTGCCGGCGTCTTTCGTCCTCTGCGAGGAAATCATCGCGCCGGGCGGCGTCATTGCCAATATCGGCGTGCATGGGGTCAAGGTGCCCTTGCATCTGGAGCGGCTCTGGGACCGCAATATCAGCATTACCACGAGGCTGGTCGATACGGTAACGACGCCGATGCTGCTCAAAACCGTGCGGTCCAAGAAAGTCGATCCGACGCAGCTCATCACCCATCATTTCAAACTCGACCAGATTCTCGACGCCTATGAGACCTTCGGCCACGCGGCCGCGACCCATGCGCTCAAAGTGATCATCGAGGCCTAAGAGGCTGGAACCGCTGGGGCCGGAGCGATCAACGTCACCCTGGCGCAAGCTTGCTTCGCCATTTTGGACCCGGACAGGCACTGTTGCGCGAGCGGCGGCGCCGTCCACCCGTGTCGCGGATATCCGATCCTTCGCGCGCTGATCGCGCTCTCTTTATGATCGGAATCCGGACGCCAGAGGCGGAGAGGGTCGTCAATGGCGGGAGTCGCAGCCAGCGCTCCGGCGTTGAAGGAGCGTAATGGAGCGAAAGATATCGGCTTTGCCGCCGGTATCATCGCGATCCTCGCTGTCTTCTTTCTGCCCATCCCGGCTTTTGCCATCGATATCGGCCTTGCCTTTTCGATCGCGCTCGCGGTTGTCATCTTGATGGTGTCGCTGTGGATTCAGCGCCCGCTCGATTTTTCGTCCTTCCCCACAGTTCTCCTCGTCGCGACCTTGCTCCGGTTGTCGCTCAACATCGCGACGACGCGCCTCATCCTGTCGAACGGACCTGAGGGGACGAACGCGGCCGGCTATATCATTGGCGGCTTCGCCCAGTTGGTGATGAGCGGCGATTTCGTCATCG
>JBEKNV010000027.1:0-33341 GCA_049522395.1 Methylovirgula sp.
ATCCACGCGTGTCGCGCTCGTCTGCCTTGGCCTCGAAAGCGACGGGTTTCCCAATCGCCAAAGTCGCGGCCAAACTCGCCGTCGGCTATACGCTTGACGAAATCGCCAACGACATCACTGGCGGCGCGACGCCGGCGTCGTTCGAGCCGACGATCGATTATGTCGTCACCAAAATTCCGCGCTTCGCCTTCGAGAAATTTCCCGGCGCCGAGCCGATCCTGACGACGGCGATGAAATCGGTCGGCGAAGCCATGGCGATCGGCCGGACTTTTGCCGAGAGCCTGCAAAAGGCGCTGCGCTCTTTGGAGACGGGCCTCACCGGCCTCGACGAAATCGAAATCGAGGGCTTCGGCAAAGGCGACGACAGAAATGTTTTGCGCGCCGCTTTGGGCCGGCCAACTCCTGACCGGCTCTTGGTCGTCGCGCAGGCTCTGCGTCTCGGCATGCCACATGAAGAAATTCACGACGCCTGCCGCATCGACCGCTGGTTCATCGCGCGCCTGCAGGAAATCGTCGATCTCGAAGAGAAAGTGAAACGCTTCGGGCTTCCTGAAAACGATGCTAATTTGCGCATGCTGAAAGGCGCGGGCTTCTCCGATGCGCGGCTTGCCGGCCTCACCAATATGACGGAGAGCGAGGTCACGGAGCGGCGCCATCGCCTCGGCGTGCGGCCGGTGTTCAAACGCATCGACACATGCGCCGCCGAATTCGCCGCGCCCACCGCCTATATGTATTCGACCTACGAGACGCCGTTTGCCGGAAAGGTCGCCTCAGAATCCTTTCCGTCCAATCGGCAGAAGATCGTGATTCTCGGCGGCGGACCCAACCGCATCGGGCAAGGCATCGAATTCGATTATTGCTGCTGCCATGCGAGCTTCGCGCTGCGCGAGGCTGGTTTTGAAACCATCATGATCAACTGCAATCCGGAGACGGTCTCGACCGACTACGATACGTCGGACCGGCTTTATTTCGAGCCTCTGACGGCGGAAGACGTGCTCGAGATCCTGCACACCGAAAAGGAAGCGGGAAACCTCAAAGGCGCGATCGTCCAGTTCGGCGGACAGACGCCGCTGAAACTCGCCCACACGCTGGAGAATGCCGAGATTGCCATTCTCGGCACGAGCGTCGATTCGATTGACCTTGCTGAGGATCGCGACCGTTTCAAACGCCTGCTCGACAAGCTCGGCTTGAAACAGCCGAAAAACGGCATTGCCTATTCGGTCGAGCAGTCGCGGCTCGTCGCCGCCGAACTCAATCTGCCGCTCGTCGTGCGGCCCTCTTATGTGCTGGGCGGCCGTGCCATGGCGATCATTCGCGACGAGGCGGCGCTTGACGATTATCTGCTCGGTACATTGCCGGGTCTCGTGCCGAGCGATGTGAAAGCGCGCTATCCAAATGACAAGACGGGACAGATCAACACCGTGCTGGGCAAAAATCCGCTGCTGTTCGACCGCTATCTCTCAGACGCGGTTGAAGTCGATGTGGACGCGCTCTGCGACGGGCAAGATGTGTTCATCTGCGGGATCATGGAACACATCGAGGAAGCGGGCATTCATTCCGGCGACAGCGCCTGCTCGCTGCCGCCGCGCTCGCTCTCGCCCAAATTCATCGCGGACCTCGAAGAGCAGACGCGCAAGCTTGCCCTCGCCCTCAATGTCGGCGGTCTGATGAACGTGCAATATGCGATCAAGGACGGCGAGATCTATGTGCTCGAGGTCAATCCGCGCGCGTCGCGCACCGTTCCTTTTGTCGCCAAGGTGATCGGCATGCCCATTGCCAAGATTGCTGCCCGCATCATGGCCGGCGAAAAGCTCGCCCATTTCGCGCTCGTGCAGCAGGCCATGGACCATGTCGGAGTTAAGGAGGCGGTCTTCCCCTTCGCGCGTTTCCCGGGCGTCGATACCGTGCTCGGGCCGGAGATGCGCTCGACCGGCGAGGTCATGGGCCTCGACCGCTCCTTTGAGATCGCCTTTGCCAAAAGCCAGCTCGGCGGCGGCACCAAAGTGCCAACGAGCGGGACGGTCTTCGTCTCCGTCCGTGACGTCGATAAGCCCCGCGTCATTGACTGTATGCGGATCTTGCTCAGCCTGGGCTTCCGCGTTTGCGCCACAGGGGGGACATCCCGCTACCTCGAAGCACAGGGCATTCCGGCACAAAAGGTCAATAAGGTCTCGGAAGGCCGGCCGCACGTGGTCGATGCGATCAAAAATGGCAGTATCCAGCTGGTTTTCAACACCACAGAGGGCGCGCAGGCGCTGTCCGATTCACGGTCACTGCGGCGCGCAGCCCTCTTGCACAGAGTCCCTTATTATACCACTCTGGCAGGTGCGGTGGCCGCGTCGCAGGGGATCAGGGCCTATGTGGCGGGCGATCTCGAAGTGCGTGCGCTGCAGGATTATTTCGGCTGAGGCCGAAGGCTGCGGTGCAGGAAGTCCATTCCCCGTTCACTGCTAGCGCGAATTCCGGAAAGGCCGCGTCCCGTTTCCCCGGGATAGGTTTGATCTCACTGGAGGGCGAACCGGCGGTTCGCAAGACGACTCGAAAGAGAAGAAGAATGGATAAAATTCCGATGACGGCGCAGGGCTATTCCTCTCTTGAGGAGGAGTTGCGGCAGCGTCAGCAAGTGGAGCGTCCCCGCATCATTCAAGCGATTGCGGAAGCGCGTTCGCACGGCGATTTGTCGGAAAACGCGGAGTATCACGCCGCTAAAGAGGCGCAATCCTTGAACGAAGGCCGCATCGCCGAGCTGGAGGATAAACTCTCCCGCGCGGAAGTGATCGATGTCTCAAAACTCTCCGGTTCGACCGTCATGTTCGGCGCGATCGTCACGCTGATCGACGAGGATACGGACGAGAAGAAGGTCTATCAGATCGTCGGTGAGACCGAGGCCGATGTGAAATCGGGCCGCGTCTCAATCACCTCGCCGACGGCCCGCGCACTCATCGGCAAGAAGGTCGGCGACACGGTCGAGGTCAATACGCCGGGCGGCGGCAAGAGCTATGAGATTTTGAAGGTGAGCTTCAGATAGCGAGACTTTGAACACATCTCCCCCACGCCTCCCGTTTGTGCCGGGAAGCGTCAGCCATCATCGATTGCTGAATGGAAGTGAAAATTTGGTCGGAGTGAGAGGATTCGAACCTCCGACCCCCTCGTCCCGAACGAGGTGCGCTACCAGGCTGCGCTACACTCCGACAGGCCGCTCGCGCGGCGCTGCGCCTTATACCGGCGACAGGCGCCCGCGGCAAGGCCGTCATGCGCGGACTTGATCCGCGCATCCAAGCGCTTTGGGATAAAGGAAGCCTTCGTGCCTGGAGGCCGGGTCAAGCCCGGCCACGACATCCACGTAAATGAGAGATCGGGCGCCTTTAGGCCGCGCCGGCGCCCGCCGCAGCAGGCGCTTCGATCTTCGCGACCCCGGCTTTCACCGCGGCCTGCACCTTCTCGAAGGCGCGCACCTCGATTTGCCGCACGCGCTCGCGCGAGATGTCGAACTCTTCCGACAATTGCTCGAGCGTGATCGGATCGTCCGACAGCTTGCGCGCCTCGAAGATTCTCCGCTCGCGCTCGTTGAGAACGCTCAGCGCCTGCAGCAAGGCGCCGTGGCGGTTGTCCGATTCCTCGCGGTCGGCCAAGAGCTTTTCCTGGCTCGTCGAGTCGTCGACAAGCCAATCCTGCCATTCGCCTTCGCCCTCTTCGCGCAGAGGCGTGTTGAGCGAAGCATCGCCCGACATCCGTCGATTCATATCGATGACGTCTTGCTTCGGGACGCCCAGGCGCGTGGCGATTTTCTCCACCTGGTCGGGGCGCATGTCGCCATCTTCCAGCGCGGAGATCTGGCTCTTCGCCTTACGCAGGTTGAAGAAGAGTTTCTTCTGGCTCGCGGTCGTGCCCATTTTGACGAGCGACCACGAACGCAGGATGTACTCTTGAATCGAGGCGCGGATCCACCACATCGCGTAGGTCGCGAGGCGGAAGCCGCGATCGGGCTCGAAGCGCTTGACGGCCTGCATCAGGCCGACATTGCCTTCGGAGATGACCTCTCCAATCGGCAGGCCATAGCCGCGGTAGCCCATCGCGATCTTGGCGACGAGACGCAGATGCGACGTCACGAGCTTATGAGCAGCCTCGGGATCATCGTGTTCGCGCCAGCGTTTCGCGAGCATGTATTCTTCCTCCGGCTGCAGCATGGGAAACCGGCGGATTTCATTGAGATAACGAGAAAGTCCATTGTCCCCGGCAAGGACTGGAAGAGCAGCAGTAGCCATAGATCCCTCCAAACGAACCCCCAACCGGCGGGTCCGAACCGGCGGCCACTCTAGATGAGCCAGCCGCGCAACATTTGAATATAGGAAGCCCCGAGAAGGGCTGAAAGAGGGCTATCTGGCCCCGACTTCCTTACATTTCGGTCATATTCCAAAGTGCATGGACGTGGTGGCTGGATGCCGTACTCCTTAGACGGACTTCTGTCTCACTTCGTTACCTCAAGGCTGGCATGCAGGCTGCGCAGGTCCTCTGGCGGAGCGCTTTCAAAGCGGAGCCTCTTGCCCGTCACCGGATGGGCAAAGCCAAGGACCGCGGCATGCAGCGCTTGGCGGCGCAGGCCTCCAAGCTCCGCCTGCGCAGCGGAAGAAAGCAGAGACAATTTGGTCTTGAAACCGCTGCCATAGAGCGTGTCGCCCAAAAGCGGATGGCCAAGGTGGGCCAAATGCACGCGAATCTGATGCGTGCGGCCGGTTTCCAAACTGCAGCGGATAAGGCTCGCGACCGGCTGGCCATTGTGCCCGGCAAATGTCTCCAAAACCTCCCAATGGGTGATCGCCTCCCGGCCTTGCGGCGAAACAGCCATTTTTTCCCGATCGGTCTTATGGCGGAAAATCGGCGCGTCGATCGTCCCGCTCGGATCGCGCGGCACGCCCCAGGCAAAGGCGAGATAATCGCGGGTAAAATCCTCCGCGCTGCGGCCGTGATCGGCAAAGAGCGCGGCAAGACCTTGATGGGCGCGATCGTTCTTCGCGACGACGAGCAAGCCGGACGTGTCCTTATCGAGCCGATGGACAATCCCCGGCCGGCGCACGCCGCCGATGCCGGAAAGCGCTTCTCCGCAATGGGCGATCAGCGCATTGACGAGCGTGCCGCTCTCATGTCCCGGCGCCGGATGGACGACGAGGCCGGCGGGCTTATCGATGACGATGAGATCGGCGTCTTCATAGACGATATTGAGCGGCAGTTTCTCTCCACGAGGCAGTGGATCGGCAGCGGGTGGGACCGTCAGCACGATTTGGCCGCCGCGCCGCAATTTCACGCCGGCATCCAAGACCGGCGCGCCGTCGAGCGTGACGGCACCCTCTTCGATCAGGTTCTTCAGCCGCGTTCGCGACAGCGCCGCCTCCTGCGCCTCCGGCCGGCCCGCGAGAAAGCGATCGAGCCGTTCGCCCACTTCTTCTTCGGCGACGACGAAATGGAAAGAGTGGAATTCGGCCACCTCATCCGCGAGGGCGTCATGCGCGGGCTCGGCACGAATCGGCTGCTTTGACGGCTCGGCGGTCTCGGCGTCTTTTGTTTTCTTTTTGGCCATGGTCCTTCCGTCGCCGGCGGTGGCATTCACTAAAATTTTCGACGCAAACCCGCCCGCAATTTGCGCCAGATCATCGCTTCGATATCGCCGCAAGCCAGGCTTTGATGCTAGTTGATATAAGCCTTGGCGGACGCCTTCGAAAGCGATTGCACTCTATGTCCCTGCCCCACCTCTATTTCCGCGCGATGCGCCTCCTCGGCCGCGAGGGCCGGATCGCCATCCTCCTGGTCCTCGCGAATTTTGTGCTGGCCTCGGCGCAATTCGCCGTGCCCGTGCTCTTCGGCCGCATCGTCGACCGGATGAATGTCGGCGAAGCGCTGCACCAGCCGCCGGGCATCGGCGCCCTTCTGCCGCTGGTGCTGGCCTGGATCGGCTTTGCGCTCGTCGCCATCATGGGTTCGGTCTTCGTCGGCCTTTCCGCCGACCGGCTGGCGCACCGCCGGCGTCTGGCGGCCATGAGCATCTATCTCGAACATGTGCTCAATCTGCCGATGAGCTTTCATAGCGCGACCCATTCCGGCCGGGTGCTGAAAGGCATGCTTGAAGGCGCCGCCGCCCTGTTCTGGCTCTGGCTCTCCTTCTTTCGCGAGAAATGCGCGGCGCTCGTGGCTCTCACCGTGCTTCTGCCCCTCTCGCTGATCATCAATTGGCGGCTCGCGAGCCTGCTGATCGTTCTCATCGTGATGTTCGGCATTCTCATCACGTTCGTCGTGCGCCGCACGAGTAGTCTCCAGGACGAGGTCGAACGCCATTACGCGAACCTCACCGAACGCGCCTCCGACGTGTTCGGCAACATTCCCGTCGTGCAGAGCTTCACGCAGGTCGAAAGCGAGATGCGCTCGGTCGCCGAAATGATGAAGGCGGCGCTTTCCGCCCAAATGCCAGTGTTGAACTGGTGGGCGATCACCGTGATCTGGGCCAAAGCCGCGGCGACGCTGACCTTGCTTACCATTTTCCTTCTTGGCGTCGAGCTGCATGCGCAAGGCCTCGCCTCGATCGGCCAGATCGTCACTTTCACCGCGTTTTCGACTTTGCTCATCGGTCAGCTGAACGAGATCGTGGCATTCACCAACGGGCTTTTTCTGCAAGCGCCGAAACTCGCCGAATTCTTCCATGTGCTCGACACGCGTTCGCTTGTCACCGACCGCGCCAATGCGCGCGATCCCGGCCGCCTCAAAGGCCACGTCGCCTTCGATCACGTGACGTTTGCTTATGAGCCCGGCATCAATGCGATAAGCGACGTCAGTTTTGACGTGGCACCCGGCGAGACCATCGCGCTCGTCGGCGCGACAGGCTCAGGAAAATCGACGACGCTCAATCTTCTGCATCGCGTCTTCGATCCCAATTCGGGCGCGGTCAAGATCGACGGCATCGATATCCGCGACATGGCACTTGAGGGTCTGCGGCGAAACATCGGCGTCGTCTTTCAAGAGCCGATGCTGTTCGCGCGATCGATCGACGAAAATCTCCGCGTCGGCAAGGTCGATGCGACGGAAAAGGAAATGGAATTGGCACTTGAGCGCGCGCAGGCGGCCTCATTCGTCGCACGTCAGGCAAAAGGGCTCGAAACGGTCATCAGCGAACGCGGCCGCTCGCTCTCCGGCGGCGAGAGGCAGCGACTGTCGATTGCGCGCGCGCTGTTGAAAGACCCGCCGATCATGATCTTCGATGAGGCGACCTCGGCGCTCGATGCCGAGACGGAAGAGCAATTGCAGAAAGCGATCGCCTCCGCCACCAAAGGCCGCACGACTTTCATCATCGCGCATCGTTTTTCGACGATCCGTAACGCCGACCGCATCATCGTCTTCGATCGCGGCCATGCGGTGGAGACAGGCACGTTCGACGAGCTGATCGCCAAGGGCGGCAAATTCGCCAATTTGGCGCGCCGGCAATTCGTGCAGCCGAAGCCGGAGATGGAGAGTGTCGGGGAGTGAACCTTCTCCTGCTTGCGGAAAAAGGAGTGCGCGTACCTCCTACACCGCCCTCGGCTTGCGCACCTGTCCCAGCGCGCATTCGAGGGACGCGCGATCCCATTTCCCCAGATTGGCTGCGGCATCATAGGTGCTCTGCAAGAAGGACATCAGCATCGTTTCTGGGTCGGCGGCGGTGCGCACCGCATCATAAGGCAGAATGAATTCGCCGAGTTCTTTAAAGAAATAAGCTTGCGTCGGATTTACTTTCGCCTCGGCGAATCCCTCAGGCGCGGGATAGGCATAGGAATAAAATGCCGCCTCATTCATCGGGGCGCCACCGCCCGGCCAAAAGCCGGCGCTCGAGACTTCATGCGAATAGGCTTCGCGCGCGACGGCATCGGGAAGATTGGGGACGCCGCCGGGATGGCGGGGCGCGCGGCGGCCGGAAAAGCGCGTCACCGCCAGATCGAAACTGCCCCAGAAGAAATGCACCGGGCTCACCTTGCCCAGAAAACTCGTGCGAAACTCTTTCAGTACTTTTTGTGTCGAGAGAAGCACGCGCCAGAAACGCGCGGCGTACTCGCGATCATAAGAGGCGTGTGTCGTGTCCTGATCGAAAGGGATGGCATCGACGATCTCGTTCGGCATTGTATTGATGCGAACGGTGAGCCCGAGGTCCGCCAGCGCGCTCATCGCCTTCTTGTAAAAATCCGCGACCGACATCGGCACGAGCGCGAATTGGCGCAGATCGCCGTCGCCCGTCGTCACCGACAAAAAATGGTCGACGAAATCGAAATCGATCTGGAAGCTGCGCGCGCCATAAGGAATGGGCGAGGTCGTCAACCCGCGCGCCGTCACATAAAGCACGACATGCCAGGAATGATTGACCCAAGGCGTCTGCGCCAGGCGGATTTTGCCGACGATCTGCGTCCAGAGATGCAGCGTGGCGCGCGTGTCTTGCCAGGCGGCAGCGTGTAACGCGAGCCACGGAGTCATCGATGCGGGTGCCATCCTCGCCTCCTCAACGCAAAAACAGCAGCGTCACTAGAATGAACACAGGCACGAGCACGGCGACCGACCAGATCATATAGCCGAAAAAGCCCGGCATATCGACGCGCGCACGCCGCGCCAATGCATAGACCATGAAGTTTGGCGCGTTGCCGATATAGGTGAGCGCGCCCATGAACACGGCGCCGAGCGAGATCGCTTCCAAGGTTTTCGCAAGGGGACCCATCAACATTGCGGCGTTGCCGCCGGCAACGACGAAAAAGACGAGATAGGTCGGCCCGTTGTCGAGAAGCGACGAGAGCAGCCCGGAAGCCCAGAAATAAGCGGCAGTGTTCGGGCCGCCGTTTTGGTGCGAAAGGAGTGCAATCACAGGCGCAAAAGGCCCATGCGAATTCGCCGCCAGCATCGTGATTACCGGGATGATGGTGATGAAGATCGCTGCAAAGAGCTTCGCGACTTCCTCAAGCGGCTCCCAGGAAAAATGATTGGCGGCGCGATCCTCCTGCGGCGTGACGACAAAGGATAAGAGTCCGATCGCGGTAAGGCATGTGTCGCGCAACAAATTCTGTAATTCGAGTCGCGTGCCGAGATAATCGATTGCGACCCCCGGATGCCACAGCGCGCCCACGAGAATGGCGGCGATGACGCAAGCCATGAGAAAAACATTGGGCAGGCCGCGGATCGCGAGATGCGGCGCACCTTCCGCGCTCAAAAACACCTGGGCTTCGAGATCCCTGCGCGCGAGATAAGTGTCGATCAGATAGAAGATGAGGAGAACCAGGCTCGCGGTGAATAGCAGGTGCGGCCAAAGCGTGCGCAAGGGCCAGAAGAAACTGACGCCGCGCAGGAAACCAAAGAACAACGGCGGATTGCCGAGCGGTGTCAAGATGCCGCCAATGTTGGAGACCAGAAAGATAAAGAAGATGATGACATGCGCCTGATGCTTACGTTTCGCATTGGCTTGCAGAATGGGGCGGATGAAGATCAGCGAGGCGCCCGTCGCGCCGATCAAGCTCGAAGCAAACGTGCCGAAGGCAAGAAGCAGCGTGTTCAGGCGCGGCGTCGCGCGATCGAAATCGGAAACGACGATGCCGCCGGCGGTCGTATAGAGCGCAAACAGCATGAGAACGAAGGGCAGATAGTCCGCGAACATGCTGTGGCTGAGGGCCGTGAGCGTCGGCGAAAGGCCTTCGGTCGCAATCAGCATGCCGAGCGCGAGCAGCGCCCAGGCTGCGGCCGCCCAGCCATAGTGCACATGCCAAAGCCGTTTCGCGAAAATGGGCCCGAGCGCGATTGAGAGCAGAAGCCCGGCGAAGGGTAGGCCTGTGTAAAGCGGGAGTTGCGCGCCTTCGAATGAGGCGGCAGCGGCAGGCGTGGCAAAGGAAAAAAGAAGAGCGAGCCCAAGGAGAGAAGCAAGACGCAAGGCTTTGCCAGAATGCATGGTAAACTTTTTGCCCCCTCACCCGGCCAGTCGGCCACCCTCTCCCACAAGGGAGAAGGGCATTCATGCAATCAATGCGCCTCGTCCCAATTCAGCGCGGCTTTCGCGTCAACATGCAGCGGCACGGCGAGCTGAACCGCCGGATGCGGCGCCTCTTCCATCACTCTGCGGACGAGAGCAATCGTCGCGTCGACTTCCGTCTCCGGCACTTCGAAGACGAGCTCGTCATGCACCTGGAGCAACATCTGCGCCGAGAGCCGCGCCTTTTCGAGCGCCGCGTCCATGCGCACCATGGCGCGGCGGATAATGTCAGCGGCTGAACCTTGGATCGGCGCATTGATCGCCGCACGCTCGTTGAAGGCGCGCTCCGACGGATTCGAGGCATTGATCCGCGGATAATGGCATTTGCGGCCGAAAATCGTCTCGACATAGCCTTGCTCGCGGCAGCGCCTCTTCGTCTCGTCCATGTAGGCGCGGATGCCGGGGAAGCGCTCGAAATATTTCTTGATGTAAGCGCCCGCCTCGTCGCGCGGAATGCCGAGTTGGTTCGCGAGACCAAAGGCAGAGATGCCATAGATGATGCCGAAGTTGATCGCCTTGGCACGCCGGCGCACGTCGCCCGGCATGCCTAGGATCGGCACGCCGAACATTTCGGAGGCCGTCATCGCATGAATGTCGAGCCCGTCGGCGAAGGCCTGGCGAAGCTGCGGGATGTCGGCGATATGCGCGAGCAGCCGCAGTTCGATCTGCGAATAGTCGGCAGAGACAAGACGATGGCCCGGCGTCGCGACAAAGGCGCGGCGAATCTTTCGGCCGATCTCATTGCGCACCGGAATGTTTTGCAGATTGGGATCGGATGAGGCGAGCCGACCCGTGGTTGTCGCCGCCAAGGCGAAAGATGTGTGGACGCGCCCCGTTACCTTATCGACATGATCGGGCAGTGTGTCGGTATAGGTCGATTTCAGTTTCGACAGTTGCCGCCAGTCGAGAATCTTTTTGCAGAAATCATTGCCTTCTTCGGCGAGATCTTCGAGCACGCCCGCGGCCGTGGACCAGGCGCCCGTTGCCGTGCGCTTAGCGCCCGCAAGCCCCATCTTGCCAAAGAGAATGTCGCCCAATTGTTTCGGCGAGCCGAGGTTGAAACTTTCGCCGGCCTGTTCAAAAATCTCGGCTTCGAGCCGCGCCATGTCCTGCGCGAATTCGCCCGAGAGGCGCGAGAGCATAGTGCGGTCGATGGCGATGCCGCGCGCTTCCATACGCGCGAGCGTCTCGATCATTGGCCGCTCCAGCGTCTCATAGGTCGTCGTCATATGTTCGGCCGGCAGACGCGGCTTCAGCACGTTCCAGAGTCTCAGCGCGACATCGGCGTCTTCCGCCGAATATTCCGTTGCCTTATCGATCGGCACGCGGGCAAAGCCGATGAAATTGCGGCCCGAGCCCGCGACCTCCGAGAAGGCGATGGGCTTGTGGTTCAAATGCTTCTCGCTCAGCACATCCATGCCGTGGTCGGTCAAGCCGGCGTCGAGCACATAAGAGATGAGAAGCGTGTCGTCGATCGGGCGCAAAGTGATGCCGTGCTGGCGGAAGACGAGCCAGTCGAATTTCATATTATGCGCGATCTTCAACACGCCCTCGGATTCGAGCAGCGGCTTCAGCGCGGCGAGCACCTGGTCGAGCGGCAGTTGGCCGGGCAGAAGATCGGCAGTGCCGAAGAGATCGCCCTTGCCCTCGTTGCGATGCCCGACGGGGATGTAGCAGGCGCGGCCCGGCGCGACGGCAAGCGAGATGCCGACGAGCTCCGCCTGCATTGGATCGAGCGATGTCGTCTCGCTGTCGATTGAAACCTGCCCCGCCTCGAAGGCGGCGGCGATTTGCGCGTTGAGCGCTTCGAACGTGTCGATTGTGCAATAGGCCGAGCGGTCGATCTTGTCCGTACACGCCGCGGCGGCACGCGCTCGCGCGAGTTCGCCGGGGCCCGTCGCGGCATGATCTTTCGGCGCGATCTCGCCGTAGCGCGCATTTTTGCGCGGAACCAAAGACTCAGGGGTCGGCTGCGTCGCCGGCGCGGTGCTGGCGACGACATCTTCGCCGACCAATTCGGGCAATGCTTCGCCATTGCGGTTGCGCCAGCCGGCGGGGCCAACAAAATTCGGGTCGGGCTCGATTGATCCCGCATCGAGCCCATAAGTTTCGGCCGCGCGCTTAGTGATGGTCGTAAATTCCATCGCCTTCAAAAAGGCGACGAGCGCCTTCGGATCGGGCTGATGCAACCCCAGTTCATCGATCGGCACCTCGACCGCAACATCGCGCGCGAGCGTCACAAGCTGTTTCGAGATGCGGATGAGTTTGACAGCTTCGGGATCGGTCAGCGTCTCGCGCTTTTTCGGCTGCTTGATCTCGGTGGCGCGCGCAAGAAGCGTGTCGAGATCGCCATAGTCACCGATGAGCTGCGCCGCCGTCTTGATGCCGATGCCCTTTGCGCCTGGTACATTATCGGTCGAGTCGCCCGCCAGCGCCTGCACGTCGATCACTTTCGAAGGCGGCACGCCGAAATAATCGAGCACTTCGGCTTCGGCGATCTTGCGTTCTTCGCGCGCGCCCTTGGCGCCGGCTTCGCCCGAGGCCGGATCATACATCGAGACGCCCGGCTCGATGAGCTGCATCAGATCCTTGTCGGCGGAGATGATCAGCACATCGGCGCCGCGTTCGCGCGCTTGCCGCGCATAGGTCGCGATCAGATCGTCCGCCTCATAGCGGTCCTGTTCGATCGGCGTCAGGCCGAAGGCACGCACCGCACATCGCATCAGCGGGAATTGCGGGATCAGATCTTCCGGCGGCTCGGAGCGATTGGCTTTGTAAGGCGGATAAATTTCCTTACGGAAGGAGTTCTCTGACTTGTCGAAGATGATGGCGAGATGCGTCGGCTTGATGCCGGCCGCACCGTCGCGGATGAATTGGAAAAGTTTTGTGCAGAACAGGCGCACAGCGCCGGTCGGCAGCCGATCGGAGCGATAATTGTACTTCGCATCCTGTCGGATCGACTGGAAATAGGCGCGAAAGACAAAGGACGACCCATCGACGAGAAACAGATGGTCGCCGGCTTGAACAGGACGGTGTGTGAGGCTCATGGGTGTTTTTAGGCAGCAATCTGAACCCGTTCCAGCCGAATCGGCAGGACGGGGCTTGGGGCTCTGGCTGGGGTTTTGGCCGCCGCGGTGCGAGAGTCTGGCGCCGTAAGCGCCACCGCAGGCTGGTCAAAAACTATCCAACCTACTGCTATATATGTATAATTTTCTCTCTTTTGAACCCCTCGCCGTTTATATTGCGATGCAATATATAGGGGATGCGAGATCGGCGTTCCCCCGCCACTCAAACCCGATGCTCGCTTGAGGTGAGATATGGCCATGTTTGAGCAGATTGGACGGCATTTGGACTCGGCGATTGGGCCGCGCGGGGCTTGGCCGCCGCGCAGTCTGTCGCTCGGCCTGCAAGGCGGCGGCTCCTTCGGCGCCTTCACGTGGGGCGTGCTCGACCGGCTGCTGGAAGACGAGCGCGTCCGCTTCGATACGTTGAGCGGCGCCTCCGCCGGCGCGATCAATGCCGTCTTGCTGGCGATGGGGCTTGCCGAAGGCGGCCGTGAGGGCGCTCGCGACAAACTCACGCGCTTTTGGCGGCGGCTGAGCCAGGCCGCGGCCTTCGTGCCTTTCGCGAACAATGCCGGGCTTACGCCCTCGGCGGCCTCGCGGACGCTGTCCTTCTGGACGCGCTTCGTTTCGCCCTATCAATATAATCCGTTCGATCTCAACCCGCTGCGGACTCTTCTCAACGAGGAAGTCGATTTCGAGCGGCTGCGCAAGGAAAAGCCAGTCGGCCTCCTTGTCGCGGCGACGCGTGTCGCCGACGGGCGGGCGCGGATTTTCAGCAATGACGAGATCACCGTCGATTCCGTGATCGCCTCGGCTAGCCTGCCGCTGCTGCATCACGCCGTGACGATCGAGGACGAAGCCTATTGGGACGGCGGCTATTCCGCCAATCCTCCGCTCTATGAGCTGGCCGTCGCGAGCAAGACGCCGGAGCTGCTGATCGTGCAGATCACGCCCATGCAGCGCGCCGCCATTCCGACCACCTCGCAGGAGATCATGAGGCGGCTCGATCAGATCGCCTTCAATTCCTCCCTGCTGATGGAAACCGAACGGCTCGCGCATCAATCGGAACTTGCGCGCGGGTTTTCCGGGCTGCTGACGCCTGATGGGCGCAAATGGCGCCGCTTGGCGCTGCATCGAATCGTCGCGGAAGAAGAGATCGAGCGACTCTCCGAGGCGAGCGCCAGCAATCTCGACTGGAATTTTCTCTCCGATCTCAAAGTGGCTGGCCGCGCGGCGGCCGAATATTGGCTGGCGGGCATGACGGCCGAATCAGGCGCGCCTGTCAAACCGTTGCGCGCGCAGAGCAGCGACGAACGCCTTCTGACGGCGTGAGGGCCGCCAAAAAGAGCCGGGCACAAGGGCCCGGCTGAAGGTGACAAGGATAGAATGAGGGATCATTCAAAGTCGCATCGCGCTGCCGATGCGGCCGAACGTCTCATTGGAGCACGATTGCCCTGCTCCGACTATCGCGATTGCCAATCTATCCCCGCTAATTTCAAGCACGACCGGCTACGCTTGCGCCATGACTCGGCAAAAAAACTTCTTATATCTCGGGCATCGGCACAGCGCGTGAGGTGACCCTGCCCGTGAAACACTATGGTGATGTCTCCCTCTTCATCGACGGTCGCTGGCAGAAGGCCTTCTCCGGCAAGACGATTGATGTGATCGATCCCGCGACCGAGGAAAAGATCGGCACGGTTGCGCAAGCCGGCGTCGAGGATCTCGATCGCGCGCTCGCCGCTGCGGAGAAGGGATTTGCTGCCTGGCGCAAAGTTTCGGCACTTGAGCGATCGAAGGTCCTGCGCCGCGCCGCCGAGAATCTGCGCACCCGTGTCGAAGACATCGCGGGCCTGATGACGCGCGAGCAGGGCAAGCCGCTCTCCGAATCACGCACCGAGGTTTTCGCTGCCGCCGAGACATTCGAGTGGTTTGCGGAAGAGGCGCGCCGCGCCTATGGCCGCGTCGTGCCGGCGCGCACTGAGAATGTGCTGAACCTCGTCATCAAACAGCCCGTCGGTCCCGTCGCCGCCTTCACGCCGTGGAATTTTCCGATCATCCAGATCGCGCGGAAACTCGGAGCGGCGCTTGCCGCCGGCTGCTCCATCATCATCAAGGCCCCGGAAGAGACGCCGGCCTCGCCCGCGGCGCTAATTCAGGCGGTCGTCGATGCCGGCGTCCCGGACGGCACGGTCAATCTCGTCTATGGCGTACCGGCCGATATTTCCACTTACCTCATTCCGCATCCTGTGATCCGCAAAATCTCCTTCACGGGATCGACGGCCGTCGGCAAACAGCTCGCAGCGCTCGCCGGCAAGCACATGAAACGCGTGACCATGGAGCTCGGCGGACACGCGCCGGCGATCATCTGTGATGACGCCGATCTCGACGCCGCCATAAAACTGCTCGGCAATGCCAAGTTCCGAAATGCCGGGCAGACCTGCATTTCGCCGACGCGCTTTCTCGTGCAGGAGAGAGTCTTCGATGCGTTCGTGGATGGCTTAGTCGCCTATGCAGAGGGGCTGAAGATCGGTGATGGTTTCGACGATGGCGTCGGCATGGGTCCGCTCGCTAATCCGCGCCGCATCGCCGCACTCGAAGAGCTGATCGCGGACGCGCTCGCGCAAGGCGCGGAGCTCAAATTTGGGGGCAAGCGGATCGGCAACAAAGGCTATTTCTTCTCGCCGACGATTCTCGCCGATGTGCCGACGGCGGCTCGCGCGATGAACGAAGAGCCTTTTGGCCCGATCGCGCTCGTCAATCGTTTCCATGAGGTGGAAGAAGCGATCGCGGAAGCCAACCGTCTCCCCTACGGCCTTGCCTCTTATGCCTTCACGCGCTCCACACGAACGGCGACGGCGCTGACACAGTCGGTTGAAGCGGGCCTGTTGTCGATCAACCACATCGGCTTCGCGCGGCCGGAGCTGCCCTTCGGCGGCATCAAGGATTCAGGCTATGGCAGCGAAGGCGGAACGGAAGCGATCGAAGCCTATCTCGTCACGCGACTCGTGACGCAAGCCGGCGGCTGAGCCTCACTTCATGCGCGCCACCGCGCATTTGTGATCGAGCAAAATCTCGCTGTGCATGCGGTCAAGCGTGCGCGGATCGACTTTTCCCGCGAGGAGCACGAATCCATTTTCACCCTGCGGGAAAGTGGCACCGATCAATGCGATCGATTCCTCGCCCATGTCTTTGGCGACGCCGGGCACGCCCTGCGCGACAAGAGTAAAAAGATTTTTCGTCGCAAGGTCGGCGGCCGCGAGACGGCGCGCAAAATAGCTCAGGCCTTCGAGATCGAACGGCAGTTGCGTCCATTCGGAGGTAATGTCGCCCAGGTGCCGCGCGATCGCGTCGCGGACGTCCGGCAGTACGCAATCGATATGAACATGCAATTGGTCCTGGCCGCGCGCATGCGCGGAATTGACCGCAAGCCCGATTTTGTCCCAGGCGAGATCGCGCTTCAGCCGGGTGGATAGAAAGCTGCGGTTTTCCCAGGCCTTGGCCCAATAATTCGGCGCGTCGGGCGCGAGCAAATCGGCCGATTCGATTCCCGGAATCCGCCGCGTCGGGATCAGGAGATATTGCGCAACGCCGCGAATATCCTTGAGGATGACATAGCCCTTGTCCTCGCCGCCCGCGAGTTCGACGCGCGCGCAAGGCGCGGGATCGCCATGCTGTCTTTGGTCCGGAACGCATTTTCCATGCGCGATCGTCCACAGCGCGTCGCGGTTATGCGGCCGCGACCAAAGGAGAAAAGCGGCGACGGCAACGAGGATAAGGAGCGTTGAAAGTGCAATGCAGGTGATGATGCGGTTACGCAGAAACATGCAAGGCTCTTGAGTTTTCCCGTCATGGCCGGGCTTGTCCCGGCCATCCACGTGAGCGCAGACAGGGTTCGAGACCCCCCTGTTTCACAAGTCAACAAAGGCCTCAATTCATTCTTCAATTTGAACGGCGTGGATGACCGGGACAAGCCCGGTCATGACGAATTTATAGGAGCGGAGACGATCCTGTTGACAACATCGGCTATTTCTTCTAATTTTACGAATAAATAGTGGAGAGGAACCCAAAGTGTCAAAAGTTCCGGACCTCACGCTGATCGAGCAGCACATGCTGCTCGCCATCATGCGCTTACATCCCAATGCCTATGGCGTTTCCATTCGCGACGAGATCAAGGTGCGTACAGAGAAGGATTATTCGTACGGGTCCATTTATGCGGTGCTCGAACGTCTCGAAGACCGGGGTATGATCATGTCGCGCGAAGGCAAGGCGACCGCGACGCGTGGGGGCCGCAAGAAACTCTATTTTGAGATCACAGGAGTCGGTCAAAAGGCGCTTCAGGCATCCCTTGAAGCGATCGACGCGATGCGCGCGGGCCTCAAATTGAAGGGGGCCTTCGCATGAATTGGAATGGCAACGACGAACGGCACCGGGCGCTGCTAGAATCCGTGAAATCTTTGGTTAGCGAAGTTTACCGGAGCGAGGCCGTTTCACCCGGCGCTAAGGAGGTCACCTACAAACAAGCTCTTAGAGTATTTGAGGCGTTTGAAACGCTAGACAAGCGCACGGCCGTAGAATTTCACCGTGTCAACAAAAAGGAATACGAACTTTTTCTGAGCGCGAAATCTATCGTCAAGGCGAAAAAGTTTTCACCTTCGGTCATCGAAGGCAATCTTGGGCACGAACAGAGTCATGTCACTCTGTCGCCAAACGAACCGCCGAGATTAGCGGAATTAATGGTCTGTTCGTGCGCAAAAAAGCGTTATAGAGACGGAATGCTTGACAGCCTTGAGGAAGATTTTAGGCGCGACCTGGCAAACGGCATGACTCCAGCACGCGCGAGATGCAGATATTGGGGAGCGGCATTGAGTTCGATTGCGCCGCAACTCCGGGCAGCGCTTAGACGCATCGGATTGATTGGCGTGATAACGAAGGCCTTTTGGCACTGACTAAGACGCTGAGCGCCTTGTCAGGGCGCGCGTTTTCGCCCTCAACGCCGAAGAAGAACCGCGCTCTGCGGCAGGCGATTTTGCCAGCCATGCCGCTCCAGCTCCGGGTCGAGATGCTCTTCTTCCGGCCAGCCGATGCAGAGATAGGCGAGAAACTGCCATTCACTGGGCACGTCGAGCACCGAGACGATCGCGCAAGGATCGAGGATCGAAATCCAGCCGACGCCGAGGCCGCGCGCACGGGCGGCGAGCGCAAGATTCTGGATCGCGCCAATAACCGAATAAGCGAGCGTCTCCGGCATCGTCGCGCGGCCGAGACCGTGGCCATCCGCCGTCGTCCTGTCGCAGAAGACGGCAAGATGCACGGGCGCTTCGTTCAGCCCCGCCAGTTTGAGACGCGCATAAAGCGCGGCCTGCTCACCCGCATAATTGGCGAGCGCGTCGGCATTGCAGCGGCTGAACATCTCGATCACCGCGCCGCGGCGCTGCTGATCTTCGACGCTGACGAAACGCCAGGGCTGGCTGTGGCCGACTGAGGGCGCGAGTGTCGCGAGCGCCACAAGCTCTTCAACCACGCTCGCATCAATCTCGTCTCGCCGAAACCGCCGCACATCCCTGCGCCAACGAAAAAGCTCGCCGAGCATCGTTTGAAAAGCGGGATCGAAAAAAGGCGCCGAGACGCTGCGTTCGGCAACTGGAGCAGAAAGGCCGGTCATCGAAACATCCATGCGCGCCTCGTCCGGCATGATGATGGCAGATTTGCCGACAACCTTCAGACTGCTTTTGCGCAGCGATTACTTTAGCGGTGAAGTGACTTAAGCGCAAAACCTATGAAAGAGCATCAAGGGAATATGAAAGGCTGGTACAACAGCCTCGGCAAAACTATCATAGCCACCCTGTTGCCGGACGCGGGAGATGCCGCCTTTCGAGCAGATCGCCAAAGCTCTGAGAGGCGCGAGATTAAGATCGAACATACGAGGGCTGCGATGTCACAGTTGAGTGACTTTCTCAAATTCGAACATTATCTGACGCCGTCGCTTTTCCGCATCTTCTATCTGTTGCAATTGGTTTTGATCGTCCTCTTTACGATCTCGAATATTTTCGCGGCGCTTGCCACGATGATCGGCTCGTTTCTGTTCGGGTTCATTTGGCTCGTCGGCACGCTGATCGGCGCCGTCGCGGCGGTGATCGCGGCGCGGATCTTCACCGAAGTCATCATGGTTCTGTTTCAGAACAACGAGCATCTGGCCGCGATCCGCGCCCACGCGGAGGGGCGCTGATTGCCGATGCGATGCATCGGCCAAGCCCTCGCCTAATTCGCAAATCGGAAATGCATGACATCGCCGTCTTGGACGACATAGTCCTTGCCTTCGAGGCGGAGCTTGCCCGCCTCTTTCGCGCCCGCCTCGCCGCCAAAACCAACATAATCGGCGTAAGCGATCGTCTCGGCGCGGATGAAACCCTTTTCGAAATCGGTATGGATGACGCCCGCAGCCTGTGGCGCCTTAGTGCCTACCGGAATTGTCCAGGCGCGGCTCTCTTTCGGGCCGACGGTGAAATAGGTGATGAGACGCAGCAGAGCATAGCCGGCGCGGATCACGCGATTGAGGCCGGGCTCCGTGAGGCCAACGGCTTCGAGATAATCCTTCTGTTCACCCGGCGGCAAAATGGCGATCTCGCTTTCGATTTTCGCCGAGACGACGACGGCCACCGCGCCCTCCTCTTTCGCGCGCTTTTCGACGTCCGCTGAAAACGCATTGCCGGGAGACGCCGCATTCTCTTCCACATTGCAGACATAGAGGACGGGCTTCGAGGTCAGAAGCCCGAGGCCGAGAAAATTCTTCGTCTCGTCCGCTTTCACGTCGACGAGACGGGCGGACTTCCCCTCGCGCAAAACGGCGAGGCAGCGGCTCATCAGATCGAAAAGTTCCTTCGCCTCCTTGTCGCCGCCCTTCGCTTTCTTTTCCATCGGGCCGATGCGCTTTTCGAGGCTCTCGAGATCGGCGAGCATCAATTCGGTCTCGATGATTTCGATGTCGTTGATGGGCGCGATCTTGCCTTCGACATGGGTGATGTCGGTATCTTCAAAGCAGCGCACGACATGGGCGATGGCATCGCATTCGCGGATGTTCGCCAAAAACTGATTGCCGAGCCCTTCGCCCTTCGATGCGCCACGCACGAGCCCGGCGATATCGACAAATGTCAGCCGCGTCGGAATGATTTCTTTCGAGTGGGCGATTCCGGCGAGCTTATCGAGGCGCGGATCCGGCACGGCGACGTCACCGACATTGGGATCGATCGTGCAGAACGGGTAATTCGCCGCCTGCGCCGCTGCGGTCTGCGTCAGCGCGTTGAAGAGGGTCGATTTGCCGACATTTGGCAAACCGACGATGCCGCATTTAAATCCCATGGGACGATTTCTTTCAGATGTCGCGGATACGGCGTCTTGGTGAGCGATCCTCTCTCACGGGTCAAGGCTGTGCCGCCATGCCGCCCGATCCTTGGCAATTTCGGCTTTGCCGGTATTCTCACGCGAAAATGATGATATCTTTCAAAACGCTTCCCGTGAGGCGATCTCGGGGCTAAGCAAGACCAAGCGGCCCCGCAAGTCTTGCGCGCCTGTTTCCCATTAACGACAGTGAGCG
The DNA here is from genome assembly GCA_049522395.1 of Methylovirgula sp. GTDB lineage: Bacteria > Pseudomonadota > Alphaproteobacteria > Rhizobiales > Beijerinckiaceae > Methylovirgula. The sequence goes on from JBEKNV010000027.1 coordinate 20,675, forward strand.
GGAATCTCGGTTTTGCCCGGTTGCCCCTCTGAACACACAAGTGATATTCCGCCTGGGCTCTTAACATCGATCAGGCTTCGTCCCGCAGGATCCTCGAGGAACGAATGACGCGGCGAAAAAGGCGCAGCGGGCGTCAGTCGAAACAGCCGTTCGAACGCATTTGGCCCAATTTTTGGGTAGTTTGATCACCTGTCGGCATGCGGCCTGCGTGGCGGGATTTGACGCAAGGAATGCGGCAGCGGCAACCACTTTTGGGAAGCGTCGATCGTCGGGGGTAGCGCAGCGTGGCAGGCGAAAAGGTACTGATCACGGGAGCCTCGGGCTTTGTGGGATCGGCCGTAGCACATGCGCTGGCGAAGGCCGGCTATTCGCTTCGGGCACTCGTGCGTCCGTCGAGCTCCAAATGCAATCTCAAGGACCTCGATGTTGAAGTCGTGACCGGCGATATCTGCGATCGCGAGTCCGTCGAAAAAGCGATGACCGGCGCGAAATATCTCTGTCACGTCGCCGCCGATTACCGCCTCTGGGCAAACGATCCCGAGGAGATCATTCGCACCAATCGCGAGGGCACGCGTAATCTGATGGAAGCCGCGCTTGAGGCCGGCGTCGAGCGGATCGTCTATACGAGCAGCGTGGCGACGCTTGCGGTGAATGGCAACGGCAAACCGGCCGATGAGACCTGTCATCTGCCGATGGACGCCGCCATCGGCGCTTACAAGCGCAGCAAGGTCGCAGCGGAAGCAATCGTCACCGCCATGATCGAGAAGAACCGCCTGCCGGCCATCATCGTTCACCCATCGACCCCCGTCGGCCCGCGCGACCAGAAGCCGACGCCCACCGGCCGCATCATCATTGAGGCGGCGGCAGGCCGCATTCCTGGCTATGTGGACACCGGCCTCAATCTGGTCCATGTGGATGATGTGGCGGCCGGCCATCTTGCCGCCCTGAAGCAGGGCAAGATTGGCGAGCACTATATTCTTGGCGGCGAAAACGTTGGATTTGCCGCTCTGCTGGCGGACATCGCCAATTTGAGCGGCCGGCAACCGCCGCGCTTGCGAATTCCCCGTAGCGCGCTTTATCCGCTCGCCTATCTCGCCGAAACCAAGGCGCGGTTGACACAATGCGAGCCGTTTTTGACCCGCGATGGATTGCGCATGTCGAAATACCGGATGTTCTTTTCTTCCGCCAAGGCGCAGCGCGACCTCGGCTACCACGCAAGGCCGTATCAGCAGGGCTTGACCGATGCCCTCGACTGGTTCCGGCAGCATGGCTACCTGCAATGACCGACAATCTTGAATTAGCGGCAACGAAGACGCATCGCGATGAGAATTTCCCGGTCGCTTCCGGGCTCATTGCGGCGAAGCATCGGCCGATCATTCTCGCCTTCTATCGCTTTGTCCGCGCTGCCGACGACATCGCCGATAACAGCGAACTGACGGGCGATCAAAAGATCGCCGCGCTCGACCGTTATGAGGCGGCGCTCCTTGGCAAGGAAGACGGTATCGAAGTGGCAAAGCCGCTGCGCGCCATGCTCGCCGAGCGCTCGCTGTCGCCGCGCCACGCGCAGGATCTTTTGCACGCCTTCCGCATGGATGCCGTGAAGCAACGCTACGCGAACTTCGACGAGCTCATGCATTACTGCGCCTATTCGGCGGCGCCGGTCGGGCGCTTCGTTTTGACGGTGCATGGCGAGAGCGAGCGCACGTGGCCGGCCAATGACGCGCTTTGCTCGGCGCTCCAGATCATCAACCATCTGCAGGACTGCGGCGCCGATTACCGCAATCTCGACCGCGTCTATATTCCGCTCGATGCGATGGAGCGCGAAGGAACGAGCGTTCAGGCGCTCGCTGCGGACAAGGCTTCGCCCGCGCTTCTCAATTGCATTCACAAGGTCGCGGCGCGCACAGAAGATTTGTTGAAGACCGGCATGGAACTGCCGCATTTCGTCCGGGACCTCCGGCTCTGCCTCGAGACCGCGGTCATCGCCCGCTTGGCGAAGATTCTCGTCCGCGGCCTGCAGCGCCGCGATCCGCTGAGCCAAAAGGTGCATCTGTCAAAGCCCGAGTTTCTGGGGCTCACTCTCGTCGGCGTCAGCGAAGGATTGGGCCATCGCCTCTTTGGCGGTTCTTCTTCGGCCACGATGAGCGGAAAAAGCGCATGAGCATGGCTGAGACGGCCGTGCCTTCCGCGGAGGCACGCGCGAGCGGCAGCTCGTTCTACACCGCCATGCGGGTTCTGCCGCGCGCCAAGCGCGACGCGATGTTCGAAATCTATTCCTTCTGCCGCGCGGTGGACGATATCGCCGACGATGGCGGCCCACGGCCTGAGCGCCGCGTGGCCTTGGCCCAGTGGCGCAATTGGATCAATGCGCTGGCCGATGGCAAGCCCGCGCCCGCCGGCCTCGACCATCTCGCAGAGGCGATCCGCAGCTTCGATCTCGAACGCGACGATTTTCTCGCCGTGATCGACGGCATGGAGATGGATGTCGAGGCCGATATTCAGGCGCCCGACTATGCGACGCTCGATCTCTACTGCGATCGCGTCGCAAGCGCAGTGGGTCGTCTTTCCGTGCGCGTCTTCGGCGTACCTCGCGCGGAAGGCATCGATCTCGCCCATCATCTCGGCCGCGCCTTTCAGCTCACCAACATTCTGCGCGATCTCGACGAAGACGCGGCGGTCAACCGCCTCTATTTGCCGCGCGAAGCGCTGCAAGCCGCCGGCATTACGACAACCGATCCGCAGGCGGCGCTGGCGGCGCCCAATCTCGGCAAGGCCTGTGCGCCGATCATCGACATGGCAAAGCAGTATTTCGCGACGGCGACCGCAATCATGGCGCGCTGCCCGCGCCAGAGCGTGAAGGCACCGCGGCTGATGGGCGAAGTCTATCGCTCGATACTCGCCGGCGTCGAAGCGCGCGGCTTTGCGCCGCCGCGCGAGCGCGTTCGCGTGCCCAAGCATCGCGTGCTTCTCGCCGTTTTGCGGCACGGCTTATTTTAGGCCGTATGGTAAGCTCCGCGATGCGCGCCGCTGAGGGCTTCGCCCGATGAGCCGAAAAATTCATGTGATCGGCGCCGGACTCGCCGGTCTTGCCGCGGCGTTGCGTCTTGCGCCGCATGGCGATGAGATTTTTGTGCATGAAGCCGCGCCGCAGGCGGGTGGCCGCTGCCGCTCCTATTTCGATACGACGCTCGGGATGGTGATCGACAACGGCAATCATCTGCTCTTGTCGGGCAATCATGCGGCGCGCGCCTTTCTGCGCGAAGTCGGCGCGGAAGCCGAACTCGTCGGCCCCCCATCGGCGGCCTTTCCTTTCATCGATCTTGCGAGCGGCGAACGCTGGACGTTGCGGCCGAACGACGGCCCCTTTCCCTGGTGGATTTTTATCCCAAACTGCCGCGTGCCGGGCACGCGGCTCAGTGACTATCTCCGCCCGCTCGCTTTGCTCAAAGCCGCCAAAGGCACGCCGATTGGCAAAGCGATGGACTGCCATGGCCTGCTCTATGAGCGCCTTTGGCACCCGTTTTTTCTCGCCGCGCTCAATACGGCACCTGAAGAAGGCGAATCGGCCCTCGCTGCGACGCTCCTACGGGAAACGCTGATGAAGGGTGGGCGCGCCTGCCGGCCGCTCGTCGCCGCCTCGGGCCTGTCCACCGCCTTTATCGAGCCGGCCCTGAAGCGGCTCGCCGCCCAAAAGGTCGCGGTTCGCTTCAAACGCCGGCTGATGGCGTTCGGTTTTTCTGCCGGATGCGTGTCGAAACTTGAGTTTGATGACGGAACGGTCGAGGTCGAAGGCGGCGATCGGGTCGTGCTGGCGGTACCAGCACCGGTCGCCGCCCTGCTTGTGCCTGATCTTTCGGCACCGCGCGCTTTTCGCGCCATCGTCAACGCGCATTTCAAAATTACGCCTCCGGCCGGGCTGCCGGCGCTGACGGGCGTCACAAACGGGTTGATCGAGTGGCTTTTCGCCTTTCCGGACCGGCTTTCGGTGACAATCAGCGGGGCGGATCGCCTGCTCGACGTTCCACGCGATGAATTGGCGGAGAAAATCTGGCGCGATGTGGCGCGGGTAACACAGATTGCGGAACCCATGCCGCCATGGCAAATCATTCGGGAGAAGCGCGCGACCTTTGCCGCAACGCCGGAAGAAGAGGTTCGGAGACCCCCGACACGAACCGCCTTCGCTAATCTTCTTCTGGCCGGCGACTGGACGGCAACCGGCCTGCCCGCAACGATCGAAGGCGCGATCCGATCCGGGTTTCGAGCGGCGGACGAAATTCTCCAGCCGTCCGGCGGCGCGCCTCACCAATGATGTCCGATGTCGCCGCAGCCGAAAGATAGGCTTGTCTGAATGAATGAACTTGCATCCGTGATGACCGCGCCCGCGCCGAAGCAAATCCCCGCTCCCGAGGAAATGGAGCATGGCATTGCCGCCGCGACGCGGGCACTCCTTGATGTGCAACGCGCCGATGGGCATTTCGTCTTCGAGCTTGAAGCCGATGCGACGATCCCGGCCGAATATATTCTCTATCACCATTATCTCGGCAATCCGCCGCCGGCGGAACTTGAAGAGAAGATCGGCCGCTACTTGCGCCGCCGCCAATCCGACAAGCATGACGGCTGGCCGCTGCTACATTCGGAAGAGTTCAACATCAGCGCGAGCGTTAAGGCCTATTTTGCCTTGAAGACGATCGGCGATCCGATCGATGCGCCGCATATGAAGCGCGCCCGCGCGGCCATTCTCGCACATGGCGGAGCGGCAGAGACCAATGTTTTCACGCGTGCGCTGCTGGCGACCTATGAGGTTGTGCCGTGGCGCGCCGTTCCGGTGATGCCGATCGAAATCATGCATCTGCCGCGGTGGTTCCCCTTCCATCTCTCGAAGATTTCCTATTGGGCACGCACGGTCCTCGTGCCGCTGATGGTGGTGATGACCAAGAAGGGCAAGGCGCGCAATCCGCGCGGCATCACGCTCAACGAGCTTTTTGTGGTCCCGCCAGATGAGGTCCGGCGCTGGCCCGGCGCGCCGCATCAGTCCTTCCCCTGGACGACGATTTTTGCGGGCGTCGATCGTGTCCTCCGCTGGGTCGAGCCTTATTTTCCGAAAGGGCTTCACCAGAGCGCGATCAAAAAGGCGGCAGACTTCGTCACGGAACGGCTGAATGGCGAAGACGGGCTCGGCGCCATCTTCCCGGCCATGATCAATGCCGTGCTGATGTACGACCTCCTCGGCTATCCCGTGGACGACAAGAATGTCGTTCTCGCGCGCCGGGCGGTCGAGAAGCTCCTAGTGATCAAGGAGCACGAGGCCTATTGCCAGCCCTGCGTGTCGCCAGTGTGGGATACCGCTCTCGTCGCCCATGCCCTCATGGAGGCAGGGGGGAGTGAAATTGAGGCACCGGTCGCCAAAGCGCTCGCCTGGCTGAAGCCGCTGCAGATTCTCGACGTGGTCGGCGACTGGGGCGTGGCGCGGCCAGATGCCCCGCCCGGCGGCTGGGCCTTCCAATACGCCAATCCGCATTACCCCGATCTCGACGACACGGCCGTGGTCGTGCTCGCCATGGACCGCGCCGCCAAAACCTTCCAGTCGCTGTCGCCGGACGAATATGCCGCTGCCATCGAGCGGGCGCGGCTATGGGTCGAAGGCATGCAGAGTCGGAACGGCGGCTTGGGCGCCTTCGACGCCGACAATGATCGTAACTATCTGAATTATATCCCTTTTGCGGATCATGGCGCGCTTCTCGATCCGCCGACGGCGGATGTGACGGCGCGCTGCATCTCAATGCTCAGTCAGCTCGGGCAGACATGTGAAAATAGTGACCGTCTTGCGTCGGCGGTGGATTATCTGCTGGCCGAACAAGAAAAAGACGGGAGCTGGTACGGCCGTTGGGGTATCAATTACATCTATGGGACGTGGTCGGCGCTCAGCGCGCTGAATGCGGTCGGGCTTGACCATGAAAGTGAGGCGTTTCGACGCGCAGTCGCCTGGCTGAAAGAGATCCAAAACGACGACGGCGGGTGGGGCGAAGGAGGCGATAGCTACGCGCTCGACTACAGGGGCTGCCAAAAAGCGCCGAGCACGCCTTCGCAGACGGCATGGGCGTTGCTGGGATTAATGGCTGCTGGACGGGTGCGCGACCCCGCGGTCGCAAAAGGCATGCGTTATTTGCTGGACTCTCAAGAGGGGGCTGGGTCTTGGCACGAAGAGATCTTTACCGGGACCGGATTCCCGAGGGTGTTCTACCTGCGCTATCACGGCTACTCGAAGTTCTTCCCGCTGTGGGCGATGGCGCGCTACAGGAACTTGACGAGGGCCAATCAGCCAGGGGTTCGCGTCGGCATATAAGACCCGGGCGCATCCTCGCTGTCACCGGCCTCGTGGCGGAAGCCCGCGTGGCCGCCGGCCCTCAAGTCTCTGTTATCTCAAGCGGAGGCGACTCCGCGAGGCTGCACAGCAAGCTCGAACATGCGGCCCGCTCGCCGATCTCGGCGGTCGTTAGTTTCGGCATCGCCGGCGGTCTCGCGCCCGGGCTGAATGCCGGGACGCCGCTCGTCGGCCGCGCCATCGTCTCGGAAGATGGACAGATTTTCGAAAGCGACAGATCCTGGACCCAGGGTCTCGCCAAGGCGCTCGGCGGCGCGCCGATCGTCGATTTTGCCGGCGTTGACGCGCCTGTCTCCCATCCGGCGCAGAAGCGGGCGTTGCATGTCGCAACGGGGGCGGTGGCGGTCGATATGGAATCCCATATCGCGGCGCGCTTTGCCGCTGCCCATAATTTGCCCTTCGCTGCCTTTCGGGTGGTCGCCGATCCTGCCGAACGCCATCTGCCGCATGCGGCGCTCGTCGGTCTTCGTCAGGACGGCACGCTGGCGATCGGGGCCGTGCTCCGCTCCCTGCTGGCGCAGCCGCGCCAAGTGCCGCATCTGATCCGGACGGCCCTCGATACGAGGGCCGCCTTCGAGTCCTTATTCCGCGGCCGACAGATGATTGCTGGCCGGCTCGGAATCGGTGACTTTGGGTTTGGCGATTTCCGCGAGTCGGTGCTGGACGTGGCGCGCGAAGACATACTCGGCGGGTCGCTGACCGTCTAAGGGGATATCCTTCGACATCGGACCGGTTGTGTTAATGCCCCGCAGAGCGACGGGCAGCATCGTCCATGGCCTGGCAAAAGCCTCCGTCACGGCGCTCGCTTCGAAGCCGCAATGGACCATACAGTCCGCGCACTTCTCATATTTGCCGACGCCGTAAGAATCCCAGTCGGTCGTTTCCATCAGCTCTTTGAAGGTCTTGGTGTAGCCCTCGCCCAGCAAATAGCAGGGCCGCTGCCAGCCAAACACGGTGCGCGTCGGGTTGCCCCAAGGCGTGCATTCATAGGTGCGGTTTCCCGCCAAGAAGTCGAGGAACAGCATCGATTGGAAGAAGGGCCAAGCCTTGCCGTTCTTGCCGCGGGCAAAGATGTCGCGGAACAGCTGCTTCGTCTTGCTGCGGTTGAGGAAATGCTGCTGGTCGGGGGCGCGTTCATAGGCATAGCCGGGGGAGACGGTGATGCCCTCGATGCCGAGCGTGCTGACCTCGTCGAAAAAGGCCGCGACCCTCTCAGGCTCCGCATTGTTGAACAGTGTGCAGTTGATGGTGACGCGGAAGCCCTTGGACTTGGCGAGCTTCAAGGCTGACATGGCGCGATCGAAGACGCCCTGTTGGCAGACCGATATGTCATGCGCCTCCCGGTCGCCATCGAGATGGATCGACCAGTTGAAATAGCGGTTGGGCTTGAACCGGTCGATCTGCTTCTCGAGCAGCAGCGCATTGGTGCAGACGGTAACGTATTTGCCGCGCGCAATGGCGCCCTGAACGATTTCAGGCAGTTCCTTGTGCAGCAACGGCTCGCCGCCGGCGATGACGAGAACCGGCGCGCCGCATTCGTCGAGCGCCTCCAGGCACTCATCGACCGGAATGCGGAGATTGAGAATCTCGTCCGGATAATCGATCTTGCCGCAGCCGGCGCAAGCAAGATTGCAGCGATAAAGAGGCTCCAGCATCAGCACGAGCGGGAAGCGCTTGCGCCCCAGCAGCTTCTGCTTGGCGACATAGGCGCCGATCTGCGCCATTTGCAGGACGGGAATACCCATCTATCGTGAACTCCTATTGCGATGGAAGCTTGAGAGCACGTTGCTAATCGGATGCCAACGGCTCAGGCTTCGACAAGTTCGGAAGGTAGCCTGAATTCTATGTTTTCTTCGACTCCAGGCAAGGTGGTGAGTTCAAGAGGGCCAAGGGACCGCAAAGCCTCAATAACCTCGTCCACCAGTATCTCGGGAGCCGAGGCCCCCGCCGTTAATCCAATCGTTTTGGCGCCGCGGACCATCTCGAGGTCGAGATCGTCCTTATCGGCGATAAGATAGCTCGGAACCGAGGCTTCCGCGCCAATCTCGCGCAACCTATTCGAATTCGAGCTATTATTGGCTCCGACAACCAAAATAACGTCAACGAGCTTACTTAAGTCGCGCACCGCCATCTGCCGGTTCTGAGTAGCGTAGCAGATGTCCTTGGTTTCCGGCCCGACAATATCGGAAAATCTCCGCTTCAGGGCCGCGATTACGCTTTTGGTGTCATCAACGCTGAGCGTCGTCTGGGTTACATAGGCAAGGGGCATGTCCGAGGGAAGGTCAAGCGTGGCAACGTCGGCTTCACATTGGATCAAATAAACGGGACCCGGAATGCGACCCATTGTGCCTTCGACCTCGGGATGACCATCGTGACCGATGAGGACGATAGCTCTGCCTTGGGCCGCATAGCGAACGCCTTGGCTGTGGACTTTCGCGACCAACGGACAGGTGGCGTCGATCACCGGGAGACCCAGTTCTTCGGCCTCTTCTTCGACGGTCCGGGCCACGCCATGCGCGCTGAAGATCGTGCGCGCTCCGCGCGGCACCTCGGAGAGAGATTCGACGAAGCGGGCACCCTTGGCCTTGAGGCTTTCGACGACATATCCGTTGTGGACGATCTCATGGCGCACATAAATCGGCGCGCCATATTGCGCCAGCGCCCGTTCGACAATTTCAATTGCGCGAACGACGCCGGCGCAGAAGCCGCGCGGCTGTGCCAATATGACCTTCATCAATATCCCCAGGCCCGGACTTGTCGGCCGCATGAGGCGCGAACCGCGACGCAATGCCCATTTTTTCGCCGGTCCGAAGCTTTTAAAGATGGCAAAGACATTGTCAAATATCCCCAAAGCATAGGTTAAATGGCCCTCCCGAATCGGGTCCGTGCCGTTGGCGCAATTTCGCCATGCGGAGCCGATTGATGATCGCGATGAGAAAGGCACTGAAGCGCTTGGACCAGCCCCTCCCTCTGCCGCTCGAACACGTGGTCATTTGGTGCGTGTATAGGTCATGACGGATCCATCGAAAGCGAAGGACCCGGCCGCGGGGCCGCAGCCGATCGCCCCAGGTCCGATCAGCAAATTCATCGCGGCGATGGTCGACATTTGCGTGCGCCACGCGTGGGTCGTCATCGTCATCGCGGCAATTGTCACGGCCACGGCCGCCCATTACGCCGCCACGCATTTCAAAATCAACACCAACACGGACGATTTTCTGTCCGCGAGCTTGCCATGGCGCCAGCGGCTGATCGAACTCGACAAATATTTCCCGCAACGAAACAATGAAATTCTCGTCGTCATCGACGGCAAGACTCCCGAACTTGCTGAAAGCGCCGCCGCGCAACTGTCGAAGACTCTGGCGACAAGGCCCGATCTCTTCAAACGCATCGAGCGTCCCGACGGCGGCCCCTACTTCAATCGCAACGGGCTTCTCTTCCAGCCGGTGCCTGAGGTCGCCAAGACATCGGATGGCCTACTGCGCGCGCAACCTTTTCTCGGGACCCTGACGGCGGACCCGAGCCTGCGCGGTGTCATGGATGCCTTTTCCTTCATCAACCGCGGCGTGCGTTCGAAGGCCGGCACTTACAATGATTTCGATCGGCCGATAGTGCAATTCTCGGACACACTCGCCGACATTTTGGCCGGCAAGCCGGCCTTCTTTTCATGGTCCACGCTCTTGAGCGGCCAGCCGCCGGATCCGCAGCGGCTGACACGGTTCATTTCGATTCTGCCGGTCCTCGACTACGCGGCGCTCCAACCGGGCAAGGTGCCGTCTGATTTCATTCGCAACAGCGCCAAGGATCTCGGACTCACGCCGGAGAACGGCGTCAAGGTACGGCTGACGGGACGCATTCCTCTCGAGGATGACGAATTTTCGACCGTCCAAGAAGGATCGGGCCTCAACGCGGCGGTGATGGCCGGCATCGTCCTGTTCATCATCTGGATGGCATTGAAGTCGATGCGCATCGTCTTGGCGGTGGCACTGAGCGTTTTGGTCGGGCTTGCGATAACGGCGGCCGTCGGCCTTCTCATGGTCAAGGCGCTCAATCTGATTTCAGTGGCCTTCGCCGTGCTGTTTGTCGGCATCGGCGTCGATTTCGGGATTCAGTTCAGCGTGCGATACCGCGCCGAGCGGCATGATGAGCCCGACATTTACAAAGCACTGCACAGCGCGGCGGTGAAAGTCGGCCGGCCTTTGGCGCTGGCGGCGGCGGCGACGACTGCCGGATTCTATTCCTTCCTGCCGACTGATTATCGCGGCGTCTCCGAACTCGGGCTCATCGCGGGCACGGGCATGATCATCGCGTTCTTCACCTCGATCTCGGTCTTGCCGGCGCTGTTGCGTCTTCTCCATCCACCGGCCGAGAGCGAACCTGTCGGCTACAAATTCCTTGCGCCGGTCGATGCGGCTCTCAGCAACCATCGTTACGCGATTGTGATCGGGACCTTGCTCGTCGCTTTGTCGGGCGTGCCGCTCCTATGGCACGTTCGGTTCGACTTCAACCCGCTCAATCTGCGCAGTCACAATGTCGAATCGGTCGCAACCCTCGACGATCTGATGAAGCTGCATGACTCGCCGGTGAATCAGATCGTGATTCTCGAGCCCTCGCTCGACGCCACCGATCCCGTCGTCGCCAAGCTGCACAAACTGCCCGATGTCTCGCTGGTCCTCACGCTGAATAATCTCGTGCCCGAGGACCAGGATCAGAAACTGCCGCTCATCGAGAAGGCCGCGAAATACATTCTCCCGCTCTTCGAGCCGAACCGTCGCCTCACGCCACCGACGACGGCGCAAGAAATCGCGGCGATGAACAAGGCGGCCGACCAATTTGCGACCATGGCGGAGCATGACAGCAGCAAGGGCGGCGCCGACGCGCGCAAACTCGCCACTCTGATCCGCCAGCTCGCCAACGTCGCGCCAGAGAAACGCGACGTGGCGCGGCAGGTGCTTCTGCCGGGCCTCGATACGACGCTCGATCTTTTGCACCAGTCGCTCGAAGCGAAGAAAACCGGCCTCGACGATATTCCGCCGCTTCTGAAAGAAGATTGGGTCAGCCCCATCGGAGGAAGGGCGCTCATCCAAGTGGCGCCGAACGGCGATTCCAATGACAACGCCTTCATGACCCAGTTTGCGAACTCTGTGTTGGCCGTCGCGCCGAACGCGACCGGCGAACCCATTGCCGTGCAGGAATCCGGCAAATCGGTCATTCGTGCCTTTATAGAAGCGGGCGCCTGGGCACTGCTGTCGATCAGCGTTTTGCTTTTCATCGTTCTGCGTCGCGTGACCGATGTGCTGCTGACGCTGGTTCCGCTGCTGCTCGCAGGGCTCGTCAGTCTCGAAATCACGGTCATCATTGGTATGCCGCTGAATTTCGCCAACATCATCGCCCTGCCGCTGCTGCTCGGATTGGGCGTCGCCTTCAAGATCTATTTCGTCATGGCCTGGCGGGCGGGGACGACCAATCTGTTGCAATCGAGCCTGACGCGCGCGGTCTTCTTCAGCGCGATGACCTCGGCGACCGCTTTCGGCAGCCTGTGGTTCTCGCATCATCCCGGCACATCGAGCATGGGCAAACTGCTGGCGATTTCGCTCGTCACCACGCTTTGCGCGGCGGTGCTCTTCCAGCCGGCGCTGATGGGACCGCCGCGCAAGGTCAAGCTGTAGGCGGTATCGTCGCCAAACAAAAAGGGACGCCGAGCGGCGTCCCTTTTTTATTTCGGCACGAGGCGGAGGCTCAGTCTTCCTCGAGTTCGCCGATGTGCTTTTGCGCATAGAGCTGGACGCCGACTTGGCGGATCAGCTCCTGCTGGGTCTCGAGGAAATCGATATGCTCTTCCTCGTCCTTCAGTAGACCGTCAAACAGTTCCTTGCTGACGAAATCCTTAACATCGAAGCAATATTGCGCGGCCTCAGTGTAAAGAGCGCGCGCCCCGACCTCGGTGGCGAGATCGCAGGCGATGATTTCCTGAACGTTTTGTCCGATCCGCAGCGGATCGAGGACCTGCATGTTGGGAAAGCCTTCAAGGAACAGAATGCGGAATGTCAGCTTGTCCGCGTGCTCCATCTCTTCGATGGATTCCTTCCGCCACTTCTTGGCGAGCTCCTTGTAGCCCCAATTATCGAGAATACGATAATGCAGCCAATATTGATTGATGGCCGTCAGTTCGCTTCTCAGACTGCGATTGAGATAATCGATGACTCTGTCGTCGCCCTTCATCGCTCTGCCCCGCGAACCGATGTGAGAAGAAAGAAGCTAAAGGGAAGGCCGCAGGGGCGCAAGAGA
>JBEKNV010000028.1:0-32824 GCA_049522395.1 Methylovirgula sp.
ATTCTATGCCTCCGTCCGGCTCGACATCCGCCGCATCGGCTCGATCAAGGAGCGCGAAGAGGTGGTCGGCAATCAGACCCGCGTGAAGGTGGTGAAGAACAAGGTCGCGCCGCCGTTCAAACAGGTCGAATTCGACATCATGTATGGCGAAGGCATTTCGAAAATGGGCGAATTGGTCGATCTCGGCGTCAAGGCCGGCGTCGTCGAAAAGTCCGGCGCCTGGTTCTCCCACGACAGCCAGCGGCTCGGCCAGGGCCGCGAGAACGCCAAGACGTTCCTGCGCAACAATCCGGAGATTGCCGCCCGGATCGAACAGGCGATCCGCGCCAACGCCGGCCTCATCGCCCAAAAAATTCTCGATCCCGGCGAAGCCGAAGCCGAAGAGGCTGAGGGCTAGTCAGGGCGCGTTTTTGCGCCGGATCGGCTGATCCAAAGTTCACCTTAAGAAAATGTCCTCCCAACGTGGGCGGTAGCCTTGCGCCAAAACTGGGGGAGGCGGGGGTCTGGGTTGGCCTCCTGCCTCCCCTTTTTCACGTGTTTGCTGGAAAGACGCATGCTCGACAGGGCTGGCTTCAGAAGTTAGAAGTGGGCTCCCTGGATTTGACGGTCCTTTGGCCGATTTCGAAAGCTGTTCCCCCTTCTTGGCGCGACAGCGCGAGGCTGGACCCCATCGGCCAAGAAGAGCTTCGTTTCAATGAGCAGCGTCAGCGAGATTCGCACCGAATTTCTCGATTTTTTTGGCTCCCGCGGGCATCAGATCGTCCCCTCCTCGCCGCTCGTGCCGCGCAATGATCCCACGCTGATCTTCACCAATGCGGGGATGGTGCAATTCAAGAATGTCTTCACCGGCATCGAGAAGCGGCCTTACAGCCGCGCCGCCTCGGCACAGAAATGCGTGCGCGCCGGCGGCAAGCATAATGATCTCGACAATGTCGGCTACACGGCTCGCCATCACACATTTTTCGAGATGCTCGGCAATTTCTCGTTCGGCGATTATTTCAAGGCCGACGCGATCGAATTCGCCTGGACTCTGATCACCAAAAATCTCGGTCTTTCCAAAGATCGGTTGCTCGTTACCATCTACCACGACGACGACGAAGCGCATCGGCTGTGGAAGAAGATCGCCGGTTTTTCCGATTCGAAGATCATCCGCATCGCCACCTCCGACAATTTCTGGGCGATGGGCGACACAGGGCCTTGCGGGCCGTGTTCCGAAATCTTCTTCGATCAGGGCGAGAAATTCGCGGGCGGTCCACCCGGCAGCGCCGATCAGGACGGCGATCGGTTCCTCGAATTCTGGAACCTCGTCTTCATGCAATATGAGCAGCTCGCGCCGGGCGAGCGCCTCGCTCTGCCGCGCCCGTCGATCGACACGGGCATGGGCATCGAGCGCATCGCCGCGCTGCTGCAGGGCGTGCCGTCGAATTACGACATCGATCTGATGCGCGCGATCATCCTGACGGTCGCGAGCCTGACCGGCGTCGATCCCGATGGCCCGCAGAAGGCGAGCCACAGGGTCATCGCCGACCATCTGCGCGCTTCCGCCTTTCTTGTCGCCGATGGCGTGCTGCCGTCGAACGAAGGCCGCGGCTATGTGCTTCGCCGCATCATGCGCCGCGCGATGCGCCATGCCCAGCTTCTTGGCGCGCAAGAGCCTTTGATGTGGCGCCTCGTCCCCGTGCTCGTGCGGGAAATGGGCACGGCCTATCCGGAACTCGTGCGCGCCGAATCGCTTATCGTCGAGACCTTGCGGCTCGAAGAGGCACGTTTCCGGATCACGCTCGCGCGCGGCCTCTCGATTCTCGATGAAGAGACGCGCACGCTTCCGAAGGGCGGCACGCTCGCCGGCGCCACGGCGTTCAAACTCTACGACACTTACGGCTTTCCCCTCGATCTGACGCAGGATGCGCTGCGCGCGAAGAATCTTGGCGTCGATATCGAAGGCTTCAATAGAGCGATGGACCATCAGCGTGCCGAGGCGCGCCGCGCCTGGGCGGGCTCCGGAGAAGCGGCCACCGAAAAAATCTGGTTCGAACTCAAAGAACGCGTCGGCGCGAGCGAATTTCTGGGCTACGAGACCGAGGTCGCCGAAGGCATCGTCGTCGCCCTTTTGAAGAACGGACAGGAAGTCCAAAAGCTCGAAACCGGCGCAACTGGCCAGCTGATCCTCAATCAGACCCCATTCTACGGCGAATCGGGCGGCCAGCTTGGGGACACGGGCGTGATGCGCGCGCCGGGCGTCACTTTCCGCGTCACCAACGCGCAAAAGAGGCTCGGCGAGCTCATCGTGCATGAGGGCGTCGTCGAACAGGGCGCGCTCACGCTCAATCTTCCGCTCGAACTTTATGTCGATCACGGCCGCCGTCGGGCGCTGCGCGCCAATCATTCTGCGACGCATTTGCTGCATGAGGCGCTGCGCCAGGTATTGGGCGATCATGTCGCGCAAAAAGGCTCGCTCGTTGCGCCTGACCGTCTGCGCTTCGATTTCGCTCATCCGAAACCCATTTCGTCACAGGAACTGGCGCGGATTGAGGATATGGCCAATCGCGCCGTGCTCGCCAACGCGCCGGTGACGACACGGGTGATGGATATCGAGGATGCGATTGGCTCCGGCGCGCGCGCTTTGTTCGGCGAGAAATATGGCGACCGCGTCCGCGTCGTCTCCATGGGCTTGGCCGGTGAGATTCTGCCCGACCAGCAAGCGCCGCCGACGGCGCCCTTCTCGATCGAACTCTGCGGTGGCACCCATGTGAGCCGCACCGGCGACATCGGTCTCATTTCGGTGACTGCGGAATCGCCCGTCGCCGCGGGCGTACGCCGCATTGAAGCAAAGACGGGCGAAGAGGCGCGCCATTATTTGAAAGCGCGAGCGGATCAGCTGCATGAAGTCGCGCAGCTCTTGCGCGCGCCCGAAGGCGAAGCGACGGAACGGCTCGCACAAATCCTTGAGGACCGCCGCCGACTCGAACGCGATGTCACCGATGCGCGCAAGAAACTCGCCATGGGCGGCGGCGGCGCGCGCGAGCAGTCAGTCGAAGACATCGGCGGAATCAAATTCTTCGGCCGCACGGTCTCCGGCATCGAGATGAAGGATTTGAAGTCGCTTGCCGATGAAGCCAAGGAAAGTGTCGGCTCTGGCGTCGTCGCGATTATCGGCGTCGGCGAGGACGGCAAGGCCGGCGTCGTCGTCGGCGTCACCGACGATTTGACGCCGCGCTTCGACGCGGTCGCTCTCGTGCGCGCCGCTTCCGAGAAACTCGGCGGCAAAGGCGGTGGCGGCCGCCGCGACATGGCGCAAGCCGGCGGCCCGAACGGCGCCGCGGCGCAATCCGCCCTCGATGCCGTCGGTAAAGCGTTGCGCGAAACCGCCAGCGCCGCTTAGCCCTCAAAGCTGCGCGATGGGCGCGGAGACGACGCCCATTGCTTCCAGCTCCTGTGCCACCCGCAAGATATAATCCTCGTGCCATGCGGGCGCGACGAGCTGCACGCCGATCGGCAGGCGTTCGCCTGCCGTCCAGACCGGCACGTTCAGCGCCGGCAAGCCAATGAAGGAAATCGGCTGCGTATAGAGCCCGAGTTCGGCGCGTACCGGCACTTCGCGTCCGTCGAGAACCATCGTCTTCTGGCCGGAGAGCGGCGCGCGGCATGGCGTTGCCGGCGTTATAATCACGTCGACATCGGCAAAGAGTTTGCGCACTTCCCCCTGAAACCAGGCGCGAAATTTTTGCGCTTTGTTCACGGCCGCGGCCGGAATCATGGCGCCTGCAAAAAGCCTGTCGCGCACCGCAGGATCGAAATCGGCCGCCTGGCGTCGCAGTCGCGCGAGATGAAAGGCCGCGCCCTCCGCGGCGGTGATGAGATAGGCTGCGGCGCGTGCGCGCGCCGCTTCGGGCAAGATCCCTTCGCGCGTCACCGAGAGCGCCCGCGCGACAGCATCGACCGCTGCATAGGAGCCTGGATTGCCGCCCCGACGGAAATAATCGCCGGCGACGGCGATCCGCAGTTCGCCTCGGCCCTGGCCGAGCCTCGGCGCCACGCGTTCGACATCGCGTAGCGCAGAGGCGGAATCCCTCTCGTCCCTGCCCTGCATCGCATCATAGATAAGCGCGAGATCAGTTGTCGTGCGCGCAAGAAGCCCGACATGATCAAAACTGCCGACAAAGGGAAAGACGCCTCGGCGCGAGAGGCGCCCATAGGTCGGTTTGAGACCGAACAGTCCGCAAAGCGATGCCGGCACGCGGACGGATCCATTGGTATCGGAACCGAGCGCAAAAGGCACCATGCCCGAGGCGACAGCCGCAGCCGATCCTCCCGACGAGCCGCCCGTCATATGGCGCGGATCGTGCGGATTGAGCGAGGGCCCGTCGTGAATGTTCTCGCCGGTAAATCCATAGGCGTATTCGTCCATGTTGAGCGCGCCGACGAGAACGGCGCCTGCCGCTTCGAGCTGCGCGATGACGAAGGCATCGGCGATCGCGGGCGCATTTGCTTCATTGATCGTCGCGCCGGCGCGCGTAACGACGCCCTCGATGTCATAAAGATTTTTCACCGCATAGGGGACGCCCGCCAAAGGCCCGAGGCGCTCGCCTTTTGCGTGCAGGGCATCAAGCGCCGCGGCTTTTTTCCGTGCACGTTCTTCCAACACGGTGGTGAAGGCGTTGACTTTCGGATCGAGCGTCGCGATGCGCGCGAGCGCCTTGTCGATAACCGTGGCGGCACTCGCCGCGCCGCTCTCGACCGCGGCAGCGATCGTGGCCGCCGATGCGCATTCAAGGTCGACGATCGTCTTCTCCGCCATCATCAGGCTCGAAAGATCGGGGCGGACTCGATCTCGTCGCCGAGCGGATAGGCATCGAGCAGTGCGATCTGGCTCGCAATGAATTTCAGATTGACGAGGATGACAGTCCGGTCACCCGCTTCGACCGGCAAGGCAAGAAGCGCGGCCATTGAGTCGCACCAAGCGTGAAGCGTTTCATCTTGGTCCATGCGCAATCTACCCACGCCCAACAGTCCGAGGGCCGCCGCCACCGGCGAGGCTCACGACCTATACTGCCACGGCGTGGATGATGCGGAAAACCATTTGGGTGAAAATGGGCGATGGGCCCAAGCGTCCACGGAGGACTTGGGCGATCCGCTTCTAATGCCATGCAAAAAAGCGAACCGCGACAGCAAGCACGACCATCCCGGCAAGACCGGCGATGAAAACAATGCGCTGCCATCGCTTGCGCAACACAATGTTGCCCTGACGCGCTTTCTCTGCGGAAAGCACGATCGGTTCATTACGATTTTCCGCCATGCCAAATCTCCCTGATGGCATGGCCAACGAGCGACCCGGTCAGATGTTCCGACGGGTCAGCCTCGGCTCAGCGCAAAGAGGCTTCGCGGTGACGCCAATAGCGGCTGTATCTGTGGCGCTTGGGGTGCACGACGGGGGTGTCGGCCTGCGCCGTATCCGACGCGTCGAAGACGGCCCGACATCCGGGGCTCAAATTATCTTTATTGGTCTCCATACAGGCCGTGATGCGAGGAACGTCCGGGATTTCATTCGAGCACAGGCGGAACGCATCGGACATGCAGGCGTCCCTTTGCGCCTGCGTCCCTTCAAAGGCTCCTGCGCTCGACGCAGCGAGGGTGATGGCCCCGATCAGCAAGACGCGACTGATCGGTTTGGCCGGGAAGAAAAAGCGATCAATGCCCATGATGCCCCGCCGTTCTATGCGCCCCAGAGTCGCGCATTTAGTTATATCACAATGTCACATCTTTGACGCCAAGACTTGCGTGATCAATTCACAACTTACGAAATTTCCGCACGCAATCTGGAGAAAGGGCGAGCAAGCGAGTGGATGTTAAGGATGATCTTTCATCTCGCCGATCATCGCCGCGACTTCGCTGAAAGAAACCCGCTGGCCGGCTGTGAGATTGGTCGCCGTGCGTAGGAAGCGAATCGGGAATTGGATGGCGTCGAGATTGGCATCCGACAGGGGCTCGCACCGGTTCGCCCTTTGTGCACCCGCTTCGGCATCGTCCAAAGCCTGGTCGATCTCATCTGCCGTGAGAAGGCCTTTGCGGCGCATGGCTTCAACGAGGGCAGACAGCGAAAGCAGTAGTCCTTCAAGCTGCAAATTAGCGGTGTTCATGTGATTTCTCCGAATGGGAACGGAGAGAAAACCCTCGGGCGACAAGCCTCGTTCCCGCGGCTGGCCAAAGGGACGTGACGCCGTCTGCGGACGCTACGAACCGAAGGAAATGGTGCTGCAAGAGAGGATCGAACTCTCGACCTCTCCCTTACCAAATAAGTGATCTAGAGATTGTCATTAGTTTTTAATATTTTAGGACTCCCCCTGAGGTCGTAATATCATCGCAATAAATTGCAGCCTCGGAAAACGGATATTTCCTGCATGAAATCAATTACTTCCATCACATCCAGCCTGCGCGTCCTGGCGACGACCTCTCGTGATCCGGTCTTGCCCTTCACATGAAGCACGATGTTCGATTCATCGGTATCCGGGATCGGTTCGCTCTCGACGTCCATCCAGCGAAGACCTCTCGCCGAAGGATTCCTGTCTGACGCCATTCAACTCACGGACGTCGCCTCCAAGGGGCGGTCTGGGCGTGTGATCCCTATGAACAAGGATTTGAGAGGCGCTTTGGAGGCGTTAAAGCGGGAAGCGGAAAAGAGCGTCCGCCCAAGCCCTTACGTCATCACAAGCGAACGAGGAGCCCAAAACCTCGTCCTACGTGATCGTCAATAAGTTCGCTGGTTGGTATCGGTCCTGGGGTTCACGGGCGCTTCCAGCCATAGCGGTGGGCGGACGTTCATCACCAACGCCGCTCGACGGATTTCCACGGTTGGTGGTAGTCTTGGTGACATCCAGTTATTCGCTGGGCATTGACGGAGCGGCTCAGCGGCGGGTCGTGGAGTTCGTATGATTGATCTAGATAATGGAGGAACTCCAGCGCTTGAGGACCAATCGGGGGGCGCAGCAACGAATTCAGCAATGGTTTTTTGTACCAGTTATATCGAGGATAAGGATATTTGGGAGGGAAGGTATAATCGATGGTTATCGCATCATAAGAAGGTTTTTCCGACTTCACCCTTGTTTATTATTGACGACGGATCGCCTTTTTTGCCCGACGAGGAAGGAGTTACGATCAGCACTAATCTATCTAAAATCACGATTGGTGAAAGGGCAACAATTTTTCATTTTTCTAATCGTCTTGGCCGTCAATCTGTAACCAACTTTCCAGGGTGGTTCAGAAGTTTCACATTTTCAGCAAACATAGCAAAAAAATTTGGATTTACAAAAATTATTCACATTGAGTCTGACTCCTTTATTTTGACGAGAAAAGCGGTTCATTATGTTGAGACAATAGATAAAGGATGGACCGCCTTCTACTGCCCACGTTGGAACTTCCCTGAGACCGCATTCCAGGTAATATGCAGCGACACTTTTGAGGCCTTAGAAAAGGTCAGAGATACGCCCTATGAAGAGAACTTTTCACAAAAACTCATGGAGCTTTCATTGCCATTTACTCATGTTGAGACCAAAATTTACGGTAATAGGTATGGCGAATTTAGGAGCAAAGTTCCCCGATCTGCTGATTTCGCCATCCAAGTTGGAAAGAACGTAAGATATGATTCTGAATTTGATCGGCTCCCACTAACGGGTCCATTTTGAATGTCAGTGCATTGATGGCCTAACCGCCGTCGGTCTTTTCCTCGGCATTTCAGTCCTCCTTTTCCATGTCAAAAGACATACTTTCAGGTGGACCAATTCAATGGGGTGGATCAATCTGAGCGGCGAGTTGCGACGACACCGTGTGACCGTAGAGCTTCTCCAGCATCTCGACGATCGCTATTCCCACGGCAACTTCTCTCGCTGTCTGTCTCGGTGTTTGGTGAGTTCGTCTGCCATCGCTCGATTGGATGTATGTCCGTAGAAGTTCTCCAGCATCTTGACCGACGTGCCCATGTTCCGAGCGAGGACGTAGTGGTTCACGCCTTCCTGTAAGCGGAACGTCGCATCGGTGTGGCGAAGAGAGTAGATGGTCCGATTGTCGCCGGAACGGTCGAACTCGACTCCCGCTTCCCTGATCAACGTGGCGAATCCCTTCTTGAACGATTGGAAAAACTGGTGCTGCAAGAGAGGATCGAACTCTCGACCTCTCCCTTACCAAGGGAGTGCTCTACCACTGAGCTACTGCAGCAGGTCAAAAAGAGCCGGCTATGTCGCATAAGCCGTCTGGTTAGGCAAGGCAGCCGGACGAGGAGCCCAAAGCAGATGTAGATTGGCCCATTCCGCCCTCCCTTTCGCGCAAGATGCAGGAAAATCGTCCATTTCGCCGGCGCGCTCGGCGCTTGTCGGACATCCTTTGAGGCCTTAAAAGCGTCCCGAATGACAGAGCCCCGAGACCCGCCCCGCCCCGAGCAAAAAGCAGCCGGTGCGGCGCAAGGATCCGCTAAAAAAGACCGGCTCGCCGCCGCCTTGCGGGAAAATTTGCGCCGCCGCAAGGTTCAGATCCGTGGCCGACGTGCCTCGGCGCAAGGTGAGCGCCACAATGTGGCGGCCGATTCGCAGGCAATCGACGACGCCGCAGACCTTTAAAAAGCCCATCTTGGGGCATGCAAATCGCAAAAGCCGAGGCTTCGCTCACGGAGGAACGACACCACCACAATTTCATTCGGCATCGAGGGATTTTAACAGGGGGGTTGATGGATCGCATCCGCATCATGGGCGGCCGCACGCTCGAAGGAACCATCCAAATTTCGGGCGCCAAGAACGCGGCCTTGCCGCTGATGATCGCTTCCTTGCTTACCGAAGAGAGGCTGACGCTCGACAATACGCCAAGCGTTGCCGATGTGGGGATGCTGCTCCGAATCCTGAGTCATCATGGCGTCGACTATTCCGTCGATGGCCGCCGGCCTGGCGATGAACCGCACGCGCCGCGCACGCTTCATTTAACCGCCGGGCGCATTGTCGATCTCACCGCGCCTTATGATCTCGTCTCCAAAATGCGCGCGAGTTTTTGGGTGCTGGCGCCACTCGTCGCGCGCATGGGCGAAGCGCGGGTATCGCTGCCCGGCGGTTGCGCCATCGGCACGCGTCCCGTCGATCTTCTCATCATGGTGCTCGAAAAACTCGGCGCCGAGATCGAGATCGAATCCGGCTATGTGCATGCGCGTGCACCAAAGGGTCTGCGTGGTGCGGAAATCGAATTTCCGAAAGTCACCGTCGGCGGCACGCATACCGCCTTGATGGCGGCGGCGCTTGCCAAGGGTCATACGCTCATCAAGAATGCGGCGCGCGAGCCGGAAATCGGCAATGTCGCGGCCTGCCTCATAAAGATGGGCGCTAAGATCAAGGGCGCGGGCCAATCGACGATCGAAATCGAGGGTGTCGGCCGGCTTTCCGGCGCGCATCACACCGTGCTCCCCGACCGCATCGAGGCCGGCACTTATGCAATGGCGGTCGCGATGACCGGCGGCGATGTGTTGCTCGAGCGCGCCGAACCCGATCTTCTGCAAAGCGCGTTGGATGTGCTGACCCAAGCAGGCGCTGAGATTTCATCGACCAATCGCGGCATTCGCGTTCGCCGCAATGGCGCCGGCATTTCGCCCGTCGATGTGACAACGGCACCCTTCCCCGGGTTCCCGACCGATTTGCAGGCGCAGTTGATGGCGCTGATGACCAAAGCCAGAGGCCGCTCGCGCATCACTGAGACGATTTTCGAAAATCGCTTCATGCATGTGCAGGAGCTCGCCCGCCTCGGCGCGCGCATCAAGCTCGAAGGCGATGTGGCGCTCGTCGATGGCGTCGCCGAATTGCAGGGCGCGCCTGTCATGGCGACGGATTTGCGCGCCTCCGTCTCGCTGGTGATCGCGGCGCTTGCCGCACGCGGCGAATCGGTCGTCAACCGCGTTTATCATCTCGACCGCGGCTTTGAGCATCTGGAGAAGAAACTCGGCAGCTGCGGCGCGATTATCGAGCGAATCCCTGGATCGAATTAGACCTCATCTCGAACTGCGATAAGCGCCATGTCCAAGCCGCTGCGTCTCATCGCACTCGATGACGAAGACCTCGCCGTCCTGTCGGCGCATCTTCAGGACGCCGTCGTCAAGGTCAAGGACATGATCTTTCTGCCGAAGGCGCGGCGCTTCGCGCTTCTGGCCGCGCGCTTCGATTGGCCCGGCATCCACAAGGGCCAAAAGCAGCGCTGTCATTGCGGCCTGCATTTCGAGGGCGTCTCCAAGGTCGCCGTGCAAGGCTTTGATCAAAATGCGGGCGAAACCTGCCTCAATCTGCTCAGCATCGGCTTCGAGCCCGAGACGCCGCCCGGCGGCCATGTGGTGCTGACCTTTTCCGGCGGCGCGGCGGTCAAACTCGATGTCGAATGTCTCGAGGCGCAGATGCGGGATTTGAGCGAGCCCTGGCCAGCCAAGGCGAAGCCGGGCCATGCCGTCGAAGTGCCGGACGATTGCGCCTGAATTTGCAATGCGCTTTGCCTTCGGCTTAATGGCGGAGAAAGCTCACGGCGCAGATGATGTTCGAAAGCCTCTTCCAATCCTTTGAAGACACCGCCGATCCTTCGCAGAGCGCATCGCGGATCGTGGCCCTACGCGCAGCGCTTCGGCACTTCGGCCTCGATGGCTTTGTCGTCCCACGCGCCGACCGCCAGCAGAATGAATATGTGCCACCCTCCGAAGAGCGGCTTTCTTGGCTCACGGGATTTACAGGATCGGCCGGGCTCGCCATCATTCTGCAAGACCGTGCCGTTCTCTTCGTCGATGGCCGCTATACGCTGCAGGTGCGCGATCAGGTCGATCTCGCGCTCGTCACGCCTGTGCCGATTGCGACGACGAGCCCGGAGAAATGGCTTGAGCAAAATCTGAAAGCCGGACAAAAACTCGGCTACGACTCCTGGCTGCATACCCCGGGGCAGATCGAGCGATTCGAGAAGGCGGCGACGACGGCAGGCGCCGAACTCGTCGCAGCAGATCGCAATCCCATCGACGCGATCTGGACCGATCGGCCGAAGCCGCCGCATGGCAAAGTCAGCCTCCATCCGCTGCGTCTTGCCGGAGAGGCGTCGGAGAAAAAGTTCGCGCGCATCGTCAAAGCGTTGGGGAGTGCCGATGCACTCTTCGTCAGCGATCCGCATGCCGTCGCCTGGGCCTTCAACATTCGCGGCAAGGATGTTGCGCATACGCCGCTGCCGCTCGCCTTCGCGCTCATTCCGAAAAAAGGGGCAAACCGGCTTTACATAGAAGAGGCAAAACTCGATGAGGCGACGCGAACGGCGTTGAAACCGCTTGCGACGATTGCCGAGCCAACGCAGATCGAGGCGGACCTCGCCGAGCACGGCCGCGCCAAGGCACGCATTCTTTTCGATTCGGCAACTGTCCCCGTCAAACTCACCAAGGCGCTGAAAGACGCGGGCGGGATCGCCGAGATCGGCACTGATCCGATCGCGCTGATGAAGGCGGCGAAGAAAAAGGCGGAACTCGATGGCGCGCGCCAAGCGCAATTGCGCGACGCTGTCGCCATGGTCCATTTTCTGCACTGGTTCGACCGCGAAGCGCCAAAAGGAAAGCTCACAGAGATCGTCGCGGCTGAAGCGCTTGAAACCTTTCGCCGTCAATCGCGCAAATTGAAAGACGTCTCCTTCCCGACGATTTCTGCCGCTGGTCCCAATTCCGCGATTCCGCATTATCGCGTCACGACCTCTTCAAACCGGAAGATCGGCAAAGGCATTTTTCTGATCGATAGCGGCGGCCAATATGAGGATGGCACGACCGACATCACCCGCACGCTCGCTGTCGGGCGCCCCTCAGGCGAAATGCGCGACCGTTTCACGCGCGTGCTCAAGGGCAATATCGCAATCAGCCGCGCCGTCTTTCCGAAAGGCACGTCGGGCGCGCAGCTCGATTCCTTCGCCCGCAAGGCGCTGTGGGACGCAGGGCTCGATTTCGATCACGGCACCGGCCATGGCGTCGGTGCCTATCTTTCCGTGCATGAAGGCCCGCAGCGGATCGCCAAGATCGGCACGACGTCGCTCGAACCAGGCATGATCCTCTCCAACGAGCCCGGCTATTATAAAGCCGGCGATTATGGCATCCGCATCGAAAATCTCGTTGTTGTCGAAAAGCGGGCCATCAAAGGCGCGGAGCGCGAGATGCTCGGCTTCGACACGATCACGCTCGTGCCAATCGACACACACCTCATCGAACCGAAACTTCTAACGGACGATGAACTCAAATGGTTCAACGCCTATCACGCGCGCGTGCGGCAAACGCTGTTGCAGCACGTCGAAGGCGATGCGAAAAAGTGGCTGAGGAACGCGACGAAGGCGGTCGTTAGATAAACCCGGGCCTTGTTAGCGTCGACGCTCCGTCGTCTTCACGCGGCAGCCGATGACGAGAATGATGTAGCCGATGACCGCGACCCACAGCGCATAATCGCTGATGTAACGAATCTCGACAAACCACGAGACCACCGCGAGCAGCACCAGCACTACGGAAACCCAGAACGTCCATGCGGACGGCGTATGCATTGCCATGTTCATTCCCCCCCATTTGATCGGCTTGTTTTGCCTTCGATTTGTAACATGGAAATGTCGCCGCGATCCAGATTCTCCCGCGCGCGCAAAAATGCGCGGCTTCAGCCGCCCGCCGCCCCTGCCCGCTTCAACCATTCCTCTTCGTCAATCGTTTCGATGCCGAATTCGCGCGCCTTGTCGAGCTTCGAGCCAGCGCCAGCGCCTGCAACGACGAGATCCGTGTTCCTTGAAACAGAGCCGGCGACTTTCGCGCCGAGTCGTTCGGCCTGTGCTTTGGCTTCTTCGCGCGTCATGCGCTCCAGCGAGCCGGTGAAGACGACCGTCTTGCCAGCGACCGGGCTCGTCGTCACCTGCGCTTCCATCGGCACAGGCGTGACTTCCTTCAGCAGCGCGTCGAGCACTTGTTCATTGTGCTTTTCCTGGAAGAAATCGGCTACGGCTTCAGCGACCACATCGCCGATCCCTTCGATATTGTTGATCTCCTCGCGCTCTTCCGAGCCCTCCTTCGCGCGCCGCGCGGTTGCGCGCAGCTTCTCGAAGGTACCAAAATGGCGCGCGAGCCGCCGAGCATTCGTCTCGCCGATGTGACGGATGCCGAGCGCATAGATGAAACGATTGAGCGGCACTTTGCGGCGGGCCTCAATCGCGGCGAAGAGATTGCGCACCGAGACTTCGCCATAGCCCTCGCGGTCCTTCAGCTTACGGCTCGCCCTTTTGTCGCGCTCTTCGAGCGTAAAAATATCGGCCGCGTTCATGATCAGCCCGTCGGCATAGAATTGCTCGATCTGCTTCTCGCCGAAGCCTTCGATGTCGAGTGCGTTGCGCGAGACGAAATGTTTCAAGCCCTCGACCGCCTGCGCCGGGCAGATGAGCCTGCCGGTGCAGCGGCGCACGACATCGGCCTCGCCCGTCTTCGAATCGATCTCGCGGATCGCCGCCGAGCCGCAGACGGGACAGACGTGCGGAAATTTGTACCGTTTAGGTTCTGGCTTCGGCCGCTTTTCGAGAATGACGCCGACGATCTGCGGAATGACGTCGCCCGCTCGTTGGACGATCACCGTGTCGCCGATTCGAATGTCCTTGCGCGCGATCTCATCCTCATTGTGCAGCGTCGCGTTCGAGACGACGACGCCGCCGACAGTGATCGGATCGAGCCGCGCCACGGGCGTCAGCGCGCCAGTGCGCCCGACCTGAATGTCGATGTCGCGCAACACGGTCGTCGCGCGCTGGGCGGCGAACTTGTGCGCCGCCGCCCAGCGTGGCGCGCGCGAGACAAAGCCGAGGCGTTCCTGCAGCGCGAGGTTGTTGACTTTATAGACGACGCCATCGATGTCGTAGCCGAGACGGGCGCGGCGATCTTCCATCTCGTGATAGAATTTGATCAAGCCATCGGCCGAATGATCAAGATGCGTGAGCGGATTGACCGGCAGACCGTAATGCTCGAAGGCGCGTATCATGCCCATCTGCGTATCGGCCGGCATCTCGCTCACCTCGCCCCAGGCATAGGCGAAGAAATGCAAAGGCCGCGATGCTGTGATCGCGGGATCGAGCTGCCGCAATGAGCCCGCCGCAGCATTGCGCGGATTGGCGAAAAGCGTCTTGCCGGCCTTCTCCTGGCGCTCGTTGAGCGTGGCAAAATCCTTGTGCGTCATATAAATCTCGCCGCGCACTTCGAGAACGTCCGGCGCCCGGCCTTTGAGGAGATGCGGGATCTCTTTCACGGTCATGACATTCGCCGTAACGTCCTCGCCCTCAAAACCGTCGCCGCGTGTTGCCGCCTGCACGAGCTTCTTGTGCTCATAGCGCAGGGAGCACGAGAGACCGTCGATTTTCGGCTCCGCTGTGAATTCGAGCGACGCGTCCGGCTTGAGGCCAAGAAAGCGGCGAACGCGCGCGACGAAGTCCTCAACCTCTTCCTCGCTGAACACATTGCCGAGCGACAGCATCGGCACTTTGTGGCGAACTTTGGCGAATTTTTCCGACGGCGCCTCGCCGACTTTCTGGGTGAGCGATTCGGCGCTGACCAGTTCCGGAAAACTCGCCTCTAGCGCCTCATAGCGCTGGCGCAGAGCATCGTAGTCCGCATCCGAAATTTTCGGCGCGTCTTCTTGATAATAGAGCTTGTCGTTCTTCGCGATCTCTTTGGCGAGATGCGCGTGCTCGGCCTTCGCCTGCGCGAAGGTGAGCGTGTCAATCGGGGCGGGTTTGCCTTTCATGCGCGAAAATTAGCATGGGACATCTGCGGCGTCATGCCGGCCGCCAGCTTCCCGGTTCATAGGCGAAGACGCGCTCATAGCGCGCGATCTCGTCGGGGGGACCCGAAATCTTCGCCGGATTGTCGGAAAGTTTGACCGCGGGGCGGCCTTCGACCTCCGCGACCTTGCAGACGAGCGACGGCGGCTTGAGCCTCGCCGCCAAGCCTTGCGGAGCGCACCCTTCGAAATCATTGGTGAGATTGGTGCCCCAGCCGATGGAGACCTGCACGCGCCCGCGCAAATGACGGACCGACTCCTCGATCGAGTCGACCGTCATAGAATCCGAGAGAATGATCAATTTCGTCCTGGGATCGCGGCCGCGCTTTTCCCACCATTCGATCAATTGCTCGGCGCCCTCGATCGGCGGCTTCGAATCCGGCCGTGCGCCGGTCCAGTCGGCGATCCAATCGGGCGCCGCATTGAGAAAATTCGTCGTGCCGAATGTGTCGGGCAGAAGCACGAGCAGATTGCCCTGATAGAGCTTCGCCCAATCGGCGAGCACGACATAGGGCGCCTGCGCCAATTCATCGTCAGTGTTGGCGAGCGCGGCATAGACCATCGGCAGCTCATGCGCATTGGTGCCGATCGCCTCAAGCCCCAGGTCCATCGCATGTTTCACATTCGACGTTCCGAAAAACGACGGACCGAGGCCCTCTTGCAGCGCTTCGAGACACCAGCGCTGCCACAGAAATCCGTGCCGGCGGCGCGTTCCGAAATCGGCGAGCTTCAGCGGGCCCTCCGCCGCAAGCGCACGCAGCCGCTCGACCTTTGCCCAGAGTTTCGCTTTTGCACGCGCGTAAAGCACATCGAGCGTGAAGCGGCGCATACCAGCCATCCCTTTGCGCGCCCAAAGTTCGTTGACGATAGCGAGCGCCGGCACTTCCCACATGGTTGTGCCGGTCCAAGGCCCGGCGAAATGCAATTCGTAGTCGCCGTTTTTTTTCTTGAGGTCGTAAGGCGGCAGAGAAAAGCTCGCGAGAAATTCGAGAAATGCGGGCTCGAAAATCTGCGCGTTGCCGTAAAACGTATTGCCAGCAAGCCAGATCAATTCGTTCTTCTGCAAACGCAGCGAACTCGCATGATCGAGCTGCGCCCGCAATTCGCCTTCATCGATGACGTCGGCGAGTTTAATGGACGGCGTGCGATTGATGAGCGCGAAGGTGACGTGCACATTGAGCTTATGCTTCCAGATCATCTGGAGCATCAGCAGCTTGTAGAAATCCGTATCGAGCAAGGTCCTGATGATCGGATCGATGCGAAAGGAATGGTTATAGACGCGCGTTGCGAGATCGGGGACCATGCGACGTTCCGCTCGGGCTTCGAGAAGGGCAGAATAGGCAAGAACGGCGCCCTCTCCCAGCCCCGCTCATCCCGTCTTTTGCAGCAGCCGGCCCGCGGCGGCACGCGCTTCATCGGTGATTTTTGCGCCGGCCAGCATGCGGGCGATCTCCTCGCGCCGCGCATCCTTGCCCAGCTGCGTAACCCGCGTCGCAACGCGCGTTCCCTTGTCCTGCGCACCCTTGGCGATGCGGAAATGGCCCTCGGCCTGCGCCGCCACTTGCGGTGCATGGGTGACGGCTAGAACTTGCACGCCGCTTGCCAGCCGCGCGAGCCTCTGGCCTATGGCTTCGGCGACAGCGCCGCCGACGCCCGTGTCGATCTCGTCGAAGACGAGCGTCGGTGCCGAGCCGCGGTCGGCGAGCACGACTTTGAGCGCCAACATGAAGCGCGCGAGTTCGCCGCCGGAGGCGACCTTCATCAAAGGTCCGGGCCGCGTGCCGGGATTGGTCCTCACCCAGAATTCGAGCTGATCGATCCCCGCGGGGCCGGGCGCCGCAGGCTCGGGCCGGAACTGAACATGGAAGCTCGCGCCTTCAAGTTTCAGTGGAGCCAGTTCCGCATTCACCGCCTTTTCAAGCGCTTGCGCCGCAGCCTTGCGGCGAACCGAGAGAATGCGCGCGGCCTCATCATAGGCTTTCTCGGCCTTCGCAACGGCCTTCTGCAATTCAACGAGCCGCGCCTCGCCCGCATCGAGCGTCGCGAGATCGGCGGCAATTTTTTCGGCGAGCGTCGCCAGCGAATCGATGGCGACCGCATATTTGCGGCCGGCGGCGCGCAGCGCGAAGAGCCGCTCCTCCACGCGTTCGAGTTCGGCCTGATCATAGTCGGCCAAGCGGAGCGCCTGCTCCAGAGTCTGGCTCGCCGTCTCAAAAGCATTGACCGCCGCATCGAGCGTCTGCACAGCGGGCGCGATCAGCTCAGGCGCCTGGGCCTGGCGGCGCTCCAGGCGACGGAGCACCGAAGAGAGTGCGGCAATGGGGGCGGCATCGCCCGCGACGGCCTCATAGGCGTCGCGCAGCTCCGTGCTCACCTTTTCGGCCTGCATCATGGCCGTGCGCCGCGAAGCGAGCGCATTTTCCTCGCCCGGCGCTGGCGCAAGTTCGGTCAGTTCCGCATGCGCATGGCGCAGATAGTCGGCCTCGCCGCGGACTTTTTCGAGCCGGGCCAGTTCCTGCGCATGCTCGGTTTCGACCGCCTTCAGCGCCACGTGGGCCTCGCGCACGGCGGCGCATTCGGCCCCAAGCCCGCCATAGGCATCGATGAGCTGGCGGTGGACGCTTGGGTCGACCAAGGCGCGGTCGTCATGCTGGCCGTGAATTTCGACCAAGCCCCGGGCGACGGCGCGCAAGGCCTGGACGCTCACCGGCTGGTCGTTGACGAAGGCGCGGGTGCGCCCATCGGCCATCTGGATCCGGCGAAGGATCAGCTCCCCATCGGCCTCAATGTCCTGGGCGCGGGCCGCAGCAAGGGCGGGATGGTCCGCAGGCAGGTCGAAGACGGCCGTCACCTGGCCTTGGGCTTCACCGTGGCGGACGAGCGTGCCGTCGCCGCGGGCCCCAAGGCTCAGCGAGAAGGCGTCAAGCAGGATCGATTTGCCGGCGCCCGTCTCGCCCGTGAGCACGGTGAGGCCGGAGCCGAATTCGAGATCGAGCTTGTCGATCAGCACGATATCGCGGATGGCGAGCTGAACGAGCATGATTGTCCCTCACCCGCGACGGCAGGCTCAGATGGCGCGCGCCGGATTCCGCCCTGGAGGCCAGGGCCGAAATCACGCTACGGAATGGGGGTAAATATAGAACAAATTTAGGCAGAACGAAAGCCGAAACGGTCAATTCTGCCCGGCGGGCGCCCTGGGCGCCTAACCCATCACGTGGAAAGCCTTGGATATCCAGGAGCTCGTGTCTTCGTGGGGCTCAAGCCCACCCTGTTTCAGGAGGTTGTAGGCGTCCTTGTACCAGGGCGAATCGGGGTAGTTATGGCCAAGGACGGCGGCGGCCGTCTGCGCCTCATTGACAATGCCCAGCGCCATATAGGCCTCGGTGAGGCGCTCAAGCGCCTCCTCCGTATGGCGGGTCGTCTGATATTTCGCCAGCACGTCGCGGAACCGGTTGATGGCGCCGGGGAAGTTGCGCTCCTTCAGATAATAGCGGCCGATCATCATCTCCTGCCCGGCCAGCTGGTCTCGCATCACCTGCAGCTTATAGCGGGCGTCGTCGGCATATTCGGATTTCGGGAAATTCTGGACGAGGCTCGCGAACACCTCAGCGGCCTTCCCGGCGCTGTCCTGATCCCTGGTCACGTCCGGGACCTGATTATAATAACACATGCCTTGAATGTAATAGGCATAGTCGAGGTCAGGCGCTTTCGCGAAGAGCGAGATGTAGCGCTGCGCCGATCCGATCGCGTCATTATATTTGCCAGCCTTATATTGGCTGAAGGCCGTCATCAACAGCGCCTTGCGCTGCCATTGCGAATAAGGCTGCTGCTTCTCAAGGTCGCTGAATTTTTTCGAAGCGTCGTCGTAGTCACGGGTTTGCATCCTGGCGAGGCCTTGATCGTAAAGGCGCTCGGGCGGCACGTCGGGAATGACCTCCGGTTTGTATTTCTCCGCAAACCAGGACGTCGGATCCATCGAGTCCATCGAAAAGCACCCGGACACCGGCAGAGCCACGGCGATCGCCGCGGAAAAGCGGACGAGACGGCCCAACCGGAGGCTGCTGGCGCGGCCCACGACATTTCGCAGATCAACCGAAACAAGCTTCATGCGATCAAGCCACCCGAGCGTCAGACCATGCCAGCCGAAATCGGGGCCATGCTTAGCGCACGCATGTCCCCAGCGCCAGCTTGTCCTCGTCCTGATAATCGGCGATTCTGTGGCAGGCGTGAACAGAGGATGCACATTGTGCTTTCGCTGCACCAACTTGCAACAATATGGCTTTGAAAGTGGGCTAAGCCGAAAGTGCGGCGAGCGCGGGCTCGGCATAGGCGGGCAGCGACCGTGTCGGCGCAACATCGACAAATTCGAAGGCCGACGGATCGGCAAAAAGTGCCCTGAGCACTGCCACATTCATGTGGTGACCGCCGCAATGGGAACGGAAAACGCCCATGATGCGCCGGCCGGCCAGCGCCAGATCGCCCACGGCGTCAAGCATTTTGTGGCGGACGAATTCGTCGGCGTAGCGCAAGCCTTCCGGATTGACAACGCGGTCGCTCTGCAACGCGACGGTGTTTTCGAGCGACGCGCCGAGCGCAAAGCCCGCTTTCCAGAGCCGCTCCACATCGGCGAGAAAGCCGAAGGTGCGTGCACGCGCGAGTTCTTTGCGGAACAGGGATGGCGCCAGATCCAGGGATTTCTTCTGCCGGCCGATGATGGCGCAATCGAAATCGATTTCAACATCGAGCTGCAGTCCCGTTCGGTCCTTGCCTTCAGCAGGCCGCAACTCGCAAAAGGTGCGGCCGCTTTCGACACGCACCGGCTTTACAACCTTGATGTAGCGGCGCGGAGCGGAGAGGGTCTCTGTTCCCGCTTCATCGATGAGATCGACGAATTGCGCCGCCGATCCATCCATGATCGGCACCTCGGGCCCGTCGATTTCGACGAGCGCATTGTCGATGCCAAGCCCGAGAAAGGCGGCCAGCAGATGTTCGATCGTCGCGACGCTGATCCGCGCCTTGTCGCTGATGACGGTGCAGAGTTCGGTCATGCTCACGCAGGACCAATGCGCCGCGATTGTGCGTGGCCGCTCGCCCGGAATGCCGGTGCGAAGAAATTGGATGCCCGTATCGGCTTCTGCGGGATGCAGAATAATGGTGACGGCAGCGTTGGAATGGACGCCAAATCCGGACAAAACCGCCAGATTTCTGAGCGTTGTCTGTCGCCCGAAATGCATTATGATTAGGCCCGCTTATCCCTGCGGCCGCGTCCGAACGTGATGTCGGAAGCGACCCAGCCCACGTCGAAATTCGCGACTCTCGTCGCGAGCTTCAACGGCTGCGGACCCTACGCCGGGGGCTAGAGGGGGCCAAATCAAGCTTTCTTAACGCGCTGTTACACTCCCCTCGGCTGGAAAGCACGAGGCCGAAGGCGAGATGCGAATCAGCTCGATTGCCTGCGCAAGAAGGCGGGGATTTCCAGCTGATCTTCTTCGGCAGAGCGCGGCGGATGCATCACGCGGCCCTGCGGGTCGAGCGGCTGCTGCATGCCGCGGCCGGCGTGAGCATTGCGCTTGCTGTATTCCGCGTGGATGGAGTTGGGTTGGCCCGACCGCGCCGGCGCCGCCGCATGGCTCGGGTGGTGGTCCATCGGATCGTGATCGGCGTTATCGTCGTGCCGATTGCCGAAGGCGGCCAGTCTCTCGAGCAATGTCCGGCGCTTGACCTCATGCGCGGCTTCGGTCGGCGCTTCGCCGCGCTGGGCGCGAATCTGCTTTTGCGCCGGCAGCGGAAGATCGTCGATCTGCGGCATGCGCTGCGGCCTGATCTTCGGCGTCTCCGGCATCGGCGGGATGAACGGACCATCGCTGTAGCCATCGTCGTCATCGGCCGCCACTTCCGGGGCCTCGACAAAGTGATGGCCCTGCGGCGCGGCAGGTTGCAGCTGAACGCCGCGCCCCGACGGCATCTGGCCATAGCTTGACATGTCGGCATGCATGTCTGACGGGCCGGCCTGAAGCGCCGGGCGCGGCGTCGATTGAAGTGCCGCGTAGCGCGGCGAGTGGTCCGAGCGGACCGCAGCATGGCGCAATCGATTCGACGCGTCCAAAATCCGGGCTTCGTTCGCATGATCGCGCAGTTCGGCCGGCTGGTCGATGCCTGTTGCAACGACCGAGACGCGAACGATGCCATCGAGATTTTCGTCGAAGGTCGCGCCGAGAATGATGTTGGCTTCTTCATCGACCTCCTGGCGGATGCGGCTTGCCGCTTCATCGACTTCGTAAAGCGTGAGATCATTGCCGCCGGTGATCGAGATCAAGAGGCCGCGGGCGCCTTTCATCGAGACTTCGTCGAGCAAGGGATTGGCGATTGCGGCTTCGGCCGCCATGATCGCGCGCTTCTCGCCCGTCGCTTCGCCGGTTCCCATCATCGCCTTGCCCATTTCGCGCATGATGGCGCGGACGTCGGCGAAATCGAGATTGATGAGACCTTCCTTCACCATGAGATCGGTGATGCAGGCAACGCCCGAATAGAGCACCTGATCCGCCATCGCGAAGGCGTCGGCGAAGGTCGTCTTCTCATTGGCGACGCGGAACAGATTCTGATTGGGGATGACGATCAGCGTGTCGACCGCCTCTTGCAGCTCGATGATGCCCGCCTCGGCGATGCGCATGCGCTTGGCGCCTTCGAACTGGAAGGGCTTGGTGACGACGCCGACCGTCAGAATGCCCAAGTCGCGCGCGATGCCGGCGATGACCGGGGCAGCCCCCGTGCCGGTGCCGCCGCCCATGCCCGCCGTGACAAAGATCATATGCGCGCCGGAAAGATGATCGCGGATTTCTTCCAGCACTTCTTCTGCCGCGGCGCGCCCGACTTCCGGCTGCGATCCTGCGCCCAGGCCTTCAGTGACCTGCAAGCCCATCTGAATGACACGATCGGCGCGCGAAGACGCCAGCGCCTGCGCGTCCGTGTTGGCGACAACGAAGTCGACGCCGATCAGGCCGGAGACGATCATATTATTGACGGCGTTTCCCCCCGCGCCGCCAACGCCGCACACCATGATGCGCGGCTTGAGTTCCCGCAATTCGGGAGCTTTCAGATTAATGGTCATCGTCTGGCCTCTCGACGTTGGGGCACACCGCCGCCGGTCGCCCGTTTTATGTTTCCTATTACCGCGAGAAAAAACGAATCAGCCGCCGCGCTCACTCGTCTCTACTCATATCAATTAAAAACTATCCCTCAACCACTGTCCGACCCGCGCCATATATCCGTGCGTGCCGGTTGCCGCCTCGAACTCACGCCGGGCGGCCCGAAACTGTTGCACCGGGGCGACCTGTGGATAAACCAGGAGGCCGACGGCCGCGGAGAAACTCGGGCTTTTCGCCGACTCGGGCAGTCCATGGATTCCGAGCGGACGGCCGATCCTGATTTGGCCGGCCAAAATGCGCTTTGCGGCCTCGGTCACGCCTGTGAGCTGGCAGGCACCCCCAGTGAGGACGAGACGCGAGGCCGCATTGGGCGTGAAGCCCGCTGCTTTGAGCCGGTCGCGAACGAGTTCGAGGATTTCTTCCAGCCGCGGGCCGATGATCCGCACAAGCTGCGATTTCGGAATGTGGATCGGGTGCTCGCCGTCTTCGCCAGCAATCGGAACCGAAACGGTCTCGCGCTCGTCGGAGGGCGAGGCGATGCAGGCGCCGTAGAGGGTCTTCAACCGCTCGGCGTCCGCGAGCCCAGTCGTCAAGCCGCGCGCGATATCCATGGTGATGTGGTTGCCGCCGAGCGCCACGGCATCGACATGGACCAGATTGCCGCCGCAGAAGACTCCAAAGGATGTCGTGCCGCCGCCCATGTCGATGAGCGCGGTGCCGAGTTCGGCTTCGTCGTCGACGAGGGCCGCAAGGCCCGAGACATAGGGCGTCGCCACGATAGATTCGATCGACAGATGGCAGCGCTCGACCGCGAGCATGAGATTGCGCGCCGCCGTGACCTCGCAGCCGATGACGTGCATATCGACGCGCAACATGTCGCCGACCATGCCTTTCGGGTCGCGCACATTGCGCATGTCGCCCAGGCCGTAACCCGTCGGCAGCGAATGCAGGACGGCCCTGCCCTCTTCCTGCGTCCGCCCCGCGCAGGCATCAAGCACGCGTTGGATGTCGGATTCGGCGACCGTGCGGCCGGCGACGGGCACAGACGCGTTGAAAGATTGCGAACCGATGCCGCCGCCGGTGATATTGACGAAGACGCTTTCGACATGAACGCCGGCCATGCGCTCGGCGGCGTCGACCGCGCGGCGGATCGCGTCTTCCGCCTGTTCAAGATTGGCGATGACGCCGCCTTTGATCCCGGCGGCGCGCTGATGGCCGATGCCGAGAATGCGGCAGCGATGCGTGCGCCCGCGCAGCGAGTCCGAAGGGTCCATCGGATCGAGCCGCGCAATGAGACACACGACTTTCGACGTGCCGATGTCGAGCGCCGACAAGAGTACGCTTTTGCGGGTGGAGATTGTGCGCGTGCGGGGAGAGAGAACGCTCATGTCTGCCCCGCCTTCTGTCCTTGCGGACGGGCGAGGAGATCCATGCGGGCGCGCGCTACATCATCAGGCAATGTGACGATCATGCGGCCCTGAATGCGCAAATCGAGCGCGACGATATCCTTCTCAAGCACATGGAAATCGCGCTCGAAGGTGACGAGTCTCGCGACGGCCTTGGCGGGCTCGGATTCCGGCAGCGCGACTTCGATGCCATTCTTGAATTTCAGCGTCCAGCGCCGCTGCGCGACGAAAATGCCGGCTTCGACGCGATTGCGCAAATCGCCTGCTGCATCGAGAAGCGCGAGATAGTCGCCGACATGCGCGTTGGCGCCGTCGCCGACGGTGCGCGGCAAGGACAAATACCGCGGGCCGCGAAGATCGTCGATCGCTGTGCCGTCGGCCGCAATCACCTTCACCTGGCCGTCCTTTTGCCAGAGCGCGATCGGCTGGCGTTCCTGAATGTCGATCACAAGATGATCGGGATAGAGTTTGGTGACGCTCGCCTCTTTGACAAAGGGCAGAACCTTGAGCTTATTCCGCAGGCTCACGACGTCGAGAAACAGAAGCGAATTCGTGCGCCGGATGCCGCCCGTTTCCAGCAGCTCTTGTTGCGAGAGTTCATGCGCGCCGAGGATCGTTACCGTCTTGATGCGGAAGCCGAGCGAGCGCGCAACGAGGTCGGGCAAAGTGCCATTGGCCGCCGTGAAGGCCTGGTATTGGCCGTTGAGCATGCAGCCATAGATGCCGACCGCCGCAAGAAAAGCCAGTGAGAGGATCAGGCCGGTGCTGCGGGCCGTGGCAAGCGCGAGAAGAAAAGTGAGAAGCGGAGCACGATCTCGCAGCGACGAACGCACGAACGGGCGACTGCGCCGCAAGGCGATGTCGTTTTTGGGTCCTACATAGGCCGGAAAGGAGGGCTCAAGCGCTGTAAAGACCTCCCTCATCGGTCGCAGGAGGCGTCTTCCACCATCCATTTGACAAGCTCACCGAACGATATGCCGGCATGCGCCGCGATTTCAGGAACGAGGGAGGTTTCGGTCATTCCTGGCTGCGTATTGATCTCCAATACGACAAGCTCCCCCGTCCCATCCGGGCGATCGTCGTAACGGAAGTCGGTACGACTAACCCCCCGGCACCCTAGCGCCTTGTGCGCTCCGAGCGCCCACTGTTGGACATTTTGGTAAATATTTTCTTTAAGATTCGCCGGAAGCACATGGACGGAGCCGCCCTTGGCGTATTTGGCGTGGTAATCATACCAGCCGCCGTCCGCAGCCTTGATTTCTATGACGGCGAAGGCCTTGTCGCCGATCACGGCGCAGGTGAGTTCGCGCCCTCCAATATAACGCTCAACAAGCACCATCTCGCCATAGGACCAGTCCTCGCGCGTTAACTCCTGTGGCGGATGCGCGTGATCCGTGTTGACGATGAGAACGCCGAAGGACGAGCCTTCGGCGAGCGGTTTTACGACATAGGGCGGCGGCAGGACATGCGCCTGCGCCGCGGTCTTGCGGTCCACGGTCACGCTCTGCGCGACCGGAATGCCGGCGGCGGCGAGCACATCCTTGGCGCGGTCTTTGCGCATGGCAAGCGCGGAGGCGAGAACGCCCGAATGCGTATAGGGAATCCGCAGCATCTCAAGGACGCCTTGGACAACGCCATCTTCACCGAAGCGTCCATGCAGCGCATTGAAGGCGACATCGGGCGCGAGGCCTTTGAGAACCTCGGCCACATTGTGATCGACATCGACGCGCGTGACGCGAAAGCCGACCGCTTCGAGCGCTTTCGCGCAGGCTTCGCCCGAGCGCAAGGAGACGTCCCGCTCGGCGGAAAGCCCTCCCATCAGCACCGCGACATGTCTCTTCATCTCTTTGCGCCCACCGCGGATCTGTCAGACCTCCACGCGCGCTCCGCCCGGCGCGTGCCGAAACTCGCGCCGTCATCGTAAGGATGCTTGAGAGGAGACGCCGGACAACCGGCGTCAACAATGGCGCCCGCCCCGGATATACCGAGGGGCAGATGGCGTCAAAGCTGTCGCCTGCCGAAAGCGGTCAATGGGTCACGGTATGGTGGACATAGTGGTAGTGACGATGCCCTTTGAGGCCCATGCCGCGCGCGATATCGGGCCCAGCGAAAACGCCGATCACGCCACCCGCCAGCGCCCCAATTGGCCCGGCGACCAAGACGCCGGCAAGAGCCCCGCCGGCGCCGTCAACAACTCGCTCCTCCGCCATCACGCGGATCGGGATGAGAACAACTATCAATGCAAAAAGAAGGAGCGCCGTCGTCTTGCCCATCAGAACCCCCGATCGTCTGCGCGAGCGCTCGGATCGGGGGCGTCGTCAGTGCCGATCCAAGCCGACTCATCGATCGAGGACAGTGAACCCCTGATCTGTCAGAATCTTGACCGCCGCCTGCGATGTGAGGAACGCCGCGAAAGTTGCAGCTTGGGGATTCGTCGAATTGGCGACCAGCGCGATGGGATAGACGATCGGCGCATGACTTGATTCAGGAAATGTGTCGACGACTTTGACCTTCGGCTCAGCCTTGGCGTCCGAGCGATAAACAATGCCGAATTTCGCTTCGCCGCGAGCGACTAGGATCAAGGCGCTGCGCACATTGTCCGCTTGCGCGAGTTTGGGCTGGACATCCGCCCACACGCCGAGCTTTTGCAAAGCCTCTTTGCCATAGATGCCCGCCGGACAGGAATCGACGGTGCAGACCGCAAGTTTGCCATCGCCAAGCGCGGCAGCGAGCGCAAATCCGGGCGCGATCTTGAGCGTCGCGTTCGAATCGGCCGGTGCGATCAGAACAAGCGCATTGCCGAGAAGATTGCGCCTCGTGTTCGGCTTTAACAGTTTTACTTTATCGAGATAGTCGATCCATTTGATATCGGCGGAGATGAAGATGTCGGCGGGCGCGCCTTGCTCGATCTGTTTGGCAAGCACGCCGGAGGAGGCGTAAGAAATCTTAGGCGCGGCGCCCGCGCTCTTGGCAAAATCCGCCGCGATCGCATCGAGCGCCGTCTTCATGCTGGCCGCCGCGAAAACGACGGGGCCCGGCTGAGGTGCCGGCTGTTGCGCGAGGCTCTCGCCGCAAAGTCCAGCAAAGCCCAAAGCGAAAGTCAGGGCAAAAGCCCAGCAACGGCGCCGCCAGTCGATCATGTTTTCCGCCCCCAGTTCACGAGAAACCCGCCCATCCGGGCGATTGCCCTATATAGCTTAGTATACAGCTCTTACAGCAGCTATTTACCACAATGGCGGATGTGGCATGCGGGCTTTGGCCGATAGCGCTATGATTCTCGGGACTTTTCCTCCCGAGCGCTAACGATGCCCTCCTCGACCTCGCGAACCGAAACGCCGCGCCCCCTGCTTGAGGCGACGAAGGTGACGCGGCTTGCCGCGCCGGGTGCCGATGTCACTTATGTCGTCCTCGCCCCGCCACAGGCCGACGCGGCAGATAAGCGCGGCGAGCGGCGTTGGCGCACCCATCTGCGCTCCGGCAAGATCGCCGACGGGCGCACCTGCATTTTGGTCGAAAGCCAGGTTCGCGACCGCTCGGCGGGCGGCGCGCGGCTGCGGCTCTCTGGCCACGTCAACCTTCCCCCGCGCATCCGCTTCTTCGACGAAATCAGCACGACGCTTTATGAGGCGGCGGTCGCCTGGCAGCGCGGCCGGGAGATCGGCATCAAATTTCTGCGGGAAATCGACCCGAACGGCCTGTCGCGCGCCGAGCTTTTTCGGCTCGGGATTCGCAAAAATCAGCCGCTCGCCGAAGAGCCGGACGCGGCGGCTCTCTAAGCGCTAGGGCTGCGCTTCTTCGATGATGCCGCGCGTCGTCACTACGACGAAGGTGCCTTTCCGCCATTCGATGGCGAGCACTTCGCCGCCGCCGGGCAACGTCGAACCCGTCTCGAGCCGATAGAGTCCGTCGGGTCCTTCGACCATCGCAACATGGCCGCTGACGCCGCGCAGGGTGAAATCCTTTATGATCACCTCTTCCGGCGCGTTCACCGACGGAAGCTTGTAGAGCGGCGCCGGCGGCGCGTCGGACCCGCCGGGAATGGCGCCTGTCGGCGCATAGTCGATGCCCTGATCGTCGCTGTCGGGCGCGCCTGGAACGCGCGCGATCAGCGGCTCCGTCGAGCTCCGCCCCTGCTGCGCAAAGATCATTAGATGATCGACGCCGTTGAATTGCGGATGCGAATGGTCGGTCGAAACCATATAGGTCGCGAATGAGGCGGAGGCGACAGCCATCATGACTCCGGCCGAGATGACCGCGCGGTCCGACATCGAAAAACCGCTGAGACCGAGATTAAAGTTGAAATTGAAATTGCGGCCGAGGCTGAGACGGGGCAGACGGGGTTTCGGCACATTCGGAAAAAATCGGTCCGTCTGTCCGGCCCGCGTCACTTTCATATTGAGCTTCGCATTGAGCGGCTGGGTCCGCGGCGAAGAAGCGGCGCCCTGCTTCAGGCGCGGCTCGACCCGGAGCCTCGGAGGTGACGTCTTCGCTCCAGCCATTTTATTCCGCCTCTGCCGGCCGTCCGTCAATTGCCGATGAATTCATAGGCGTCCGCCAGAGAGGTGAAGCGCCGCATGCCAAGCAGCGTCTCGACCTCGATCGATCCGTCGCCGAACAAAATATAGGGACGGTCCTTGAGCAGGCCGCGCTCGACAATGCTGGTCTTCTCCGTGCGCGGCATGTCGACCGACATCTTCGGCGCAGTGCGTGAGGTCCTCTCGATGATCATGTCGAAGAACCGCCTCAGCGCGCCGAACCCGGTCTGCAACGCGCCGAGAATCGCGAGGCCGAAGCCCGTCAAAATCGTCGCTTGCGAGAGCGACGCAAAATCGACAGACGGCGCCGCCTGCTGGCCGAACAAATGCGCCAGCGCGTCGAACGCCGAGGCGCCGGAAAGCAGCAACGCCCAGCCGAGCGCGACAACCATGAGACCTATCCAAGTCAATCGATCGAATGTCATAGCCACCCTCCTGAGTCCGTCATGATCGATAAGCCCATTCGCACGCCGCGCCAGATCGCTTTGCCGCAGAGCGGGCGATCGCCATCTCTCATCGCGAAATATCACCGTTCGCTACGAAGTTGATTTCCTCGACGAGCACTTCCTTGATCACGTCCGCGCCGAGCCTCGCGTTCACGCGTGAGACGAGAGTACGCGTCAGGTTGCCGACGTCGTATCGTTCGAGATGATGGAAATCGAGCTTCGGGTCCGTGTAGATGATCCGGAACGCCTCATCGAGCAGGAAGGCATCCGGAGGCATCGCGAGCGCCGCGGCCTTGTCGGATTGGGTGAAGCCGAACTGCACCACCACATAGCCTTGCACCGCCCCATTCGCGATCATCGGAACATTCAACGTCTTGGTCTTATGATATTGCAGCTTCTCGACAGGCGGCACCGCGGCCATCACTGCGGCAGCATGCAGCTTCCACAGTGCCGCACCGTAACCCGTCCCCGCAGTGACGAGGCAAACCCAGATGCAGCCGGCAAGGAGTTTGATCATAAGTGCCGCACATAAGGATTGATCGAGTGAGTATAAGTCCCATCCGAATCGTCGTCTTCAATCGCCCGCGCGATCAGCGCCGAGACCTGGCGCACAGCCTTGAGGTGAACGTCGAGCGCTTGCAGATTTGATTCCAGTTTCTCTCTGAGGCGCACGATCGCTGCGACGATCTCCCGATCGAGCGAGTCGCGCGGCATTGCGCGCAACGCGCGCGTGAGTTCGAGAAGAGCGTGGCTCTTTTGATGGTTGAACGCGGCGAGATCGATCGGCCGATAATGGCGCAGCGAATCCGTTTCGAGATCGATCATACTGATGATCCGCTCGATGGTTTTCACCATGCCGTCGCGGACGATCGAGAGTTGCGGCGCCTCGGCCGTCTCCGCCACCAAGTTCAATTCGGGTTTTGAAGCAGTCGCATTCATGGGCTAGGCTCGCGCGTCTCAGCTTTGGTCTGGAGTCAGATCGAGACTGTCGTTCATGGCGGCCGAAAGCTCAGGGATCATGATGGGATCGCTGGCCGCAACCGCTGGCATCATCGCCGGATCGTGCTTCGTGTCATGATGATGGGCGTCATGCAGGTAGCGCGGGGCGATGCCGAGATCCATTTTCTTGGAAAGAGCATTGCCCAATTGCTCGGCAAGCATCGAGCGCCAGATTTCGCCGGCACTTCCCTCACCGAAGAAATCGCTGCTTTCTGGCAGCATCATCGAGAGCACATTCTGCAGAAGGACGGCCTGGAAGCCCTGATAGACCTTCGTCTCAGTATTAACCGGAGCATCGGAGAGCTGTGGCTGCCTGAGCAGAGGCTCGGAACTCGCATGAACCGGGATCGGCGCCCCGGCATTCGCCGCCATGGCAATGGGCGGCGCCGTCTCGACGTCGGCCATGACATCGGCGAAAGCCGGGTCCGATTTTCCGCTGTTGCCGGCGATCTTGGCGAGCCGCTCGGTCGCGGCGGCCGAACTCGCGGGATCGGCCGCTTTCGCGACGTCCAGCACAATGTCGGAGGGCGGCTTGATCGACACGGTCGTCTTTCCCTGCAGGCGCACCGCAGAGTCGGAAATGAGATTTCCCGGCTAAGACAGGATGGGGGAGCGAGCTTACCGGAAGCTTGCGCGAGCGCGCCCGAGCGCAGCCTCGATGGCCGCCTCCAGCTCGCGTTTTTCGTCGTCGCGCTGGCAATGCTCCTCGACCGCCTCCGTAGCATGCGACACCTGGCCGATACGCCGCGCGTCTTCCAGAAGAATTTGGCGCTGCTCGTCCCGCTCGCGGGTGAGCCGCGCCTCGGCCTCGTCGAGCGCCCGCAATCGCTCCAGGATCGGCTTGGCGAAGGGGGTGCCGAAAAACCGTTCATCGTCGAGATGAGACAACAGGCGCCGACGTTCCGCATGGAGCATCTGGAGCTGGCGTTCGAGCTTGGCGAATCGCCATTCCGCCAGCCGATGCATGTCCTTTTGGACGGAAAGAACGCGTTTGAGCGATTTGAGCCGCTGGCGCATGTCAGCCGCTCCTCAGCCAAGCGGCGAATCCGGCCATGAACAGCTCGATGAGCTGCCTGAAGGTAAAATAGAACAGCAC
The DNA here is from genome assembly GCA_049522395.1 of Methylovirgula sp. Lineage (GTDB taxonomy): Bacteria > Pseudomonadota > Alphaproteobacteria > Rhizobiales > Beijerinckiaceae > Methylovirgula. Next base: position 30,438 of record JBEKNV010000028.1, read on the forward strand.
CAATCCCGCGAACACCACGATCGGCGCCGCCATGAAATAGATATGAATCTGAGGCGTCAGCCGATTGGCGAGGCCGATGCCGAGATTGACGATCAGCGCGAAGACGATGAAGGGGCTAGCGATGCGGAGCGACAGAAGAAACGCGGTATTGAGCCCGTCGGCGATCTGCACCAATCCGAACTGCGCTGGAAAGCCCGCGGCGATCGGCAGAGCGCGATAGGAATCGACGATGCCGCGCAACACTTCCCAATGCAGATCGGTCACGAACAGCAGTGTGGTCGCCAGGAAAGTCAGGAGCGAGGCGATCGTGGGAATGGGCTCGTTCTCGTCGATCGGCGCGCCAAGCGCATTGGCAAGCCCGACTTCCTGGGCAATCGCCGTTCCCAATGTTTCAAGCGCCGCGAAAAAAATGCGGCCGATAAAGCCGATCATCGCGCCGATCAGCGTTTCCGACAAAATCAGGCGAAAGAGATCGAGCGGGGAATCCTTGCCGACCTGCTTTTCGACCTCGGGACCGAGCAGAGGCACGAAGGCGAGCGTGATCGCGATCGTGAGAAAAAGCCTGATGACGACCGGCACGCGCGGACTGGAAAAGCCCGGCATCAGCATCAGGCAGGCACCGATCCGGCAGAACAGAATGAAAGCCGCCAGGATCGTGTCGGCGGTGATCGGCATCAGGAAATCGTGCCCAGGGATTGAATTTCGACGCCGCGCGCGATTTCGAGATGCGACAACACCGGCAGTGTCGCGAAGAGCCGCTCGACGACCATTCTGACATAGGGACGCGCTTCCGGCGTCGTGACGAGGACGAAGGAATGGCCTTTGTCCATTCTCTCGCGGATCGCGGTCGAGGCTTCAGCGCCGAATTGTTCGACCATGGCGGGATCGAGATCGAATTCGACGATGTCGCCCTTGGCGTCGCGTTTCAACGCCTGATGGAAGGCGAGATCCCAGCGGCTGCCGAGCCGCAAGACTTTCAGCACTTGGCCGTCGGCCAGATCGCCGCAGATTTGCTGCGCGATGCGCATGCGGACATGTTCGGTGACCTGCTCGGCGCGGCGCACATGCGGCGCGATCTCGGCGATCGCTTCCAGGATCAGTTGCAGATTGCGGATCGAAACGCGCTCCGCCAAGAGCAGCTTCAAGACGGCCTGAAGGCCGGAATAGGAAATCTGCGACGGACAAATATCATCGAGCAGGCGCTTATATTCCGGCCCCAACCGATCGAGCAGCGTCCGCATGTCTTTATAAGAGAGAAGCTGCGAGAGATTGTTGCGGATGACTTCGCTCAGATGCGTCAGCAGCACAGACATGCCGTCGATGGCGCGGAAGCCCTGGCGTTTCAGCTCATTGGCATAGGATTCCGAGACCCAGACGGCCTTCATGCCGAAAGCGGGCTCGCGCGCGTCTTCGCTCGGCAAATCAGGCTTCGGCCCATCGCCGACCACGACGAGAAAACTTCCCAAGCGCAATTCATGCGAGGCGACAACAGCGCCGTGAATTTTGATCTGATAGGTTTTCGGCGGAATTGAGAGACTGTCCGACACTTTGATGTCGGGGACGACAAAGCCATATTGCTGCGCGAACTTGCGCCGCATCTTGGTGACGCGATGCGCGAGTTCACCTTGCGCGACTAGCAGCTTCGTCGCGAGCTGTTTGCCGAGACAGAGTTCGACCTCGACGGATTTCAGCGATTCCTTGACCGATTCCTTCGCTTCCTTTTGCGCCTGCATGTCGTTTGCAGTAGTGCGCGCCGTTTCTTCCGCCAGCTCGCGTGCGATTTTTGCCGGCACCGCATAGCCGACAAAGGCCAAGAGCGAGCCGAAGAAAGCAAAGGGGAAGAAGGGCAGCCCCGGAACGAGGGCCAGAAGAAACATCAGCAAAGCGGCAACAAACAGCGCGTTCGGATATTTGACGAGCTGGCCGAAGATCGCCTGTTCGGCCGAACCACGCGTGCCACCCTTGGAAACGAGAAGGCCGGCGGCCAATGAGACGATGAGCGACGGAATTTGCGTCACAAGGCCGTCGCCGACCGAGAGCTTGGTGAAGACATCGGCGGCCTGTGAGAGCGGCATATTGTGCCGCGTTGCGCCGATGACGATGCCGCCGAAGATGTTGACCGCCAGAATGATGAGACCGGCGATAGCGTCGCCGCGAACGAATTTCGAGGCGCCGTCCATCGAGCCGAAGAAGGCGCTCTCTTCTTCGAGTTCGCGGCGCCGTGCTTGCGCCTGCTTCTCGTCGATCACGCCGGCATGAAGATCAGCGTCGATTGCCATCTGCTTGCCGGGAATGGCATCGAGGGTGAAGCGTGCGCCGACTTCGGCGATACGCGTCGCACCTTTGGTGATGACAACGAAATTGACGGTAATGAGGATAGCAAAAAC
>JBEKNV010000029.1:0-32652 GCA_049522395.1 Methylovirgula sp.
CGGCGAGAGCGGCGGGCAGAAACGCCTGCGCCACGCCTGTTTCAGCACGAAACATGCGGAAGAATTCCGACAAATCCGGCAATGGGCCGTTCCAGAAAGACACAGAAGCGGGCTCCGATGACACGCCTTGCGGCGCATGCGCGACCGATGCGCTTAAGGCTGCAAAGCCGGTGCCCTCAGGGATAGGAGCGAAGACGTGATCGGTTGGGAGACGGCCCGGCGGGGCTGCCCCTTGACGGCTTACGTCCGGGACAGCATCGTCGGAGCGCTCGCGCAAGGCGCGGCGTATCGGACGGGAAAAGAGATGCGAAATTTTCGTGACTTTCGCGCGTTGACGCGCACGGCCCTCTCGCTCATCGCCGCCGGCGCCTTCGCCGCGGATTTCGGCTGTTCCTGTCTCGTGGCAAAGGCGCGTCCGATCGTTCCCGCCGAACGCCGTTACGATTCTTATGATGGCACGTTGCCGGCCTGTGGCGACCCGCAGGTCTTCGAGAGAATTCAATCCCGTTTTTCGGAACGCGAGGGTGAGTTCTGGCAGTCCGGCCTGCGGATTGTGAGCTTTGGCGAGCCGCGCGAAACGGGGATGCGATCGAACGGCCTCGATTACATCCCGCGACGCTATTGCATGGCGACCGCCTATTTCAGCGATCAGTCGACTCGCGAAGTCACCTATTCCATCGTCGAAGACGATGGCATCATCGGTCTCGGCTTCGGGGTTGACTGGTGCGTGAGCGGGCTCGACCGCAATTACGCCGCCGCGCCCGATTGCAGCATGGCGGGGCCCTAAGGCCCGCTTCTGTCGCGCTTTAGCTTTCTTTGAAGCTGTGGTCTATTCGGGCTCGCGGGCGCGGCCCGCGCTCGACGCGCTCTCGGAGATCGCTGCTCATGACTGTTTCGGCCAGCCTTCGCTTTGCCGCCGCTGTCCTTGTCCTAGTCCTCTCTGCGGGCGTCGCGCATCGGGCAATCGCGCAAAGCGGGTCTTCGAGCGACTGCCTTCTCGACAACTGCGCCGATAAGAAACCGTTGCCACCCAAAACCGAGCAGAAAGATACCGCACCGCCGCCGGGCGACGCGCAAAGCATTGAGCCGCCGCAGTCCGATAGCGTCCAGCCGATAGGACCACGCGGACCGATCGCGTCGGGCGATTTCGATTTCTATGTGCTGTCGCTCTCCTGGTCGCCGGGTTTTTGCGCGACGGGCGGCGACGAAAAAGCGCCCGATCAATGTGCCGAGGGCAGCAATCTCGGCTTTGTCGTGCATGGGCTCTGGCCGCAGAATACCCACGGCTATCCTTCGAACTGCGGCCCGGGGGGCCGTTATCCGTCGCAAATCGCCCTCGACCAGACGAAAGGCGTTTATCCGGATGAGGGCCTCGCGCGGCATGAATGGAGCGTCCATGGCACCTGTTCGGGCAAAAGCCCGACGGATTATTTCGCCGATGTGCGTTGGGCACGGCAATCGATCACCATACCGCCGCAGTTCACCGCCCCGCACGACGAGCAGCAATGGGACCCGAGGGATATTCAGCGCGCCTTCATCGCCGCCAATCCGCGGCTGCATCCGGGCATGATGTCGATTGAATGCACGCGTGGGACCTTGGAGGAAGTGCGGCTTTGCTTGTCGAAGGATTTGCGCAATTTCGTCCCTTGTCCTGAAGTGGCCCGGCATTTCTGCCACGGACAAGATGCGACCGTTCCGCCGGTTCGTTAACGCGTGAATTATCGGCACGCGTTTCACGCCGGCAATTTTGCGGATGTCTTCAAACATGCGGTGCTAACGCGCATCCTCGTTTACCTCGGGCAGAAGGAAACGCCCTTTCGCGTCATCGACACGCATGCCGGAGAGGGGCTTTACGATCTTGCCGGTGAGGCAGCGGAGCGAACCGCGGAATGGCGAGGCGGCATTGGCCGGCTGATCTCCGGCGACGTGCCGATGCCGGCCGAGGTTGAGACGCTGCTTGCGCCTTACCTCGCCATCGTCGCGCGCTTCATGGCTGGCGATCTTCCCCGTTATCCCGGTTCGCCGGCGATCGCAGCCGCCCTGCTGCGCCAACACGACCGGATGATTTTCTGCGAAGCGCATCCCGAGGTTGTGCAGAGCCTGAAAGCCAATCTCGGACGCGACAAGCGCGCCAAAATCATCGCAATCGACGGCTTCACCGGCCTCAAGGCCTATGTGCCGCCCGTTGAACGGCGTGGCCTCGTTCTCATCGATCCGCCGTTCGAGGCAAAAGACGAATTCGCCCGCATCGTCGGTGGGCTTGAGTCCGGCCTCAAGCGATGGCCAGGCGGCACCTATATGATCTGGTTTCCGATCAAGGATCGCGCCGCCGTCTCTCGTTTCTACAAAGAGGTGGAGGCGGCGATCGGCGCGGCCGGCGTCAGGGACGCTCTGCGGCTCGAATTTTGGATCGATGAGCCAGACAAGGCCGGGGCTCTCGCAAGCAACGGCCTCGTGGTCGTCAACCCGCCTTTCGTGCTGGAGCGCGAGGCGCGGGCGATCTTACCCTATCTCGCCAGAACGCTCGCGATCTCGGATCGGGCGGGCTATCAGGTCGCACGCCTCAGCCCATCGTGAGAGAGACAAACCGGCGCCAACCCGCTAAAAGCCTCCGCTGCCTCGGTTGAATTCGGAGTATCTCGACGATGATGATTCTGCGTTCGTCACCACCATCGCCCTTTGGGCGGAAGGTCAAGATCGCAGCCGCGCTGACGGGCTTGAAAGACAAGATCGAGATCGTCCGTGCCGATACGACCGATCCGTCGGATGTGCTGCGCAAGCAAAATCCGCTTGGCAAGATTCCGGTGCTCATTCTCGAGGACGGCACGACGCTCTTCGATAGCCGCGTCATTCTCGAATATCTCGACTGGCTTTCCGGCGGCAATGTCGTCATTCCGACCGAGCCCAAGGCGCGCTTCGCGAGCTTGACGCAAGCCGCCTGTTGCGACGGCATTCTCGATGCGGCGCTTCTGCAAGTCTATGAAGAGCGGTTTCGTCCGGCGGAGCGGCGCGAGCCGAAATGGAAGGACTATCAGGGGGAAAAAATTTCCCGCGCGCTCACTGTCTTTGAGGCCGCGCCGCCGCAAGGCAAGCGCGATGTCGCCCATATCGGCCTTGCCTGCGCGCTCGGTTATCTCGATCTGCGCTTCGCCGGCATTTGGCGCGAGACCTACAAAAATCTCGTCGATTGGCTTGCTGCTTTCGAGGCCGAAGTCCCCGCCTTCGCGGCGACACGCTTCGTCCCATAAAAAACGGCCCGGATGAAGAGTCCGGGCCGTCTTGAGTGCGTGGGGTTGAGGCCGCTTAGAAGTGATAATTCACGCCGGCTCTGATTGTTGAGAAGCTGATCCCGGAGGTGATGCTGTCGCGCGTGCCTGAGAAGAACGGCGTCGAACCGTAATCATTGAACAGATATTCGGCCTTGAGTGAGACGTTGTTCGTCACCGCATATTCAAGACCGCCGCCGACAACGAAGCCGTTTAGATAGTTCGATTGGCTCGCGTAAATGTTTGGCGTCCCGAGGTCGGCGAGGCTTCCGCGCATCGAAGCACCGGTGTAGCCGCCCGTAATATAGATGAGGGCGCGATCCATCGCATAACCGAAACGCCCGCGAAGGCTGCCATCGCCCGTGATGTTGCCCGAGCTATGCACGGCGCCGAAAGGATAGGCGGTCCCGTTGACACTGCCGAAGTCGAGATCGGCTTCGACGCCCACGACCAACGGCCCCGACTGGTAGTTGTAGCCAGCGGTGAGGCCATAAAGGCCGCCAAAGGCGTTGCCAAAATAGTTGGCGCCGCCTTGCGAGAACTGACCGAAGTTCATGGAGGCGTTCGCGCCGACATAAATGCCAGCCCAGGTGAAAATAGGAGGCGGCGTGTAGAACGGCTCTCTGGAGCGGTACGGCAGATCCGCGGCGTTTGCCGACGTCAAAGCTGCAGCAGAAAATGCCGCGCCTGCCAGCCAAGCTGAAAGAGTCCGTTTCATTGCGCACCTCTTCAATGGTTCTCAAAGAGATGCTTAGGGCAGGCAGGTTACTAGGAATTAAATAAAACAATCGTAAAGCCTAAATATATCTTGCTAATACATTGTTAACCATGGAAGCGCGCCTACAATAGGCTTGTCGTGAAGCAGTAATCGCCGCGACCATGCCTCCGTAAGGGACGTCTCGACTTCGTAAAGCTTATGGTGAACGGGCGGTAAACTGCGAGAGCGCCCCGTTAACTGTAATTTCCGCGATGGCCCAGCAACTTTCCGCCCCGGTCGAAACTGCGTAAAGCTCTCCAGCAACTCCAGCAACTTCTGATAACAAGCGAAGGCGATCAGCGATGGCGAAAGTGGCGCTCGTCACAGGCGCGGCAAGACGGATCGGTTTTGCCATTGCCGAATGCCTCGGAGAGCACGGCTATTCCTGTCTCATTCATTCCAAGGCCGCGCACCAGGACGAGGCGCAATCGGCCGTCGCGCGTCTCAAAGCGAAGGGGATCGCGTCATCCGTCGTCGCGGGCGATCTCGCCGATCCCGCCGCGGCCAAAACCATCATTACGGACGCCGCGCGGCCCTTCGGTCCGCTCGATCTTCTCGTCAACAGCGCCGCGCTGTTTGAAGAAGACAGCGCCTATGCCGTCGATCTCGAAGTCTGGGAGAGCCAATTCGCCGTCAATCTGCGCGCGCCGATCCTGCTCGCCCAGCATTTCGTTGCGCAAGTGCCGGAAGGGCACGACGCCTCGATTGTCAACATCATCGATCACCGCGTGCTGAAGCCCAATCCGCAATTCTTCTCTTATAGTCTCAGTAAGGCGGCGCTTTATTTTGCGACCAAAACGATGGCGCAAGCCTTTGCGAGCCGGAACATTCGCGTGAACGGCGTCGGGCCTGGTCCGGTGCTTCCCAATACGCCGCAAGGCAAGGAAGGCTTCGCGGAGGAAGTCGCCGGACTGCCGCTCAAACATGCGGTCGAACCGCAGGAGATCGCGGCCGCCGTGCTCTATCTCGCCGAAGCGCACAGCGTCACGGGGCAGATGATCGCCGTCGATGCCGGCCAGCATCTCGCCTGGGAAACGCCCGATATCGTGAAATCGCCGCGCAGCCGCTGAGGCGGCCGCTACTGCGCGGCCAGCGCGGCGCGGCAGCCCGGAGAGAGCTTGTCTTCATGTTGATGCAGACAGGCGACGATACGGCCGCCACCCGGCATGACCGTCGCGCAAAATGCATGATAATCGTCGTGACAGGCCTTTTTCATCGCATCCTGCTTTTCGTCGGCAGTGGCCGGCAGAGACATGGCAGCGAGCACGAAGAGGCAAGCAAAGAGACGATTCATCGTTCCTCCCATTTCAAGTTCATTGTTAGTTTGTCAGTCGGCGCTGGGCAGGCGCCGGATCGTGAACTCGATGCGGCCATCGGCGAGTTCGCGCCAAAACTCGATCTCGGTCATATAGGCCGCCTTCGGAAATTTTTCGAACCACTCGCGCGCTTTGTCGCGCGCTTCCGTGCGCGGCAAAGTGTAGGTCTTGCGCCGCCAACCCTCACGCTGTCCCGACTCGGCGCGTTTGTTCGCACGCTCGCCAAAACGGCGCGCGAGATCGGCAGGTGTTTTGCGTTCTGCGCTCATGACGCAACTCCGAAGAACGCGGTCTTCTTAAGATAGGGCATTTCCGCTTGGCGTGGAAGATCGCGGCAGCGCTTGGCGCCGCTCAATCACGCAAATGTGGCGCTTCGCCCCCAGCCTCAAAGGCCGAGGCCGTCGCTTCTTCCAGCAATTGAGCGAGGCGGTGCGGGTCTTTCGGAAAGCCCTCTTCCATCCAGCGTTGCTGGAGGTCCCTCAAGGCCGCGCCGATCGCGCGCCCGTTGGTGATGCCGCGCTCTATGAGATCGGCGCCCGAGAAGGGCATTTTTGGCTCCTCCGCCGCGCGGATGAACGCGACCGAATCGCGCCATTCTGCCCAATGCTCCGCGCCGGCTTCGGTCCCTGCCAAGGCAAGGGCGTCGCAGGCCGCTTGCCGGCCATGACGAAACAGAAGACGCAACAGCATCTGCTGCGTCGGCGGGACATCGAGACCGTGCAAACTGATCAGCGCCTCGGCGCCGCCTTCAAGCCGTTGATGCTCCTGATTGGAGAGCCGCAGATAATCGCGAAGCCGCTCGGCATCTTCGGGAAGGTTGACGCAAAGCGCCGCTAATCGCAGCAGCGCGTCGGGCGGACTGTCCGTGCCAAACCGCAACAGCCGCTCCAGCCGCGACGGCCAAGGCGTCGACGCAACGAGCGGCCCCAACAACCCAGTCTCGGAAAAGACGCGCGTGACCTCTCCGGCGCGGCGCGCAACGAGAAGTTTGAAGAGTTCCGCGCGAATCCGTTCGCGCGAGAGCTGCAAAAGTCCGCTGCGCTCGACCATCGCCGCATGCAGAGCGTTCGGGTCCAGAGGCCCTTCCGAATAATCCGCTGCGAAACGAAAGAAGCGCAGAATGCGCAGATAATCTTCGCGAATGCGCTCCGTCGGATCGCCGATAAAGCGCAGCCGGTGCGCGTCGAGATCGTTGAGCCCGCCGACATAATCATAGAGCATCGCCTCGCGGTTCATCGACAGCGCATTGATCGTGAAGTCGCGCCGCTCAGCATCGGCGGCAAAATCGCGGCTGAAGCGGACTTTTGCGTGCCGTCCATCGGTTTCGATGTCCTCGCGCAGCGTGGTGACTTCGAAGCTCTTGCCGTCGACAAGTAGCGTCACCGTGCCATGCGCGATGCCGGTCGGGATGGCGCGCAATCCCGCGGCCTCGGCGCGCGATGTCACAACGTCCGGTCGCGCCGTCGTCGCGATATCGCATTCGAGAACAGGCCGGCCGAGAAGAGCATTGCGCAAGGCGCCGCCGATGACGCGCGCTTCTTCGCCATCGCGATCGAGCAGAGTGAGGACGCGCAGCAGGCTCGCATCATCGAGCAAGACTTTGGCGGCAGGTGGCGCGGGGAGGGCGGTTGCGCTCATTCGATATGTCCCGGCACCAGCCGCCCGTTCTCAATATGGGCCGGAACATAGGCCCCGTGATGGCGCTCGGCGAGAAGGCCATAGAAGACCATGAAAACGATCGCGGCGCTGAGCCCGGCGAGGGTCAAGAGGGACACAGCCTTCTGCGACCAGGGCGCGCGCGAAAAGGGCGGCGTCCGCTGGATGACGAGCAGGCCGGCATAGGCGATGAAGGGAGAGAGGAAGAGAAGCGCCGGCTCCCAAAGAACGCGCCACATTCGAAGAGGCCTCGCGCGCCGCGTCGGAGAATCACCTAGTATGCCGACGGCACTCCAGGTCTGGGACGAATTTACCCATGCTGGGCGGCCCTTGCAAAGTCAGCCCCCGTTCAGGCGTAGACGTGTTGCCTTGCGGTCATCAAATCGCGGTTTCTGCGGCAAAATAGCTGTGACGTCTCTGCCGGGGGGCTGTTAAGCCCATATATGCTTCACCGGCCAAGCCGGACGGTTCGTGCCAGGAGATTTTCGTGCCGGAACAAAGCGCGGCAAGCATCGAGATCGGCTGGCGGGAACCGTGGGAGGTCGCCAAACGCCTCGCCGATCTGCCGGGCTTCGCCTTCCTCGACAGCGCGCTTTTCCATCCCAAGCTCGGCCGCTATTCCTTCATCGGTGTGGCGCCCTTTGGCGCCTTTGTCGTCGAGAGCGGCAGGCCTTTTTGGAACGGCGCGGCTCTCGACGACCCACCGATCGAGGCTTTGCGCACATTGCTGCGTCGGTTCGCTCTGCCGCACGATCCGGCGCTGCCGCCGTTTCAGGGCGGTGTGATCGGCGCCGTGCCTTATGAGTTTGGCTGGCAGCTCGAAATTCTCCGCGCGCAGGATCATGCCGTTGCCGGCAATGAGCCGGTTCATCTTGCTTTCTACGATCTCATCTTCGCCTTCGACCATCTCGATCGGCGCGTTTTCATCATCTCTACGGGCTTTCCCGAAGAAGACGGCAAAGGGCGTATGCGACGCGAGGCTGCGCGGATCGAAGAAGCGCTGTCGCTGATCGAACGCCCAAGTGTCCCACTGCGAAAGTCGCCGCCTTGGCGCTATGAATGGCGGTCGAATTTCAGCGAAGCCGGTTACCGCGAAGCCGTCGAAAAAGTCCGCGCGCATATCTATAAAGGCGACATCTATCAGGCGAATATCGCACAACGCTTTGAAGCCGATCTGCCGCCGGATTTCTCGCCCTTCGCGTTTTACGAAGAGCTGCGACGCATCAATCCGGCGCCCTTTGGCGCTTATCTGAGCTTCGGCGAGACGGCGATTGCGTCGTCTTCGCCCGAACTCTTGTTGCGCCGGCGCGGCAACGCCGTCGAAGCGCGGCCGATCAAGGGCACGATCCGGCGCTCGCTCGATCCTATTGAGGATGCGCGCCGCGCCGAGTCGCTGCTTTCGTCCGAAAAGGATCGCGCCGAAAATATCATGATCGTCGATCTTCTGCGCAACGATCTCTCGCTTGTCTCGAAGCCGCATTCGATCGACGTGCCGGTGCTCTGTGGGCTTGAGTCTTATGCCAATGTTCACCATCTAGTCTCGGTGGTTACGGGTGAACTCGCCGATCACCGCGACGACCTCGATCTTCTGGCCGCGACCTTCCCCGGCGGCTCGATCACTGGGGCGCCGAAGCGCCGCGCCATGGAAATTATCGAGGCGATTGAGAAGACGCCGCGCGGCTATTATTGCGGGACGATCCTCTATATGGGCTTTGACGGAACGACAGACATGAACATCGCCATCCGCACCGCCGTGCTGAAACCCGGCAACGCGAGCTTCCATGCCGGTGGCGGCATCACCTATCTTTCCGACCCAGCCGCCGAATATGCGGAGACTTACACCAAGGCGCAACGCATCTTCGACGCCTTCACGGCCACGAATGACGCGGAGCGCGCCGTACTCGAAAAGACCTCGCCATGACGAATCCGATCCTCGTCATCGACAATTACGATTCCTTTGTCTTCAACGTTGCCCGCTATTTCGAAGAGCTGGGCCAGGACGTTCGCGTGCTGCGCAACGATGCCATCGACATTCGCGGCATCCGCAAGCTTGCGCCGGCGGCCATCATCATTTCGCCGGGTCCCGGCGCGCCGCGTGATGCGGGGATTTCGCAGGCGGTCGTTCATGAGTTGAATGGTGAATTCCCGATCCTCGGCGTTTGCCTCGGCCATCAATGCATCGGTGCCGAATTCGGTGGGCCGGTCGGCCCTGCGGAACGGCCGCTGCATGGGCGCGTCTCGCATCTGGCGCATACGGGCGAACGTCTCTTCGAGGGACTGCCGCAGCAGTTGACCGTCGGGCGCTATCATTCGCTCATCGTGCAGCCGACGCCGCAGATGGACGCGGCGCTCATCACCGATGCGATTTCGGAGGAGGGCGAGATCATGGCTCTGTCCCATCGCACCGCGCCGACCTATGGCGTCCAGTTTCATCCCGAGTCGATCCTGACTGAACATGGCCATGCGCTCTTCGCCAATTTTTTGAAACTGGCCGGCATTGCCGAAGGGCAGAGCGGTGGGCGATCGCTTGAGGTTGCGGACGCGAGCGTCGCCGCGAGCTTCCACAAATGATGCCGGCGCCAAACGTCCGGGCTAGCCATGTTCTGGTTTGACGGCAGGCTCAATGAGTCCGGCATCGCGCCGGTCGATCTGACGGATCGCGGGCTGACACTTGGCGATGGGCTATTCGATACATCGCTGGCACGGAACGGCCGCACATTCTTACGCGAGGCGCATCTCGCGCGGCTCGCGGCTAGCGCCGAAGCGCTCGCCATTCCCTATGATGCTGCGCAAGCGGCGCAGGCGCTCGATGCTCTAGCGGGCGCGATCGGCAATGGCATCGTGCGGCTAACGCTGACACGCGGCGTTGGCATGCGCGGGCTCGCTCTGCCCGAGCCGCCTCGGCCCTTCCTGTTCGGCGTGGCAGCGCCGACTTCCGCCGAAGCTTTTTTCCCCATGCTGCGGCTTGCGACATCGTCCATCCGCCGCAACGAGACATCGCCGGTATCGCATCTCAAGGCGCTTCCCTATCTCGACGCGATCCTCGCCTTGCAGGATGCCAAGAAGAAGGGTGCCAACGATGTCCTGTTCGAGAACACTGCGGGTCATGTCGCCTGTCTCTCGATTGCCAATGTTTTCGCGGTCTTTGGCCAATCTCTCGTCACGCCGCCCCTCAGCGACGGGGTCTTGCCGGGGACGATCCGCGCGCTGATTTTAAGCGAAGCGATGTCTCTCGGCTTCGCTGCGGAGGAGAGGTCACTTACGACCTCTGAGCTCTTGCGCGCCGATGCCGTCTTCGCAACGAACAGCGTCCGTCTCATGGCGCCCTGCATCACGCTCGACACGCATACACTTGGCGGAAGCGATCATAAAGCCGTCAGAGCCGTGCAGGCGATGCTTTTGCGGGCGATCGAGCAACGATGCGGCGCCTGACGCGCCAATGAGCCGCGACATGCTCGGGCGGCAGCGAAGCTGAGCATTGGCAAAACCGGAGCAAGAGACTAGGTATAGCCGGCTTGGCACGGTAGAAGCAGGCTTCGCTGACCAGTGTTTTCGCCGGCAATCGTGTCGGTGCTTTCCCTCCAAGCGATTTGGCACGATCTTAACGACCCTCGCACTCGCTCGCTTTGCACCCATGCTGCGTCTCGCCATTCTCCGTCACGCCGATGCTCTGCCGCTTACCGAAAGCGGCGATCTCGAACGGCCGCTCAGCCCTGCCGGATGCGACATGGCGAAGCGCATGGGCCGTTATTTCCGAGAAGAGAAGCTCGCGCCCGATCTCACGCTTGTCTCACCCGCGCGGCGCACGCGGGAGACCTTCGAACAGCTTGAGAAAGGCGCCGGACAAAAACTCCGCGTCACCTTCCAGCCAGCGCTTTACAATGCGACTGCGGAAACTCTTCATTCGGTCGTCGCATCGACATCGAAAGACGTGAAGTTCATGCTTCTCATCGGCCACAACCCCGGCTTTGCGGAATTCGCCAATGCGCTCGCCGGCCACGGCAAGAAAGCGGAACTCGCCAAGATGCGAACGAATTTCCCTACGCCTTGCCTCGCCGTCATCGATTTCGATGTCAAAAGCTGGAAAAAGGCGCTCCCCGGCGAAGGCCGGCTCGAAATTTACCTGACGCGGAATGCGCTCGCGAAATCGATCGCAAGCGAATAGTCCGAGACCGCATCCTTGCCCTCACTCGTCGATATTCTCTTCGAAGTTCAAAGCGCGGCGCAAAGCCTTGCGGAGAGCCTGTCCGGTCGCTCGGTGCGTCTCGGCGTCACGGGACTTTCCGGCGCCGGCAAGACGATCTTTGTGACAGCGCTCATCCATCATCTGACGTCGCTGACGGCGCGCAGCCGCCGGAGCAAGAATCCTTTGCCCGTCTTTCGCGTCCATTCGGAAGGCCGGCTCATGCGCGGCTTTCTAGAGCCGCAGCCGGACGACGCCGTTCCGCGCTTCGCCTTTGAAGAGCATCTGACGAGTCTCACCGGGCCTCGGGGAAACCCCAATGCACGCGAATGGCCGGAGTCGACAAAGCGCGTCTCCGAATTGCGCTTGACGCTCGAATTCGAGCGCGCCGCTGGGTTCCGCAAAGGCCCGTCGACGCTGACGATCGACATTGTCGATTATCCGGGCGAATGGCTGCTCGATCTTCCGCTTCTTGAGAAGAGCTATGCGCAGTGGTCGAAGGAGACTCTCGATGCCACGCAGGCCGCCGAGCGCGCGCCCCTGGCTGCCGCTTGGCGTGACTTCATTGCGACGATCGATGTGGCGGCTAAACCGGACGAAGAGGTCGCCCGGCGCGCGGCCTCACTCTTTACGTCTTATCTTTCGGCCTGCCGCGGCGAGCCGATCTCCGCATCAGCGCTGCCGCCCGGCCGCTTTCTAATGCCTGGCGATCTCGAAGGTTCGCCCCTTCTCACGTTTTCGCCGCTACCGATCGCGGACGGTGCATCCGCTCCCGCTGATACGTTTGCGGCGATGATGGAGCGCCGCTACGAGGCTTATAAAACCCATGTCGTCAAACCCTTCTTCCGCGATCATTTTGCCAGGCTCGATCGGCAGATCGTGCTCGTCGACACCCTCGCTGCGCTTAACGCGGGGCCCGCCGCGTTGCGCGATTTGGAGACGGCGCTGACGGATGTGCTGCGCGCCTTTCGCGCCGGGCGAAACACGCTGCTTTCAAGCCTGCTCTGGCCGCGCATCGACAAGATCCTCTTCGCGGCGACAAAGGCCGATCATTTGAATCATGTGAGCCACGATCGGTTAGAGGCGATCCTGCGGCATTTGACGGCGCGGGCCATCGTTCGGGCCGAAGGGCTGGGTGCCGACGTCGATGTCATTGCGCTCGCGGCCGTGCGGGCGACAAAAGAAGTGAAAGTGGCGGCGAAGACTGGGGCGTTCGGCAGTTCCGAATTGCCGGCAGTCGTCGGCATCCCGATGAAGGGTGAGCGGATCGGCAAAGAGGTCTTCGACGGGCTGACAGAGGCCGCGATCTTTCCCGGCGAATTGCCGGCGGATCCCGATGCGGTGTTCGCCGCCGCGCCGAGCGCGTTCGAATTGCAGAATGCCGACTATCGTTTTCTGCGCTTCCGCCCGCCGATCCCGCAATGGACCGCGGACGGCGAGCTTCTGCCTTTGCCGCATATTCGGCTCGATCGCGCCTTGCAGTTTCTGCTGGGCGATCGGCTGGCTTAGCGTCAGCCTTCCGCCAGCAATTGCAGGCGCGGCAGATTGTGCAGCTCGATCCCTGAATCCGTAATCAAGATCGTCTTGTCGCGCATGAAGCGCGCCAGCATGCGGTTCACGGTCTCGATCGTCAGGCCGAGAAAATCGGCAATGTCGGCTTGCGGAATGCGCACTGGAAGGACGACCATTTCGCCGCCCGCGCGATTTTGCCGGTGGCGGAAGCTCAGGAGAAAGAGCGCCATCTTGCGCTCGGCGTTTTTCTGACTGACGAGGGCGAGCTGTTCTCTGGCGCGCTTGAGTTCGTCATAGGTCACGGTCACCAGCGCGCTCATCAGATGTTTGCGCTGATCGAGCAGTTGCGTGAACTCGGGGCGTGGGAACTGGCAGAGATAGACGGAATCGAGCGCGTCGGCGCTATAGTCGTTCACATTGGACAGAGGAAATCCGAGGAGGTCGCCGGGAATGGCAAAGCCGATCACCTGGCGGCGGCCGTCGGCCAGCATTTGGTAGAGCCGCAAGGTGCCGCTCGTCACGACATAGATGTTCTGCGTCTCCTCGCCCTGATGGAACAGGGTTTTGCGGCGCTCCAAAGTGATCGAGCGCGATTGGCTTGAGAGATGGCTGAGGTCGTCGTTCGGGACCATTCCGCAAAAACTGACGCAGCGCACGGCGCAATAGGCGCAAATTTTGTCTTTCTCGGCGAGAAAGTGCCCCTTCCGATTGTTGTTCATCGGCACAACGCGCGGGTTTTGAGACATCGCGACCTTCCGCTTCCTGGGGACCGCCGCTTTTCCGGCGCGGTCCGCCAGCTCTTTTGCCGACTTTATCTGGGGTTTTTTCCCGCGAAATTGAAGCGCCTGCATTGATCGAAATCAGGGCCAAGGCAGACGGTTTGCGGATCGCCGTCCCGCGCCTATATCTCTTCGAACGCCCGAAAGGATGTCCCTGTGCCAGTCGCCAAACCCCGCCCCCAGGCGTTTCGAGTGCAAACAGAAGAGCTTGACGCAGGCGCGGGCGCCAACAGCCCCTTTGCAATCGAATCGCTTCCCGATTTTCTCGGAGCCGAAGCGGCGGCCGACGCCGCCGGCCAGACCGAAGTCGCGGTCGAGGCGGCCCAAAGCCGCGGCATTCTCGCGCGGCGCTTCATCTCTTGGGGGGGGCTCTTTTTCTCGGCCGTCAGCGGTTTTGTTCTGCTGGCACTCGGAAATTGGCTGTTCGGCCTCGTTGTCGATCTCTTTGCGCGTTCGCGGACGCTGGGCGCGATCGCCGTCGGTTTCGGCGCGGTCGCGGCGTTTGCGCTCCTCGTTCTCATCCTGCGCGAAGTCTACGGCATCGTCCGCCAGGGCCATATCGCGCATCTGCACATCGCTTTTGCGGGTGCCCGCTGCAAGGACGATCGCGAAGCGGCGCGGCGTGAGGTCGCCGAGCTCGTTGCGCTCTATACGGGCCGGCCGGAGCTTGCCGGCGTGCGGAGAGAACTTTCAGACCTCACCAAGGAAATAATCGACGGTCGCGATCTGATCGATATCGCCGAGCGCGATCTCGTCGCACCGCTCGACAATGACGTGCGGCGCGAAATTGCCCAGGCCGCCAAACGCGTGTCGCTTGTCACGGCGATCGCGCCACGCGCAATGATCGATGTGATCTTCGTCGCCGGTCAGGCGCTTTATCTTGTGCGGCGGATCGCGGAGATCTATGGGGGAAGGCCGGGCTTCTTCGGCTTCTTGAAACTGATGCGCTCCGTCGGCGCCCATCTCGCGATCACCGGTGGCGTGGCGGTTGGGGATTCTCTGTTGCAGCAGCTCTTGGGCCATGGCATTGCCGCCAAGCTTTCGGCGCGGCTCGGAGAAGGGGTCCTCAACGGACTGTTGACGACGCGCGTCGGCCTTTCCGCAATGGCGGTCTGCCGGCCGATGCCCTTTGAGACGGAACGCCCACCGCGTGTCGCCGATGTCGCGCCATTTTTGTTTTCGACGGAAAAGAAAGCTCAAGGATCGCGGACCGGGCATTGATTGAAGCTGAGCCGCTCCTACTTTGATGAGTGGCTTCTGCGCTGTTTCCGGTTGTCATCAGGGCGACGTAGAGGATCGGAAACTTTCTCTGGGAGACGTCAGATGCCTGCCTATACGATTAAACCGTTAGTGACTGCCACGGCCATCAACACCGGTGGCCGCAACGGCCATTCCGAGACAACCGATCATTCCGTCAGTGTCAATCTCTCCGTTCGCAAGGAAATGGGCGGCCCTGGGCTGCCGAATACGACAACGCCCGAGCATCTGTTCGCGGCGGGATATGCCGCGTGCTTTGGCGGCTCCTTGGAATATTTGGGCCATCAGCACAAGAAGAGCGTGACGGGCACGGTCGTGACCTGTGACACGTCGATCGGTCCGCGCGAGGGCGGAGGCTTCGGTATCGCCGTCAAAATGCACGTCAAGGTGCCGACGCTTCCGGTGGAGGAGGCGCGCGTTCTGGTGAACGAGGCCCACGAAAAAGTTTGCGCCTATAGCAACGCGACGCGGGGCAATATCGATTTCGTGCTCGAGGTCGAAGGCGCGTAGCGGCGCCTCCGAGATGGACGCATCTTAAAAACAATGAAGCCGGCCTTGGGCCGGCTTCATGCGTTATGAAGATGTGATCAGACGCGATGCGCCTCAGGCGACGCCGAGCTTCTTCTGTAGGCTCGTCGACGACGTCGTATATTGGAACGTCAGCTTCTTGTCCGGATAGACATAGTGATGGACCTTCTGCGCCGCGAGCGAAGCCTCGTGGAAGCCGCAGAGGATCAGTTTCAGCTTGCCCGGATAGTGATTGATATCGCCGACCGCGAAGATGCCGGGAACATTGGTCTCGAACTGCGCAGTGTCGACCGGCACCAGATTTTCATGCAGGTTGAGGCCCCAATCCGCGACCGGGCCGAGCTTCATGGTGAGACCGAAGAAGGGGATCATCCGATCGCAGGCGAGTTCGCTCATCGTGCCGTCGCTGCCTTTGACTTCGAGCGACGACAATTGCCCGTTAGCGCCTTTCAGATTGATGATCTGGCCGATCTTGAGATCGACCTTTCCCGCAGCCACAAGGTCGCGCATGGCCTTCACCGAATGCGGCGCGGCACGGAAATCGTCGCGGCGGTGAACCAGCGTCAGCCTCTTGGCGACCGGTTGCAGGTTCAACGTCCAATCGAGCGCGGAGTCGCCGCCGCCGACGATCACGATGTTCTTGTCGCGAAAATCTTCCATCTTACGGACGGCGTAAAAGACGGATTTCTGCTCATAGGCATCGATGCCGTCGATCGGCGGCTTCTTCGGCTGGAATGAGCCGCCGCCTGCCGCAACGAGGATCGCTTTGCATTCGAAGGTCTTGCCGGCGTCTGTCTTGACACGGAATGCGGGCGCCTGGCTCGTGCCGAGCACGTCGATATGCGTGACCATCTGTTCGAAATGGAACGTCGGATGGAACGGCTCGATCTGCGCAACCAGGTTCTCGACGAGGCCCTGGCCCGTCACCATCGGATGCCCGGGAACGTCATAGATCGGCTTTTCGGGATAAAGTTCGGCGCATTGGCCGCCGGCGCGCGGCAGGATATCGATCAGGTGGCTCTTAATATCGAGCAGCCCCAGTTCGAACACTGCGAACAGGCCCGTCGGACCCGCGCCAACGATAACAACATCCGTTTTGATCGTCTCTTCCATTCATGGCTCCTGAAAATGGCTTCTTATCGCACGATGGTGCGCGCGTCGCATCAGGCGAGCGTGGCGGTTTGTCTCATCGGCGAGAGCGGATTGTTCGGCCCTCTAGTCAGCCTTGCCGCGGCGGAGTCGTCACGGTGAGACCTTCGATCTCCGGCGTCACTTTGATCTGGCAAGACAGACGCGAATTGCTTTGCACGGCATAGGCGAAATCGAGCATATCCTCCTCTTGCGGGCTCGGCGTGCCGGTGCGATCGAGATAATCTTCCGCGACATAGACATGGCAGGTCGCGCAGGCGCAGGCGCCGCCGCATTCCGCCGTGATCTCCGGAATCGAGTTGCGGATCGCCGCCTCCATCACGGTCGAGCCTTCTTCGGCCTCGACCGACCGCTTTTGTCCGTGAGAGTCGATGAAGTTGATTTTGATCATGAGGGCCCAGTTCTAAAGCATTGCAGCAAGGGTCAAGCCTTCTTTAAAGCAAGAAAGCTGCGCATGAATAGCCCGGTGCCGGCGCCCCGAAACGCGATTTTTGGACGCGCCGGGCGCTTTTTGGCCTCAGGATAAACAAGGCTTGGGGGCCGGATGCGGCGGAAAGCCAGCTCAATCCGGTGAGAAGATGCGCAAGCAGGCTCTTAATCCCAAAAGGACGCTTGCGTCAAAGTCCAAGTCCAAAAAGGCCCCTCTGGGCCGAGGCTTCTCGCGGGAATGTCAGGCGAAGGTCTTCAAATGGCCTCGATGGCGGTCAGCGCTGTGGCGAGCTCCGCCGCCAGGGCCTCGATCGCCGCCGCCCTTGCGGTTTTTTGGCCGGACGGGCTCGGGCCGAAGGCGCTTTCGACCCTCTCTGCCGCAGCGGCAAGGCGGAAGGCGCCAATCGCCAGGGCCGAGCCCTTCAGCTGATGGGCGAGGTCGCGAATAGGCCGCATTTGCGGCTCTGGTTCGCAGGCCATAGCCTCAACGCGACGAACGAGCTCGCAGGAGCGCTGTCTGAACATCTCCAGAAGCTCACGCTGCAGACCCGCGTCGCCCTCCGTCTGACGTGAGAGATGGACGAGGTCGAGCGAAGCGGGAATTGGCTCCGTCTTTTTGTTATTGGAGGCTCGATTCATCTGTCGGAGGCTCGTTTTGGGCGATGGCGGTGTTGGTTTTTCGCACGAAACGGTTTCATTCGGGCGCGTTCCGAGGACTGTCTGTTGTTATGACAAATGCCGCGTTAACGACGATTCCAAAGCTGTCTGCGTCCGCGGTTTCCATAGGCGGGGCGGGGATGTAGAGTAAAAATTGGTTAACCGTCCGCCTGAGCGGATGGCGTGAGTGTGGATGAGGGCCCGCAGCCTCGAGCCGGGCCCCCGAGTGAGAGGCAGATATGGCCACGTCCAATAAGGCCCAAGATCCCGAAGCCGCAGCCCTGTCAGCCATTGAAGAGGCTCTCAACCTTGCGGCGGCATCGCGCGACCTGACTGGAGACGGCCCTAAAGAGCCCGAGCTCTCGACGCCCATTTTCCCCAAAGCGTCGGATCCCGACAAGACGCCGAAGTTGATGCGCCGCACCGCCGACGGCGCGCCCGATCTCACCCAGATGGGCTCGACCGAGGATCGCCCAGCCCCGAAGCTGCCGGAAGTGGACGATCGGATGTTCGCGCCGAAACGCGAGCGCCGCGCCGATCGCAAACGGGCTCAGCAAGATCCAACCGGCCTGCCGCCGATGCCGGCGGAGCGCAATGAACAAGTCGCGCCGTCCTCGATGCCGGCGAATGACGACCGGCACTCGATCGGTCCGATCCTGCGCGCGCTCAACCAACGTCCAAGCCGCTTGCCGCAAGTGCTTGCGCTCAGCTTCTCCTGCATCTGGCTCGCGCTTGTTGCGGCGTTCTTCTACACCGATTGGAGCAACATTGCCGGCGACGGCGGCTTCTTTAAACCGACGAACGCTCTTTATCTCATGCTCGCCGTGGGACCGGTCCTGTTCTTCATCATCACGGCAATCGTGATCCGCCGCGCCCAAGAAATGCGCGTGACGGCCCGCTCAATGGCGGAAATTGCCATGCGTCTTGCCGAGCCTGAAACAGTCGCGCAGGAGCAGATGATCACGCTGTCGCAGGCGATCCGCCGCGAAGTCGTGTCCATGGGCGACGGTATCGAGCGCGCCCTTTCGCGCGCCACCGAACTCGAGTCGACGGTGCGGAGCGAAATCGCCAATCTCGAACGCTCTTATGCGGAGAATGAGCGCCGGGTCCGCGCCCTGGTCGATGGGCTTTCGAGCGAACGCGAAGGTCTCTTGGGCAATGCCGAGCGCATGTCGGCCACCATCATCAACGTGCAGGAATCCTTCGCCCGCGACATCAATGCCGCCTCCGCGCGGCTTGCCGAGGGGCTTGGCGAGGCCGCCACCCGCGTGACAACGTCGCTCGGGGCGAAGGGCGAGGAAATTCGTTTTGCCCTTGGGCGCGCAGGCGAAGAACTCGTCGCCAATCTCTTGGCGCGCGGCGAGGACATCGTCGGCCGTTTGGAGCAGACGCAACAGAATGTCGGCGAGAAACTCACGGATACCGGAACCGAGATCACACGCGGACTGGAACAGCGCGTCGGCGAACTCGACACCAATCTGCGCAATGCCGGCGAGGGGCTGATCGCCAATTTCGTCGAGCGTTTGGATGAAGCTGGCCTGCGCATCGCCGCGACCTTGAGCGACGGCGGCGGCCGGATCACCGCGACGCTCGGCGATGCCAGCACCAGGCTCTCGACGACATTGAGCGAGACTCTGGGGACGCTTTCGGCGCAATCAGATCAGATGAACGAACGTCTCTCGCTCAATGCGCAAGAAACCTTGAGCGCGCTCGTCAATCACATCGATACGATGCAGGAGACTGTTGGAACCGCGGCCCAGCAAACGCTCGACACATTCACCTATCACGCGAGTGCGCTCAACGCGCGTTTCGCCGAAACCGTGGGCGAAGCCGTCACCGCGATCGCAACGCATGGCGACCGCGTGAGCGAGACGCTCAGCGAGCGGATCGGGCGGTTCGAATCGGCGGTTATCGGGCAGGGGACCGAAGTTGCGGACCGGATGGCGAACGAATCGGCGCAAATGGCATCGATGCTCGCCAATCATTTCGAAACGATGGAATCAACGCTCAGCCAACGTTCGAGCGAATTGGAATCGCGTGCGCAGCAGACGACGGACTCTCTTGCAACGCAGATTCGTGCCTTCGAAGAACGCGCCACCACGACCACGGCGGAGGTCGGCCAAAACCTCGAAGGTCTGCTGACGCGCATCGATTCCGGCCTCGACGAAAGGGCGAAGGCGCTGAACGAGACATTGGCGGCCCGCACTTTGGAAATCGCGCGCGAACTCGGCGACGGCGGCCACGAAATCATCCAGATGCTCGATGCGAAAACGCATGAAATCGAGCAGTTACTGGCCAATCGTTCCATGTCACTGACCGAGACGCTGTCGACCAAGGCCGCAGAACTCAATCTGGCGCTTGGCGGGCGTGCCCTTGAGATCGCCGAGACCTTTTCGGCCCGCGCCGACGAGGTCAATCAAGTCTTGGGCGCCCGTTCCATCGAAATCGCCGACACGCTCGATGATCGCATCAACCGCTTTGAAGAGAACGTCGTCGGTCGGCTCGAAACGATCTCCGGAGAGCTCGATTCGCGTGGCCGCACGCTGGCGGAGTCCCTCATCTCGATCGCGACGGACATCGACTCGACTTTGCGACAACATGCCGACACGATCACCCAGGTTCTGGACGTCGAATCCGGTCAGCTCACCACCGTGCTCGGCTCTCGCGTCGAATCGCTGAGGGAGCTGCTTGGGCAGGCCACAGAAGACCTCGATACGACGCTGGCCGGCCGCACCGGCGAAATCGGCGCGGTTCTCGCGGGACGCGTCAATGAAATCGGCGCGATCCTCGCCAACCGTCTTGCCGAAGTCCAAAACGCGCTCGAAGATCGCGGCGAGGGGCTCGAGGATACTCTGCGCAATTGTCTGACCGATGTGAGCGCGACGCTCGATTCAAAGGGCAATGAACTCGTCGAGCAGCTGCTCGAGAGGCAGCGCGAACTCACAGGCGCGCTCGATCAGTCCTCCGATCAGCTGCGGAATTTGATCGAAGCTGGCACGGCTGCGACGGTCGCCACCCTCGTCGATGCCAACGACAGGCTCGCGACGGACATCGCCTCCACTCTGGGCCAGATCGACGAACGCAACGATCAGCTGCAGGCGATCATCGCCAATGCCGACCAGACGTTCACGGCTGTCGAGGGCGCGCTGTCGCAGGGTGTCCAGCAGTTCCAGACGGCGATGACCGACATCACAAAGGAAGTGCAGGCTGTCGGCCTGAACGCGGACGCAACCATTGCGGGCGCGCGCGAGCTTTACGAAAATGTCACGCGTCAACAGCAAGCGCTCGCCTCGGCTGCCCGTGAACTCGCGAATTCGCAAGCCGAACTCGACCGCACTCTGGAAGAGCGCCGAGCGTCGCTGCAGGGCTTGTTGACGTCGGTCGAATCGCGGCGACTCGATCTCGACGAAGTCATGCAGGCCTTTGCCAAGGCGATCGAAGATTCCTTCGAACGCGTCGAAAGCAGGGCGCGCGAGATGGGCTCGTTCCTCGCCGATGCATCGCAGGATACGAGCGGAATGATCGAACGGCAGTTCAGCGAAATCCGCGCCGTCATGGGCAGCGAGCGCACCCACACTGCCTCGCTGCTGCGCGCCGCCTACGAGCAGGCCAATTCCGAGATCGACTCGATCTTCGCGCAATCGACGGAGCGTTTCCAATCCGCGGCTGCCGAAATGCGCAGCCTCGCGCGCGAGATCCAGCGCGAACTTGAAACCACGCGCGAAGAGCTGCATCGCAACGCCATCAGCCTGCCGCAGGAGACGGCGGAACAGGCCGCGGTGATGCGTCGCGTGGTCGCCGATCAGATCAAGGCGCTGAACGAGTTAACTGATGTGGTCGCGCGCTCGGGCCGCAACTATGATCTCGCCGAGCCTTCTTCCGCGCGCGTCGTCGATGCCGTGCCAGCTGGCCGGCGGATCGAGCCGCTGCGATACTCCGACGTGTCGCCGGTTGAACCCGCGCGTCCGCGCGCGGTCACCCCGGCGCCACGCGCCGCGTCCGCTGCCGAGCGCAATGGCCCAGGCTGGCTTTCCGATATTCTGGCGCGCGCCTCCCGCGACGAGACATCGCCGCGCCCGAACGGTGCGGCGCGCGGTCCGCAAGCCGGCGAACAGCTCGAGACGATCTCGCACGATATCGCGCGGATGATCGACCATGCGGCGCTGGCCGATGCCTGGGAACGCTATCGTCGCGGCGATGCGACCGCATTCGGCCGCCAGCTTTATGTCGGTCGAGGGCCGCAGACCTTCGACGATATTCGCCGCCGCTACCGCTCGGATTCGGATTTCCGCGGCACGGTCGATCGCTATGTCGAGGAATTCGAGCGCCTGTTGACGGACGTCAATCGCGACGATCGTGACGACAATCTGACCCGCACCTATCTCACTTCCGAGACGGGCAAGGTCTATACGATGCTGGCGCACGCGGCGGGGCGGCTCGGATAGCATCATCCCGAAAAGTTGCAGACTTTTCGGATCAGATGATGCGTACGGAGGGAGGGGTGCCAGCCGGCCTATAAGCCGGGTTTGGTATGGCATGCGGGGAAACCCGCATGCGCGATGGCCATTCCTCTGGGGCTGCCGTTGCCGGCGACCTCAAGCAACCAACCCGGGCGCGGTCCGGAGACGGACCTGCGGTCTGCATGTGCAGGCTGCGCGCGCCCCTATTCGGTCTTGCTCCCGGTGGGGTTTGCCGTGCCGCGCCTGTTACCAGCCGCGCGGTGCGCTCTTACCGCACCGTTTCACCCTTGCCTGCCGGCAAGCCGGCGGGCGGTTTCCTTTTCTGTGGCGCTGTCCCTGGGGTTGCCCCCGCCGGATGTTATCCGGCACCGTATCTCCGTGGAGCCCGGACTTTCCTCCGCTTTTGAGCGGCGGCCATCCGGCCGACTGGCGAGCCCAGTTAGGCACCACACCGGAAGGCGTCAACCATCGCCTTGATTTGCGCGAAATTTACGCACTTCATGTCGTCAAGCTGGCATTTGAGGGCCCTATCCGGAAGCCAGCGAAGCCTCGCCTTGGCGGGGTGCGTGGGATCTGAGCGGGGGTGAGATGAGCAAGCGTTTTGCGGCCGGATTGGCCGCCCTGATGGCAATCTCTTTGGCGGGCTGCGGCTATACGCCGGAACAACGGGCGACCACAGGTGGGGCGATCGGCGCCGGGACTGGTGCCGCACTTGGCGCTGCGTCCGGAGGCGGTGTCGGCGGCGCTCTCGCCGGCGGATTTCTAGGCGGGGCGGTGGGCGCTCTCATCGGTGCCACGACGCCGCCATCCCCGCCGCCACGGCCCTATTATTATCCGGCGCCGCCGCCCTGCGCCCATTGGGGCCGCGATCCCTACGGCAATCCGTACTGCGTCGCTTATTACGGTTATTGACCGGCGCGTTGGTCGGCCTGGACAAGGCCGTTATTCCGGTCGATCTCTGATCGATGGCGAGCTTTTCTCCCGATAGCGCGGTTGTGACTGCGGTCTGTCCATCGCCCAATCACGGCGCGCGCAAAGATGGGCGCGCGCCCGACGCGATCATTCTTCATTATACGGGAATGGAGAGCGAGGACGCCGCGCTCAAGCGTCTTTGCGACCCTTCGGCCGAGGTCTCCTGTCATTATCTCATCCGAGAGAATGGCGGAATTCTTCAGCTTGTCCCCGAAAGCCGCCGCGCTTGGCACGCCGGCGCCTCTTCCTGGGCCGGCGAAAGGGACATGAATTCCTCTTCGATCGGAATCGAGATCGCGAACGGCGGCCATGATTTCGGGTTGCCCACCTATCCGGGCGAACAGATCGCGGCACTGATTGCGCTCTGCCGCGATATCCTCAGCCGCCGCAAGATCTCGGCGCATCGGGTTCTCGCGCATTCCGACATTGCGCCCTTGCGCAAACGCGATCCCGGCGAGCATTTTCCTTGGGAAGCGCTGGCGACAGCCGGCATCGGTCCTTCTGTCGTGCCGATGCCGTGCGGGAACGATGCGCCGCTTGCAGCAGGCGCGCGCGGCGAAGACGTCGCGGCGCTACAAAGAAAGCTCGCCGATTATGGCTATGACATCGGCGTCGATGGGATTTATGGCAAGAAGACCGAGGCGGTCGTCGCGGCCTTTCAGCGGCACTTCCGGCCGGAAAGAGTCGATGGCAAAGCCGATCTTTCGACGCGCGCGACCTTGCGGAGAATGATTGAAACGCGGTCTTGAGCGCGTCCCGTCTAGCCGACGGCGCTCAGGCCCTTTTCTTCGATCGTGGCGAGAAGGCGCGAGACTTTTGGGCTCGGCAGCACATTGCCACCCTCCCAGGCGATAACCGTCTGAGGCGGCACGCCCAAGCAGCGCGCAAAGACGGCTTCACTGACGCCTTCGCGTTCGCGGAGCTGACGCAGTTCCGCGGCGCTTCTTTTCCGCGGTGGAGATTGTTTGAACGCGCCCGCCGGCGCCGGCGCCGCGGCCGTCACGGCAGCAGATTGAAAGCTCCGCGCGCCTTGTGGGAATTGCCAGTCCTCCGCCTTCGGCAGCATGGGACGCGGCTTCGGCGCCTCGGCGCTCGGCATCGGCGCTTTTGGCGGCTCTCTCTTTGCATTCGGCAAAGGCGCCGGTGCAACGGGTGCGGGGCGCGTCGCGCGCGGCGCGGAGACTGGGCGAGTAGCCTGCGCCTGCACCTCTTTCTTTGTCTTCACTGAAGCGCTGGCTGCAGTCGCATGAGAGGCGAAGGCCGTCGGCGCCTTGATGCTCGAGATGCGCGCCGGCTGCGGCGCGGTCATCACCTTCACTGTCAGGACCGGCGCATAGTTTTTTTCGGCCAAGGCAATTTCTGCGCGGAGTTCGACAAGCCACGGCGCAAAAGGCGGATGCGACGGCGCCTGCGCTGTCGCGTCCGCCCGGCAAAGGAGGTCGAAATGATACATGCTCTGCGGATCGAGCAGCCCCGCGCCGAAGAGCTCCTCCATCGCATTGTGTGCATGCGCGCAAATCTTGCTGTGAAACTGAGTGGCCATTTGGGTTCATCTGTGTCGATCCCCTCGATCGCCGCTTGTGCGGTAATCGGGACGCGGACGAACCCGGACGCGAAACCTCGGCTACGGGAGGCTGCGCGGAAGGCGAGAATCCTTTGTGGGAATTCTTTGAAAACTGCCCCAGTCGCAAAGACTTTCGACGAACATTATGTTGCCGGCAACAAAACGCGCCCCTGGCGCGTGGCCGCCGACCGTCATGGCCAGCCGCGCATCGCCAGTTGCTCTCAAACTCGAGTGATCAACGAATCACTTATGATGATAACCGCAAATTCGCGTTTGGCAGCAAGCACTCGCGAATTTTTTTTCATCTTCTAGTGTGGAGCGGCGCAATGTTGCTGCGCACCGACTCTTTTGACGGGAAAAGCGCGGGAAAGACTCGTAATCCTATTCCGCAGCGGCACGCGTCGCAGGGTCGTAATTGAGAATCGGCGCGAGCCAGCGCTCCATCTCGGTGACCGGCAAGCCTTTGCGCCGCGCGTAATCTTCCACCTGGTCGCGCTCGATCTTGCCGACGCCGAAATAGAAGCTCTTCGGATGCGAGAAATAAAGCCCGCTGATCGAGGCGCCTGGCCACATCGCGTAAGATTCGGTGAGCTTGACTCCGATTCGTCGTTCGCCTTCGAGCAGGCGGAAGATCGTCGCCTTTTCGGTGTGATCGGGCTGGGCCGGATAGCCGGGCGCCGGCCTGATGCCGCGATAGGACTCCGAGATCAGCTCCTCGGGCGTCAGATGCTCGTCCGGCGCATAGGCCCAGAACTCCTTGCGCACGCGCTCATGCATGCGTTCGGCCAGCGCCTCGGCGATTCGGTCTGCGAGCGCTTTGACCAGGATCGAGCGGTAATCGTCGTTCGCCTTGGCGAACCGTTCGGCGAATTTTTCTTCCCGCGTGCCGGCGGTCACGACGAAGGCGCCGAGATAATCCGGGCGGCTGCCTTCGGGCGCGACGAAATCGGCGAGCGCGAGATTGGGCTTGCCGTCGCGTTTTGTGAGTTGCTGGCGCAGCGTGAAGAATGTCGCGAGAGGATCGCGCCGTGATTCTCCCGTATAGAGTCTGATGTCGTCGCCGACGGTATTCGCGGGCCAGAAGCCGATGACGGCCTTCGGATCGAACCAGCGCTCGGCAACGATTTGCTGCAGCATTTCCTGCGCATCTTCAAAAAGCTGGCGGGCCGCCTCGCCCTGTTCGGCATCATCAAGAATATCGGGATAGCGGCCGCGCAATTCCCAGGTGCGGAAGAACGGCGTCCAATCGATATAGGGGATCAGCTCTTCGACCGAGTAAGTCGCGAAGATCCGCGTGCCGGTGAAGAGCGGCTTTGGCGGCGTATAGTCCGCGAAATCGAGCTTCAGGGCGTTGGCGCGGGCTTTCGCCAGCGGCAGCCGCAGTTTATCGGCCTCGGCGCGCGCGTGCGCTGCGGCGATCTTTTGATATTCGGCGCGCACATTCTCGACATAGGGGCCGCGCTGTTCTTTCGACATCAGCGCCTGAACCGTGCCCACCGCGCGGCTCGCATCGGTGACATAGACGGTCTGGCCGCGGTGATAGTTCGGGTGAATCTTTACGGCGGTGTGCACGCGGCTCGTTGTCGCGCCGCCGATCAAGAGCGGCAGGTCGAAGCCCTCGCGCTCCATCTCGGAGGCGACGAAGCACATTTCATCGAGCGACGGCGTGATGAGGCCGGAAAGGCCGATCGCATCGACGCCTTCCTTGCGCGCCGTCTCCAATATCTTCGCCGCCGGCACCATGACGCCGAGATCGATGATCTCATAATTGTTGCAGGCAAGAACGACGCCGACGATGTTCTTGCCGATGTCATGCACATCGCCCTTGACGGTCGCCATCAGAATCTTGCCGTTGGTCTTGCGCGTGATGCCGCTCTTTAATTTCTCCGCTTCCATGAAGGGCATGAGATAGGCGACCGCCTGTTTCATGACGCGCGCCGATTTAACGACCTGCGGCAGGAACATCTTGCCGGAGCCGAAGAGATCGCCGACGACGTTCATGCCGGCCATCAATGGGCCTTCGATGACTTCGAGAGGAAGCGCCACTTTCTGGCGCGCTTCTTCGACATCGACATCGATGAATTCGGTGATGCCCGCGACAAGCGCATGTTCGAGCCGCTTCTCGACCGGCGCCTCGCGCCAGGCGAGATCCTTCTCTTTCGTCTCACCCGTCTGGCCCTTGTAGCGCTCGGCAAGCGCGAGCAGACGCTCCGTCGCATCGGGACGTCGATTCAAAACGACGTCTTCGCAGGCCTCGCGGAGTTCCGGATCGATGTCCGCATAGACCGCGAGTTGGCCGGCATTGACGATGCCCATATCCATGCCGGCTTGGATTGCATAATAAAGAAAGACCGAATGCATGGCCTGGCGCACAAGCTCATTGCCGCGGAAAGAGAAGGAGAGATTGGAGACGCCGCCCGAGATATGGACGAGCGGGAAGCGTTGACGAATCTCCTTCGCGGCCTCGATGAAATCGACGCCGTAATTGTTGTGCTCTTCGATGCCGGTCGCGACCGCGAAGATGTTCGGGTCGAAGATAATGTCTTCCGGCCGGAAGCCGACTTTCTCGGTCAAAATCTTATAGGCGCGCGCGCAAATCTCGACCTTGCGCTCTTTTGTGTCGGCCTGACCCTTTTCGTCGAAAGCCATGACGATGACGGCGGCGCCATAGCGCAGCACTTTCTTCGCATCGACAATGAACTTCTCTTCGCCTTCCTTCATCGAGATCGAATTGACGATCGATTTGCCCTGCAGGCATTTGAGGCCCGCTTCGATCACCGAGAATTTGGACGAATCGACCATCACCGGCACGCGGGAGATGTCGGGCTCGGCGGCGACGAGATTGAGAAAGGTGACCATGGCCGCCTCGGAATCGAGCAGGCCTTCGTCCATATTGACGTCGATGACATTGGCTCCAGAGTTCACCTGATCGCGCGCGACATCGAGCGCGGCGGAAAAATCGCCATCCCTGACGAGCTTGCGGAATTTCGCCGAGCCCGTGACATTGGTGCGCTCGCCGACATTGACGAATTTGATGTCGGAGGTGAGCGTGAACGGCTCGAGCCCCGAAATGCGCAACAACGGTTCGGGCTCCGCGATTGTGCGGGGCCCGACGCCTTTTACGCGCTCGGCAATCGCGGCGATATGCTCGGGTGTCGTGCCGCAGCAGCCGCCGACGATATTGACGAGGCCCGATTCCGCGAATTCGCCGATGAGCGAAGCCATGTACTCAGAGCTTTCGTCATAGAGGCCAAATTCATTGGGCAGGCCCGCATTCGGATAGGCGCAGATCAGCGTATCGGCGACACGCACGAGTTCAGCCAAATGCGCGCGCATCTCGCGGGCGCCGAGCGCGCAATTCAGGCCGATCGACAGCGGATTGGCATGGCGCAGTGAATACCAGAAGGCCGTCGGCGTCTGGCCCGAGAGCGTGCGGCCGGAAAGATCGGTGATCGTGCCTGAAATCATCACCGGAAGTTTTCGCCCGATCTTTTCGAACGTCTCGTCGATGCCGGCGAAGGCCGCCTTGGCGTTGAGCGTATCGAAGATCGTTTCGATCAAAAGAAGATCGGCGCCGCCTTCGATCAACGCTTCCGCCGCTTCCGCATAAGCAAGCCGCAATTCGTCGAAGGAGACGGCGCGAAAGCCCGGATCAGAGACATTGGGGGAAATCGAAGCCGTCTTGTTGGTCGGGCCGAGCGCGCCGGCGACATATCGGCGGCGGCCGTCTTGCGCTTGCGCCTCGTCGGCGGCGGCGCGGCAGAGGCGGGCCGCTTCGCGGTTCAATTCCGGCACGAGTTCTTCCATGCCGTAATCGGCTTGCGCAATGCGCGTCGAAGAAAATGTGTTGGTCGCGACGATGTCTGCGCCGGCTTGGGCATAGGCGAGATGGATGGCTTGGATCGTGTCGGGCTGCGTCAGCACCAACAGATCATTGTTGCCGCGCAGATCCCTCGGCCAATCTTTGAAGCGCTCGCCGCGAAAATCCGCCTCGCTGAACTTATGCGTCTGGATCATCGTGCCCATGGCGCCGTCGAGCACAAGGATGCGCTTTTGCGCTTCTTCGCGCAGCGCCGTCGCGGTGTCTGGCAGGGGAGATTTCGGATCAGATGTCATGTGAACTCAAACTCTGTGTACGTTCCCTCTCCCGTTTACGGGAGAGGGTGGTCGGCAGAGCCGACCGGGTGAGGGATGCTGGAAGTGAGAGAGCCCTCATCCGCCTCACTCCGTTCGGCACCTTCTCCCGCAAGCGGGAGAAGGGATCGCTCATGTCGCCACCAGCGCCCGCTTCGGCCGCACGCCCAGGAGGTGGCAGATAGCGAAGACGAGGTCGGCGCGGTTCATCGTATAGAAATGGAAATCGTGGATGCCTTGGTCAACCAGATCGAAGACCTGCTCGGCCGTCACCGTCGCGGCGATCAGACGCCGCGTCACCGGATCGTTGTCGAGCCCTTCGAAACGGTCGGCGAGCCATTGCGGGATCGAAGCCCCGGCGCGGCGCGCGAAACTCGCGGTCTGGTTGAAGTTCATCACCGGCACGATGCCGGGGACGATCGGAATGTCGATGCCTTTCGCCCGCACCTTGTCGAGAAAGCGTAGAAAACACTCGTTCTCGAAAAAGAATTGCGTGATGGCGCGCGAGGCGCCCGCATCGATCTTGGCCTTCAGCACATCGATGTCGCGATCGACATTTGGGCTTTCCGGATGACCTTCCGGATAGGCGGAGACCGTCACCTCGAAATCGGCGAGTTTCTTGAGGCCCGCGACCAGCGCTGTCGAATTGGCATAGCCGTCGGGATGCGGTTCGAAATCGGTGCCCGGCCCATTCATGGGGTCGCCGCGCAGCGCGACGATGTGGCGGACGCCGATGTCCCAATAGCTTTTGGCGACGCTATCGACTTCGGCGCGGCTTGCGCCGACGCAGGTGAGATGCGCCGCGGGCTTCACCGTCGTTTCGCGCAGGATGCGGGCGACCGTGGCGTGCGTGCGTTCGCGCGTTTTGCCGCCCGCGCCATAGGTGACCGAGACGAAGGAGGGCGAGAGCGGCGCGAGGCGTTCGATCGAGGCCCATAGCAGCTTCTCCATCTCTTCCGTTTGCGGCGGAAAGAATTCGAACGACACTTGCGTGCCGGAGCAGGTCGAGTGGCTGGCGCGCTTTTGGGGCACGGTCGCATCCATCAGGCGAATTCTCCCAGCGTCAAGGGAACGGGATCGGCGATGATGCGGCGATCGCGGCCGAGCCAGAGCGAGACGGTGAGCTTGCCGCCTTCATGTTTGTTGGGCACGAGATCGCGCCGTTCGATCACATCGAGGCCGGCCTCGCGCATCAGCCCTTCGATCTCGTCGGCGGCGAAGCCCAGGCGGCGATGCGCATGATGCGTCCGCAGCGTCTCTTCCGCATGGGGCGCGAAATCGACAATGAGCAGACGGCCCGAGGGGCGCAGAGCGCGCGCCGCCTCGCGCACGGCGCGGGCCGGATCGTCGAGATAATGCAGCACTTGATGGATGATCACGAGATCATAATGATCGCGCTCGACCGGCAGCGCATAGATGTCGCCCTGGCGAAGCTGCACATTGCGGAGCCCGGCCTTTTCGAGCCGCGCGCGGGCAAGCGACAGCATTTGCGGCGATTGATCCATGCCGACGGCGTGGACGGCGAGGGGGCTGAGCAGTTCCAGCATCCGGCCCGTGCCGGTGCCGAGGTCGAGCAGATTTTGGATTGGGTTCGCGCCGATCATCTCGCGGATCGCGGCCTCGACCCGCTCTTCGGCGATATGGAGCGCGCGGAGTTCGTCCCAATTCGCCGCCTGGGCGGCGAAATAGCGGGCGGCCTGGTCGGCGCGCTGGCGGCGCACTTCGATGAGGCGGGCGCGGTCGCCGGCAAGCACCGGGTCGTCGGATTGAAGATGCGTGAGAATGGCGCGGCCGAGTGCGGCCTCGGCTCCGCGATGCGCCATCAGAAAGAAGGCCCAGGCGCCCTCGCGGTGGCGCTCGACCAGGCCGGCTTCGACCAGCAGCTTCAGATGGCGCGAGATGCGCGGCTGCGACTGGCCAAGAATGGTGACAAGCTCGGTGACAGTCAGCTCCGCCTCGGCGAGGAGGGCAAGCAAGCGCAGCCGCGTCTCCTCGCCCGCGGCGGCAAGGGCCGAAAGGAGGGCGTCGAAAGGGGCGGCGATGGGCATTTTGGGCATCTTCGGGCTCATCCTGGCCCAGAAGATATAAAGATATGTTTATATTGTAAAGTAGGAGAGGAAAATTTCTCGTTTGACCTGATCCAGGGGGGAACCCGGGGCAAGAATTGCACCTCTTCTAGGGCGCCCCTCGTCCGATGTTGTTCTTGATACGTTCTTTACAAACCAAGGGCGATATTATACTTGACGTACCAAGGATATTTGATATGGGTCTAGCGACCGCTGAAATGGTAGGCGCTTGGGCGTCCGAGCAAGTCAGCACCTTCGATCTCTTTATGGGTCCGATGACCGACTATCCTAATCTCGCATACAGCATGAAGGCCGTCCGCAAGGCGGGAGAACGGCTTTCGGAGAAGATTGGCTTCGGCCCCAGTAAGACCCCAAGCGAAGAAGCTTTAGAGACCTTTGCCATTGCCAACAGCTGGCGTGATTCGCACATTTTCCCGATGCGGAGTGTCAGATTTTCCGTGCGGCACAAGATGCGGCAGGCATCGGCGAAAGGCGCGACCGCCGCTCGCCCAAAGCGGATGTCCTCGATTCGCCGGAAGCTGCGGGAGTCATCGACCAAATTAGACCAGATGAATGACTTGGGAGGATGTCGCGCGATCTTAGATGATAGCGATGGGGTGAAAGCAGTCATTGAGGCTGTTAGACGCGATTTCCCTCATGAAATCCGCAAAGAATATCCCTACATCGATGAGCCAAAGCCGGATGGCTACCGAAGTCACCACATGGTTTTCGATTTTGAGGGGCATGGAGACTCGGCGGTATTCGCCGGTAGGCGTGTCGAATTACAAATAAGAACCCGTCTTCAACACTCGTGGGCGACTGCCGTTGAGGCCGTCGAGTTATATCGCGGCGAGGATTTGAAACACGGGAAAGGCAGCCCAGAATGGCTTAGGCTATTCGCTTTGGTCGCCGCAGAATTCGCTTATGCAGAAGCCTGTCCGGTTAATTCTCAGATGCCTAATCGCTCGGCACGCCTCAAAGAAATTAAAGACCTAAACAAAGCTCTCAACGCTGTTGATTTCTTGGAAAATATCAAAAACGCGACACACTTCGCAGAGAATTACGTTTACGAGCGTAGCCGCTTCTTTCTTATTCGCTACAGCCAGACTCACGAGGTGAATGTCGAGGCTTACGATAGCCCGATAGCAATGGCTGCGCGGTATAGGAAGCTTGAGGCAGAATTGCAGGGGACCGGAAGTGTCGTTGTAGTCGAGGTCGATAAGATCGAAAAGCTGGTTGATACTTATCCAAATTATTTTGGCGATGTCTCGCTTTTCGTGAGGAATCTACGTCACATATGCGACGGCCGACAGGCTATTGAATATAGTATGGCGCCCCAACAAATAGTCGCCCCAAAGCCGCACGAAATGCCCGACCCGTCCTTGTTGCGACGGCGGTACACTAAGTGGACCGAGCGCCAGTAGGCTTTGTTCGAAGAACGCTGCTGACCGCTTTTTCGAAGTTTTGTCCAGTTTCCTCAATACCAAGGTTCCGAGCGGCCTCAATGAACCGCTCGGATTGTTTTTGGTCAGAGAACTTAGGATTCTTCGCCTTCGGCTTTTTTCTTGCGGCTTTTGCCATATCGTCTCTCAGAGATGAGCCGTTCGATAAGTAAGGCGCTTGCCAACGATGCCCTTCAAGGCGCGCTCGGTGCGCCCCACATCATCTACGCCTAACCGAATGCGATTGGAATAGCGGAAGTCAAATTCGGCAAGGTAGCGATGCAGATGCTTCTCGCCGCAATGCTGATAGACGCCTTTCATGCCGCGCTTGAAGATCGAATAATAGCCCTCGACGGTGTTGGTGCTGATTAGGCGATCCGCTTCGCGCCGGGCATATTCTTCGTGCGCATGATTGACGGTCTCATGTGCGACGTACTCTTTGCCGACATCGTAATAATGCTTCGCCTCGTCAGTATTGATACGGCTCTCGCGTGCGACGTTCTCGCGAATAATCGGCATAACGTC
>JBEKNV010000030.1:0-32480 GCA_049522395.1 Methylovirgula sp.
ACGGCCTGCCAGCCGAGATCTGTCCCTTCAACGCGACCGGCGGTGATTACCTCGCCTTTCTGGGACGGATCTCACCGGAAAAGCGTCCCGACAGGGCGATCGAGATCGCCAAAAGGGCCGGCGTAAAATTGAAGATTGCCGCCAAGGTCGATAACGCCGATCTCGGCTACTTTAGAGAAGTGATCGAGCCGCTGCTCGATGATCCTTTAATCGAATTCATCGGCGAGATCGATGACACGCAGAAATGTGCTTTCCTGGGCAATGCGCTCGCGCTTCTCTTTCCCATTGATTGGATCGAACCGTTTGGACTGGTCATGATTGAGGCCATGTCCGCGGGCACACCCGTTATTGCCTGGCGAAACGGCTCAGTACCGGAAATCATTGAGAACGGCATCGGAGGTTTCATAGTCGATTCATTGGACATGGCGGTCGAGGCGGTTGGCCGCGTTAAGACCATCGACCGGACATCGGTTCGGCGCTATTTTGAATCGAGGTTTACGGCGAAACACATGGCCCGCAACTACGTTGCAGCCTACGAAGAACTTCTGATCAAAAAGGGTTCTCAGCTTAAACTTGTGGCCGCAGAGTAGCCTGATTTTCACATTTTCACACATGTGCGTGAAGCGTGAAGCAATCGCCGTAATCGCTTTTATGAAACTCCCGAAAATCGCAGCGGCCGCAAGAACTCGCGGGGGTGAGGGACCGATATGAAGTCAGCTCCCGGCCGCGAAGATGGTGCCGAGGTTCCATTCGAGAAAGTTTCTGACTATTACATAGAACCGCAGACGTCGCTGCTTCAGCGTTCTCTACGCGTGCTTAAGCACAATGATATTTTCGCTGTACTTGATAGCTATGGCGATATTGGCGTCGGCTCCGATGGTCCAGAAGGTTTGTATTTTCGAGACACGAGATATCTGTCTAAGTTTGATTTGAGATTCGAAGGCAAACGGCCGCTTTTGCTCGGATCTGTCGTCGAAGACGACAACGCCTCGCTCTCCGCGGACTTAAGCAATCCTGACATCCATATCGGCGATGACCTTGCCATGCCCCGCGACATGATCGCGATCAAGCGGACAAAGCTTTTGTTCGAAGCCGGATGTTATGAACGGATTGGATTTTTCAACTTCGATCGCGGGCAAAGAACATTTCATATCGCCATCCACTTTGATGCGGATTTTCGCGACCTCTTCGAAATTCGGGGGATGCGCCGCAAGGCGAGGGGCGCGCGGACCGCGCGCATTGCCGGGGCCGGCCGCGTCGAGCTTCGATATGATGGCTTGGACAATGTGAGCCGATACACGACAGTCAATTTTACGCCGGCGCCGCAGCGCCTCAACGTCGGCAAGGCGGAATTTGATTTAGTCCTGAAGCCCGACGAGAATTGTTCAATTCTTGTGAGCGTCATCTGCGGGGAGGACAAAGCGTCCGAACCCTTGAAGTTTCTCACCGCCTATCGTGGTGCGCGACGCAGTCTCAAAGCGTTGACGCGTAGCATCGCTACGGTGGAAAGTTCAAACGTTGTTTTCAATGAAATGGCCTGCCGCTCGACATCCGATATTTACGCGCTGGTGAGCCGCACCAAAACCGGCCTCTATCCATACGCGGGCATTCCATGGTTCAGCACGATCTTCGGCCGCGATGGCATCATCACGGCGATGATGATGCTTTGGGTCGATCCAATGATCGCAAAAGGCGTCCTTCTCTATCTCGCGGAGACGCAGGCGCGACATGTCGATTTTGAGTCCGGTGCTGAGCCTGGCAAGATTCTGCATGAAATTCGGCATGGGGAGATGGCGCACCTTAAAGAGGTACCGTTCGGCCAATGCTATGCGACCGTCGATGCCACCCCACTTTTTGTGATGCTCGCCGGCCTTTATTTTGAACGAACCGGCGATAAAGCGACCATCCGAGCGATCTGGCCCAATATCGAGGCCGCACTCCTCTGGTGCGACAGTTTCGGCGATAAGGACCAAGATGGGTTCGTCGAATATCATCCAGAAACCTCGTCCAGTCTCACGAATCAGGGCTGGAAAGACAGCGGCGACTCCATCTTTCATGCGGATGGGTCGCAGGCGCAGGGCCCAATAGCGCTCTGCGAGGTTCAGGGTTACGTCTATGCGGCCAAGCGCGCGGCCGCCACATTGTCCGAGATGCTCGGACTGACAGCCATGAGCGAAGCTCTGAACGCGCAGTCTGAAGTGTTGCGGCATCGATTCCATCAGGCTTTTTGGTGCGAGGAAATCGGCACCTATGCATTGGCGTTGGACGGCGCCAAGCGGCCGTGCCGTGTGCGCGCCTCGAACGCGGGACACGCGCTCTTCACCGGCATCGCCGATCCGGCCTGCGCGGCACGGGTCGCCGCGAGTCTAACCAGCCCCGAAGCCTTTAGCGGGTGGGGCATCCGGACGATTTCGCAGGGCGAGAGTCGCTACAATCCGATTTCCTATCACAATGGTTCGATCTGGCCGCATGACAATGCCCTCATTGTTTTGGGCTTCGCGCGCTATGGCCTGAAGGCGCAAGCCGCCAAGGTCTTTTCCGGCATGTTCGATGCGGCAGGGTCTCAGGACTTGCGGCGCTTGCCCGAACTGTTCTGCGGCTTCGGACGTCGGCCCCGGCGTGGTCCGACCGCCTATCCCGTCGCATGCGCCCCGCAAGCTTGGGCTTCGGCCGCTCCTTTCGCATTTCTATCTGCCTGCATCGGATTGAGCTTGCGACACGACAGCAATGAAATCCACTTCGAGGATCCGCGGCTGCCTGACTTCCTCGACGAGTTGACGATACGCAACTTGCAGCTTGGCGAGACGCGTGCCGATATTCAGTTGCGGCGCGATGGCGACGACGTCACCGTCAGTGTGTTGGCTCGCGACGGAATCGCTTGTATCGTTCAGACCAAGTAGGCCTCAGCGAGCGATTCGACTTAGCTGCTGGAACCGGCGAAAGAGTTTTCTTCTCGTTCTCAGCGCCTAATCGGCCCCGGGTCCAGCCGCGGCAAGCGCCAGTCGCGCCAATTCCGGAAGCGATTTCGAGCCTGTCTTTTTCATGATCGAGGCGCGATGGTTCTCTACGGTGCGTTGGCTGATGCCGAGATCTACGGCAATATTCTTGTTCGGCTGGCCGGCGAGAACCAATTCCATGATCTGGCGCTGTCGAGGCGTGAGACCAACCAGACGGTCCGCCGCATTTTCGCGCCAAGCCGAGAGCTTGGTCGCATCTCGCCTCAGGTCAAATGCATGTTCGACGCAGGCGAGCAATTCGCTTCGGCTGATCGGCTTCTCGATGAAATCCGAAGCGCCCGCCTTCATGGCTTGAACGGCCAATGGCACGTCGCCGTCGCCGGTGATCATGATGGCCGGCAACCGATCACCCATAGCGCGCAGCCGTCGCAGCAATTCGAGACCGTTCATTCCCGGTAGATGCGCGTCGATCAGAAGGCATGCTTCGCGACCTGGGTGATAGGATTCGAGGAATGTTTCGCAAGTCGCATAATCTTCGACGATCCGCCCATCTTCCTCGAGGACGGCACGAATGCTATCGCGCACGCTTTTGTCGTCGTCGACGATGAAGATGACCGCTTCGGTGGAATGTGGCGCACTCGGTAACGCCACAGATCGAGATATCGGGAGGAGATGTTGGATGAGCTGCGTCAGTTCCGTCAACTTCACCGGCTTATTGAGTTGGACACAGTCCTCACCGGCGACATCGCGCAAGGTGGCGGTCGATATATCCCCGGTCAGAATAATGACCGGGATCCGGCGCTGAAATTTTTTCCGCAGCGCGACCGCGAGCTGAAGCCCGTTCATACCATTTGGCAGATTATAATCGGCGAGAATTAGGTCGGGGACGATCTCTCGCCGCCTCACCAATTCCAGTGCCGCGATGCTGTCGGGAGCTATTGCCGCGTCATGGCCCTCTTCGACGAGGAGATGTTCGAGGAGGTCGCGCATGTCGGGGTCGTCTTCGACGACCAGGATCGTGCCGGTGCGGCGAACGCCTTTGGTGTCACTATCCTCTATGCCGCGCCGGCGGTGCGCAACCCGCGGTTTGGCTCCGCTCAATGGCAGGGTGATATCGATCGCGAAGACCGAGCCCTTCCCAGGTTGCGAGCAGACTCGCACCCGATGGCCAAGCAAATTGCCGAGCCGTTGCACGATTGAGAGACCGAGGCCGAGACCGCGGCTTGCGTCGCGCGCCGCATTATCAAGCTGATAGTATTCCTCGAAAATCGCCTGAAGTTCTTCGCTGGGCACGCCGATGCCGGTGTCCCAGATCTCGATGCTCAACTTGCCTTGGCGGCGCCGACATCCGAGCAGCACCTTCCCTTGCATGGTGTATTTCAAGGCGTTGGAAAGCAGGTTACGAACCATCTGCTCGAGCAGGCGCGGATCGCTTTCGATCGACAGGCTGCAGGGGACCACGTGCAAGACGAGTTTGCGCGCCTGCGCATGATAGCTGAACTCACCCTTAAGCTGATCCAGCAGATCGTTGACG
Organism: Methylovirgula sp.; assembly: GCA_049522395.1. Classification (GTDB taxonomy): domain Bacteria; phylum Pseudomonadota; class Alphaproteobacteria; order Rhizobiales; family Beijerinckiaceae; genus Methylovirgula. The sequence continues at coordinate 4,492 of JBEKNV010000030.1, forward strand.
GGAAATCGGACCAATTCGGCATGAACAGTGCCCGCCTCGATCTGGTTGATGTCGAGCAGCACGTTCAGCATGCCTGCCATGGCGGTCAAAGTTTCGTCAAGACGCGCAACCAGTTTCTGTTTTCTCTCGCCCGCGACGGATTTCGCCAACAGGCTTTGAATCAGTATCAGCGTTTGCAACGGCTGGCGCAGGTCATGACTCGCCGCGGCGAGAAAGCGGGATTTTGCGGCCGTCGCCAGTTCTGCCTGCCGCTTGGCCGCCTCCAGCTCCTCCGCCACACGCCGCCGATCGGTGATGTCGGCAAAGGTGATGACGACTCCTTCGACCCCATTGTCTTGGGTGCGGTAAGGCAATACGCGACGGAAGTACCAGGCGCCACTCTGGGATTCGATCTCTCGTTCGATCGGTGCATGGCTCTGCATCACAGCTCGGGCGTCACTCAGCAGAGCACTGTCTGCAGCCAAAGAATTGAGGTCGGCAAGCGGGCGCCCGACGTCGCTCGGAATGACATTGAAAAGCGATCTGGTGGCGGGTGTGAAAAAACGAATGTTGAGGTTTGGATCGAGAAAGAGCGTGGCCATATCGGTACTATAGAGAACATTTTGCAGATCGTTGGAGGTCGTGCGCTGCCGCTCCAGCGTTTCCTGGAGCTGGCCATTGAGTGCAGTCAGCTCCTCGTTGAGCGATTGCAATTCTTCTTTCGAGGTGAGCAGCTCCTCATTCGTCGATTGATATTCTTCGTTGACGGATAAGGCTTCTTCATTGATCGCCTTCTGCTCTTCGTTCGAAATCTCGAGGTTCCGGATGGCGCCCTGGAGTTCGGTTCTCGCGCTTTCGAGTTCCTGCTCGAGCTCGGCGATCCGCGGAGCGTCTTGCGGAGTTGCTTGGCGACTGGGTCGGTGCTGAAGCTTCGGTTCGTCGATGAAGCAAATCAACAAAAGCTCTTCGCCTTCACTCAGAACCGGTTGTACGGCGATCGTGAACGAAACCGAATTGTCTGCGTGGCCGGCTTGCCCGCCAGCGACGACAACGCGGGCGTTCTCTTGATTGGCCTGCTGGATCGCAGACCTCAGCTTGCTGCGCATGCCCGAGTCCGTCATGGCGAGCAAATCGTAAGTGGGTTGTCCCGACGGTACGTGCAAATAGCGGTCTGTCGGTCCCAGGGAATAGAGACACTCGTGCTTGCGGTTGATCAGAACCGCCGCCGGCGCATAGGCCTCCAGCACCAGACGCCGACAAAGATCGGCGAGAGCGGCTTGACGCGACGGTGGTTGGCCCAGCCCGGGGCGTGTAAGCACTCGCATGCCATCGCCCCCAGCACCCACCGAAAAGCTGATATCGCCAGGCCGTAAGCGGCCTATGTGCCGATAGAGCCGCTCCGGCTTGGAGATCACCTCGAAGCGGTGATCGCCATTGCCGATTGCTTCCGCGCTGCCGAGAAGGAGAATGCCGCCCTCGCGCAGGGCAAAATGGAAAAGCGAGACGACTTTCTCCTGCGCCTCCGGGCGGAGATAGATGAGGAGATTGCGACATGACACCAGATCGAGACGTGAGAAGGGCGGATCGGCGAGCACGTCTTGTACAGTGAAGACCACCGCCGCGCGCAGTTCCGGCAGCACCCTGTAACCGTGCTCCTCCTTCGAAAAGAAGCGGGCCAGTCGCGCCGGCGATACGTCTGCCTCGATCGACTCTGGGTAGAGTCCATCTCTCGCGCGCGCGACGGCGTCCGGATCGATATCTGAGGCGAAGACCTGCAGCTTGATATTGCTCTTTGCGGCTGCGATCGCCTCCTGGCAAAGCATGGCGAAGGAATAGGTCTCCTCGCCGGTGCTGCATCCGGCAATCCAGATGCGGAGCGCATGATCTTGCGTCTGGCGGCTGACCAGCTCGGGAATGATCTTTGTCCCGAGGAGATCGAAGACTTGCGGATCCCGGAAGAAGTTTGTGACATTGATCAGCAAGTCCTTGGCAAGGCGGTCGAGCTCGTTCGCGTCGCTGCGCAGGATGTCGAGATAGCGATCCATGTCGTCGGTCTCGATTGCCGCCATCGCCATGCGCCGTTCGATCCGGCGCTGCAGCGTGCCCGGCTTGTAGAGCCTGAAATCATGGGCGGTCTTGGTGCGCAGAAGATCAATGATCTCGGGCAACCAATCGGGGGCCGCATCCTGCGGATGCAATGCGCGTGGGGCGCGGGTGAGGGCCATCCGCCGCGCGTATTTGACGAGTGCTTCCGGAATTTTTGCCGCCGGAAGCACAAGGTCCACCACGCCTGTCGCGATCGCGCTGCGCGGCATCCCATCGTAACCAGCATCATCTGGCTCCTGCGCGACGATGAGTCCGCCTTTCTCCTTTACGGCTTTCAGCCCGAGGCTGCCGTCGGCTCCGGTTCCCGACAAGATCACGCAGATGGCACGCGCTCCACAATCCTCCGCCAACGAGTGCAGCAAAAAGTCGAAAGGCAGCCGCGCCCCATGACGGGCTTGCGGTTGCGAAAGGTGCAAGGCGCCGTCGCCGACAGAAAGGTAAGTTCCGGGCGGGATGACGTAGAAGTGATCGCGTTCGATCGGCATCCCATCGGCAGCCTGCTGCACGCGCATCGACGTGTGGTCGGCCAAAAGGTCCACCATCATGCTTTCATGGGTCGGATCGAGATGCTGAACGAGGATGAAGGCCATGCCATTGCCGGCAGGCAACGCGTCAACGAGCTTTTTGCACGCATCAAGCCCACCCGCCGATGCGCCAATGCCGACGATTGGAAAGTCGATCTCAGGAGACGGGGAGGGGGAGACGCGATTGGTCGATCCGCGCGGGCTCGGCTGCGGCCTCGCCGGTTTGGCCATTCCCGAAAGTCGCCCTTTGAGCATTTTGGGCTTTCTTTGTAGCCGGATTTCCCAAAAGGGAAGGCGCCTGGCAACGTCCAGTTAGCATGACTCCTCGCCGTCTGTCATTGCGTGTCGCCTGTGTCGCGGATTAGCGCGGCTCATGCCGCCGCCTGGAAGAAACGCGCAGCCGCGCCTTTGCTTCGTTCCCATCGTGGAGGTCGCGTTCGATCTCGCCGGGTTACATACGCAGGGCCAGACGCCGAAATGAGTAGATTCCGAACCTACGAGAAATCGTTCTCCTCACCTAGGATTTCTCTCGCATCCGAGTGTCGGCGGTAACGTGTCTTCGCCGCATTTCCGAGACCGGTGGATCTTTGCCGTTTATTTTAGCGGGTATTCTCATTCTCGAGAAAGGGCGAGCTATGGAAAGATTTATCAATAGTGAAAACTTAAAAAGATACCGTAAGCTCGCGAGTGAGGCCACGACTGAGGCTGAGAGATCAAAACTGCTCGCCTTGCTGGCCGAAGAAAAGGTCAAATTCGTTGAGCTCCAGAAGAACCCTAAGTCAGACCTAAAGGCCGCCGGGCAAGAGCGTGGAGCGGAGCGACGGGCCTCTGACGCCGCACCGGATATGAATCCTGGTACTGAAGCTACCGCGTGAGCGCCAGTAGGCTTACTGGTCTTGTCGCCCGTTTTTTAATTTGCTGAGCCGTGACGCACGGGACGCCCTATTAATCACTCGCGGCGTCATTTGAACGGAATCAATTCCAAAAATAAGCAGAGAAGTGTACGTAATCCGCATAAAACATAAAACTGAGTGCGCCTGAGAAGCTCCGCCAGAGTTCTGTCATGGCGACACATGAATCAAAAATAGTCTTGGAGAAAATCAACATGTCAGGCGAAAGCATTCTTGTCATCTTGCTGGTGGGCCTGATCGCCGGATGGCTGGCTGGTCAACTTGTCCGCGGTACGGGTTTTGGGCTCGTTGGTGATCTCGTTATCGGAATTATCGGAGCCTTTATCGGTGATTGGCTGCTGCCGCAGCTCAATATTCATTTCAGTGCCGGGATTCTCGGCGCGATTATTGACGCCACCATCGGTGCTGTTGTGTTGCTGCTGATCCTCAGACTCATCCGAAGCGGCCGCGGTCGGCGAGGGCGCCGTTGGTAATGCACCGGAAATCGCGCGCTGGGGGGAACTGAATCGATGAAAACGCTCCGCGTCCTGATCGTGGAGGATGACGCTCTCCTGGGCCTCTACCTCGCCGAAATGCTCGTTGCGATGGGCTATGACATATGCGCAATCGAATCCACCGAGGCCGATGCGGTGGCGGCTGCTATCCAGCATGCACCGGACCTGATGATCGTCGATGCGCGGCTACGCGACGGAAGCGGAATATCAGCCGTCGAGCAAATCCTTCGTGTTCGACCTATTCGACATGTGTTCGTCAGTGGCGATGTCGAAAGCGTGCAAGAAGCAAGGCCGCGCGCCGTGGTGCTTCGGAAGCCGTTTCGTGAAAAGGACCTCGCCTCGGCCATTCGAAGCGCAAGCGATGCGTCGACAATCTATCCAGAACCACCCGTTGTAAGAAGTGGTGATAGATTCCCTCTGTAAGACTCTCGCTTGCGTCGTTTTGGGCGGAAGATACCGACTTTTGTTCGAACGCAGGGACCGTTCGGTTGCCCAGCTGATCTTGGGCTTCGGAAACTACGCAGATCACACCGCGAAACGAGCTCGGGCTAGACGACGCGAGAACGATTGCCGTGCCGCGCTCTGAGTAGCTTCCGAGTCTAACCCCGCGCACCTCCATGTCATAGGCTCTCACTTCAGTAGATGCGGTGGTAAATGGCCGCCTACCTCATTGTTGGCTCTGCGTGTTCGAAAGAGACGATGCGATTGGGTGATTGAGATGATGCGTTCTGCTTGGCACCTTCCATCCGAGTTCGACAGCTTTCTCTTCGCGCCGATTGGTGAGGAGAAAAATGGAATGCTGCTCAGCGTCCTCTCGGCACTGGCGCGACGGAATGTCGACCCTTGGCAGGAGGCGGCCAAATTGGCTCTGTTGCCGGAGGAATCGGCGACGAAGAGATTGTCCTCTTTGATCACGCCACTTCCCGGCGGACCGTCGGCGCATGGAAATCCGACGACGATTGCGGCTCGCTTGATTACGCTCTTGCCGCGCCGCGCCAACGCAGACGTCGCGCCGGCCAAGCCGTTGCATGGCCAGGGAGCGGCACCCAATTTGCGGGCTGTCATATCCATGATCGTGATCAACGCGATCTTCATGGCCCTCTTAATCGGCACCCAATCCATCATGGCAAGCCATCGACCGCCGTCTCAGGCCGATAAAGATCATGCGCTCGTGTCCGGCACAGTCTCCCCACTGATCAAACCGCCGAGCTCCAATTGACGCTGATCAAAGTGCGTCGAATTCTCGCTAGGTAGTTTCCGAGCAGCAAGACCAAAGTCTTGCGTCTGAATCTGAGTAGTTTCCGAGTCTGGCGTTCGCCTTGGCCGGCGAGGTGACTGCACCGCAAACGCGGAAGGTTAACGGCCCGATGCCGTTGAGTAGCGCACGTGCCGCGACCGCGTGCCGATTGGACGGCCCTGAGTGGTTTCCGAACCTGCCCTCCCGGAACGATGGCGGCCGTCGCCGGATTTGCCAAGTGACGGCGCTCCGACTTTCCTGGTGCGTGTCAAATACACCGTCGTTGCTGTCTTCGCAGACCTTAATGCGCAGGCCCCGATCGATCATCTCGTCCATGCGGACGGCTCAACAACTCAATCAAAATGCGGCGGCCGCTGAGAATGAGCGGAAGAGCAAGCACGAGTCCGGCATATTGTTGCGACCCTTTTGGAATCAAGGTTTCTTGATGCGCGTCAGCGTGAAAAGACCGACAGGCGCGAGCGTTCGCCGTTCGATCAATTCGAGCTGCGGGCGTGCCGCAAGCCAATTCGCAACGACGCTCCACGGAAATTGCGGATCCCATCCGAGCGTTGCACTGCGCCGCGCCATCCAGGCCTCGATTACGGCGATCGGACCTTTGTCCGCGCCGATATGATTGACGAGGATGATTTCGCCGCCGGGCTTCAACACCCGCAGCCATTCGTCGAGACTGGCCTCCGGCTCCGGCAGCACCGTCAACACGAAAGGCGCGACGATCGCATCGAAACTGGCGTCGGGAAAGGCAAGGTGGCAGGCATCCATCACGCCGAGGCCTTCGACGAGCGTCGCAAGCTTCTTGTCGCGCACGCGCTTCGCGGCGCGCTTCAGCATCGGCAGTGAGAGATCAACGCCGACGACTTTGAGCGACGGGTCAAACATCGGCAGCTCGAGGCCCGTGCCGATGCCGACATCGAGAATATGGCCGCCCTTATGCCGATTGACAGCTGCCGCGGCGGCCTGCCGGCCTTTGTGCATCACGGCTGCAAAGAAAAAGTCATAGACCGGCGCCCAGCGCGCATAGGCGGCCGTCACCAGCGCGTTATTGAGCATGCCAATGCTTTTTTCAGCGGGGCGCCTACTCTTGCCCTCGTTCCAGGCTCCAACTTCACTCATCAATGATGACCGGCTGTCGTTGCGGCAGGATCTGCCTTGTGGGTTCGGCGGATCTGCTCCGCCGATTCGGTCGCCTGAACGAAGCCGCCGCCGAGCACGCGCGCATCGTTGAGATCGGAGGCGTAGAAGACGCAGGCCTGACCCGGCGCGACGCCTTCTTCGTCCGAGACGAAATCGACAAAGGCGTCGTCGCCATCGATATGGAGAAAGCCGGGGACGGGCGCGCGCGTCGAGCGCACGCGCACGAACAGATCGCGTCCGTCGCGCGCGATGTCTTCGAGCGATCCGTCGCCGATCCAGTTCAAATCCCTGATCTTCGCGCGGCGCGTCGCGAGCGCCGAGCGCGGCCCGACGATAACTTCGGATTTGCCGGCATCGAGCCGAACGACATAGAGCGGCTCGCCAGCGGCGGCGCCAAAGGTGCTGAGGCCCAGGCCGCGGCGCTGACCGATCGTATAATGAATGACACCGGCATGTTCGCCGAGAACGCGGCCGTCGACATGGACGATCTTTCCGGGCACGGCGGACTCGGGCCACATGCGTTCGATGAACTCGCTGTATTTTCCCGAAGGCACGAAGCAAATGTCCTGACTGTCGGCCTTGTCCGCCACCAGCAGGCCATAGCGATGCGCGAGCTGGCGAACATCGGGCTTCTGCATGTCGCCGAGCGGGAAACGCAGCAGACGCAGCTGCGCTTTCGTCGTGGCGAAGAGGAAATAGCTCTGGTCTCTGGCGCTGTCTTCGGCGCGATAAAGCTCCCGGCCGCCCTGCCCATCAGGACGCGACGACACATAATGGCCGGTCGCCAGCACATCGGCGCCGAGGTCTTGCGCCGTCTCGAACAGATCGGCGAATTTGATTTCGCTGTTGCAGGAAATGCAGGGGACGGGCGTCTCGCCTTCCGCGTAACTCCGGGCAAACTGGTCGATCACCTTCTCGCGGAAACGCTCTTCGTAATCGAGCACATAATGCGGGATACCGAGCTGCGCGGCGACACGGCGCGCGTCATGGATGTCCTGTCCTGCGCAACAGGCGCCCTTGCGATGTTCGGCATTGCCGTGATCGTAAAGCTGCAAGGTGACGCCGATCACCTGATAGTCCTGCTCCTTCAAGAGCGCCGCAACGACCGAGGAATCGACGCCGCCCGACATGGCGACGACGACGCGCGTCTCCGACGGCGGCTTGGCCACATCGAGGCTGTTGCGAAAAGCAGGCGCCGCCGGCGCTGGAAAATCATTCATGAACGTCACTTGCCCTTGGCGATCCTTTGGCAATGCTCGCCAGCGCCCCGCCTCACGACGCAGGGCGCCGAACGCCCGAAGCGGCAGAGCGGCGGCCCACGCGATGTCTCTGCTCCTATTTTGGAGCTTTACGTGGAGATTGCGACCCCTCGATCAACCTAACGGTCATCTGGAGGTCATTCTTCAGCCCTTGCATCTAAATCACCCCAGCGGGGCGAATGCAATGCAAGGGGTTTTGCGCAGCAATTGCGGGCTCCGATTTGCCCGCTGGTAAGTCCAAATTAAGCTTTGGCGCTCCTTTTTAACGATCTGACAATACATTGTTCCAAGTCGATACAATACGTAAAGCAACCCTCTCTAAATCTCTAAATAAAGACTAATAAGCCCCGCATATATTACGCAAAAGCGGTTTTCGGGCTTAGCTCATTCTTAAACTGCTTTATCTATCGTCCGTTGAGCAAAGCGTAGTTGAGTAGGCGAGTTTCAAAGATGGTCGAACCCCTTCGCCCGAAAGCCAAATATGTCATCGGGCCAGATGGCAGCCCTCTGACCGTCGCCGACCTCCCGCCGGTGACGACGAAGCGCTGGGTCATTCGCCGCAAAGCGGAAGTGGTGGCCGCGGTGCGCGGCGGGTTGATCTCGCTCGAAGAGGCCTGCAGCCGCTACGCTTTGACGGTCGATGAATTCCTGTCCTGGCAAATGTCGATCGATCAGCACGGTCTTGCTGGCTTGCGCACAACGCGGCTGCAACAGTACCGCGCCTGATTTTCCGCGCGCCCGGCGGCGCATCCGTCGCTAGACCCCCGCCTTCTGTCCATTCCTCTCTCGAAGATCCGCGCCTTTATCGGCTGGTTGCGGCGTCGCCTCAGTGTGGCTGAGAGCCTCAGTGAGCTGGCGGCGCTCGAAGATGACGATGATAACCACCGCGAATGCGAGCGGCAGCAGAAGATAGAACAGCCGAAAAACGAGCAGTGCCGTCAAGACTTTGATCGGCGCGACCGCCGGCATGGCTTTGATGAACAGCAGTTCGAAGACGCCAAGGCCGCCCGGCGCGTTGGAGGCGAGTGCCGCCGAAAAAGACGCGACGAAGACGGTGAGCACGGCGAAGAAGCTGGGGCTGGCCTCGCGCGGAAGGGCGAAATAGATGATGGCGGCGGCGCCGATCAGCTCCATCGAGGCAGCGAGGAACTGCCGCGCCGCGATCCCGGGTCGGGGATAATCGACCCGGAACGTGCCGAAGCGAAAGGCCGGCAACTTGAAAATCGATCCTGCCGCGTAAGCCACGACAAGACTGAGGCTGGCGATGCCGATTGCGCGTGCCGTTGTCGAATGAGTCAGCACATGCGGCAGAAGTCCGCTCAAACGATGAAGCTGCCCGGGATCGATGACGAGGATGAGGCCGCCGATCAGCAGCACGCCGAGCCCGAAGGTCAGCGAACAGAGGCCGACCAGAATGGTGATTTCGGCCCGGGTGAGGCCCTTGGTCCGGTAGGCGCGATAGCGGACCATAGCGCCGGAAAGCACCGACGCGCCGATATTGTGGGCAAGCGCATAGGTGGTGAAGGAGCAGAGCGCGACGAAGGTCCACGAGATATGCTTCACGCCGAGATGCAGCAGGGCGATGCGGTCATACCAGGCGAGCGCCGCATAGGCGATCAGCGTCGCCAGGATCGCCAGCGCGAACTGGCCCGGCGGAATCGAGCGGATGTTCGCCCACACCTGCGCGGGGACCGCCTCGCCGCGAAACTGCCGGTGCAGCAGAAAGATCGCCGCGACGACGGCCACGACGCCGATGAGCGGCCAAACCAATTCCAACCAACGCTTCATAGGCCTCCGGATGGGCTTGCTGGCTTTGGGTCTGCCGACGAAGTCCCGAACCCGGATGTGACCTTGACTGGACTCGTGGCGACGTGCGGCTTTGAGCATGTCTCTGGAAGATTACCAACTGCCCTGCGGGCATTTCAGACTTTTAAGGGTCGGAAACGAGGGGAGGTGACTCATCCCAAGCTCTTCGGCTGCCGGACAAGCGCCTGCCCCATGGGCGCGCGCCACATGGCGAAAGAGGGGCGGTCGGGAACATTTGGCGGAGGTTTCGGGCGCCCAGGTCAGGCTTGTGCGGTACGCAGGCCAAGTTCGGTGAGGCCATGCGCCGGTTCGACGAGCTCAGGGCGCTCGATATTTTTTTCGCGCCCGTCGAGCGACTGGGCCTTGCCAAGCTCCGCCTTGGCTTCATCGAGGCTGGCCTTGGCGTCGTCGAGCTGCTCGCGCAGCTCCGCGTTGGAGCGCAACAGATTGTCCCGTCGGCCTCGCGCCGCGCGCGCATAGGTCGGATAGGCGAAGTGGCTCTGATCGGAGATGCCGGCCCGCTGCTCTTCCAGCGCGATCTCGCGGTCGAGATCGTTCGCCATGCGGGCGAATTCGTTGATCATCGACTCGATCTGCGCAACGCGGCGGCGCTTTTCCTCGACCTGAAACCGCTTCAAGCGAACGAGCGTATCCCGCGACTTCATCATTACAAACTCCGATATGCAGGTTGTTTCTGCAATCTTTGACAACCAACGCGAGACGAATTCACTATGCCGGACTAAAGTTGCCGCTTCCTTACCGAATCACTTGGCCTGGCGATGGGGAATCGGAGGTGACAGGGCGCGGCGCCCCATTATTGTAAACGGCGAGGCGATTCGCCCTCCGCGTAACCCTTCATTAACCGGAAAGCTTAACAATTGCCGGCCATGAGCATGTGCCGGTCGTCTGATCGGCCGTTCGCGGGCCTTGCACATGCGGTTTGTTAAGTTCTGGTCGACCCGCGCGTGCCTGTGCAGCGATCGTGTGGAATGATTTTGTTAACCATTGATCGTTAACTTTAAGGAATTGGTTGCACGGCGCATGTTCGAGTGCCGCATTCGCGCGAAGCCTATCGCTGAGCGGGAAGAGACGGGCAACGATTGCCGGCAAACCGAGAGGGCAAGGCTGGGAGCCTCACATGCGGGTGCTATTGATTGAAGATGACAGCGCAACCGCGCAGAGCGTCGAACTGATGCTCAAGTCCGAGAATTTCAATGTCTACACGACGGATCTCGGCGAAGAGGGCATCGATCTCGGCAAGCTCTATGACTACGACATTATCCTTCTCGATCTCAATCTTCCCGATATGTCAGGCTATGAGGTGCTTCGCACCTTGCGGGTCGCGAAAGTCAAGACGCCCATCCTGATTCTCTCCGGCCTCGCCGGCATCGAAGATAAGGTGAAGGGCCTCGGCTTCGGCGCCGACGATTATCTGACGAAGCCGTTCCACAAGGACGAACTCGTCGCCCGCATCCATGCGATCGTGCGGCGCTCGAAGGGTCACGCGCAATCGATGATCACGACGGGCAATCTCGTCGTCAATCTCGATCAGAAGACCGTCGAAGTCGCCGGCAACCGCGTCCATCTCACCGGCAAAGAATATCAGATGCTGGAGCTGCTTTCGCTCCGCAAGGGCACGACGCTGACGAAAGAGATGTTCCTCAATCATCTCTATGGCGGCATGGACGAGCCGGAATTGAAGATCATCGACGTCTTCATTTGCAAATTGCGCAAGAAGCTCGCCAATGCGAGCCATGGCCGCAATTACATCGAGACGGTCTGGGGCCGCGGCTATGTGCTGCGCGAGCCGAGCGAAGACGACGAGCTGATTCCCGCCTGATCGCAAAGTTTCTCTTGAATCGAGTTCGGCCGACGGACGCACGCCGGCGCGAAGCGCTAGCCCGCGACGAGCCGCAAAGATGAACGCGGCGCGGAGGCGCGCGGCACCGCGATCGAGCGGTGCTCTTGATGTGGCATGAAGGCCTCCGTCAAGCCAACGACAGTCTCTGCAGCGCCCATGAACAGATAGCCGTCCGGGGCGAGAACGCGCGCCATCTTCTTAAGGACGGCGTGCTTCGTCGGCATGTCGAAATAGATCAGCACGTTCCGGCAAAAGATCACGTCGAATCGGCCGAGAGCGCCGAAATCGGACAGGAGATTGAACTCCTCGAACTGGACATGCGAGCGCAGATGCTCGTTGACGCGCCAGCGGTCGCCGTCCTGCCGGAAATAGCGCAAGAGCTGTGAAATCGGCAGGCCGCGTTGCACTTCGAACTGCGTGTAAATGCCTTCGCGTGCGGCGGCGATGACGCTGTGCGAGACATCGGTCGCCAGAATCTCGACGTTCCAGCCCTGCAGCTTCTGCGCCTCTTCGTCGAGAATCATAGCAATGGAATAAGGCTCCTGGCCGCTCGAGCAGGCGGCGCACCAGATCCGGATGCGGCCGATGTCCTTTCTCGTTTCGAGAAGAGCCGGCAGAACGAATTTGCAGAAATTGTCGAAAGGCACGCGGTCGCGAAAGAAGAAAGTTTCGTTTGTCGTCATTGCATCGATGACTTCGCGGGTGAGCTCGGGATGTTGGCCCGAGGCGATGCGAACGACAAGCGCGTCGAGATCGACAAGGCCGAGGCGGTGCATGATCGGCTCAAGCCGGCTCTCGGCGAGATAGGCCTTGTCCTGGTCCAGCGAAAGCCCCGTTGCGTGACTGAGAAAATTGCGCAGAACGTCGAAGGCTGAACTCATGGCTTCCTCCCCACCGAAATGAAGGGAAGCATCAAGCCGCAAACGGTCGGCCCGATCGACTCGACGGAAAGAACGGCGTGGGCCAAGCCCTCGTCGACGACCGAGCGGGGCATGCCCCAGACGGTCGAAGATGCCGCATCTTGCGCGATCACCATTCCGCCTGCGGAAACGATGGCGCGCGAGCCGGCGAGGCCATCGCTGCCCATGCCGGTGAGCACAATGCCGATGACTTGCTCGCCATAGGCCTTTGCGGCGCCGCGAAACAGAACATCGACGGACGGCTTGCAATAATTTTCCGGCGGATCGTCGGAGAGCGTGACGACGCTACTGTCGCCAAAACGCGAAATGCCCAAGTGGACCCTGCCTGGCGAGATGTAGATATGGCCTTTGGCGATTTCCTCGCCGTGCTGCGCCGGATGGGTGGGAAGCCCCGTGACGCGTTCGATGTGGCTCGAAATCACGCCGGTGAATTCCGGCGGAATATGAAGAACGATAAAGACGGGCACCTCTTCGATTGCGGGAACGAGCCCCTTTAGGACGATCGACAGCGCCTGCGGACCGCCAGTCGAGGCGCCGATGACGATCATGCGCGGCCCCGGCTGCGGCAGACGGCCGACACCGAAATCCGGCATGGGGGACGCTAAACGAAATGCCAAGGTGGGTTGTCGGCGAGGGACTGTCAGCAACTTTGACATTGCGGTTCATTCGATCCAAAAAAAGAAAAAGGGAGATCGCCGATCAGATGAGGCCGATCTCTTCGAGCTTCGACTGCAGGATATGCTTGTCGAAGGGCTTCATGATATATTCGTCGGCGCCCGCATGAATGGCCTTTGCGATATGCGCGACGTCGTTTTCAGTCGTGCAGAAAACGACTTTTGGCTTCAGGCCGCCCGGCTGCTTGCGTAGTTCGCGCAGAAACTCCAGGCCGTCCATCACCGGCATGTTCCAATCGAGCAGGATAGCATCCGGCATGACGACGCTGCACGCGCTCAAGGCTTTGACGCCGTCTTCGGCTTCGACGGTTTGGAAATTCAGACCTTCGAGAATGCGTCTGGCGACCTTTCGGATGACGGTCGAGTCATCGACAATCAGCACTTGTTTCATCTCAAGCTCCCAACCTTCTTTCCGGCAAAGGCCGTTGGTGCATCCCTGCTCTCGTCAATTGCGGCGTTGGAAATCAAACACCGCGCCCAGGTCCAAAAGAGACAAAATCTGATTGTCGAGGCGATAGACGCCATCCGTCAGCTTTGCCCTGCGATGTTCGAGGTGCGGCGGCATGGGGATGCGCCTTTCGGGATCAAGCACAATCACATCGCCCACTTCATCGATCACGAGCGCGAAATTTTCGCCGCGATGTTCGATGCCGATGGCCAAGCGCGGCTTCGAGCCTTCCGCCTCGGGCATTTGCAGCCGCTGACGCAAGCTCACGGCCGTAACGATTTTGCCGCGCAGATTGACGAGCCCGAGGACTTCGCGCGGCCCAAGCGGCACGGGTGTCACAGCCTCGATTTGAAAGATGGTCTGGACGCGAATAACCGGCAGTCCAAAGCTCTCACCGCCGGCGAACACGATGAAGCAATGTTCTTCGCTTTCGAACCGGAGGTTCGGTTCGTCGATCGTATCGCTCAACGCGGGAAAGGAATAATCGATCATGCCGCTGCGGCTCCGATCACGCGAGACTCGAGCGTATGTTTATTGAGATCATGGGCTTCGAGAATTTTGCCCAGCGTTTCGAGCAGGCCGTTGCGATCGAATTTGCCAACCGCGCCGCGCATGCCGCTCTCGGCGGCGGCGAGCAAAACGGTCGGCGCGGCATGCGCCGCCAAGGCGATGATCGGCAAGGTGGCATGGCGCGGATCGTCGATAAGCTTGCGAGCGAGCGCATAGCCGCTCATGTTCGGCATATCGGTGTCGGTGACAACGGCATCGAAGAGCGCGCCTTTTTCGAACATGCCGAGAGCTTCCTCTCCCGATGCCGCGGTCGTGACGCGGTAACCGGCGGCGATGAGAAGCGGGGCGAGCATGTCGCGGAAAAACGGCTTGTCGTCGATCAGCAGGATGCGGAAGTGATTGGCGAAGGCGCGCGAGAAAGCATGCGGACGCGCCATACGCATGAAATAAGTCGCGTCCAGGATTTCGACGACTTCATTGCGAATTTCCGCCGTTCCAATCACGGAGGCGGAGGCGCCGGAAATCTGAATGTCGATCGTCGATTCGATCACGTCCAGAATCTCTTCGACCAAGAGGCCCATGCTCTCGCCGCCGATGCCGAGCACGAGAACGGGGCTTATGCTTTGCAGGGTCGCCTGGTCCACCGGATAGAGTGGAATGAGCGGCATCACCTGTCCTTGATGCTGCATCACATAATTGCCGTCCGATTTTCTGATCGCCGATGCGGCAACGGATTCAATGCGCGCGATGAGCGACAGCGGCAAACCTTTGGGAACGCCTGGGCCGGCCCGGAACAGCAGGAAACGCGTATTCGATTCTCCAGGCTCGAAGGCCTCCGTCGCGTGGCCACCGGCATAATCATTCGAGCGCTCGAAGCCGAGATGATAGGCAATGCCCGTCGGGTCGAGAATCAGGACGACGGAGCCGTCGCCGAGGATCGTGTGGCCGGAAAAGACTTTGAGATGCGTCAGCGAGGCGCCGAGCGGCTTGACGACGATTTCCTGCACGTCGGTGACGCGATCGACGATGACACCGAAAGCGCGCGAATTCACGCGCATGACGATGACGAGTTCGCCGAGCGAATCGGAAGAGGTCCCGCCGGAAAGCTGCAGGACTTCCTTCAGATCGACGACCGGGATCACCTCGTCGCGCAAGCGCAGGACGAGACTGCCTTGCACCGTTTCGAGCGTATGCTGACTCTCGGCGTCGATGCCGACGGCCTCGATGACCGAATGCTGCGGGAGGGCGAAGTGGTGCCCGCAGGCATCGACGATCAGCGCGGGGGCGATAGCGAGCGTCAGCGGAATCTTGAGTGAAAAGCGCGTGCCTTTGCCAGGTGTCGTGGTGATCGAAACGGAACCGCCGATCGATTCGATATTATCGCGCACGACGTCCATGCCGACGCCGCGCCCGGAGATGCTGGTCACCACGGAGGCGGTGGAAAAGGACGGCGCGAAGATGAAACGGCAGATTTCGTCATCCGACATTTGCTGGGCTTCGATCGCGGAAACGAGGCCTCCGGCGATCGCCTTTTGGCGAATGCGGTCGACATCGAGACCGCGGCCGTCGTCGGAAACATCGATCGTGATGTATCCGGCTTCATGCGTCGCGGTGACGGTGATCGTTCCTTCTTCGGGCTTGCCGCGCGCAAGGCGGGTCTCTGGCGGTTCGATCCCGTGATCGGCGCAATTGCGCAGCAAATGGGTGAGAGGATCGCGGATGAACTCGATGAGCTGACGGTCGAGTTCCGTGTCGGCGCCTTCGGTCACGAGGCGCAGCTTCTTCTTCAATTCGACCGAGAGTTCGCGCATCAGCCGCGGCAGGCTGGTGAAGAGACGGCCGACCGGCTGCATGCGCGCGCGCATCACCGCGTCCTGGAGATCGGAGGTGAGCGCCGAGAGACGCTGCAGCGGTTGTTTGACGACCGCGTCTTCTTGGTAGCGGGTGAGTTCGAGAAGCTGATTGCGGGTCAGAACCAGTTCCGAGACGAGCAACATGATCCGCTCGAGAGCGCCGACCGCGACACGAATTGTTTCAGGCCGGTTCGCCGCGTTGGGCATTCCCGGAGCGCCCGGGACCTCGACCACTTTGGGGGCGGCCGCATCTTGCGAGGCTGTCTTGTTTTCGACCGGCGTTGCCTCTTCCGGCGCAGCCATCGCAACGGCGGAAGGCAGGGTCGAGATTCTGAGCTGCATGACATCGATCAGATCGTGATCGTCGCCTTCCGGTTCCTTGCCCGTTTTTTCCAGCGCGCCGAGAATGAATTTGACTCGGTCGATCGACGCCAGGATCGCAGAAACCGCCTCTGGCGTTGCCACGGCGCCATCGCGCAGGCGGCCGATCAAAGCCTCCGAGACATGGGCGAGATGTTCAAGACGCGAAAGACCGAGAAAGCCGCAGGTGCCCTTGATCGTGTGGAACAGGCGGAAGATCTTGGCGATCGTCGCTTTATGCGAGGGCTCGCGTTCGAACGCCACAAGCAGTTCGCCGGCCGCTTCGATGTGTTCGTTGGTCTCGATCAGGAAATCGTTGAGGAGTTCGTCCATGGGCCCGCCTGGCGCCGCTTGCGCGGTGCGTCAGGCCGACTATCGCCCGTCATGGGTTAAGGACCCTTGAAAGACCGGGCAAATTTGCGCTTTCTGCTCCGCCGCCCCGATGATCTCGGGACGACTTCTGCCGGCCGGTAAAAAGGCCAGTTTAGGCTCAGGCTCAGGCGTTCACCAGAGCGGGCGCCGCTTCAAGCTTGACCAAGTCGCCCGAGCCGGCAAGCGACAGCGCGAGCCCGGCGGCCTTCGCGACAAGCCCTGTGTAATAGGCTTGGATTCCTTGTGCGTCGATGCTGCCGGAAGGCGCGCAAGCGAGCAGCTGCGGGACATGGCTCGCGAGCCGGGCATTGGGGCCAGCGGCTTCAACAACGATTTTCGGCGATTCGTCCATGCCGCTGATCGCAACCTTGATGACGCCCCCGCGCGGGATCGCCGCGGCCGCGATAAGGCAAAGATTCAAGACAAGTTTGACTCTATTTTTCGGCATGAGCACGCGCGGCGCATGCCACTCGAGCTGCGTCTTGTCATCGACCAAGAGACCGCGGGCGACTTGCTCGGCATCGCCCGTATCGATCGAGGCGCCAGCCGAGCCCGCGGCGCCAAAGGCCAATCGGCAAAACTGCAGCCGCGCCGAAGCGGTCCGCGCGCTCTTTTTGATGAGGTCGAGCGCAAAGCCGCGCATTTCGGCGTCCTTCTCGTCCTCCAGCACTTCAAGTCCGTTGACGATCGCGCCGACAGGGCTGATGACGTCGTGACAGATCCGCGAGCACAGCAGCGCCGCAAGATCGAGAGAATCGAGCGCGAAGTCCGTCATTTCGTTCATCCCTGTTCCAGTGCCAATCCGCCGAAGGACGCTCGGGCAATGCGGACAGCTTCTGCCGTTTCCCGCGAGATTGCTTTGGATTGTACCCTGCCTGAACCTCATGCCCATGCATCGGCTGCGAGCATCCCCCGGAATTTCTGCAAAAATTCTCGGGTTTCGAGCATTGCGCGCAGCAAAATTCTCGTTTCAAAGCTTTAAGAATGAGATAAGAACCGCCCTGTTCCCGCCGCCTGCCGCAAGGGTGCCAACCCGGATTCTCGTGAAAAGACAGATGCCTGACACCACGCACAATGAATTTGCCCCAAGTCGAGAAAATCTCGCCGCGATCGCCGAGACCTTCGCTGAGCTTGCGATTGCGGCGGGCGCGGCGATCATGCGAATCTATGGCGGCGAAGCGAATGCACGGGCCAAGGCCGACGACAGTCCGGTTTGTGACGCCGATGTTGCAGCGGAAGCGGTCATTCTGAAAGGCCTTGCGGCGCGCCTGCCGCAAATCCCGGTGGTTTCGGAAGAAGCGGCGGCCGCAGGCGCACGGCTTTCGCCCTGCCGCAGCTTCATTCTCGTCGATCCGCTCGACGGCACCCGCGAGTTTCTTGCGCGAAATGGCGAGTTCACCGTCAATCTGGCTCTGATTCTCGATGGCGTGCCGCGCGCCGGCGTCGTCTATGCGCCGGCATTGAGCGAGATTTGGATTGCCGGCGCGGAGGCTTTTTCCGCGCGTGTTTCTCCAGGCGATGTCTTGCCGCCGATCGAGCGTCGGCGTCGGCTTTTTGTGCGAAAGGCGCCGCAAGGCCTCGTCGCTCTCGTCAGCCGATCGCACAATAATCCGGCTGCGGAAGCCTATTTGGCCCGGCTTCCCATCGATCAAAGGCGGGACGCAGGCTCTTCGCTCAAATTCTGCCGGATCGCGGAAGGCGTGGCTGACGTCTATCCGCGATTCACCCCCACGATGGAATGGGACACGGCGGCCGGCGATGCCGTCCTGCGGGCGGCGGGCGGCTTGGTGCTCGATCCCACGCTCGGTCCTTCGGGCGCCGCGCTGCGCTATGGCAAATTTACCGAGGGGCTCAAAAACGGTCCGTTTGTCGCCTGGGGGGATCTCGTGGCGGCCGAGGCCTTCGCCGGCGCAAAAACGGCATAATCTGTAATGATCCTTTAACCATAGACGCCGAAGATTCGAGCGCCGTTCAAACCAGCGCGGGCAGGTTGACGGACGATGGAGATCGCATGCGGCTCACCTCGCGCCGGGACCTAATTTTGCAGCTCGCGGCCGCAGCTGGCGGCTCTTTGGCCTGGCCTCAAGTGGCGAAGGCGGATCCGCCTCCCGATCCCAATGCGCGCCCGGGGGAATTTTCGACCGACGAGGTCGTCGAAAGCGGCCACCGCTTCTTCGGGACAATATCCCGGGGCCTCGCGGAAGTGGTCGAGGCGGCGGCACGCCGCTGGGGACGGCCGAATGGCTACATCCTCGGCCAGGAGGCGAGCGGCGCCTTTGTCGGTGGGCTGCGCTATGGCGAAGGCACGATGTATACGCGCAATGCCGGCGATCTTCGTGTGTTTTGGCAGGGCCCCTCGCTCGGTTTCGATGCCGGCGCCGACGGCGATCGGACCATGATGCTCGTCTATGATCTGCCGACGACCCGCGCGATCTACCGGCGCTATGGCGGGATGGACGGTTCGGCCTATTTTGTCGGCGGCTTTGGCATGACCGCGCTCGTCGATCAGGGCGTCGTCGTGGTGCCGATCCGCTCGGGCGTCGGCGCAAGGCTCGGATTGAATGTCAGCTATCTGAAATTCACGCCGCGGCCGACCTGGAACCCGTTCTGAGGCACAAAACCGGCCCCAACCCGACGGTCCTCGCCTTCTGCCTTAAAAATCAACCGCCTCGCTGCCGCCGCCGCGGTTTTGCCGCGCGCTTCGGGCTGGTCCCCTGTGCCGCCCGCGCTAGTTTTGATCTTGTTCCGGCGTAGTGGCATAGTTCTTTGGACATAGTGAGTGGGCGAGACGCGTGATCGAACAGACCATGATCTTTGCGCTCGG
This sequence comes from Methylovirgula sp., assembly GCA_049522395.1. Lineage (GTDB taxonomy): Bacteria > Pseudomonadota > Alphaproteobacteria > Rhizobiales > Beijerinckiaceae > Methylovirgula. The sequence goes on from JBEKNV010000030.1 coordinate 23,782, forward strand.
GTTCCTGGTTGCGGGGCTCGTAGCGTTGGCATTCGCGCCGGCTTTTTGGCGCCGGGCAAATCGGCTGACCAGGCGTCAGCTCGAGATGCAAATCCCCCTTTCGGTTCAAGAAATTTTGGCCGAGCGCGACCAACTGCGGGCCGAATTCGCGGTCGAATGTTGCCGGCTTGAGCAGCGCACGGAACAGCTGGACGACCGGCACGCCGCCGACCTCGTGAACCTTGGTCACCAGGCGACCAAGATCAGCGAACTTGAGGCCGAGATTGCGGGAGGGTTAGCAGCCGTTCAGGCGGCCGAGCGCGAGCGCATCGAGAATGCAACGGAAATGAACGCGCTGCGCGGCGAATTCGGTGCGCTGCAGAAGGCGCTCTACGACTCGGAAGGGCTGATCGACCGCCGGCAAAACGAATTCCTCGAATATGTGCGCTTGCAAGAGTCGATGAAGGTTCTGTCCGAAATGCGCTTTGCCGCACTTGCGGCGTCCGATGCGCGGGTCGCAAGTCTCGAACTTCGCCTCGGCGAAGTGAGCCGCAGTCTAATCGAAGCCGAACAGAAGCTCTCGCAGCGCGAGTTGCACACGCGCAGTCTGACGGACGTCCTTGGCGGCGTGCGGAGCGAGCGCCAATCCGCCGAGGCGCGGGTGGCGGAGCTCGAAACGCAGCTTGCGGCGGAGGCGCAGCGTGCCGGTGAGCTCGCGCAACAGCTTGCCGCCGTGAGCCAGCAGCAAGATGGCGATCTCAATCAGCTCAAGACGCTCATGGTCAAGATGAACGTCAATGAAGCCGCTCTGGAAGAGTCCCGCCGCCGCGAATTGGACGCGATCGCGCGGCGCGATCATATGGCCGAGCGCGCCAGGGAAGCCGAGAAGATCCTCGAAGATTATGCGCGCTTGCGCGCCGAGCATTCAGCGGCGCAAGGCGCGCTCGATGTCGCACGCAAGCGGGGCGAAGAATTGGCGAACGCGATTGCGCAAGCGGGCCGCCGCAGCGAGGCGGGCGAAATTCCGCCGAGCAGCAATGGCGACGACAATGCGGCTCTGCGCCAGAGCATCAGCGAAATCGGCGCCGCCATCATCCGTCAGGTGCGGCCCAATGGCGATGGCGCGTCGGCCGAGAGCGCGGCGCGGTTCGCGCCAATTCCCGGACTGTTGTCGCCGGATTCGACCGAGCCGCATTTGTCCAGCCACGAACCGGCGGCGTCATAATCGGAAATGAAGAGAGGCGGCCTTGCGACAGCGGCGCCTGCATTATAGAACGAGCCCACGCTCCCTTCGTCTAGCGGTCTAGGACGTCGCCCTCTCACGGCGAAAACAGGGGTTCGAGTCCCCTAGGGAGCGCCAATTTTTCCATTCGCTTTTGTATTGGAATGACAGCCGTGAAACCGGCGTCGCATGAGCGCGGCGCCAGCGATCGAACGCGAATAGGCTTTCGCCTTTTCCATCTATTCAACGACGCGACCGCGTCTTGCCCGGTCCCTCGAGCGAAGCCAAAAGTGCATCCGCGATCCGGCTTTTGTAACGCTGCTTATGGCGCAAAACATGGAATTCGCGCGGTGGCAGACGCGTTGGGACGTGATGGAGCAAGCCGGCTTCGATGCTCGGCGCGACAACCGATACGGAAATGGCAGTCGCCCCCAGTCCCGCTTCCACGGTCGCCCGCACGGCCTCGTTCGACGGCAGTTCCATCGCGATTTGCAATTGGCTCGGATCGATTCCGAGGGCCCGCATCGCTTGCTCAAAGACCGATCGCGTGCCGGAACCCTTCTCGCGAAGCACCCAGGCGCTGTCCATCAAACGGGCTGGCGTCGGCGCCTTGCCTTCAGCCCAAGCATGTTCGGGGCCGACGACGATCACCAGCTGATCGCGCGCGACCGGCGTGCTGATCAACTGTTCGCTTTCGACCACGGCTTCGACAAAGCCGAGTTCGACGACGCCCTGTTCGACTGATTCAGCCACTTGCGCCGAATTTCCGATGGTCATCTTGACATCGATGCGCGGATAGGCGCGGCGAAAGGCGACGAGATGGCGCGGCAGCCAATAGCTCGCGATGGTCTGACTCGCCTGGACCGTCAGCGTGCCGCGGCCGAGCTGACCGAACTCGTTCAGCACGAGTTCGGCGCGTTCGGCCTGCGCAAGGATCGTTCGCGCTTCAATGAGAAAGGCGCGGCCGGCCTCCGTCAGCTCGATGCGGCGACCGACACGATCGAAAAGCTTCGTGTCGTGGCGCGCTTCGAGCGTCGCGATGGCATGGCTCGCCGCCGATTGCGCAAGGTTGAGCGCCTGGGCGGCTTGGGTCACATGCTGGCGCTCGGCGACGGCCACAAAGATGCGAAGCTGCTCCAAAGTCACCTTTGTCCACCCTCTCAGTTCCATCTCATTTTCTGATTATATAGTACAGAAACATCTATTGGAATGATGAATGACAGGGCGATAGTTCTCCCTTCAGCCAACGGGCTTCAACTCGGACTTCAAGGGAGATCGTTACGGCATACGCATTCCGCACATTCGAACTCGAATTCGAACCGATCGCACGGCCGCCTCAGCAGGCACCCCGGAAGGTCGCTGCGGTTCCCGCAGTAAAGGCCGCGCTTCTGCCGGCGACCTGCGTCCATCCAGCCGCTTTCGCCGTTCCGCTCGCCAGCGTCGTCTGGTTCGCCGGCGTGGCCTGGGCCTCTTTTGCCTGCGGCGAGACATCGCTCATTCTCGCGGTGGAGGTTCTTTTTCCTCATGATTTTCGGTCTCTTCGTCAGCCTTGCTGCGCTCTGCCGCGACATGACCCCCGAACGCGAACACGGCCGCAGTTTCGGCGCCTTTTTGAAAGGCGAAGTCGAAATCGCCACGGGCCGCATCAGCGGGAAAGCGGCGCTCTTGCAGATCGTCGCAATGCCGGTCGCGCTCTCCGGGCCGGGGGGAAAGGCTGAATAGGGCCTATGTGTGCGCTTCTCGAACGATCCGGAATCAAGCCGCAGTGCACCCAAAAACGCATCAGCGAGGCCAATTCCAAATTCCCCCGAACGGTGGCAATAACAATCCTGGCCAATTATTTTTGATGCTTGTTCGGCCGAGGGGGTATGCTTGATGGCGTCGATTGGCAAACGCGACCCGCAGACCGTTTTGCCGGGGGGCTCCAAAGCCGGCGCGCTGAAGATCGCTGGCGTTCAGTTCTATGAGCTTGGCAATGTGTTGACGCGCAGCGGGTTCATGACCGAGATCTTTCGCGCCGACTGGCCCGTCATCAAAATCAATGTGCACCAGGTCAATTGGGTGCAACTTAATCCCGGCGGCGTGACCGATTGGCACGCCCATTCCAAGCAGGTCGACCACCTCGTCGGCGTTGGTGGCAATATCAAACTGGCGCTGTGGGACAATAGGGACGACTCGCCCACAAAAGGCGCGACGGAGGTCCTGCGCATCGGGGCTCTTCGGCCTGTGATGGTCGTCGTGCCGCCGGGAGTGTGGCACGCGTTGCGCAACGAAAGCGGCGAGCCTGCAGGCTTTATCAACCTCTTCGATCAGCTCTACGAGCACGCCGAGCCGGACAATTGGCGACTCGCACCGCATGCTTCCGATATTCCTGACATTCTTTGATCGCACCGCCATGGGCGCCTTTGGCGATGATTTCTGCTTCACACTCATCACCAACCAAGCGGCTTTGGCGGCAGAGGCCGATGCCGCCGGGGTCGATCAAATTGGCATCGACATCGAACGGATGAACAAGGTCGCGCGGCAACGCTACCTTCCGAATGCGCGCATATCCGATCATGAGATTTCCGATCTCGACCGATTGTCGCCTGTGGTGCGGCGCGCAGCCTTGTTTGCCCGCCTCAATGCATTGCATGACAATTCAAATCAAGAGGTGGAAGCCGCACTTGCCGGCGGCGCCACCGTGCTGATGCTGCCCTTTTTCTCCATGCCCGCGGAAGCCGAACGATTTGTTCGGCTTGTCGATCGTCGCGCTAAAGTCACTCTTCTTCTCGAGACAGCGGCCGCTGTCGTCCGTCTGCACGATATTCTCGCCGTGGGTGGCATCGACGAAGTGATCGTCGGCCTCAACGATCTCCGTCTATCCTTGGGTGTTACCCATGAATTCGAAGTCGTCCCGTCCGATCTCATGACGATGATTGCCGATTCCGTGCGAGCCAAAGGCATTCGCTTCGGTTTTGGCGGCCTCGCGCGGGCCTTTGACGATCGTCTGCCCATCTCTTCGGATTTGGTTATCGCACAGCACGCGCGTCTGTCCTCAAGCTCATCATGGCTTTCGCGTTCGTTCTTTTCGTCGGCTGGCGGGACGATAGACCTGGGGCTTGAGGTCGCCCGTCTGCGCCAGCGCTTGTCTTTTTGGGCGTCTCGACCGGCGAACGAGCTCGCGGACAAGCGCGAAGAACTTCGGCGCCGGTTCAGAGTAGGGCTTATAAAATGAGCGCATTTTCGCGCGCCTATATCACCTATTTCGATCAGCGTTATCTGGCTTTTGCAATCGTCATGCTGCGTTCCTTAACGCAGCATGATCCGGATACGGATATTTTCGCGCTCTGCTTCGACGAGATCACATGCAAAGTCATTTCCGAACTCGGTTTGCTACGAGTCTTCGTCGTTTCGACGGATATGATCCGCCACTTCGAGCCGCGACTCGCCGATTTCGATGTCCATTCGCGCAAGGCCTTTTATGCAACGCATAAACCGGTGCTGCCGCTCTATGTTTTCAACCGACGGCCGGAGCTGACGGGCGTCGCTCATATCGACTCGGACACTTTCTTTTATTCTTCGCCTTTTCCGATTTTCGCCGAGATCGGAGAAGCCTCGATCGCGGTCTCTCCGCATCGCTTCAGTGAGCCCTACGAGAATCTTCACATATATGGACAGTTCAACGCCGGGTTCATCTACTGGCGAAACGATGCGGAGGGTCGGCGCTGCCTTTTAGACTATCGCGACGATTGTTTCGAATGGTGCGAGCCGCATGTCGAAGCCGATGGACGGTTCATGAACCAGGGCTATCTGACAGCCTGGCCTCAGCGCTATCCGGGGGTTCACATCGTCGAACATGCTGGTGCGAATTTGTCGTGGTGGAACGTCGCGCGACATCGAATTGCCGCGCGCGACGCCCTCACGGTCGATGGAATGCCGCTGATTTTTTATCACTTCAGCTCTGTGTTTCGCGACCAGTTCGGAGTTTGGCGTACCTATAGTGAGTTGGGCGATGACCAGCAATTCTGTTTGCAGGCCATCTATCGTCCCTATCTCGAAGAGGTTGAGCGTATTGAGCGGTGGCTTCGGGAGCGCGAGCCAACGCGCGTCGAATTAGAGCGCGGGGCGGACCCCAAGGGAACGACGTGGGTCTATAGGGGAGGGGGCTGGACGGGAAGTTGACTTCGACAGCCGGGGCCGACCGCGCTAGACGAACGCCTCAGGCCTGGGTGTGCAGCCTGCGATCCCCCGATTTTATGCTGATTCCTTGCCGGCGAATTCGCCCTGCTGCCATCGCAGCTTAAAATCGGCATAGGCGTTGGCCAGTCCGTCGCGCAGTCCGATGGTCGGTTTCCATCCCATGGCCGAGAGCCGGCTCGTGTCCAAAAGCTTGCGCGGCGTCCCGTCCGGCTTCTGCGTGTCGAATTCGATTTGTCCCGACCAGCCGACGGTTTCGGCGATCAGCTTGGCGAGTTCGACGATGGTCACCTCCTGGCCGCTGCCGATGTTGATCGGCTCTTCGTCGTCGAAATTCTTCATCAGAAAGAGACAGGCAGCCGCGAGATCGTCCACATGCAGAAATTCGCGCCGCGGCGTGCCGGTGCCCCAGATGACGACGCGGTCTTTTCTGGCGACCTTGGCTTCATGAAAACGCCGGATCAGGGCGGCGACGACATGCCCATTTTCCGGGTGATAATTATCGGCGGGACCGTAAAGATTGGTCGGCATCACAGAGACGAAATTCGTTCCGTACTGTCGGCGGTAGGCCTGCACCAGCTTGATGCCTGCGATTTTCGCGATCGCATACCATTGGTTGGTTTCTTCCAACGGTCCGGTTAAAAGGCTGCCTTCCGTCATCGGCTGCGGTGCCATGCGCGGATAGATGCAAGATGAGCCGAGCAACATGAGCTTTTTGACGCCGAGTTTGCGCGCTGCTTCGATGATGTTCGTCTCGATCATCAGATTGTCGTACAGGAACTGCGCGGGATAGGTCGCATTGGCGTGAATGCCGCCGACGCGCGCGGCAGCCATGAAAATGAATTCCGGCCTTTGCGCCGCGAGCCAATCTTCGGTCTCCGCCTGCCGGCAGAGATCGAGTTCTTTGCGTCCGGCGGTGAGAATTTCGGCGCCTTCGGGCGCGAGCTTGCGGAGCAACGCCGAGCCCACCATGCCGCGGTGGCCGGCGACCCAGACGCGGCGCCCGGCAAAGTTGAGTGGCTTATGCGTTTGCATAGATGACGGCATAAAAGCGCTCAATCAGCAAAAGCTCGGTGTAGCGTGGGGTGAAGCTTCGACCCGGAAAGCTCCGCCGCGACCATTTCCTTGATCAGTTCGGTGAACGTAACCTTGGGGATCCAGCCGAGTTTCTTGCGTGCCTTTGTGGCATCGCCCAACAGCTGGTCGACCTCGGTCGGGCGAAAATAGCGCGGATCAATTTTCACGAGAATCTGCCCCGATCGCTCGTCGATCCCAACTTCGTCCAGGCCCTTTCCGCGCCAGACGACGCGGCGACCGGTTTCGGCAAAGGCACATTCGACGAATTCGCGCACGCTGTGCATTTCGCCGGTCGCAAGGACAAAGTCATCTGGCTCCGAGTGTTGCATGATGCGCCACATGCCTTCGACATAGTCGCGCGCATGGCCCCAGTCGCGCAGCGAATCCAGATTGCCGAGATAGAGAACCTCGTTGCGTTCCGTTTCCAGAGCGACGACAGCGCGCACGATCTTGCGCGTGACGAAGGTCTCGCCGCGGATCGGGCTTTCGTGATTGAACAAAATGCCGTTGCTCGCGAAAATCTTGTAGGCTTCGCGATAATTCACGGTGATCCAATAAGCATAGAGCTTCGCCACTGCGTAGGGGCTGCGCGGATAAAACGGGGTCGTCTCACGTTGCGGGACTTCCTGGGCCAAGCCATAAAGTTCCGACGTCGACGCCTGATAAAATCGCGTCTTCGATTCAAATCCCAGGATACGGATCGCTTCGAGGAGGCGCAAAGGCCCGATCGCATCCGCATTGGCGGTATATTCGGGCGTCTCGAAGCTGACGCGCACATGGCTTTGCGCCGCGAGATTATAGACCTCGTCCGGCGCGACCTCTTGCATCAGGCGGATCAGATTGGTGGCGTCCGTCATGTCGCCATAATGCAGCGTGAACGGCACGTTTCCTTGATGCGGATCCTGATAGAGATGGTCGATCCGTTCGGTGTTGAAGGACGATGAGCGCCGCTTCAGCCCGTGGACGATATAGCCCTTGGCGAGCAGGAGCTCGGCAAGATAGGCGCCGTCCTGCCCGGTCGTCCCCGTGATCAGAGCAACTTTCGCCATTATGTCAGCCTTCTCAATCCCGCTTGCATATCATCCCCCCTGTTTTGTCAACAAGGCCGCCGCAGGGCTGCCAATGAGGTGGTCGCAAGAACGATGTCGAGACGCGGCGCAAGGCCGTGCTGTGCAGCGGTCGCGGGGAGCCCAAGGTTGACCGCGCCGATCGCGATAATCTTCCAGCTTTAAAAGACCGCCGGCGAAGTCAGCGGGCGCCGACGATGCGCAAATCGCCAGCGGGTTGCGGAGCGGCAGTCACAGAGATGTCCGCGGAGGTCACCGAGATGCCGCCCTCAGCCGTCTCCAGCCCATGGCCATAATGCGCGAGCACCGTTGCCGGCTTGCCCTCTTCCCGGACGAGGCCATCCTCAATCCAAACAATGCGATCGCAAAACATTTGCAGCGCCCCAGGCGAGTGCGACACCATAAGAATGGTACCGCGCCGCGCGAAGTCACGAATATAGTCGAGGCACTTTTGTGCGAAGCCGATGTCGCCCACGGCCAATGCTTCGTCGACGATCAGAATATCGGCGTTGACTTGCGTGCAGATTGCGAAGGCGAGACGCGACTGCATTCCGCTCGAATACATTTTCATCGGCTGATAGAAAAAACCGCCGATGTCGGCGAATGCCTCGATGTCCTTGAGGCGCGCCGCGACTTCGGAACGTTTCAGGCCGAGGATGGCGCCGCCGATCATGGCGTTTTCACCGCCGGTCAGCTCCATATCGAAGCCGGCACCGAGCGCCAGGATGGGCGCGATGCGGCCGACGGTCCATACCTCTCCATGAGTCGCCTGTGTGATACCGCAAATGATCTGCAACAGTGTCGTCTTGCCGGCGCCGTTGCGGCCGATGATGCCGAGACATTCGCCCTTGCGAACCTCGAAGTTGATGTCGCGCAAAACCCAATGCTGCTGGTAGAAGCGCTTCCACCTTCCAAACAGAATCTGCTTCAGCTGATCGTTTCTGTGCCGATAAAGCTGAAAGGCTTTGCCGACCCCTTTGCAACTGATCACCACTTCAGATGATGTCTGTTCAGATGACATCGACGAAGACCGCCTTGTATCGCATGAAGAAGCGGTAGCTGTAGGCGAAGATGAAGAGTGAAGCAAGGACTGTCCCCAAGTAGAGCAGAGGATTGGGCAGGCGGCCGAACAAAAGAAGGTCGCGCATCATGTCGATGTAATCGGCGACGAGATT